>NZ_JBIVPT010000008.1:0-332230 GCF_044754785.1 Streptomyces sp. NPDC092952 | reverse complement strand
GGTCGCGCCGAAGGGCCCGGGGCACCTGGTGCGCCGTCAGTACGAGGAGGGGCGCGGGGTTCCGTGCATCGTGGCGGTCGAGCAGGACCCCACGGGCAACGGGCTGGCGCTGGCGCTGTCGTACGCGAAGGCGATCGGCGGCACGCGGGCCGGGGTCATCAAGACCACGTTCACCGAGGAGACCGAGACGGACCTGTTCGGTGAGCAGGCGGTGCTGTGCGGTGGCACGGCGGCGCTGGTCAAGGCCGGTTTCGAGACGCTGACCGAGGCGGGCTACCAGCCGGAGATCGCGTACTTCGAGTGCCTCCACGAGCTCAAGCTGATCGTGGACCTCATGTACGAGGGCGGTCTGGAGAAGATGCGCTGGTCGATCTCGGAGACCGCCGAGTGGGGCGACTACGTGACCGGGCCTCGGATCATCACCGACGCGACCAAGGCCGAGATGAAGAAGGTCCTCGCGGAGATCCAGGACGGCACCTTCGCGAAGAACTGGATGGCCGAGTACCACAACGGCCTGCCCAAGTACAACGAGTACAAGAAGGCCGACAGCGACCACCTCCTGGAGACCACCGGCCGCGAGCTGCGCAAGCTCATGAGCTGGGTCAACGACGAGGACGCGTAGCACCCACGCCCCGGGGGCGGGCCCACCCGCCCGCCCCCGGGGCGTTCTCGTTCCCCACCGCTGGAAGTCGCGGCGTCGTACGTGTGTACAAGTCGTCCACCCCCGTGTGGGTGATCCTTCCAACGGGGCGCAATATGCGCCCTGGTGCATGACTACACTGCTCCACACATACACGCGTCAGGCCCACAGTGTCGTGCGTCTTCCACGCGGCAAGCCCCTCCACGCCTGCGGCCGTCGGGACGGCCGTCCGCACTGGACCTGTGAGGACTCACGTGAGCTCGAAACCTGTCGTACTCATCGCTGAAGAGCTGTCGCCCGCCACGGTGGACGCGCTGGGACCCGATTTCGACATCCGGCACTGCAACGGCGCGGACCGCGCCGAGCTCCTCCCCGCGATCGCCGACGTCGACGCCATCCTGGTGCGCTCCGCGACCAAGGTCGACGCCGAGGCCATCGCCGCCGCCAAGAAGCTGAAGGTCGTCGCCCGCGCCGGCGTCGGTCTCGACAACGTCGACGTCTCCGCCGCCACCAAGGCCGGCGTGATGGTCGTGAACGCCCCGACCTCCAACATCGTCACCGCCGCCGAACTGGCCTGCGGTCTGCTGGTCGCCACCGCGCGCAACATCCCGCAGGCCAACACCGCGCTCAAGAACGGCGAGTGGAAGCGGTCCAAGTACACCGGCGTCGAGCTGAGCGAGAAGACCCTCGGTGTCGTCGGCCTCGGCCGCATCGGCGTCCTGGTCGCCCAGCGCATGTCGGCCTTCGGCATGAAGATCGTCGCGTACGACCCCTACGTGCAGCCCGCGCGGGCCGCGCAGATGGGCGTCAAGCTCCTCTCGCTCGACGAGCTGCTCCAGGTCGCCGACTTCATCACCGTGCACCTGCCCAAGACGCCCGAGACGATCGGCCTGATCGGCGACGAGGCGCTGCACAAGGTGAAGCCCTCCGTCCGCATCGTCAACGCCGCGCGCGGCGGCATCGTGGACGAGGCGGCGCTCGCCTCCGCCCTCAAGGAGGGCCGGGTCGCCGGTGCCGGGCTCGACGTGTACGCCAAGGAGCCCTGCACGGACTCCCCGCTCTTCGAGTTCGACCAGGTCGTCTGCACCCCGCACCTCGGCGCCTCCACCGACGAGGCCCAGGAGAAGGCGGGCATCGCCGTCGCCAAGTCCGTGCGGCTGGCCCTCGCCGGTGAGCTGGTGCCGGACGCGGTCAACGTCCAGGGCGGCGTGATCGCCGAGGACGTGCGCCCGGGGCTGCCGCTCGCCGAGAAGCTCGGCCGCATCTTCACCGCCCTCGCGGGCGAGGTCGCGGTCCGCCTCGACGTCGAGGTCTACGGCGAGATCACCCAGCACGACGTCAAGGTGCTCGAACTCTCCGCCCTCAAGGGCGTCTTCGAGGACGTGGTCGACGAGACCGTGTCCTATGTGAACGCCCCGCTCTTCGCGCAGGAGCGCGGTGTCGAGGTCCGCCTCACCACCAGCTCCGAGTCGCCGGAGCACCGCAACGTGGTCACCGTCCGCGGCACGCTCTCGGGCGGCGAGGAGATCTCGGTCTCCGGCACGCTGGCCGGGCCCAAGCACCTCCAGAAGATCGTCGCCGTCGGCGAGTACGACGTGGACCTGGCCCTGGCCGACCACATGGTCGTGCTGCGCTACGAGGACCGCCCCGGTGTCGTCGGCACCGTCGGCCGCATCCTCGGCGAGGCCGGTCTGAACATCGCGGGCATGCAGGTCTCCCGGACCGGCGCGGGCGGCGAGGCGCTGGTCGTCCTCACCGTCGACGACGACGTCCCGGCCTCGGTGCTCGCCGAGATCTCCACGGAGATCGGCGCCGCCTCGGCCCGCACGGTGAACCTCACCGACTGACGGCCTTACCGCTGTCGCGTACCCGGAATCCAGACATACGTCTTACACGTACGTATGGATTCCGGGTACGCTGCTGTCATGGGACACCGTGAGGATCTGCTCGAAGGCGCCAAGCGCTGCCTGCTGGAGAAGGGGTACGCCCGGACGACGGCGCGGGACATCGTGGCCGCCTCCGGCACCAACCTCGCCTCCATCGGCTACCACTACGGCTCCAAGGAGGCGCTGCTCAACCTCGCCTTCCTCAGGGTGACGGAGGAGTGGGGCGACCTCCTCACCTCCCCGGAGGAGGCGGCGGAGGGTGCGGACGGCGGCGGGCCCCCGGCGCCGCTCGACCAGTTCCGCGACACCTGGCAGCGGGTGATCGCCAGCTACCCGGAGACCCGGTCGGTCTGGCAGCTCCAGATGGAGGTCGTCTCCCGGCTGGAGAAGGACCCCGGACTGCGCGAGGCCCTGCTGGGCCCGCAGCGCGAGGGGCGGGACGGGCTCGCCGAGAACATGCTCGGCATCGACCCGGAGAAGGACCCGGAGCGGGCGAGGACGGCCGGGCTGTTCTGCCAGGCGCTGCTCATCGGCGTGATGGTCCAGTGGATGATGGACGAGGAGTCCGCCCCCTCCGCCCAGGACCTGACGGACGGGCTGAAGGCCGTGCTGGAGGGCCGCGAGGACCAGGAACTCGACGGCCCCGGTCCGGGGCGCGAATCGTCGTAGCCGCCGTCAGCGGTGCCGGTGGTACGCCTTGTCGGCGATGCGCCAGTGGCCGTCCGGGCCGTGGACCAGCAGGAGGACATCGGTGAAGGTGTCCGCGCCGTGGTGGAGCGTCATCGTCGCGGTCGCCACGGAGCCGTGGACGTCGACGGTGTCGATACGGCGGGTGCGGGCCGGTTCGTCCGGGGCCGGATGGCCCGGGAAGAGGGCGCCGTACTCGTCCAGGGTCCAGGAGACGAAGGCGCCGTCGCGCATCCCCTCGATACGGGCGGTGGGCAGGAACGCGTCGCGGAAGTGTGCCGGGTCGCCGGTCGCGTGACCCCGGACGTAGGCGTGCAGCGGCCGGAGCGCCGCCTCGTCCGGCGCCCGGACCATGGCGGCGAGGGCGATGTCGGCCTCGGGGGCGGCGGGGGCGGCGGCCAGTCGGTCCGCGCTGCGCAAAGGGGTCCGGGACGCCCCGGCGAGCAGCGTCATGTCCTTGACCAGGGCGCCGAGGGTGAAGTCGGCCCGGATGTCTCCGGCGGCCGGACCGGCGGTGAGGAGGGGCCGTTTGCGGGTCACCAGCCCGCCGAGCCGGCCGAGCTCCAGGACGTCGAGGACCTGGTCGCGGGGGAGCCCGAGGGCGTCCGCCTGCTGGAGCGCCTCGCGCAGCGCGAGGACGGAGCCCGCGAGGCCGTTGTTGGCGATCAGCTTGAGCGCGGCGGAGGTGGCCGGGTCGTCGGCGTACCGCACGGTGCCCAGTGCTTCCAGGACCGGCCGGGCCCGGTCGAGGGTGCCGCGGTCGGCGGCGGCGAGGATCTCCAGGGTGCCGGCGGCGGCCGCCGGCACGGAACCGAGCACGGGGGCGTGGACATAGCCGGGGCCGGTCCGCCGGGCCAGCCGTGAGGCCTCGTCGGGGGAGACGGTGGCGGTGTTCACCACGATCGTGTCGGCGCGCAGCGCGGGGCGCACGTCGTCGATCACCTGCTCGCAGGCCGGGCCGTCGAACAGCGCGAGGAGGACGAGGCCGGCCCCGGCCACCGCCGCGCGGGGATCGGCGGTGGTCCGGTACGCGGTCGGGGTGCGCCCGGACCGCGTCCAGCCGACGACGTCCAGGCCCTGGTCGGCGAGGCGGGTGGCGAAGGCGTCGCCCATGCGCCCCAGGCCGAGTACTGCGATCGAGTGAGGTGTGCTCATGCCCGCCAGACTGGTGCGCACCGCTCCCTGCCACAAGCGCAGATCACGCATAAATGCCATGCGCCGCTCGCATGCCCGGCACATACTGGGCCCATGGATCTGACGGTGTGGCGGACCTTTGTGACGGTGTGTCGGCTCGGTTCGCTCTCGGCGGCGGCCGCCGAACTCCACCACACGCAGTCCGCCGTGTCCCGGCAGATCTCCGGCCTCGAACGCCAGGTCGGCGCGAGCCTGATGGAGCGTCATGCGCGCGGGGTGCGTCCGACGCCGGCCGGTGAGGCGTTCCTGCGCCATGCCCGGGCCACGCTCAACGAGGCCGACCGCGCCGTGCGCGCCGCCCGGGACGCCGGGCACGGATCCGCCGCCCGGCCGCTGACCGTCGGCGCGACCCCGTCACTGGCCGCGGGGGTCGTTCCCGAGGCGGTCCGGGGGCTGCTGGAGTCCGGGGGCCCGCTCGCCTGGAGCCTCCTGCCGGGACTGAGCGCGGACCTCTGCGCCCGCGTGCTCGACGGCGACCTCGACCTCGCCGTCGTCACCGACGCGCCACCGGGGCTCCCCGACGACCGGCGGATCGAGCGACGGCTCCTCGGTGTGGACGACATGGTCGTCGCCCTGCCCGCCGGACACCCGCGGGCCGGGGCGGACCCGGTACCCGTACGGGCGCTGGCCGGGGAGACCTGGGTGGAGGACAACGAGGGGTCGGCGGCGCTGCTGCGGCTCCACGCGGCCCGTGCGGGGACCGACGCCCGCATCGACCTCGCCGCTGCCGATCTCCCCGGAAAGCTGGCCCTGGTCGCCGCCGGCCATGCCATCGCGCTGATCCCCGGGGTGCTGACCCGCGCGCTGCGGGCCGACGTCGCCACCGCCGCCCTGGTCGACCCGCCGACCCGGGGCGTCTACACGGTCACCCCGCGCCACGACCCGCACCCGGCCGCCGCGCCGCTCCTGGACCAGCTCGCCCTCGCCTTCGCGGCGGCCCGCCGGGTCAGGCTCCCAGCCGGGCGCTCTTGAGGGCCATGTGCAGCAGCAGCCGGTCCTCGCCGTCGTTCAGGTCGAGGCCGGTGAGCTGCTGGATGCGGGAGAGGCGGTAGTAGAGGGTCTGGCGGTGGACGCCGAGCGCGGCGGCCGTCCGGGACGCCTGGCCCGCGCAGTCGAGGAACACCTCTGCGGTGCGGGCCAGGTCCTTGTGCGCCGGGGCGAGCAGGGCGCGTACGGCGGGGTCCGCGCCGGTGTGGGCGGGGAGCGTGGTCAGCAGCCGGTACGGTCCGATCGCCGACCACTCGACGACCTCGCCGAACCGGGCCTCGGCCGCGGCCGCGCGGGCCGCCGCCACCGCCTCGTGCCAGGCCGGGGCCAGCTCCGCGAGGCCCCGGCGGGGCACCGCGATGCCGGCGGTGACCGGCCGTCCGGCGACCGCGCGCAGCCGGCCGGCGGCGGCGAACGCCGGGTCGAGCACCCCCGAGGAGCGCAGCCGGACCAGCGCGGCCAGCGCGTGCGGCTGACCCGTCCCGACGACCGGGGCGAGCGCGGCGGCCGACGGCACCGTACGTACCGAGGGCGGCTCCTCGGGCCACGGCGTCACGCACACCACCGTGTGCAGCCCCTGCGCGTCCGGGCCGAGCGCCTCGGCGAGCGCGGCCGCCGCCATGTCGCGCTGCCAGCCCCGCCCGGCGGTCAGCAGCGCGCCGAACTCCCGGGACGGGTCGCTGCCCGCCCGCTCCTCCTCGGCCAGCAGCGCACCGATCCTGGCCGCCACCTCCATCGCCGCGGCCAGCCGCTCGTCGGTCGGCCCGGGGTGCGCGTCCAGCAGCCACACGTAGCCGAGCACCGCCCCCCGGTGGCGCACCGGAAGGCAGATCCGGTCCCGGAAGACCCCGGCCTCAGGGGCGGCGGGGATACGGACGGGGCCGGTGGCGCGGGTGATGCCGAACCCCTCGAACCAGGCGCGGACGGCCGGGGTGGAGCGGCGGGTCAGGATCGAGCGGGTGCGGACCGGGTCCATCGCGCTGTCGTCGTCGCTGTCGTGGGCACCGAAGGCGACCAGGCCGAAATCCCGGTTCTCCAGCGTCGCGGGGGCGCCGAGCAGCCCGGAGATCTCGTCGACCAGCTCCTGGTAATCGCCCTTCACCCGGCCATTCTCGCACCCCTTCAGACATATGTCTGAGAACGGGGTAGCGGATGCGTGACAGCTGTCGATGGCACAGGATCGGAGCGATCCTTAGATTTCACGGTGGTTCTCCGTGCTGTACCGGTCTGTTACCCCGCGACCGATATGGCCTTCTTCCGTACTTTCCGTGGAGGTGCCCCGTGCTGGCTCCCGTGATTCTCGCCGCGTCCCGCAGCGACAAGATGCGCCGGTTCATCTCGGCCGCGCCCGGCACCAAGCAGGTCGTCGACCGGTTCATCGCCGGCGAGACCGTCGACCAGGTCGTGCCCGTCATCGAGGACGCCGCCGCCAAGGGCCTCGAAGTCACCCTCGACGTGGTCGGCGAGGACATCACCACCCCGGAGCAGGCCGCCGCCGCCCGCGACGCCTACCTCGAACTGGTCGAGCGGCTCAAGGAGCTGGACCTGGGCACCCGGGCCGAGATGTCCGTGAAGCTCTCCATGTTCGGTCAGTCCCTGGACGGGGGCCACGAGCTGGCGCTCGCCAACGTCCGCCCGGTCGTCGAGGCCGCCGCCGCGATCGGCACCACGGTCACCCTGGACGCCGAGGACCACACCACCCTCGACTCGATGTTCGCCATCCACGAGGAGCTGCGGAAGGACTTCCCGCAGACCGGCTGCGTGATCCAGGCGTACCTGTTCCGCACCGAGGACGATGCCCGCCGCCTGGCCGCCGCCGGCAGCCGCGTCCGCATCGTGAAGGGCGCCTACAAGGAGCCCGCCTCCGTCGCGTACCAGGACAAGGCCGAGATCGACAAGGCGTACGTCCGGATCCTGCGCATCCTCATGGACGGCGACGGCTACCCGATGATCGGGTCGCACGACCCGCGCCTGATAGCCATCGCCCAGGAGCTGGGCCGCCGCGCCGGGCGCAAGCTGGACGAGTACGAGTTCCAGATGCTCTACGGCATCCGCAGCGAGGAGCACCTGCGGCTCGCCGCCGAGGGCCACCGGATGCGCGTCTACACCGCGTACGGCACCGACTGGTACGGCTACTTCATGCGCCGTCTCGCGGAGAAGCCGGCGAACCTGCTGTTCTTCGGCCGTTCCGTCCTGACCAAGGGCTGAGCCCTCCCCCTCCCCTCCACCTCTCTACCCAAGGAGCAACGGAAACCATGGACGCTGTGACCCAGGTCCCCGCGCCGGTCAACGAGCCGGTCCACTCCTACGCCCCGGGCTCCCCGGAGCGTGCCCGCCTGGAGGAGAAGCTCAAGGAGCTGAGCCAGAACCCGATCGAGCTGCCGATGACCATCGGCGGCGAGAAGCGGATGGGCGGCGGCGAGCGCTTCGACGTCGTGCAGCCGCACAACCACAAGGCCGTCATCGGCACGTACGCCAACGCCACGGAGCAGGACGCCAAGGACGCGGTCGACGCCGCGCTCGCCGCCGCCCCGGCCTGGCGCTCGATGTCCTTCGACGACCGTGCCGCGATCATCCTGCGCGCCGCCGAGCTGCTGTCCGGCCCGTGGCGCGAGACGATGGCCGCCTCCACCATGCTCGGCCAGTCGAAGACCGCCCAGCAGGCCGAGATCGACACCCCCTGCGAGCTCGTCGACTTCTGGCGCTTCAACGTGCACTACGCGCGCCAGATCCTGGCCGAGCAGCCGCCGGCCAACTCGACCGGTGTGTGGAACCGCATGGACCACCGCCCGCTGGAGGGCTTCGTCTACGCGATCACGCCGTTCAACTTCACGGCCATCGCGGGCAACCTGCCCACCGCCCCCGCCCTCATGGGCAACGTCGTGGTGTGGAAGCCGTCCCCGACCCAGACCCACGCCGCGGTGCTGCTGATGCAGCTGCTGGAGGAGGCCGGTCTGCCCAAGGGCGTCATCAACCTGGTGACCGGCGACGGCCTCGCCGTCTCCGAGATCGCGCTGAACCACCCCGACCTGGCCGGGATCCACTTCACCGGCTCGACCCCCACCTTCCAGCACCTGTGGAAGACGGTCGGCAACAACATCGCCAACTACCGCACCTACCCGCGGCTCGTCGGCGAGACCGGTGGCAAGGACTTCGTCGTCGCCCACCCGTCGGCCGACCAGGCCGTCCTGAAGACCGCGCTGACCCGTGGCTCCTTCGAGTTCCAGGGCCAGAAGTGCTCGGCCTCCTCGCGGGCGTACGTCCCGGCCTCCATCTGGAACTCCGGTTTCAAGGAGGCCTTCGCCGCCGAGGTCGACTCGATCACCATGGGCGACGTCACCGACCTGTCGAACTTCATCGGCGCCGTCATCGACGACCGCTCGTTCGCCAAGAACAAGGCCGCGATCGACCGTGCCAAGGCCGACCCGAGCTGCACGATCGTCGCGGGCGGCACGTACGACGACTCGGTGGGCTACTTCGTCCGCCCGACCGTCATCGAGTGCACCGACCCGGAGAACGAGGTCTTCACGACCGAGTACTTCGGCCCGATCCTCGCCGTCCACGTCTACGAGGACGACCAGTACGACGAGATGCTGGAGCAGATGGAGTCGGTCTCCGACTACGCGCTGACCGGCTCGGTCATCTCGAACGACCGCGCCGCCGCCGCGTACACGATGGAGAAGCTGCGGTACGCCGCGGGCAACTTCTACATCAACGACAAGTCGACCGGTGCCGTCGTCGGCCAGCAGCCCTTCGGTGGCGGCCGGGCCTCGGGCACCAACGACAAGGCGGGCGCCCCGCAGAACCTCCAGCGCTGGACCCTGACCCGGGCCATCAAGGAGACCCTGGTCCCGCCGACCGACTACACCTACCCCCACCAGGGCTGACACCCCGCGGGGCGCCCCACCCCGGCGCCCCTCCCGTGAACTCCGCCTCCCGCCCGGTTCCCCTGCCGGCCGGGAGGCGGCTTCCATTTCCGGGTCCGTACGGCCCGGTCTCAGATCTCCACGAGCACCTGGTCGAGCGACTTGCGGACCAGGCCGGGCACCTCGCAGTCCTCGGCCGGGTAGCCGATCGGGATCACCGCGAACGCCTTCTCGTTCTCCGGGCGGCCGAGCACCTCGCGCAGGAAGCGCATCGGGCTCGGGGTGTGGATCAGCGCCGCCAGCCCCGACTGGTGCAGGGCGCTCAGCAGCATGCCGACCGCGATCCCGACCGACTCGTCGACGTAGTAGTGCTTGCGCCGGGTGCCGTCCTCGCCGACCCAGTACCGCTGCTGGAACACCACGAGCAGCGCCGGGGCGTCCGTCATATGGGTCTTGACCGCGTCGGTGCCCAGCGGGCGCAGCGCCGCCAGCCACTCCTCGCCGAGCCGCCCGTCGTAGCTGATCCGCTCCTCGTTCTCGGCCGCCTCCCGGATGCGCCGGCGCACCTCGGGGTCCTTGACCAGGACGAAGGTCCACGGCTGCTGGTGGGCGCCGGACGGCGCGGTCGCGGCGCAGGCTATGGCGTCCCGCACGGCCTGCTCGGGCACGGGGTCGGGGGAGAAGCTGCGTACGGTCCTGCGCTCGTCCATCCGCCGCCGCAGCCGGGCGGCGGTGGCGAGGGACGCGTCGGCCGCCATCCGCTCGGGGCGGTAGGGGACCGGCTCGTAGGGTGCGCCGTGGACGGGCGTCCACTGCGGGGGTGCGGCGGTGGCGGCCGTGGCGGCCGTGGTGTCGGACATGGCGGCAGTGTGGCGGACCACGACTGGTCCGGACCAGGGCGCGACGGACCGGAGGCCGGGCTTCCGGGGGTGCCGCGGTGCCGGGAACGTCACGCGGCGGGCATATTGCCGGGTTCCTGCCGGTCAACTGCCTCCCGCGCGGAGAGCGACCCCGTCACCCCCGCTGAACAGGGACGATGTCGATCCGGCCGGGCGATCGGGCGGCCGGCGGGAGGGGTTCGGGCCGGGTGCCCGTCTCAGATAGTAGGAAGTCCGAGTAACTGTGGAGACAGACCGGCCCGGCTGCCCTAGCTTTGTAGAAGCCGAACGTCACGCTCGATCCAGCGACTGGCGGTCATGAGCGCGCGCCTCGCGCAGGCAACCCCTGCGGCGCGTGTTCCCCGCCCTTCCGGCGCCTCGAAATCCTGATCTCGAAATCAGCTTCACGATCTTCGATCCTCGATCTTCGATCTCGAAATCCCCGTGATCTCAAGGAGTCGATCCATCATGGTCCAGACGACCCTCCGCCGTGTCCGCCGTTCCCACCGCCCGACCGAGTCGGAGCGCCGGAATGCCGCCGCCGCCCTCCAGCGCGCCCTCGACCGCAGGGACAACGGCGGCTCCACCGGTCACTGACGAACGGCCCGGTCAGCCCCGGGCGATCTCGAAGTGGTCGATGCGCTCGCCCGACTCGGCGAGCGCCGTCACCTCCATCCGGGGGTGGCGGCCGGGCTCGACCGCCACGGCCAGGAACGAGAACCCGGTGTAGCGCACCCGGGACCACTCCACGGTCTCGGCCGCCTTCCCGCCTCCCCTGACCGTGTGGAACGTGTCCACGCTCTCCCGCTCGGCGGGGTGGCCCTCGTAGCTGTCCGGGACCGCGAAACGCATCAGCCCCCTTCCCGCGCCGCCCGCGGTGACGTACACGATGCCGTCCCGGGCCGGGTCGACGCGTTCGCCGATCGGCACCCTGCGCCGGACGGCGCCGTTCAGGATCGCGTCGGTACGTTCGTAGACGTGGTTGTGGCCGTTGACGACCAGGTCCACCCGGTGTTTCTCGAAGAGCGGCACCCAGGCGTCGCGCACCCCGCCGTCGGAGGCGTGCACGCTGGACGTCGAGAAGGCGCAGTGGTGGAAGAAGACCACGACGAAGTCGATGTCGTGGTGGGCCCGCAGCTCGCCCAGGCGCCGGTCCAGCCAGCGGGTCTGACGGCCTTCGCTGATCCCGAAGTTGGCCGGGATCTCGTAGGAGACGTCATTGGCGTCCAGCGCGACGACGGCCACGTTCCCGTGGACGAAGGAGTAGGCGCCGGGCAGGTTCACCGGGTCCGGGCCGTTGCCGGGCAGCGACCAGCGGGCGTTCTGGCCGCCGTAGCCGTCCGGCGAGTACCACGCCTCCATGTCGTGGTTGCCGGTGGTGACCATCCACGGCACGGTCCTGGCCACCGTCTCGGTCTGCGCCAGGTACTGGTCCCAGGTGCGGGCGTCGTAGCCGTCGGCGGGGCGCCCCGAACCGAACGGGTCCGCGTAGCAGAGGTCGCCCGCGTGCAGGTGGAAGGCCGGGTTCTGGCCGAGGATCAGCTGGTCGTTGCCGAGCGCGTCGTAGCTGACGCCCTGGTCGCCGAAGGCGGTGAAGGTGAAGGGCTCCGCGCGGGCGGGCGCGGTGGTGAAGGTGCCGAGCGTGCCCAGGTTGCGGGAGTCGGCGGGGTCGAAGCCCTGGTGGCCGACCCCGTAGTAGTACGTGGTGCCCGGCCGCAGCCGCTCCAGGCCCGCGTGCAGATAGAACTGCTCGGCTGCGGCGATCTTCCCGCCGTTCAGCTCCGGGGTGGTCAGATGGCGGACCTCGGCGTCGATCCGGCGGCTCAGCGCCCACGGCTGGAGGCCGATGCGCAGAAAGGGCCGCTCCACCGCGAACGGGACCTGCCAGGCGACCGACATCTGCGTCCTCGGGTCGGCGCCGTACGCCAGATGCCGGCCGAACGGCGCCACCAGTGAACCGTCCACCCGGGTGGAGGCGCGGGGCGCGGTGAGCACGGTGGGGGCGGCCTGGGCGGGCCGGGCGGCGAGTCCGGCGCCGGCGGCGGCCGCCACGCCCGCGCGGAGGGTGCCGCGCCGGGTCAGCCGGGTGCGCAGGTACGCGTGCTGCTCGGCCATGCTCATCCGGGCGGCGAGCTTCTCGGGGATTCCGAAACGGGGGATGTCCATGGAAGAGAACATCCGCCCGTCGGCCGACGATGTCCGGCCGTCCGGGCGAACGGCACGCGTATGGCCCTCCCTGTGTCCGCATGGTGGACGCCGCGTGTCATGGAGTGGGACGAGCAGTAGGGTGCGTCCATGTCTTCCAGCATCAATCTCGCAGTGATCCCCGGTGACGGTATCGGCCAGGAGGTCGTGGCCCAGGGACTCAAGGTTCTCCGCGCCGCCCTCCCGCAGGACGTGAAGCTGGAGACCAAGGAGTACGACCTCGGCGCCCGGCGCTGGCACCGCACCGGTGAGACCCTCCCGGACGCGGAGCTCGAAGCCCTCAAGGGCCACGACGCCATCCTGCTCGGCGCGATCGGCGACCCCTCCGTGCCGTCCGGGGTCCTGGAGCGCGGGCTCCTGCTGAAGCTGCGGTTCGCCTTCGACCACTTCATCAACCTGCGTCCCTCCAAGCTCTTCCCGAACACCGCGACCCCGCTGGCCGGCCGCCCGGACATCGACTTCGTCGTCGTCCGCGAGGGCACCGAGGGCCCGTACACCGGCAACGGCGGCTCGCTGCGCACCGGCACCCCCGCCGAGGTCGCCACCGAGGTCAGCCTGAACACGGCGTACGGCGTCGAGCGGGTCGTCCGCGACGCCTTCGAGCGGGCCGACGCCCGCCCGCGCAAGAAGCTGACGCTGGTCCACAAGAACAACGTCCTGGTCTACGCGGGCCACCTCTGGAAGAACACCTTCGACCGGATCGCGGCCGAGTACCCCGAGGTCACCACCGACTACCTGCACGTCGACGCCGCGACGATCTTCTTCGTCACCCAGCCGGAGCGCTTCGACGTCATCGTCACCGACAACCTCTTCGGCGACATCCTCACCGACCTCGCCGCCGCCGTGACCGGTGGTATCGGCCTGGCCGCCTCCGGCAACATCAACCCGACGGGCGCCTTCCCGTCGATGTTCGAGCCCGTCCACGGCTCCGCGCCCGACATCGCGGGCCAGGGCAAGGCCGACCCGACCGCCACGGTCCTCTCCGTCGCCCTCCTGCTGCGCCACCTCGGCCACGAGTCCGCGGCCGCGCGCATCGAGGACGCCGTCTCCGCCGACCTCGCGGAGCGCGACGGTTCGAACCGCACGACCGAACAGATCGGCGACGCGCTCGCGGTACGCGTAGCGGGCTGACCCGACGACTCCGCTTCGAAGCCGCCGGGCAGCAACCGCACCCGGCGGCTTCACCTGCGCCGTCCCGGGTGTCACCATCGACCACCGGACCGTGTTCGCGTCTTGTTTTCCCGCACGGCCGCCCGGGAGCGATAATCGAACGGGGCCGCGCCTCGAACGAAAGCTCGGGCGTCCTCGTACCCGCCCGGCGGGAGCGGCGTGAACGCGGTCCAGCCCATACAACCGGTGAAGGACACGCACTCATGACGACGCCCACGATCGAGCTCAAGCCCTCCTCGAACCCCCTGTCCGACGCGGAGCGCGAGGCCAGCATGGTCGACCCCGGTTTCGGCCGCCGTTTCACCGACCACATGGTGACGATCCGCTGGACCGAGGGGCGCGGCTGGCACGACGGCCAGCTCATCCCCTACGGCCCGCTCTCGCTCGACCCGGCCACCACCGTCTTCCACTACGCCCAGGAGATCTTCGAGGGCCTCAAGGCGTACCGCCGCCCCGACGGCAGCGTCGCCACCTTCCGCCCCGAGGCCAACGCCAAGCGCTTCCAGGCCTCCGCCCGCCGCCTGGCCATGCCGGAGCTGCCCGTCGAGACCTTCATCGAGGCCTGTGACGCGCTGGTCCAGCAGGACAAGGCGTGGGTGCCCGCGCACGGCGGCGAGGAGTCCCTCTACCTGCGCCCATTCATGATCGCGACCGAGGTCGGCCTCGGGGTGAAGCCCGCCAACGAGTACCTGTTCGCGGTGATCGCCTCGCCCGCGGGCGCCTACTTCCCCGGTGGTGTGAAGCCGGTCTCCATCTGGCTCTCCGAGGACCGGGTGCGCGCCGTCCCCGGCGGCATGGGCGACGCCAAGACCGGCGGCAACTACGCCGCGTCCCTGCTCGCCCAGGCCGAGGCCGCCGAGAAGGGCTGCGACCAGGTCGCCTACCTCGACGCGATCGAGCACAAGTGGGTCGAGGAGCTCGGCGGGATGAACCTGTACTTCGTGTACGGGAACAAGATCGTCACCCCGGCGCTGACCGGCTCGCTGCTCGCCGGTGTCACCCGCGACTCGCTGCTCCAGGTCGCCCGTGACCTCGGCTACGAGTCCGAGGAGGGCCGCGTCTCCATCGACCAGTGGCGCGACGACAGCGCGAACGGCAGCCTCACCGAGGTCTTCGCCTGCGGCACCGCCGCCGTCATCACCCCCGTCGGCACCGTCAAGTGCGCGGGCGCCGAGTGGGTCCAGGGTGACGGCGCGCCCGGCGCGGTCACGATGAAGCTGCGCGAGCGGCTGCTCGACATCCAGCGCGGCACCGTCGAGGACACCCACGGCTGGATGCACCCCCTGGGCTGACCGCCCCGATCCGGGCAGGGGCCCGGTCCGGGCCGTACGTGTGAAAGCCGCGCCAGGCGCTTCGCCGGCGCGGCTTCCGCATGCCCGGGGGAGGGGCGGGCGTCCCGGAGTGGGTCCTCCCACATGTTTAGAGCGGTGCTCTAACCTTGAGTTAGAGTGACGCTCTAACCGAGAGGTGTGGAGACATGAGACTGACTCCGACGGAACGTGACCGGCTGCTGCTGTTCAGCGCCGCCGAGCTGGCCCGTGCCCGCCGCGCCCGCGGGCTCCGGCTCAACGTCCCCGAGGCCACCGCCCTGATCGCGGACACCGTCTGCGAGGCGGCCCGCGACGGGCTCCGGCTCGCCGAGGCGATCGAGGCGGCCCGCTCGGTGCTCGGCCCCGACGATGTGCTGCCGGGCGTCGCCGACGTGGTCACCGAGGTCCATGTGGAGGCCGTCTTCGACGACGGCTCACGGCTCGCCGTGGTGTCCCGGCCGCTCGGCGACGGGCTGGGCGACGAGGCCCCCGGGGCCGTCCTGCCCGGACCGGCCGCGCCCGAGCCGGAGCCCGCGGTACGGCTGACCGTCCGCAACACCGCGGCCGTGCCGGTCTCGGTGACCTCGCACTTCCACTTCTTCGAGGCCAACCCCCGGCTCGACTTCGCCCGCGCCGACGCCTACGGGATGCGGCTCTGCGTCCCCGCCGGGTCCTCCGTGCGGTTCGGGCCGGGCGAGAGCGTCGAGGTCGGGCTCGTACCGATCGGCGGCGAACGGATCGCGATCGGCTTCGCCGGACTGGTGGACGGGCCGCTGGACGCGCCCGGCGCACGCGAGGAGGCCCTGCGGCGCGCGGCCGCCTGTGGATACCTGGGAGCTGAACGATGAGCATCGACCCGTACGAGTACGCCTCCGTCCACGGCCCGCGCGCCGGCGACCGGGTGAGGCTCGGCGACTCCGGGCTGACCGTCCGCGTCGAGTCCGACGCCCAGGCGTACGGCGAGGAGTTCCTCGCGGGGTTCGGCAAGACCGCCCGCGACGGCCTCCACCTCAAGGCCGCCGCGGTCCGCGACACCTGCGACGTCGTCATCAGCAACGTCCTGGTCATCGACGCCGTGCAGGGCATCCGCAAGGTGTCGATCGGCATCCGCGAGGGCCGGATCGCCGCGATCGGCCGGGCCGGGAACCCGGACACCCTGGACGGTGTCGACGTGGTCGTCGGCACCGGCACCACCATCGTCTCCGGCGAGGGCATGATCGCCACGGCGGGCGCCGTCGACACCCATGTCCACCTGCTCTCGCCCCGGATCATGGAGGCGTCGCTCGCCTCCGGCGTCACCACGATCATCGGCCAGGAGTTCGGCCCGGTCTGGGGCGTCGGCGTCAACTCGCCCTGGGCGCTGCGCCACGCCTTCAACGCCTTCGACGCCTGGCCGGTCAACATCGGCTTCCTGGGCCGCGGTTCGTCCTCCCACCAGGCCCCGCTGGTCGAGGCGCTGGCGGAGGGCGGGGCCTGCGGTTTCAAGGTCCACGAGGACATGGGCGCCCACACCCGCGCCCTGGACACCGCGCTCCGGGTCGCCGAGGAGCACGACGTCCAGGTCGCCCTGCACAGCGACGGGCTGAACGAGTGCCTGTCGGTCGAGGACACCCTCCGCGTCCTGGAGGGCCGTACGATCCACGCCTTCCACATCGAGGGCTGCGGCGGCGGGCACGTCCCCAACGTCCTGAAGATGGCGGGCGTGGCCAACGTCATCGGCTCGTCCACCAACCCGACGCTGCCCTTCGGCCGGGACGCGGTCGCCGAGCACTACGGGATGATCGTCTCCGTGCACGACCTCAAGACCGACCTGCCCGGCGACGCCGCGATGGCCCGCGACCGGATCCGCGCCGGGACGATGGGCGCCGAGGACGTCCTGCACGACCTGGGCGCCATCGGCATCACCTCCTCCGACGCGCAGGGCATGGGCCGGGCCGGCGAGACGGTGCGCCGCACCTTCGCGATGGCCGGGAAGATGAAGGCGGAGCTGGGCCCGATGGAGGGCGACGGTCCGGGCGACGACAACGCCCGGGTGCTGCGCTACATCGCCAAGCTGACCATCAACCCCGCCATCGCCCACGGCCTCTCGCACGAGGTCGGCTCCATCGAGACCGGCAAGCTGGCCGACATCGTGCTGTGGCGGCCCGAGTTCTTCGGCGCCAAGCCGCAGCTGGTCCTGAAGGCCGGCTTCCCCGCGTACGGGGTCACCGGTGATCCCAACGCCGCCACCGACACCTGCGAACCCCTGGTCCTCGGACCGCAGTTCGGGGCGCACGGGGCCACCGCCGCCGACCTCTCCGTGGCCTTCGTCTCGCAGGCGGCGGCCCAGCTCGGCGCCGACGAGATGCCCACCCGGCGCCGCCGCGTCGGCGTACGCGGCACCCGGGGCATCGGCCCCGGCGACCTGGTCCACAACTCCCGCACCGGGGAGGTCGCCGTGGACGCCCGCAGCGGCCTGGTCACCCTGGACGGC
This sequence comes from Streptomyces sp. NPDC092952, assembly GCF_044754785.1. Lineage (NCBI taxonomy): Bacteria > Bacillati > Actinomycetota > Actinomycetes > Kitasatosporales > Streptomycetaceae > Streptomyces > Streptomyces sp. NPDC092952. The sequence goes on along the minus strand of NZ_JBIVPT010000008.1, from coordinate 314,934 downwards.
GACCCGCTGCGCTCCGAGCCGGCCGACTCCGTCTCCCTCAACCGCCTCTACTTCCTCTGACACCCCCTCCGACCTCCCCTCAGGACACCCGATGACCTTCCGCATGCCCCCCGAGTGGGCCCCGCACGAACGCACCTGGATGGCCTGGCCCGGCCCCAACCCCACCTTCGGGACCGAGGCCGAACTGGCCGCCGCCCGGGACGCCTGGGCCACCGTCGCCCGCGCCGTGCGCCGCTTCGAGCCGGTCACCGTGGTCGTCGGCCCCGGCCAGGAGGACGGCGCCCGCGCCCTGCTCGGCCCGGACGTGGAGATCGCCGTACGCCCCCTGGACGACGCCTGGATGCGGGACATCGGCCCCACCTTCGTCACCGACGGGACGAGGCTGGCCGCCGTCGACTGGACGTTCAACGGCTGGGGCGACCAGGGCTGGGCCCGCTGGGAGCACGACCAGCACATCGCCCGCGCCGTCGCCGAACTCGCCGACGTCCCCGTGCACAGCTCCCGCCTGGTCAACGAGGGCGGCGCGATCCACGTGGACGGCGAGGGCACCGTCCTGCTCACCGAGACCGTCCAGCTCGGCAAGGAGCGCAACCCCGACTGGACCCGCGAGCAGGTCGAGTCCGAGGTCCACGCCCGGCTCGGCACCGAGAAGGCGATCTGGCTGCCGCGCGGACTGGCCGGCGACTACGGCGACTACGGCACCCTCGGCCATGTCGACATCGTCGCCGCCTTCGCCCGCCCCGGCACCGTCGTCGTCCACGTCCAGCCCGACCCGGCCCACCCCGACCACGAGATCACCCGGGAGACCGTGCGCATCCTGCGCGGGGCCACCGACGCCCGGGGCCGCTCGCTGGAGGTCGTCGAGGTCAAGGCGCCCACCGTGCTGAAGGCGGACGGGGAGTGGGTCGACTACTCCTACATCAACCACTACCTCTGCAACGGCGGCGTGGTCCTCTGCGCCTTCGACGACCCGCGCGACCAGGAAGCGGCCGCCGTCTTCGGCGAGCTCTTCCCCGACCGCACGGTCACCCTCGTCGACGCGCGTACGATCTTCGCCGGCGGTGGAGGCATCCACTGCATCACCCAGCAGCAGCCGAAGGTCTGACACCGTGCCCCCCGAGCCCCGCCGCCGCAACACCGCCCCGCCCCGCGAGGAACTGCTGGCCGCCGCCATGGCGACCATCGCCGAGCGCGGACTGGACGGCCTCACGATGGCCGGGCTCGGGCGCGAGGTCCAGATGAGCAGCGGGCACCTCCTCTACTACTTCCGGACCAAGGACGAGCTGCTGCTCCAGACCCTGGAGTGGAGCGAGGAGCGGCTCGGGGAACGGCGGCACGCCCTGCTGTCCGGACCGGGCACCGCCCGCGAACAGCTCGACGGGTACATCGGCCTCTACCTCCCCGACGGCCCCGGCGACCCGCACTGGACGCTCTGGCTGGAGGTGTGGAACCGCTCGCGGAACGCGGACGACGACGCCCGCGCCCGGCAGGCCGCCGTCGAGGAGGCCTGGCAGCGCGACCTGGTGGAGCTGCTGGCGCGGGGCACGGCGGCCGGGGAGTTCCGCCCGGTCGACGCCGGACGGTTCGCGGCCCGGCTGCGCGCCCTGCTCGACGGCTTCAGCGTGCATGTCGCGGTCGGCCTCCCCGGCACCGGACGCGACCAGGTCCTCGCCCGGGTCGGGGAGTTCGTCGAGGAGTCGCTGCTCGCCCGGTGAGGCCCGCGACGGCCCCGCACCGCCGTGAACGGAACGTACACAAGTACGCCCGATCGTTGCGGGGTGCGCCCTTGTTCCCCTCCCCGTGGTTCGGGCACGGTGGCGGACCATGGGACGAGAGCAGTGGAAGAAAATCTGGGTCGGCTCGGCCGGGAACATGGTCGAGTGGTTCGACTGGTTCGTGTACGCGACCTTCGCGGTCTACTTCGCGGATTCGTTCTTCCCCGAAGGCAACGAGACCGCCAACCTCATGAACACCATGGGCATCTTCGCCGTGGGCTTCTTCATGCGGCCGGTCGGCGGCTGGCTGCTCGGCCGGATCGGCGACCGCCGGGGCCGGAAGGCGGCGCTCACCCTCACCGTCACCCTCATGTCGGCCTCCGCGATCCTCATCGCCGCCGCCCCGACCTACGACGTCGCCGGGTACGGCGGTGTCGCCGTCCTGCTGGTCGCCCGGCTGCTCCAGGGCCTCTCGGTCGGCGGCGAGTACGCGGCCAGCGCCACCTACCTCACCGAGGCGTCCGCCCCCGACCGGCGCGGCTTCGCCTCCAGCTTCCAGTACGTCTCCATGACCGCCGGACAGCTCGTCGGCCTGGGCCTCCAGATCGTCCTGCAGCGCAACATGTCCGAGGCGGCCCTGCACAGCTGGGGCTGGCGGATCCCGTTCATCATCGGCGCGCTCGGCGCCGCGATCGTCTTCTACCTGCGCCGCAACATGCTGGAGACCGAGGTCTACGCGGAGTCCGGCGCCGCCGGGCAGCAGGACCGGGGCACCCTGAAGGCGCTGTGGCGGCACAGGCGCGAGGCGTTCCTCGTGATGGCGCTGACCATGGGCGGCACCGTCGCGTACTACACGTACACCACGTACCTCACCAAGTTCCTCTCCACGAGCGCGGGCATGGCGAAGTCCACCGCCTCGCTCGTCAGCTTCTGCGCCCTGTTCGTCTTCATGTGCGTCCAGCCGCTCGCCGGGATGCTCTCCGACCGGATCGGCCGCCGCCCGCTGCTCATCACCTTCGCGGTCGGCTCCACCTTCCTGACCGTGCCGATCATGACGATGCTCCAGCACGCGGGCACCTTCTGGCCCGCCTTCGGGCTGGCGCTGCTCGCCCTGCTCGTCGTCACCGGCTACACCTCGATCAACGCCTGCGTGAAGGCGGAGCTCTTCCCGACCGGCATCCGCGCCCTGGGCGTCGCCCTCCCGTACGCCCTGGCCAACGCGCTCTTCGGCGGCACCGCCGAGTACGTGGCGCTCTGGTTCAAGAAGGCGGGCGTCGAGTCGGGCTTCTACTGGTACGTGGCCGGCTGCGCGGCGGTATCCCTGGTCGTCTACCTGACCATGCGGGAGACCCGCGACATCGACCTGGGCCGGATCGGCACCGGGGACACCGGGCGGGGCGCACCGGAACGGACCGTTACGCCCGCATCCTGAGACGGGGCGGGGCACGGCCGCGGCCTTGTGCAAGACTGCGACCGTGCCCTCGTACGCCATGATTATCGGCAGCAGGCGCGCCGGTCCGCAGTGACCGTCCCGCATCACCATGTGCGGCACGGCCATCGTGCCCCAGACCCGCGCGCAGACCTCTCGCACCCGCGAGGGGTTTTTTCGTTTTCCGGCCCTCACCCCGGCCGGGGCGGGACGCGCGCGGGATGATGGGGGCAAGTGGAGCCCGATCTTCCGGATCCGCTCATCCGACAGGAGTCAGACCAGCATGACCACCAAGGCCAACGCCACCGACGACAGCTTCCACGTCTTCGACACCACGCTGCGCGACGGGGCACAGCGTGAGGGCATCAACCTGACGGTCGCGGACAAGCTCACCATCGCCCGCCACCTGGACGACTTCGGCGTGGGCTTCATCGAGGGCGGCTGGCCGGGCGCCAACCCCCGCGACACCGAGTTCTTCGCCCGTGCCCGGCAGGAGATCGAGTTCAAGAACGCCCAGCTGGTCGCCTTCGGCGCCACCCGGCGGGCCGGGGCCAGGGCCGCCGACGACCCGCAGGTCAAGGCGCTGCTGGCGTCCGGTGCCCCGGTGATCACCCTGGTCGCCAAGTCGCACGACCGCCATGTCGAACTCGCGCTGCGCACCACCCTGGAGGAGAACCTGGAGATGGTCGTCGACACCGTCTCCCACCTCCGCGAACAGGGCCGCCGGGTCTTCGTGGACTGCGAGCACTTCTTCGACGGCTACCGCGCCAACCCCGAGTACGCCAAGGCCGTCGTCCGCGCCGCCTCCGAGGCCGGCGCCGACGTCGTCATCCTCTGCGACACCAACGGCGGGATGCTCCCCGCCCAGATCCAGGCCGTCGTCGCCACGGTGCTCGCCGACACCGGTGCCCGGCTCGGCATCCACGCCCAGGACGACACCGGCTGCGCGGTCGCCAACACCCTGGCCGCCGTGGACGCGGGCGCCACCCACGTCCAGTGCACCGCCAACGGCTACGGCGAACGCGTCGGCAACGCCAACCTCTTCCCGGTCGTCGCCGCGCTGGAGCTCAAGTACGGCAGATCCGTGCTCCCCGAGGGCGCCCTCGCCGACATGACCCGCGTCTCGCACGCCATCGCCGAGGTCGTCAACCTGACCCCCTCCACCCACCAGCCCTACGTCGGCGTCTCCGCCTTCGCCCACAAGGCCGGGCTGCACGCCTCCGCGATCAAGGTCGACCCCGACCTCTACCAGCACATCGACCCCGCCCTGGTCGGCAACACCATGCGGATGCTGGTCTCCGACATGGCGGGCCGCGCCTCCATCGAGCTCAAGGGCAAGGAGCTGGGCTTCGACCTCGGCGGCGACCGCGAACTCGTCGGCCGGATCGTCGAGCGGGTCAAGGAGCGCGAACTCAAGGGCTACACCTACGAGGCCGCCGACGCCTCCTTCGAACTGCTGCTGCGCGCCGAGGTCGAGGGCCGGGTGCGCCGCTACTTCCGTACCGAGTCCTGGCGGGCCATCGTCGAGACCCGCCCCGACGGCACGCACGCCAACGAGGCGACCGTGAAGCTCTGGGCCAGGAGCGAGCGGATCGTCGCCACCGCCGAGGGCAACGGACCGGTCAACGCGCTGGACCGGGCGCTGCGGGTCGCCCTGGAGCGGATCTACCCGCAGCTCGCCAAGTTGGAGCTGATCGACTACAAGGTCCGCATCGTCGAGGGCCGCACCGGCACCGAGTCCACCACCCGCGTCCTGATCACCACCGGCGACGGCGAGGGCGAGTGGTCCACGGTCGGCGTCGCGGACAACGTGATCGCCGCCTCCTGGCAGGCGCTGGAGGACGCCTGCACCTACGGTCTGCTGCGGGCCGGGGTCGAGCCCACGGAGTGACCGTCCCCGTACCGGCGGGCCCGTCGCGGGTCCGCCGGTACGGGAGGCGCGGTCAGCCGGCCGGGCGGGGCAGGACCAGGGAGCGGTTCTCCTCGACGACCCGGTACCCGGTGCGCGTGTACAGGTTCATGGCCACCTCGTTGCCGCCCCACACACTGAACATCAGCGTCGACTCGCCGGCCGCGAGCGTCGCCAGCTCGCCCGCCACCATCGCCGCCCGGCCGAAGCCCCTGCCCCGGTGCTCCTCGTCGACGAAGAGCGAGTAGCCGTACGTCACCCCCGGCAGGTAGCCGTGCTTCAGCCAGCCGGTGCCGATGGGCTCGCCCGCCGCCTCCAGCACCAGGAACGTGTTGTCGGGCGTGTCCAGGCCCTCGGGGAGCAGCTGGGCGAAGTCGCGGTCGGACTTGTTCCGGGCCTCCTCGGGGGTCAGGGCCCCGGACCGGGCGATGTCGCCCGCGTACTCGGCCTTCTCGGCGGTGACCCACGCGGGGTACTCGGCCGGGGTCATCGGCCGGGCGGTGAAGCCCTCGACGGGCTCCGGCGGGGAGTCGATCCGCCGCGCCCGGAGCTGGCCGCGTACGCCGTAGCCGTCGAACACGCCGTCGTCCGCCCCGGAGCGCCGTACCCGGATCTGCTCGGCTCCGCGCTCCGCGCACCACGCCTCGGCCCACTCCAGGGCGGCCCGCTCATGGCCCCGGCCGGTGTGGGCCGCGTCGACGTGGAGGTCGCCGATGCGGCTGTCGACCGCGCCGTTCTCCTCCGCCACGACCACGGCGACGTACCCCACCCGCGTCCCGGCGGCCGTGATCCCGGCGACGGTCCATTCGTCGGCCCGGCGGAGCGTCCCGTCGATCATGCCCTCCGTGGCGGGGCCGTCGAGCCCGGCTCCGGTGTACGCGGCACGCAGTCGCCGCTCGAAGTCCTGCCGCCACTGCGCGGTGTCGTCGAGAAGATCGAATTCCGTCATCCGGCCACCCTAACCGGGCTGTTGGGCCGGACCAAGGCTGTTGTGTTCGGGAGTTGAACGCACAACTCCGGCCGCTGGTACGGAATATGGGTCCGGACCAATCTCGACGTGAAGTATTGACGGCACTGTTCCGGCGGGGTTAACTCACGCCGCAACGCCGGTACCGGTTCCGGAACCGGTTGCGGAAATTGGTTCGCGACCCCGCCCCGTCCTGCCCGGAGGCCCCTCGATGCGTGTCACCATCGCCGATGTCGCCCGTGTGGCCGACGTCAGCAAGACGACCGTCTCGCGGGTCCTCAACGGCAAGGGCGAAGTGGGCGGTGTCACGGCGGCCCGCGTTCGTGAAGTGATCGCACGGCTCGGCTACGTACCCAGCTCGGGCGCCGTCGGACTGGCCCGCGGCAGCAGCCGCACGGTCGGCATGCTGGTGCCCTCGCTCGCCTGGCCGTGGATGGGCGAGGTGCTCCAGGGGGTCGTCGACACCGTCGAGGCCGCCGACTACGGGCTGCTGCTCTTCACCTGCAACCGGGGCGCCGAGTCCGTGGAGCGCTTCACCGGCCAGGTGTCGGCGGGCGCCGTCGACGGGCTCCTGGTCGTCGAACCCGAGAACACCCTCGACCGGCTGACCGCGCTGTACCGGGGCGGACTGCCGATCGTGCTCATCGACGACCGCGGCCAGCACCCCGCGTTCCCCTCCGTCGTGACCACCAATCGCGAAGGGGGCGCGTCCGCGGCCCGCCACCTGCTGGCCGCCGGACGCACCCGGCCCCTGGTCGTCACGGGCCCCCCGGCCTTCGGCTGCGTACGCGACCGGCTCGACGGCTTCCGCTCGGTCCTGCCCACCGACCTCGTCGTCCACGGGGACTTCACCGAAGGGTGCGGCCGGCTGGCCGTGGAGCGACTCCTCGCCGCCGGGACGGAGTTCGACGCCGTCTTCGCGCACAACGACATCAGTGCGGCGGGGGCGCTGCGGGCGCTGCGCGCGGCCGGGCGCCCGGTGCCGGACGACATCGCCGTGGTCGGCTTCGACGACATCCCGATGGCCGAGCACACCGAACCCCCGCTGACCACCGTGCGTCAGCCCACCCGGCGGATGGGCGAGACGGCCGCACGGATGCTCCTCGACCGCCTCGGCGGCGCGACCGTGCCCGACGCACCGGTCGTGCTGCCCACCGAACTGGTCGTGCGCCACTCGGCGCCGTAGCGGACCGGCCCCACCGGGCCGCCCGCTCCTCCCGTACGTACGCAACCGAGCCCCGAACCCCCGCACGTACCCGAGCTTTCCGAACCCCCTCCCTGGAGCCGCCATGTCCACCCGACGCCGCACCGTTCTGAGAGCGCTCTCTGCCAGTGCTGCCGCCGTCGCCCTCGCCGCCGGCTGCTCGTCCGCCAACTCCGGTGCCGGTCACGGGGGCGCCGCCTCCGGCGTCCTCACCCTGGGCAAGCCCGACGGACCGCAGACCAACAACAGCAACCCGTTCCTGAGCACCTCGGCCGGCGCCACCCTCGGCTACCGCTTCATGATCTACGAGCCGCTCGCCATGACGAGCCAGATCAAGCCCGCCGACCGGGCCACCCCGTGGCTGGCCACCGACTGGAAGTGGGAGTCCAACTTCACCAGGGTCACCTTCACCCTCGACCCCCGGGCGACCTGGGCCGACGGCAAGCCGCTGACCGCCGAGGACGTCGCGTACACCTTCGAACTCCTCAAGAAGCACCCCGCGCTGAACGGCAACGGCATCCCGTTCGACGGCATCACGGTGCGCGGCAAGGCCGTCGAGCTGACCTTCAAGGAGTCCCAGTACGTCAACCAGAACAAGATCATCCAGCAGTTCGTGGTGCCCAAGCACATCTGGAAGGACGTCGACAACCCCGAGACCTGGCCCAACCGCACCCCGGTCGGCTCCGGCCCGTACAAGCTCAAGACCTTCACCCCGCAGACCACCACGCTGACCGCCACCCCCGCCTACTGGAAGGGCGCCACCAAGGTCAAGGAGCTGCGCTACACCGCGTACAACGACAACAGCGCGGCCACCACGGCGCTGGCGAGCGGCAAGGTCGAGTGGTCCTTCGTCTTCATGCCGAACTACAAGCAGCTGTTCATCGCGAAGGACCCGAAGAACCACAAGCTGTGGTTCCCCTCCGGCCTCGGCATCCACGGACTCTGGCTCAACACCACCCGCAAGCCGCTCGACAACCCGGCACTGCGCAGGGCCATGGCGATGGTCGTCGACCGCAGGGCGATCCACGTCCAGGCCGAGGCCACGCTCTACCCGGAGATCACCAACCCGACCGGTATCCCGCTGCCCGCCGGTGAGTCCTTCCTCGCCCCCGCGTACAAGGGCGCCAGCACCGCGCCCGACGTCGCCGGCGCCAGGAAGCTCCTGACCGGGGCCGGATTCCGGCTGGAGGGCGGCGTGCTCAAGGACCCGGACGGCAAGCCGGTGAAGCTCACCCTCACCGACCCGGCCGGCTGGAACGACTACATCACCGGCCTCGCCATCATCAAGGACAACCTCAAGCAGCTCGGCATCGAGGCCAAGGTCAAGACGCAGACCGCCGAGGCGTGGGGCGCGGACGTGGCCAACGGCGACTTCGACGCCACCCTGCACTGGACCAACAACGGCGCCACCCCGTACGACATGTACCAGAACATCATGGACGGGGCGCTGCTCCAGCCCGTCGGCAAGGCCTCCCAGCTCGGCAACTTCGGCCGCTTCGACCACCCCGGGGCCACCAAGGCGCTCAAGGACTTCGCCACCGCCACCGAGGACGCCACCCGCACCGAGGCCATGAACACCCTCCAGAAGATCATGGTCGAACAGGCGCCGATGATCCCCACGGCCGCCGCCCCCATCGGGGCCGAGTACTCCACGAAGAACTGGACGGGCTGGCCCACCGAGGCCGACCCGTACGCCCCGCCGCAGCACACCCAGCCCACCGCACTGCAGATCGTGCTCAAGCTCGCCCCCGCCAAGTAGCGCCGAGACCACGGGAACCGGCCATGACCGAACACACCGCACACCGCACCGGCGGGGGAACCGGGGACGACGACCACGTCGTGCTCGAAGCCCGCTCGGTCACCAAGCACTTCGCGGTCCGCCGCACCGCGCGCGACCTCCTGACGCGCCGCCGCCGCACCGTCCACGCCGTCGACGACGTCTCGCTGGAGCTGCGGCGCGCGACCGTCACCGCCCTCGTCGGCGAATCCGGCTCCGGCAAGTCCACCGTCGCCCGGCTGCTCGCCCAGCTGTACCCGCTCACCGGCGGGGAGATCCGGCTGGACGGCACACCGGTGAAGGCCGGGCGCGGCAGCTCCTTCCGCCGCTACGTACGCCGGGTCCAGCTCATTTTCCAGGACCCGTTCGCCTCGCTGAACCCGGTGCACACCGTGCGCCACCACCTCACCCGCTCCCTGCGCATCCACGGCCGGGCCGGCGACGACGCGGCGGAGCTGGAGGCCAACCTGGCCGCCCTGCTCGACCGCGTCCAGCTCACCCCGCCCCAGCAGTACCTGGACAAGTTCCCGCACGAACTGTCCGGAGGGCAGCGCCAGCGCGTCGCCATCGCCCGCGCGCTCGGCGCCGGCCCGGAGGTCCTCCTCGCCGACGAACCCGTCTCGATGCTGGACGTGTCGATCCGGCTCGGGGTGCTCAACCTGCTGGCCGACCTCAAGGACCGGCTGCGCCTCGCGGTCCTCTACATCACCCACGACATCGCCTCGGCCCGGTACTTCGCCGACACCACCCTGGTCATGTACGCGGGCCGGATCGTCGAGGGCGGCGACAGCGAGCGCGTCACCCAGCACCCCGCCCACCCCTACACCCAGCTCCTCATCGCCTCCGCTCCCGCCCCCGACCGGGTCGTGGCCGGAGCGGACCAGGAGGAGACCGGCAGCGGCGAACCGCCCTCGCTGCTCTCCCCGCCCCCCGGCTGCCGCTTCCACCCCCGCTGCCCGAAGGCCCTGGCCCGCTGCCGCACCGAACGGCCCCCGCGCTTCGACCTGGCCGACGGCCAGTGGGCGGCCTGCTGGCTCTACGCCGACGGGGCCCCCGGCTCCCCGTCCGGGACGGAGGCCGCGCGGTGAAGTACCTCCTGAAACGACTCGCGTTCTACCTGGTCACCGCCTGGGCCGCGATCACCGTCAACTTCCTGATCCCGCGCCTGCTCCCGGGCGACCCGGTGCAGGCCCTGCTCGCCCGCTTCCAGGGCCAGCTCGACACCGACGCCGTCGACTCCCTCAAGGCGCTCTTCGGCCTCGACAAGCAGCAGTCGCTCTGGCAGCAGTACACCGACTACTGGTCGCACCTGCTCGACGGCGACCTCGGGCTCTCCTTCACCTTCTTCCCGACCCCGGTGAGCGAGGTGATCGCCCAGTCGCTGCCCTGGACCCTCGCGCTCGTCGGCATCACCACCCTGATCAGCTTCCTGCTCGGCACCGGCATCGGCGTCCTCGCGGGCTGGCGGCGCGGCTCCTGGCTGGACGGACTGCTGCCCGTCACCACCTTCATCTCGGCCATCCCGTACTTCTGGCTCGGCCTGATCGCCATCGCGCTCTTCGCCGTCCAGTGGCCGCTCTTCCCGGCCGCCGGGGGCTACGACAACGCGCTCGTCCCCGCCTTCGACTGGCCGTTCGTCTCCAGCGCCCTCTACCACGGGGTGCTGCCCGGCCTCACCATCGTGCTCAGCGCGGTGGCCGGCTGGATCCTCTCCATGCGGAACATGATGGTGACGGTGGCCTCCGAGGACTACGTCATGGTCGCCCAGGCCAAGGGGCTCTCCGAGCGCCGGGTGATGTTCGGCTACGCCGCGCGCAACGCGGTCCTCCCCAACGTCTCCGGCTTCGCGCTCTCCCTGGGCTTCATCGTCGGCGGCACGCTCCTGGTGGAGATGGTCTTCTCCTACCCCGGCATCGGCTACCAGCTCTTCCAGGGCGTCGGCGCCAAGGACTACCCCCTGATGCAGGGCGTCTTCCTGATCATCACGCTCTCCGTCCTCGCGGCGAACCTCCTCGCCGACGTCGTCTACCTGGTCCTCGACCCCCGCACCCGGAAGGAGGCGTAGACGCCGTGACCGTCGACCCCGCCGCCCCCGCCCCCGCGACCGGCGCGCCCCCGGGCCGGCGCGGACCGCGCTTCCCGCGCGGCCGCAAGACCACCGTCGGCCTCGCCATCCTCGCCTTCTTCGCCGTGCTCGCGGTCGTCGGACCGTGGATCGCCCCGTACGACCCCGGGGCCATGGGCGACCAGCTCCTCCAACCGCCCTCCGCCGACCACTGGTTCGGCACCACGCAGACCGGCCAGGACGTGTTCTCGCAGATCCTCGTGGGCACCCGGGGCGTGCTCGTCGTCGGCTTCGTCGCCGGGACCCTCGCGACGGTGCTCTCCGTCCTCGTCGGGGTCAGCGCCGGCTACCTCGGCGGCACCGCCGACGAACTGCTCTCGCTGCTCTCCAACGTCTTCCTGGTCATCCCCGGACTGCCGCTGATCATCATCATCGCCAGCTTCGTCTCCGACGCCGGGAACCTGCTCATCGCCACCGTCATCGCCCTCACCTCCTGGGCCTGGGGGGCCAGGGTGCTGCGCGCCCAGACCCTGTCGCTGCGCCGCCGGGACTACGTCGAGGCGGCCCGCGCCACCGGCGAACCGACCTGGCGGATCATCCTCTTCGAGGTCCTGCCGAACCTCACCGCCGTCATCGCCTCCGGCTTCGTCGGCACGGTCGTCGCCGCGATCCTCTTCGAGATCACGCTCGCCTTCATCGGAGTCGCCGACATCTCCGACTGGAACTGGGGGACCGTCCTCTTCTGGGCCCAGTCCAACCAGGCACTCGCCCAGGGCGCGTGGTGGTGGTTCGTCCCCGCCGGGCTCTGCATCGCCCTGCTCGGCATGGCGCTCGCCCTGATCAACTTCGGCATCGACGAGCTCGTCAACCCGCGCCTGCGCACCCGCTCCGGCCCCGGCAGGAAGGCGCCGGTGCGGATCGGCTTCACCCCCGTGGTGCGCGGCACGGACGCGAAGGAGCACCGCCCATGAGCACCACCGAACCCGTCCTCACCATCCGCGCGCTGAACGTGGACTACGGCACCGGCGACGAGGCCGTGCGCGCCCTGCGCGACGTCGACCTCACCCTGCACCGGGGCGAGGTCCTGGGCCTGGCGGGGGAGTCCGGCTCCGGCAAGTCGACCCTCGCGTACGCCGTCACCCGGCTCCTCCAGCCGCCCGGGGTGATCACCGGCGGCGACGTCCACTACCACCGGCGCGACGGCTCCGCGCTCGATCTGCTGGCCCTGTCGCCCGCCGGGCTGCGCGCCTTCCGCTGGCAGGAGCTGTCGATCGTCTTCCAGGGCGCGATGAACTCGCTCAACCCGGTGCACACCGTACGCAGCCAGCTCACCGACGTCCTGCGGGCCCACCGGCCGGAGATGAAACGGGCCGAACGCACAGCCCGCGCGCAGGAGTTGCTCCAGCTCGTCGGGATCTCCGCCGACCGGCTCCACGCCTACCCGCACCAGCTCTCCGGCGGCATGCGCCAGCGCGTCATGATCGCCATGGCGCTCGCGCTGGACCCCGAGATCGTCGTCATGGACGAGCCGACCACCGCGCTCGACGTCGTCATGCAGCGCCAGATCCTGCGGCGGCTCGTCGCGCTCCGCGAGGAGCTGGGCTTCTCCGTCGTCTTCATCACGCACGACATCTCGCTGCTGGTCGAGTTCTCCGACCGGATCGCGATCATGTACGGCGGCCGGATCGTCGAGGAGGCCGCGGCCCAGGAGATCTACCGCGACCCGCGCCACCCCTACAGCGAGGGCCTGCTGCGCTCCTTCCCCGCGCTGCACGGCCCGCGCCGTGAACTGACCGGCATCGCCGGATCGCCCCCGCACCTCGCCGCGATGCCGGCCGGCTGCGCCTTCCACCCCCGCTGCGGCCGGGCGCTCGACGCCTGCGCCACCCGCGTTCCGGAACTGGCCCCGCCGGACGGCGCCGAGGGGCGCACGGTGGCCTGCTGGCTCCACCGGCCGGCCCCGGTCCCGGCCGCCCGCCCGTAGGGCGTGTCCGGCGGATCACGGCCGGGGCCGCCCTGCCCGCCCCTGATCCGCCGGACACGCGCCAGCCCCCGCACCTCCCACCGCACAGGAGACCCATGAACCCCGACACCCCCCGGCCGTACGCCCGCCACCTCACCCCCCGCGCCGTCCCCGGTCTGCCCGCGGACTTCCGCTGGGGCGTCGCCACCGCCGCCTACCAGATCGAGGGGGCCGCCGCCGAGGACGGCCGCACCCCGTCCATCTGGGACACCTACTGCCGGGTCCCCGGCATGGTCGTCGGCGGCGAGAACGGCGACGTGGCCTGCGACCACTACCACCGGATGCCCGAGGACGTACGGATCATCGAGGAGCTGGGCGTCGGCACGTACCGCTTCTCGCTGGCCTGGCCACGCGTCCAGCCCGGCGGCCGGGGTCCGGCCAACGCCAAGGGCCTGGACTTCTACAAGCGCCTCCTCGACGAGCTGGAGGCCAGGAACATCACCCCCTGGGTCACCCTCTACCACTGGGACCTCCCGCAGGAGCTGGAGGACGCGGGCGGCTGGCCGGCCCGTGACACCGCCCTCCGCTTCGCGGACTACGCCGCCCTCGCCCACGAGGCCCTCGGCGACCGGATCGAGCACTGGACCACGCTGAACGAGCCCTGGTGCTCGGCCATGCTCGGCTATGCGTACGGCGACCAGGCCCCCGGCCGGACGGACTTCCCCGCCGCGATCCGCGCCGTCCACCACCTCCTCCTCGGCCACGGCCTCGCCGCCCGCCGCCTGCGCGGGGCGGCCGCCGCACGCGGCCACGCGCTCGACCTCGGCATCACCCTCAACCTCGGCACCGCCACCCCCGAGACCGACAGCCCCGAGGACGCCGCGGCCTGCCGCCGGGCCGACGGCATGGGGCGCCGCCTCTACCTCGACCCGCTGGTCAGGGGCGCCTACCCGCAGGACGTCGTCGACGATCTCGCCCTGCGGGGCGCCGAGCTTCCGGTGGAGGACGGCGACCTGGACGCCATCGCCACCCCCATCGACGTCCTCGGCGTCAACTTCTACCGGGGCACGCTCTTCTCCGGCGTCACCGAGGACGGCTCCCCGCTGGACGGTGACGGGCTGCCCGTCACCCGGGGGGTGGAACGCGATCTGCCGCGTACCGCGATGGACTGGGAGATCACCCCCACCGCCCTCACCGACCTGCTGGTCGGCCTGGAGACGGAGTACGGCGTCCCGACCGTCGTCACCGAGAACGGCGCCGCGTTCCACGACACCGTCGCCGAGGACGGCCGGATCCACGACGCCGACCGCACCACCTACCTCGCCGACCACATCGACGCCGTGGCCGCGGCCCGCGCCGCGGGCGCCGACGTACGCGGCTACTTCGCCTGGTCGCTGCTGGACAACTTCGAATGGTCCTACGGCTACGACAAGAGGTTCGGCATCGTCCGCGTCGACTACGACACCCAGGCGCGGACGCTCAAGGACAGCGCCCTCTGGTACCGCGACACCATCCGCCTCACCCGGGAGAGCGGAGCCCGGGACACCCGGACCCCGGACACCGAGGGCTGAGCCGCCGCTCCCCGGGGCGGCCCGGCCCGGCCGGTCACCGCCTCTCGGGGAGCCGCGATCCGTGTTAGACCTGACTATATGGCTGTTATCGGCCGATTCCGGGCGCGACTGCGACGTCACTCCCGGCGATCAGATCGGCACGATGAAGGACGCCCGGGCCGCAGTGGCCCCGCGCCGACCGCCCGGGACACACCCCACCGGTCCCCGGGCGGTGGCCTGCGTTCGCTGTTCAGCGTGCGCACCCTGTCCGGCCAGGTCTTCCTCTGCGTCCTGGGTCTCGTGCTGCTGCTCGTCGCGGCGGGGGCGGTCGCGCTGGTGGTGCAGGGCCGCCGCGACAGCATGTCCGACGCCAGGGACCGCACCCTGAGCGTCGCCTCCGCCCTCGCCCACTCGCCGGGCATGGTGCAGGCGCTGGACAGCGCGCACCCCACCGCCCGGCTCCAGCCCCGCACCCAGGCGATCCGCCGCGACACCGACGTGTCGTACGTCGTCGTGACGAGTCCGGTCGGCGTGCGCTACACCCACCCCGACCCCGCGCTGATCGGGCAGCGCATCGAGGACATTCCCCAGCAGGCCCTGACCGGTCCGGGGTACACCTGGACCGTCGCCGCGAGCCACGGCCCGGCGGTCAACTCGCTGGTGCCGGTCCGAAGACCCGACGGCTCGCTGGCGGGCCTCGTCTCCGTGGGCATCACCGTCGAATCGGTGAACAGCCTCGCGGACCGCTCCCTCCTGCTCGCCGCGGCCGCCGCGGCGGGGGCCCTCGCGATCACCACGGGCGGCGCGGCGCTCCTCAGCCGCCGGCTGCGGCGGCAGACCCACGGACTCGGCCCGGCCGAGATGACCCGGATGTACGAACACCACGACGCGGTGCTGCACGCGGTCCGCGAGGGCGTCCTCATCGTCGACGCCGACCGGCGCCTCACCCTCGCCAACGACGAGGCCCGCCGCCTGCTCGACCTGCCCGGGGACGCCGAGGGCCGCCCGGTGGGCACGCTCGGGCTGGACCCGGAGACCGCGGCGCTGCTCGTCTCCGGCCGCACCGTCACCGACGAGGTGCTCCGGGCCGGGAACCGGCTGCTGGCCGTCAACCTCCGCCCGACCGACGCCCGGGGCGGCCCGCCCGGCACGGTGGTCACCCTGCGCGACACCACCGAACTCCGCGCGGTCACCGGCGAGGCCGAGCTCGCCACCGAACGGCTGCTCCTCCTCTACGAGGCCGGGGCCCGCGTCGGCACCACGCTGGACGTCACCCGGACCGCCCAGGAACTGGCGGACGTCGCCACCCCCGGATTCGCCGACGCCACCTCCGTCGACATCGCCGACCCGGTGCGCCGGGGCGACGAACCGGTCACCCCGCACGGCGCCACCCTGGAGATGCGCCGCGCCGTCGTCACCTCCGTGATGGCCGAGAACCCGCTGTACCCGGTCGGCCACGTCGTGGGCTTCGTCCCCACCCGGACCCGCGCCATGCGCGCCCACCGCGAGGACGCCGACCTCTCCGGCGAGTTCGCCCGGCTGGGCCTGCGGAACTGGGACCCCGAGGTGGCCGAGCGGATCAGGGACCAGGGCTTCCACTCGATGCTGTCGGTGCCGCTGCACGCGCGCGGCACCGTGCTGGGCATGGTCAACTTCTGGCGGGCGGGCGATTCGCCGCCCTTCGACGACGCCGATCTGTCCTTCGCGGAGGAGCTGGTCGCCCGCGCCGCCGTCGGGGTGGACAACGCCCGCCGCTACACCCGGGAGCACGCCCTCGCCGTGACGCTCCAGCGCAGCCTGCTGCCGCGCGGGCTGCCCGAGCAGAGCGCCCTGGACGTCGCCTACCGCTATCTGCCGGCCCACGAGGGCGTCGGCGGCGACTGGTTCGACGTGATCCCGCTCTCCGGCGCCCGGGTCGCCCTGGTCGTCGGCGACGTGGTCGGGCACGGACTGCACGCCGCCGCCACCATGGGGCGGCTGCGCACCAGCGTCCACAACTTCTCCTCGCTGGACCCCGCGCCCGACGAGCTGCTCTGGCACCTGGACGAGCTGGTCGCCCGGATCGACCGGGACGAGATCGAGGAGGGCGACGCCGAGATCGCCGGGGCCACCTGCCTGTACGCGATCTACGACGCCGTCACCGGGAACTGCTCGGTGGCCCGGGCCGGCCACCCCGGGCCCGCGCTGGTCCTGCCGGACGGCACCGTGGAGTTCCCCGAGGTCCCCACCGGGCTCCCGCTCGGCATCGGCGGCATGCCCTTCGAGGCCGCCGAGTTCCACGTGCCCGAGGGGAGCCGGCTGGTCCTGTACACGGACGGGCTCGTCGAGCGGCGCGGCCGGGACATCGACGTCGGCATCGACCGGCTGCGCGAGGCGCTCGCCGGACCCGACCGGACACCGGAGGAGACCTGCGACGACGTGCTCGACGCGCTGCTGGGCGACCGGCCGGACGACGACGTCGCGCTGCTCGTGGCCCGGACCCGCACCCTCGACCCCGAACAGGTCGCGCAGTGGGCCGTGGCCACCGACCCGGCGGCCGTCGCCGGGGTCCGCAAGAACGTCGCCCAGTGGCTCACCGAGCGGGGACTGGAGGAGGAGGCGTTCGCCACCGAGCTGATCCTCAGCGAACTGGTCACCAACGCGGTCCGCTACGGCACCGCCCCCATCGCCGTCCGCCTGCTGTACGACCGCAACCTCATCTGCGAGGTCTCCGACAGCAGCAGCACCGCCCCGCACCTGCGGTACGCGGCGAGCACCGACGAAGGCGGCCGGGGCCTCTTCCTGGTCGCCCAGATGGCCGAACGCTGGGGCACCCGCTACACGGAGACCGGCAAGGTCATCTGGTCCGAGCAGACGGTCGGCGAGACGGAGGAGGAGCCCGCTCCCTGAGGCCCGCCCCAGGCCGGGATTTGCCGCTACGGCAACCATTCTTGCTGAAATGGTGCCACGTCATGGACGCTCTCCCGTGAAAGGGAGGTGCTCCTGATGAACGGAACGACCGAGAACGGCGGCCCGCGCGACGGCGGGGCGGAGAGCGGGGCCGGTGCGGACCGGCGCTACGACGTGGTGGTGATCGGCGGCGGCGCCGCCGGGCTGAGCGGGGCGGTGACCCTGGCAAGGGCGCGCCGCTCGGTGCTGGTGCTCGACGCGGGCGAGCCGCGCAACGCCCCGGCCGCGCACATGCACGGCTACCTGGGATACGACGGCCGCCCGCCCGCCCGGCTGCTGTCCGACGGCCGCGAGGAGGTGGCCCGGTACGGGGGCGAGGTGGTCCGGGGCGCGGTGGCCGCCGTGGAACGGCTCCCCGGCGACGAGGGCTTCCGCGTCGCGCGGGAGGACGGGACGGCCGTGGTGGCGCGCGCCCTCCTGGTGGCCACGGGGCTGGTGGACGAGCTGCCCGAGGTGCCGGGCGTGGCCGAGCGCTGGGGGCGCGAGGTGCTGCACTGCCCGTACTGCCACGGCTGGGAGGTCCGCTCCCGGCCGGTCGGCATCCTGTCCACCGGCCCGCTCGCCGTGCACCAGGCGCTGATGTGGCGCCAGTGGACCGAGGACGTCACGCTCTTCCGCCACACCGGTCCGGCCCCCACCGACGAGGAGTACGAACAGCTGGCGGCGCGCGGCATCGCCGTGGTCGACGGCGAGGTCACCGGCCTGGAGGTGGCCGGCGACCGGCTCGCCGGGGTACGGCTGGCCGGTGGCCGGCTGGTGGAGCGCGAGGCGGTCGTGGTGCAGGCGGCCTTCACCGCCCGTACGGAGGGGCTGGCCGGTCTGGGCCTCGCCACGGCCGCGATGGTGGTGGGCGGGGTCCCGGTGGGGAGCCATGTCGCCACCGGCCCGGCCGGGGCGACCGAGGTGCCCCGCGTCCGGGTGGCCGGCAACGCCGCGGACCCGAAGGCCACCGTCGTCGTGGCGGCGGCGGCCGGGGTGCAGGCCGCCGCCGCGCTCAACGCGGACCTGGCCGACGACGACGTACGCCGCGCGGTCGCCGCCCGCCGGGCCTGAGCGGAGCCCGGCGGACGGGGACCGCGCGGTGAGGGGGTGCCGGGCCGGGGCCGGCGGGGGAGGGCCTCAGGCCTGGGGCGCGGCGGCCTTGATCGCGGAGATGTCGAAGTTCAGCTTGACCTTGTCGCTGACCATCACACCGCCGGTCTCCAGCGCCGCGTTCCAGGTCAGGCCCCAGTCGGAGCGCAGGATGGTCGCGCTGCCCTCGAAGCCGACGCGCTCGTTGCCGTAGACGTCGGTGGCGGAGCCGTTGAACTCCAGGTCGATGGAGAGGGGGCGCGTGACGTCCTTGATCGTCAGGTCGCCGGTGACCCGGTAGTCGTCGCCGCCGAGCAGCTCGGCGCCGGTCGAGCGGAACGTCATGAGCGGGAACTTCTCGGCGTCGAAGAAGTCGCCGCTGACCAGGTGGCCGTCGCGGTCGGCGATGCCGGTGTCGACGCTGGCGATCCGGACGTCGATGGACGCGGTGGACTTCGACGGGTCGGAGCCGTCCAGCTTGAGGACGCCCTCGTGGTCGCCGAACGAGCCGCGCACGTTGGTCACCATCGCGTGGCGCACGGTGAAGCCGATGCTGCTGTGGGCCGGGTCGATCGTGTAGTCACCGCTGAGGGCGGCCAGGGCCGGGTCCACGGCGGCGGGGGTGGCGGCAGGGGTGTTGTTCTTGCGGTTGAACAGAGCCATGGCTCCTCCTCGGGGACGTGATGCGACGGGTGGAACATGAGCGGTCCGTCGCGGTTGTTGTTTAACCTTCAACGAGATTGACTGTAGCCGAAGCTAGTTAAAGATTCAACAGATGCTCCCGGCCGTCACCCGAAAGGGCGCACCCGAGGGGGGCGGGGGCCGTGAACGGCGGTCGAACGTCTCGCCAATTGGCCCCTGTTGGAGGCGCCCCCCTCTGGCGGACGCGCGTAGAACTCGGGCAGTATCTCCCTGCCCTTACTTGTCATGAGCAGGAGGATCCCCCCATGTCGTCCGCAATGAGACTGCGTCCCGCCCTGACCGCGCTCGCCCTGGTGCTCGGCGTGCTCTTCGCCCCGGGCTTCGGCGTGATCGGCGGAGCCGCCCCCCAGGCCCACGCCGTCACCAAGCTCACCCACGCCGAGGCCACCGCCCGCTTCAGCTCCTCCGGGGTCACCTGGTCGTCGTCCGGCGGCTGCTCCAACCGCAACGTCGCCACCTGCACGTCCTTCGACCAGCTCAACCTGCCCACCGCCCAGGGAGCCCAGACCCTCAAGAGCGCCACGGGCTGCGCGCTGAACATCACCGGCGGCACCGAGACCGGCCACGCCAGCGGCACGTACTCGCACTGGAACGGCTACAAGCTCGACTTCGCCAAGTCGACCTGCCTCACCAACTACGTCCACAACACGTTCACCTACATCGGCCTCCGCGGCGACGGAGCCCCCCAGTACCAGGCGGGCTCCGGCAACGTCTACGCCGACGAGGGCAACCACTGGGACGTGACGTACTACAACTGCGGCGGCTGCTGACCCCCGCACCGCGCACGGCTCCCCGCGTGCCTCCGCCCCGGCCCCCTCCGGAGCGGAGGCACCGCGCGCGTCGACACGCCATGACCACCACGGCGCCGCCGCCACGGGCACGTTGGCGGCACGTTGCGGCGCCGTTGGCGCACCGCGGGAGTCTCTTCCCGTGGCGGAGATCCCCTCCTGTCGTACGGGGGTGGCACAGGGGACACCGGCACTTCCCGCAGCGGCGGTACGGGGGACACGGCCGCCTACTGCGGGGGCGAGGGCGCGGGCAGGGCCGGCAGGCCGGCCAGGCCCGCGCGACTCGCCTCGATGTGCTGCGCCATGCCGTGGCGCAGCCCCAGCTCCAGACACTGCTCCCAGCACGACCGGGCGTCGTCCCACTCGCCGAAGTGCTGGTACGTACCGGCCATGAAGGCCAGGCAGTCGGCGGTGCCGCCGAGATCGTCCATCCGGCGCCGGATGGCCAGGGCCTCCCGCTGCGCCTCCAGCGCCCCCTCCCGGTCGCCGAGCTGACGCCGTACGTCGCCGAGATTGGTGAGGCTGGTGGCCAGGAAGACGCCGTGCCGCTGCTCGCGCAGCGCCGCCACGACCTTCTCGTAGTTCGCCACGGCGTCCGCGTGCTCGCCGACCATCGCCTGGGCGTCCGCGATCCGGCTCAGGGCCAGCGCCTCGCTGCGCGGGCTGCTGGTGCGGCGGTACAGCTCGTGCGACCGCTCGGCGTGCACCAGCCCCTGCCGGGCGTCCCCGAGCTGGACGTACAGCGACGCCATATTGCCGAGGATCGACGCCTGGGCCAGTACGTCACCGGCGTCGGTGAAGAACGCGAGGGCCAGGGTCAGATGCTCCAGGCACGCCTCGTTGCGGTACGCCATGCCGTGAGCGACGGCGGTCCTGCGGTGCAGCCACGCCTGGCCGAGCCCGTCCCCGTGCGCCACCGCGATCTCCATCGCCTGGCTCAGGCAGGCGTCCCACTCACCGGTCCACCAGTGGGTCGTCGCGTAGCCGAAGAGCCCGGCGGCCAGGCGCCAGGCGAGGTCGGAGCGGCCCGCCTCCCCGGCCCGGGTGAGGGCCTCCCGGATCGCGGGCAGCTCCCGCTTGGTCCACTCGATGGCGTCCGCGTCCTCCGCGAAGACCGGCAGGGCGGGGCCCGCCGGCGCGTCGAGCGGCGGCGGCGACTGCGTCTCGTGGCTGGCCACGGCACAGGCCGTACTGACGGCCCGGGCGTACCAGACGAGCATCCGGACGGTGGCCGCCTCCCGGCCGTCCGCGGGCTCCTCCTCCGCCGCGCGCTGGGCCGCGTACTCGCCCAGCAGGTCGTGGAGCGCGTACCGGCCGGGGGCGGGGCTGTGCACGAGGTTCGCGTCGACCAGCAGTTCCAGGGCGGTCGACGCGTCGTACTCGTCCGTACCCAGCAGGGCCGCGGCGGACTGTGCGGTGAACAGATGCGGCTTCCACAGGCCGAGCAGCCGGAAGGCGCGCGCCGCCTCGCGCTCCGCGGCGTTGCCGCTGTCCCGGATCGCCTGGTAGCTCATGTCGAAGGTGTGCCGTACGGCGACCGCGCCCATCGACAGCGCCTGGAGCCGCCCCCGGTCCGGGGCCAGACGCTCGGCCAGCAGCGCCAGCGGCCACGACGGACGGGAGGAGAGCCGCCCGCCGACGATCCGCAACGCCAGCGGCAGCCCGCCGCAGGCGGCCAGGATGTCGGCCAGGGCCGCCGGTTCGTGCGCGATCCGGTCGGCGCCGCAGAGCCGGGACAGCAGGGTGAGCTGCTCCCCGGGCCCGAGCGGGTGCAGCGCCATCATCTCGACCCCGGGCAGCTCGGCCAGCAGCTGACGGCTGGTGATCAGGGCCGCGCCCGGCCCCTGGGGCGGGAGCAGCGGGGCCACCTGGGCGGCGTCCCGGGCGTTGTCCAGGACCAGCAGGACGCGGCGGTCCGCGACCGCCGACCGGAACAGCGCCGCCCGGTCGTCCGTGTCGTCCGGCAACGACGCCGGGCGCGCGCCGAGATCGTCCAGGAATCGGGCGAGCAGGTCGTGCGCGCTGCGCGGGCCCCCGCCGCTGAACCCCCGCAGATCGGCGTAGAGCGTGCCGTCCGGGAAGTCCTCCTGGACCAGGCGGGCCACCCGGACGGCGAGGGCGGTCTTCCCGATGCCGCCCATCCCCGAGATCACCACCGGCCGCAGCGGCGCCCCGTCGTCGCGCCGCAGCGCCGCCACCGCCGCCGCCGTCTCCTCCTCCCGGCCGGTGAACTCCGGTACGGAGGACGGGAGCTGGTACGGCGGGCGGGGTGCCGGTACCGCGACCGGCGGGGCCGGGGCCTGCTCCCCGTCCAGCAGCTCCTGGTACGACCGGCGGACGGCGGGGCCGGGCTCCGTACCGAGCTCGTCCACCAGCGAACGGCGCAGGGCGTGGAAGACCTCGAACGCCTCGGCCTGGCGCCCGGTGCGGTGCAGGGCGAGCATGAGCTGGCGGTGGAGCTCCTCGCGCAGCGGGTTCTCGGCGGCGAGGACGGCCAGGTCGGTGAGGATCTCGCCGTGGTTCCCGAGGTGGAGTTCGGCGTCGAAGGCCCACTCCCGCACCTGGAGGCGGAGCTGGTCGAGCTGGTGGATCCGCAGGGTCGGGCCCTGCTGGTCGCGGTACGGGACGAGGTCGGCGAGCGGCGCGCCGCGCCACAGGGCCAGCGCCGCCCGGCTCTCCCCGAGGACCTTCGCCCAGTCGCCCGCCTGGTGGGCGAGGCAGGCGGCGCGCACCCGGGTCTCGAACACCTCGACGTCCAGATCGCCGTCGGCCACCAGGAGTTGGTAGCCCGGCGCCACGGTCAGCAGCCGCTCGCCCCCGGCCGGGGCCAGCAGCCTGCGCAGCCGGGTCGCGTGGTTGGCGAAGGACGCCTCGACGCTGGAGGGCAGCTCGTCGCCCCACATGGCTTCCTTCAGCGCGTCCTTGGACACCACCCGGTTCGCCTGGAGCAGCAGCGCCGCCAGCAGCACCCGGACCTTGAGCCCGGACACCGGCCGCAGCGCCGTACCGTCGTGCACCACCAGCGGTCCAAGCAGCCCGAACCTCAGCATGTCGTCCCCCAGGGCGCCAACGGTCGGCATCCGTGCTGCGGAGATGAGGAACGGAGGACCGGCTGGGGAACATCGTAATCCGAACGGGGGACACAAGATCAACAGGTGGCCGGGTGCGGACGGCTCACCGGGCGGGCGGGCGCGGACGGCTGCCCCGCCGTCCGCCCCCGCATCCGGTCCGGCGGCCGCCCCGGTCACCGGTCCGGGGCGCCACCGCCCCGCCCGGCGGTCCTCACCGGCGGGCTCCCGGGCTGCTCAGTGGTTGCTCGGGACGTAGGCGTTGCAGCCGTACCCGTCCTTGGTCGCGATCAGGAGGGCGGCACCGGTGTTGGGACCGACGATGCCGTCCACGGGCAGGTGCTCCCACGACTGGAAGGCCCGGATGGCGCCGTTGGTGTCGGGGCCGAAGGAGCCGTCCACCGCGACGGTGTGGTAGCCGGTCGAGAACGAGAGGTCGTTGACCAGGAGTTGCACACACCTCACGCCGTTGTACGTGTTGGCCTGGCCGTAGCCGATCCACGGGGCCCCGACGGCGGCATGGGCGCCTGCCCCCCACCCGCCGACGGCGAGACAGACGGCGGCGGCGACGGTCGTCCCGGCCTTCGCTCCGACCTTTGCGATACGTGTCTTCATCTCTGCTGAACTCCGGCTCTCTCGGCTGGTGTCACGGTGCCTGACAGCCCTCACCCTGATCGATCCCCGCAATCCCGCCCCAACACGGAACCAACACCCCGGACTCCACCCACCCGGCGAAACGGGAGGTCCCGCGCGGAACGGGCCCGCGAGGCGGAGATGTGCCTGCCGGGGCGGACGGCGGGATGCTTGACTGCCCCGTATGGCATCGACGCTCGGCACGCCCCGACCCGACCAGGCCGCCTACATGCTGCGGGCCGCCGCCGGCGGCGCCGGCCGCGCGTACAAGCGGGAGTTGCTGGACCTGCTGGACATCCGTACCGGCCAGACCGCCCTGGACGTGGGGTGCGGCCCGGGGACGGACCTGCCGGCACTGGCCGAACGCGTCGGGGACGACGGCACGGTGATCGGCGTGGACCGCGACCCGGACATGCTGGCCCGCGCCCGGGAACGTACGAAGGACCTGCGCCGGGTGGAGATCCGCGAGGCCGACGCGCACGCCCTGCCCGTCGAACCGGGCACGGTGGACCGGGCCAAGATCGACCGGGTACTGATGCACGTCGCCGAACCCGCCGACGTGCTCGCGCAGCTCCATCGCGCGACCCGACCCGGCGCCCGGATCGCCCTGGCCGAACCCGACTGGGACACATTGATCGTCGACGCCGAGGACCTGGAGACGAGTCGCGCCTTCACTCGCTGGACCACGACGGAGGTCGTGCGCCACGCGACGATCGGCCGCGGCCTCGCCCGCCTCGCCGAACAGGCGGGCTTCCACGTCGAGACGGTCCTCGCCACCACACCGGTCTTCCGCGACTTCGAGGACGCGGACCACACCCTGGGCCTGGGCCGCAACATGCAGAACGCCATCGACGCCGGTCATGTCGACCGGGACCGGGGCCACCGCTGGTTCGCCGCTCTGTCCCAAGGCCCGTTCTTCGCGTCGTTCACGCTCGTCGGCGTGGTCTGCTCCCGCTGATGTCCTGGGCAGGCCGGGTCGCCCGGGCGCTGGGGATCCTGGTGTTCCTGGCGGGGGCGGTGAGCGCGGCGTCCGCCGTCCTTCCCCAGCGGGCGGGGATGGCGGAGCTCCTGCGCGATGTGCGGTCGGGCCGGACGTCCTCGATCCATCTCGTCGATGTGTCCCTGGGGGAGGGGCGGGCCCGGTGGGGCGACGGGTTCCTGGAGAGCAAGACGTACACGTTCCGGCTCGACGCCCTGCCGGGAGAGGACGACGAGGACGCCTTCGAGCGGATGCTCCGGGAACGGCTCGGGGACGGGGCGCCGAAGGACCTGACGTTCGACAGCAAGGACCCGCTGGCCCCCGTGGGCGGCCTGTCGGCCCTGGTCCCCCTGCTCTACTGGCGCGTCATCGAGGCCGCCTGGCTCAAGTGGGCGTCCCTGGCGGTCTTCGCCGCGAGCGTGACCGCGATGCTCACCCGGGAGATGAGGCGCACCCCCAGCGCCGGGTACTGGCTGATCGCCGCCTTCATCGGTCCGGGCACACCGGCCCACCTCTGGACGGAGCCCCACTCGCTCCGCCGCCCCGACGCTGTCGCGGGGCGCGACTCCCGGATCTCGGGATGGGGCGTCGTCCTCCGCTCGGCCTGCTGTTCCGGGGCGGTGCTGCTGGCGGTGTGGTCGGCGCTGTCGCTGCGGTAGGGGCCGGTTCCGGCGAGTGGGCGGACCGTAGAGTCCTGGGTGTGGATGTGTTGCGTGGTGCTTCCGTGGTTCTCCGGCCCGCCGTACGCCCGGATGCCCCTGCCCTGGCCGCCATCCGGGCCACGCCCGAGGTCCGGATGCGGTGGCGGGGCGGCGAGGACCTGGAGGCCGAGGTCCTGACCGGGCTCGACGACCCCGGCACGCACTGCCTGGCCGTCGAGCACGGGCGGCGGGTCGTCGGAATGATCCAGTGGTACGCGGAGGAGGACGCCGAGTACCGCCACGCGGGCATCGACCTCTACCTCGCCCCCTCGGTGCACGGCCGCGGCCTGGGCACCGACGCCGTACGGACGCTGGCCCGCCACCTCGTCGACGACCACGGCTTCCACCGCCTGGTCATCGACCCGGCGGCCGACAACGCGGCGGCGATCCGCTGCTACACCAAGGTCGGCTTCCGCCCGGTCGGCGTCATGCGCCAGTACGAGCGCGGCGCGGACGGCACCTGGCACGACGGCCTCCTGATGGACCTCCTTGCCGCCGAACTGGTCCGCTGACCAGCTTGGAAGGCCGGAATCCTCTCCCTCCGGGGAGAGGGCGCACGTCACTGCTTGCCGTAGCCGACGGGGTCGACCGTGACGCCCTGACCGGACTCCGAGCCGTCCGTCACCGGGAGGCTGAGGCTGATCCGGAGCGTCTTGGAGTGCGTCTCGTTCGGCGGGGTCACGACGATGGAGACGATCCGGAGGCCGGTGCCGCCGGTGTCGTTGCGCGGGGTGTGGAGCGTGAAGCGGGTGGTCTCGCCGCCGCCGAGGACGACCTCCTGCGGGGTGTTCGCGCTGCGGTCCGCGCTGAAGGTGTCGCCGTCCGACGTATTCAGGTCGACACCGGGGAAGCCCTTGAGCGAGCAGGCGTCGCTGTTGTTCTTCAGGCTGACCAGGACGTCGCCCTCGCCCATGCCGTGGCTGGCGGTGATGGCGAGATTGGCCGTCTTGCAGGGGCCGGTGTTGATCTGGCCGCCGCCGCTCCCCTTGTCACTGCCGCCGCCGGAGTCGCCGCCCTTGCCGCCGTCGTCCGTGGCGGTGCCGCCGTTGCCGCCGGTGCTGTCCGAGGGGGCCGCGGAGTTCTCGGCGGCGGGGGAGGAAGCGGTGTCCTGCGACGGAGCCGCGTCGGTGTCGCCGTCCTGGCAGGCCGTCAGGGTCAGGCCCGCGAGGACGGCCACGGTGGCGAGGGTCAGCTTCTTCGTCAGCTTCGGCTGGACGTGCATCGGGACTTCCTTGCTGTGGTTCGGGACGCTGGTGCGCTGCTGATCATTAAGGCACTGCCTGGGTCTGCCCCGTTCCGTTCCCACGCCGCTGGGACATGTCCCTGACAGACCTGTTACACGCGGGCCCGCCACTCGGACCGCCGCATCCGGCCCGCCGTACGCAACCGCTGGAGCGCCGCGCGGATCCGGGCGACGACGTGCGCGTTGGTGCCTTGCTCGTGTGGCGAGGCCATTGGCTGGGGAAAAGGTCGTGCGGGCACGGTTGCCGCCGAACTGGTCCGCTGGTCCCGGGGCGTTCAGGACGGCTGGGTGAGCCACCGTTGCCACCGGGTGTCGGCCAGGACGAGGTCGGCCAGCCGCCGGTATCCGCCGGCGGCCGGGTGGGCGCCGTCGCCGGACAGGGCCTCGCGGGCCCAGACGGGGTCGGCGGCCAGGTGCCGGGTCGTGGGGACGAAGGGGACGTGCCGTTCCCGGCAGAGCGCCGCCATCCCGTCCGCCAGTTCCGTCGTACGGGCCAGGTGCCCGGCTCCCGCGCCGACGACCGGCGGCGGGCCGACCACCAGCGGGGCGACGGACCGCCGCCGGCTTCCGTCCAGGAGAGTGGCCAGGTTGTCCAGGCAGCGGGCCGGGGCGACGCGCACCGCGCCGTCCTCCTCGACCATGTCGTTGCTGCCGAAGGAGACGACGAGCCGGTTGTCCGCGCCGGGCACGGTGCGCGGCGCGACCTCCTGCCAACAGCGGCGCAGAACGTCCTCGGACGTGTTGCGCCTGATGCCGAGGTTGAAGGCCGTGACGTCCTTGCCGGTGGCCTCCAGCACCCGGCCGACCCACCCCCGGTACCCGGGGTCGCCGATGCCCTGGACGAACGAGTCGCCGATGAAGCAGATACGGATGTCCTCGGTCACCCGGCGACTCTAACGAGGCCCGGGGACAGGCCCGGGGCCAGGTGCTCAGGACGTGAGATTCGGGTCGTAGGCCAGTGCCTGGAGCTTGTTCTGGCTGTCCACCGTGATGCCGGACCTCTTGATCGCGGCGTCGAACTCGACGCGCCCGAAGGCCGACGTCACGGGCTGGCCCTGGATGGCCACCACCAGCTTCATCCCCTCCTCGGCGTTCACCAGGAACCTGCGGATCTCCTTGAAGCCGGGCGACTGCTTCTTCGCGTCACCGTCCACGGTCGCCGCGTTCTTGTTGAGGTGGGACAGCCCGCCCTGCTTGTCCTTCTTCTTGGTGGCCACGGCCAGGAGTTCGGCGTGCATGGCGCTCAGGCTGACCGGGGTGGACAGCAGGTTCGTCACGATGTTGGCGGGAGGCAGCGGTACCGGCACGGTTCCGGCGGGGGTCGTGGTGGCGTGCGGCTGGTCCCGGACGTCCTGGGGCTCGGGCTGGTACATGGCCGCCGAGATCGAGGGCGCTCCGCCGACGGTCAGGAGGCCCGCCGTCGTGACGGCGGCCGTGTCGATGAACCCCGCCAGTGTCCCGGAGTGCTGCCGGACGAGGCTGTTCGTGCCGGGGGTGGCGAGCGGGTACGTGTGCTGCGCGGGGGACGCCACGTCCATGACCGCCTGCTCGGCCGCGGCCTGGCTCGGGAGCAGGTTCCGGTAGTGGGCTCCGTAGGTGAGCATCAGGTTCGGGAGGTTGGCGTTGTTGGGCTCGACGACCTGTCCCTCCCACTTCACGGGAACCCAGCGGCGGAATTCCACGGTCTGCCGCATCAGCTCCTGGGCGAGGGTCAGCGCGGGGTCCAGCGGCGAGGCGATGGTGTTCATCACCGCCACGGCGCCGGGCGCGACGACACCGGCGTTCACCAGGTCCTCCCCCGTCCGGGTGTAGGTGTCCGAGGAGTAGGTGACCGCCACGTTGTAGTAGAAGGCGTGACCGCCGTGCATCAGCTTCTCGGGGACGGCCTCCCAGCCGCGCATCAGCCCCTGGTTGAAGTTCTTGTTCTCCTGCGGCGCGATGTTGCCGTGGACGTCGGCGTCCTGGCCCTCCATGAGGGTGTGCTCGACGAGATGGCCGCCGTCGTACGTGTTCCCCAGCGGCGGCCGGTTGAAGATGGCCCGTTCCATGACGCCGAAGTGCCCGTACGGGCCGATCACGCTGTTGTCCCGGTTGCTGCCGTCCGCCTTGGAGACGGACTGCGGGTCGATCTCCGCCCGCACCGTGCCCGCCCGGTGGAAGCTGCCCGGGTAGTCGTGCGGCGAGACGTTGAGCAGCGGGCCGAACGTGTAGTTCTCCGGCAGTTGCGCGGCCGCGAAGAAGGGGGCGAACACGGCGCTCAGGCTCTTGTGCGGCGGGGGAGCGTTCTGTTCCTTCGGGTTGTTCGCGGTGATGGCCGACTTGCGTTG
The DNA here is from genome assembly GCF_044754785.1 of Streptomyces sp. NPDC092952. Taxonomy (NCBI): domain Bacteria; kingdom Bacillati; phylum Actinomycetota; class Actinomycetes; order Kitasatosporales; family Streptomycetaceae; genus Streptomyces; species Streptomyces sp. NPDC092952. The sequence continues at coordinate 285,894 of NZ_JBIVPT010000008.1, read as the reverse complement.
CACCGTGGCCTCTTTGGCGGCGTGCGCGGTGACTGGCCCGGTGTCATGGGCGTCCTCGGCGTCCCGGCCCCCACCGCCCGAGGACGACGGAGCCCGCATCACCCGGGTGGCATTGGCCTCCGCCTCCCGCTCGAAACGGTCGGACGGGTCGGAGATCCGCAGTCCGCCGCCGTCGTCCGTCCCGGCCACCGGGCCGGTGCGCTGCTGGATGACGTGGGTGAGCTCGTGGGCGAGGGTGTGCTTGTCGGCGCCGCCCGAGCCGATGACGATGTGGTTCCCCGAGGTGTAGGCGCGGGCGCCGACCTCGGTGGCCGACCGTGCGGCGGCGGCGCCGGTGTGCACCCGGACGTCGGAGAAGTCGGCCTCCAGCCGCGCCTCCATCTCGGTCCTGAGCGGCGCGGCGAGGGGCCGCCCGGCACCGCCGAGCACCTCGTGGACGGCGGAGCGCTGCACGGGCGCCGGTCCGTCACCGCTCCGCGTACCGTCGCACCCGGCATCGTGCTCGTGCCCGGCCTCTTCGATCAGCCGGGCCAGGGCCGCGTTCCCGATGCTGCGCTGCAGGGCGGCGAGCGAACCCGGCGGCACCCGGTCCGCGCCGTACGGAGCCGGGGCGGACACGGCGGAGACGGACACGACGGGGACGGACACGGCCTGCCGTGGCTTCGTCGTGGCCGTCGGCCTCGTACCGGTCTCGTGCGCGCGCATGGGACGGACCCCTTCCCGAAGGTCTCGGCTGCGTATCCACCCTGGATACGCAAGCCCGGAACGGGTCGGCAAGAGCCCGAGGGGCAGTGTTCGCGGACGGGCGGGGCAGGCCGCGACGGCCCTGCCGCCCGCCCCGCTCCGGCCCGACCCCGCCCCGCCCGATCAGGCCCCCACGCTCACCGTGAACCGGCGCGGGTTGCCGTCGTTGGCGGCGCCCGACACATCGGGCTGCCCGTCCGGGCGGACGTCGTCGTACGGGAAGGCGTAGCCGATCGGGGTGTTGGCGTGCACGACGCGGGACCAGTGGTTGGTGACCGGGTCCCGGTAGTAGTCGGCGGGGGAGGTGCCGTTGGGCTGGTCGGGGTGGGTGAGCATCAGGGAGCGGTTGAAGCCGGAGGCGAGGCGGGCCAGCAGGGCCTTCTTGTCGTCGGAGTCGGCCGGGTTGTTGGTGAACGGGCCGTGGTTGCAGGTGAAGACGTCCTTCGAGGTCGGCTTGGGGAAGCTGTGCCCGCCGTCGAAGGTCAGCACGTCGCCGGTCACCCGGCCGGTGCGGACGCCGCGCCCGCCCTGGAGGTCGATGCGCAGATCGGTGGAGCGGTACGTGTCCCAGGCCCGGTCGATGTACGAGGTGAACGCATCGCGGAACGGCATCTGGTCCGGCCGGTCGAAGTACGGCGCCATCAGGTTCTGCGGGGAGATCACCCGCAGCACGTTCCCGTCCCCGCCCCGGATCACCAGCTTGTCCCAGGGCTGGCCGTCGGCGGCGGCCTGGGCGGTGAGGCCGTCCGCGATGCGCTGCACCGCGCCGTCCGGGAGCGGGGCCACGGTGTGCGTCGCGTCGCCCTCCAGGGTCAGCCCGATCGGCAGCGCGGTCACCAGGTCCACATAGCTGATGTTCGCGTACAACTGCTGGGGGTTGAACGTGAATTCGCAGAAGGACCAGGTCTTCCCGTAATTGACGTCCGTGGGCGTCGCGAAGGCCGGCTCGACCAGCCCGGGACCCGGGTTCAGATAGAACGTGAGGGTGTCGTCGCGTACGAAGTAGACGCGGGCGCCGTACATCTGGGGCAGTGTCACCACCACCGGCGCGGCGCCCGCCGCGTTCAGCGGGATGGCGCAGTCCACCGGCAGCGGGGTCTGCGGGGCGGGCGGTGAGTCCGGCCGGTACGGGGTCCCGTCGGCCCGCAGCAGGATCCATCGGTCGGTGCCCTGCTCGTGGCCGGTGACGTACGCGTTGACCCTGCCCGGCAACGAACGGTTGGACAGGGCGAGTTCACAGGTTGCAGGGGCGGCCCCGGCGCTCGGGGCGAGGGCGCCGCCCCAGGCCGGGTACGTGAGCGCGGTCGCGGCGGCGGTGGCGCCGCCCTTCAGGAAAAGCCTGCGTGAGATCACGGGGACTCCTGGGTGTGGGGGAGTCTCCACTGTCGTGAGGGCCGATCCCACCGTCAAGACTTATGACTGAGAGCGCTCTCAAGCGGGTGAACTTTTCACGACTCCAACTCATCCGTGGAGCGGTGTGCCTCATTCAACCCGCCCTGTTCGAACGGATGTTGGTGATCCGTACCGTCGGTCCACTCCGACCTGCGAGCATCTGCGGAATGAGAGAGCTGCTGCCCGCCGACCCCCGGAAGGTCGGCCCGTACCGGCTGCTGGCGCGGCTGGGCGCCGGTGGAATGGGCGAGGTGTTCCTCGGGCGCTCGCCCGGTGGGCGGACCGTCGCGGTGAAGGTCGTTCGCCGGCCGCTCGCCGAGGATGTGCACTTCCGGCGGCGGTTCGGCCGCGAGGTGGCGGCCGCCCGCCGCGTGGGGGGCTTCTACACCGCGCAGGTCGTCGATGCGGACACCGAGGCCGACCAGCCGTGGCTGGTCACGTCGTACATCCCCGGCCCGTCGCTCCGCGAGGCGGTCGCCGAGTGCGGTCCCTTCCCGGCGGAGGCGGTCGCGGCGCTCGGCGCGGGTCTCGCCGAGGGGCTGAACGCGATCCACGCCTGCGGAGTGGTCCACCGCGACCTCAAGCCCGGGAACGTGCTCCTCGCCGACGACGGGCCGCGCGTCATCGACTTCGGCATCGCCCGCGCCCTGGACGAGACGTCCGAGCTCACCCGGTCCGGCGCGATCGGCACCCCCGCCTACATGTCGCCCGAGCAGGTCCGGGGCGAGGAGGCCGGTCCGGCGAGCGACGTCTTCTGCCTGGCGGCCGTGCTGGCCTACGCCGCCACCGGGGAGGCCCCGTTCGGGGGCGGCCGCAAGGAGGCGGTGATGTACCGCGTCGTCCACGACGAGCCGGACCTCTCGGCCGTACCGGCGGACCTCCGCCCCCTCGTCGCGGCGGCCCTCGCCAAGGCGCCCGGCGACCGGCCCGGGGTCGGCGAGATCCTCGAAACCTGTGCCGCCCTGGCCGGGCCGGACGGACTCCGCCTCCCGGACGCGGTGGCCGGGATGATCGACGAGCGGACGGTGCGGACGATGCGAGCGGTCCGTACGGCACCGACGCCACGGGCGGACGCGCCCACCACCCGCGAGCCGGCCCCGCCACCCGTCCCCGCACCGGCCCCCGTGCCGGGACCGGCGCCGCGACCCGGCCCGGTGGCCTTCCCGGACCGGGCCGCGCCCCGGCAGGCGCTCCGGGTCCGGGCCACCGCAAGGGAGTCCGCGCGGGGGTACACCTCCGTGGCCCTGCCCCGGCAGCTCTCGATGCCGGGGCCGTCGACGCGGCTGAGGATCGTGCGCTGGCGTACCTGGGTGGGCGGCGAGGTCACGGCGGACGAACCGCTCTTCGACGTCGTCTGGCCCGGGGGAGAGGTCGTGATCACCGCCCCGGTCGGCGGCACGCTCCTCACCATCCACCTGGGCAACGACGCCACGGCCCGGGTCGGAACCGTCGTCGCGGCGATCGGCGAGCGCGGGACGAAGGCCCCACCCGGGGCGTGGAGAGTCGGTCAGCCGTAGAGAAAACGGGTGCGTGAAGCGGGCCCGCCTACCGCACGGCCACGTAGTCCCCGGCCGACGACTTCGCCCCGGAGGTGGAGTTCCCGTAGTACGTCCACCGCCAGGTTCCGGGCACGGTGGCCTTCACCGTGGTCTTGAGCCCACCGGTCCTGCTCGACGTCGACTTCTTCACCGTCGTGTACGAGGAGGCGCCGGCCGCCTTGAACTGGAGGCTGACCGTTCGGCCCGCGTATCCCTGGTAGGTGTGGGTGTCCCAGTTCGCCCGGGTGACCCGCCCGGTCACGGTGATCGTCCTCCCCTTCGCGACCGGCTCCGGCGAGGCGTTGACGGTGACGCGGGTGGCCCGCTTGAGCTGCAAGGGAAGGTTCTTGTCGTCGGCGTCCTGGCCGTTGTGGGGGAGGTAGACGCGAGCGGCGGTCCGCCAGGTACCGGCGTCCTCGTTCCCGAAGTCGATGTACCGGGGGTCGATGTACAGCCACTCCTCGAAGTCGCAGATCCCCTTGGCGCGGTCCACCACCTTGCAGTCGCTGCCGATGACGGCGCTGTGCATGGTGTCCATGTTGCTGAGCGTGCCCCGGTAGGGAAACACCATCGGCCCGGATTTGTACTTCAGCGTGGTCGTCATCCGGAAGGTCGCATGTACCTCGACCTCTTCCTTGACTCCGACCACGATCGGCTTCCCACCGTTCACCGAGACCCGGGAGAAGGCGACCCCGCCCTCCGCCGCTCCGGCGGGCACTGCCGTCACCGAGGTGAACGCGGCCACCGCACCTCCGGCCAGCGCCGCTCTCCACATCGCTCTGCTCAAGGCCCTGCTCATCGTCGAGCCCGCTCCTTCCCCTGGCGCCGGAGGCATGCCCTCGCGGCTGACTAGGAGACGGGGGAGGGGCGTGGGGGGTTGTACGCGGGGCGGCAAGGATCCGATCGCCGGAGCGCGGCCAAGCAGGCGGGTGGCATGCCGAGGGCCTCGGGCCCGTGCAGGGGGCCGAGGCCGCTGGTTCTTCGGGTGGTGCCGGGGTCGTCAGATCGTGGCGTTGAGGAAGGCGGTCCAGGCGGCCGGAGGGACGGTCAGTACGGGGCCTTCGGTGACCTTGGAGTCACGGATGTGGACGGCGGCGGGGTGCGCGGACACCTCCACGCAGTCGCCGCCCTGGGGGCCGCTGTAGCTGGACTTGCGCCAGTCGTAGGCGATCTCCACGCAGTTGCCGCCCTGGCTGCCGCTGTAGCTCGACTTGAACCAGGCAAGGGTGGCGGAGCGGGAGGCCGGGTGTGCTGCGAGGGTCATGTCTCTCCAAGCATTTCGTCCATGAGCCGGGCGCTCGCGTCGACGGAGTGCGCCTGCGAACGCAGCATCCCACACTTCTGGAGGAGCACACTGACCTGATCAGGGTCCTCGTGCAGGTAGCTGGTGAGCTGGCCCTCGACGTAGGCCAGATGGTCGTGCTCGGGGGTCTCCAGCAGCACCATCGGGCCGTCGAGCGCCGCGTGCTTCGGAAGCTCTATCGGCATGATCTGGAGTCCCAGGAAGGGGAGTTCCATGCACTGGCGCAGGTGGCGGATCTGGTTCCGCATCATGGCGGGGTCGCCGAGCCGACTGCGGAGGATGCTCTCCTCCAGGATGAAGTGGAGGATGGGGTGCGGCTTGCGTTCGAGGAGCCGTTGCCGGTCCATCCGGGCCGCCACCCAGCTCTCCCGTTCGTCCTCGTCCAGGGGCGGGTACTGGCACTCGAAGACGAAGCGGGCGTACTCCTCGGTCTGGAGCAGCCCCGGCACCACCTGGTTCTCGTACGAGGTCAGCGTCAGCGCATCCTGCTCGTAGTCCAGGAAGTCGTGGATGAAGACCGGCAACCGGTCCCTGCTCGGCATCGACTGCGCCAGGGTCTGGAACGTCCTCTTCGTTCCGAGGAACTTGTCGAGGAGCACGGCCAGGTCCATCTGGAGCGGCCTGCGTCCCTGCTCGACCGACGAGAGCGTGTCCACGCTCACGCCGCACATCCCGGCCAGAGTCACCTGCGTCAGATCCAGGTCGTTGCGGTGATCGGCCACCAGGTTGCCGATCATGGTCCAGGTGGTGAGCTGCTTGCTCTTCCGTGGCTTTGGTGTATGCATGAACTCCCTCTCCCCGTACGGAACCCCGATTGATCAGTCAGAGGTCGTACAGATGAGATGTACGACCTTGCGCACTGCTCAACACCGGTGACTTTGTGTGATGTTGGCGGGGTGAACGAGACTACCCAACTCCCCCACTTCCGCGAGGCGTTCCACCGGAGGGAGCGCCGATCCGTGCCGCTCGTACGGCAGTTCGTACGCGATGCCCTGCTCGACTGGGAGTGCGAGGAGCGCGCCGACGATGTGTTGCTCTGCGTGAGCGAACTGGTCACCAACGCCCTGTTGCACGGAGTGCCGCCCGGCCGGGGCTACCGCCTCCAGCTCCGCCTGGACCCGGCCGACGGCGTCCTGCGCGCCGAGGTCCACGACAGCGGCGACGGGGAGGTGGCGGCCCCCGAATCCTGGGCGCCCTCCGACGCGGAGTCGGGGCGCGGGCTGCTCCTGGTCGCGGCGCTCGCCGACAAGTGGGGCGTGGGGGAGCGGAACCCGGGCAAGGTGGTCTGGTGCGAGTTCGCGGTACGCGCACCGGACCGGGTGCCGGTGTAGGCCCGGCCTCCCGAGGTCCGGTGACGCCGATTCCGGTGCGCCGGACCCTGCGGAGAAGTGCCGCGACGGATTCCTGCAGGTCATGCCAGTCTGAGGGCATGACAAGGACCGGGATGACGGATGTGTTCGCGACGGGACGCCGAGGTGGAGGCGGGAGTCTCTACGCGTACCGGGTGCGGGGGCGCGGGCGCGGTGCCGTGGTTCTGTGGATCGGAGGGCGGGGCGACGAACCCGACCGGGTGCTCACGCTGCCGGAAGCAGGCCGTCGGCAGGTGCCGGTGTTCGTGACGGTTCGGCAGGCGGGGACGTACGCGCGCCGGCGAGGCCGGGCGCTCGCCGCTCCTGGGGCCGACACGTTGGAACTCTCCCGCGTCCAGCACTGGCTGGAGGACCCGGTACGCCGAAAGGTCCCGTCGGGTGCGCTGCTGGAGGCATGGAACTTCTTCGACGACCTGGCCCGGGGTCTCGACGCGGTCGACCGGTTGCCACGGCGGGGAACAGCGCAGGACAGCGCGTACGAGAAGCTGTTCGAAGGCGGGTGCGCCGCGTGGACGCCCGAGGAACGACGCGCGGTACGGGAGCTGATCAGGGCCGGGACGGAGCTGTGGAACTCCTGCCCGGTGATCGTCAATCCCCGCTCGGGCATCGCCCTGGAAACGCCGGTCCGGCCGGTGCGGTGACGTCGTGGATCAGCGGGGCCGCCTGCGCGGGGCGCGGGGCGTGCGGGCACCCCATGACAAGGGAGCCCGCACGCCCCGCGCCCTCGACGCCCTGGCCTACTGGCGGCCGGTCGCGGAGGCGAAGCCGAGCCAGGTGTGCCGGTTGCCCGCCCAGCACCAGCCGACCTTCGGAGCGTTGCGGCGCTCGCGGCCGTCCCGCCCGGTGCCGTTGCTGATCCAGATCGCCGGGGTACGGGCGTCCAGGGCGCCGTTCGCCTTGCGCAGCCGGGAGCCGATCGTCATGAAGCAGTGATTGCGCTCCAGGGCGGCGGGCTGTTGCAGCACCCAGTGGATGCCCTCGGTGTGCGTCAGCGGTGTGCGGGCCCGTTCGGTGAGGGCGGGCAGGGCCTCGTCCGGGCTCCAGTTGGCCATCTCGTCGCCCCGGTCGAGGCCGGTGACGAGATAGAGCGGCGCGTCGGGCAGGGCGACCGTGTCGATCGGGGTGAAGAGGTCGACGTCGGGCATGTCGACGACCACGAACCCCGGCTTGTCGTCGCGGCGGAGCAGCGGCGCGAGGGCGGAAGCGGGGGCCCGGTCCGGGTGGACGGCGAGCAGCGCACCCTCGGCGGCCGGGTCCGCCGCACCCGCCTCGGCGAAGGCGCGCAGCTCGGCGGCGGACAGCCCGGCGATCCCGGGCACCCCCAGCTCGATCAGGCGCTCGGCCTGCGCGCCCAGATCCGGAAGCTCGGTGCGGAATGCGGAAGTGGCGGCGGCGGTGGCGGAGGTGGTGGCTACGGCTTCGGACACGATGCTCCCCGGGGTGGCGACGTGGACGGCCCAGGGTGAACGGGGCGGCCCGCTGAAATGTTCCCGCTGCCGGAGCCGCCCTTCTCGCCTCTCCGGGTATCGACTGTCCGCTATCCGTTATCCGTTGCCCGTGGGTGCGGCGGGTGGGCAGCTGCTTCCGGGGGCCGGCAGCCGCAGCCGGGTGAGGTAGTCGTCGACGGCGCCGCGGGTGCAGGCGTTGCGGCCGTAGACGCTGTGTCCGGCGCCCTCGTACGGCAGGAGGACGGTCGTGGCGGGCGTCTGGCGGTGCACGGCGGTCGCCCAGGTGAAGTGGTTCGCCGGGTCGTGGCGCGAGTGCAGCAGGAGAATCCTGGGTGCCTCCGTGACGCGCAGCCGGTGCTGCGGGTTGTTCACCCGGTCCGGGCGGCCCACGCATCCCGCGACGGCGTCGTGCGTGCGGGGCGCGCCGCGCATGTGCGGGGCGGCCCGCAGCTCGGCCTCGGTGAGGCGGGTGAACTCCTCGTAGCTCTTCGGCCGGAAGCGCCAGTCCTGGCAGAACACCGCGTGGAACGGCTCGGCCCGGGTGCCCTGAGGGGCGGTCGGGGTGGTCGGTGCGGGGTTCGTCGGGGGTGTCTTCTGTGCGGCCAACCCGGCTATGTAGGAGGCGAGTCGGGCCCAGTTCGGGCCGTAGAAGTCGCTGAACGCGGTGAGGGTGATGGCGTGCGCGTTCAGGGGGCGGCCGCCGGGGTCCGCCGGGTCGGCGATCAGGCCCCGGTCCGCCCTGTCCAGGAGCGCGTCCCAGACGGCGGTGACGTCGCGGCCGTACAGGGCGCAGGAGGCGGTGGATTCGCACCACCGGACGAACGTGTGGAACGAGTCCTCCGCCGCCTTCGCCGAGGAGACCATGAAGTCGCGCAGGCCGAGGCTGTGGTCGAGGTTGGCGGTGAGGGCCATGGCCCGCAGCCGGTCGCCGTACTCCTCCGCGTACTGCTCGCCGATCAGCGTGCCGTAGGAGTGGCCGAAGTAGCTGATCCGCCGCTCGCCGAGGGCCGCGCGGACCGCGTCCATGTCGTGGACGACGTTCAGGGTGTCGGCGTGGTCGGTGATCGGGCCGCTGCGCCGTCGGCAGTCGTCCAGCAGCGCGCGGTTGTGCGCGGCGAGCCGGTCGAACCCGGCCCGGTCGCGGGGATAGGCGGACGGGCTTCGGGTCGCCAACTCGGCCGAACAGACGACGGGTTGGCTCCGGCCCACCCCGCGCGGGTCGAAGCCGATGATGTCGAACCTCGCCCGGACCTCCGGACCGAAGTACGACGGGACGTCCTTCACGGCGAATTCGACGCCCGAGGCGCCGGGCCCGCCCGGGTTGACCAGCAGTACCCCGATCCGGCGCTCCGGGTCGGCCGCCCGGCGGCGCGCCAGCGCGAGATCGAAGGTCTCGCCCGAGGGGCGCGAGCGGTCGACGGGAAGGCGGAGGGTGCCGCACTCCGCCGAAGCGTCCTGGGGACAGGGCGTCCAGCGGATGCCGTCCACCGGCGCGGGGGCCGGTGTCCGAGGGGGTGGTGCCGAGGCCCGTGCCACCGGTGCCATGGGCGTTCCGGCGACCAGGGTGACCGTGAGCGCTCCGGTGAGCGCGGTGAGAAGCAGCCGTAACCGCATGCGATGTGCCTTCCAGTGCTCGGGGTGTCCCGGCCGACGGTGGCAGCGGCCGACCGGCCGCCACAACCGCGCGGGACCGGAATGGGGGACAGCCCCGGGACGCCCCCGGGAAGCCACCTCGGGGTCTCCCCGGACACGCCCCGGGAAGGACCCGGGGAAACGACGCGCCCGACCCGGACGCGCCCTTCCACTCGCGGGCGGGCGTCGGCTATGCCTGGAACCGGAGGCCCGGCCGGGCCTCGGCACGTGGACCCGAGTACGTGGACATGCGAGGAGCACCGCCGTGGATGACTGGTACGTGGACGAGCGCTGCACCAACTGCGACGTCGCCCGACAGTTCGCGCCCGAACTGTTCGTGGAGGAGGACCTGCGGTCGAAGGTGGTGCGCCAGCCGGAGAACGAGGAGGAGGCGCGGCGCTTACACGCGGCCGCGTTCGCCTGCCACACCCGCTCGATCCGGCCCGGCTCCCGGAAGCTGGACCCGGTGCTCGACCCGTTCCCGATGGCGCTCGACGACGGCGTGCTGATCTGCGGCCACAACTCCACGCACACCGCGGGGGCCAACGCGTACCTGCTCCGGCGGCCCTCCGGTACGTCGATGATGATCGACACCCCGCGCTGGAGCCCCGGCCTCGCGGACCGGTACGCGGCGGTCGCCGGGCCCGTCACCGACGTACTGCTGACCCACCGCGACCATGCCGCGCACGGGCGGCGCTACGCCGACCACTACGGGGCCCGGCTCTGGATCCACGAGGGCGACCTGGACGCCGCGCCGGACGCGGACCAGGTGATCCGGGGGCTCGACCCGGTGGAGGTCGCCGAAGGCGTCACCGTCCATCCGCTGCCCGGCCACACGGAGGGCAGCGTGCTCTACCTCGCCGACGACCGGTACTGCTTCAGCGGCGACAGCTTCCACTGGTCGCGCACCACCCGGGACCTGGAGGTCGTGGCCCCGGTGACCTGGTACTCCATCGAGGAGCAGGCCGCCTCCCTGGCCCGGACGGCGGGGAAGCTGACCTTCGAATGGGTGCTGCCCGGCCACGGCGACCGCAAGCGGCTGGACGCCGACGAGATGTCCCGGCGGCTGCTCGCCCTCACCGGACGCGCGGCGCTGCTGCGGCCCGAGCCGGTCGACTTCACGGCCGTCCGCTGGTGACGTGCCGAGGCCGTGAGCGGGCCGCCCCGCCCCACGGCCCGTGACGGCCCGGCTCGCTCCGTACCCGACCGGCGTCATCCACCGGTCAGCCGCTCGACGGCCCTGAGCGTCCGGCCCGCTCCGTCCTCGGCCGCCAGCCGTTTCGCCGCCTCCTCGGCGGCCCGGCCGTGTGTCCGCCGGTCCACGGCCCGGCCGAGTGAGTCGGCGAGGCGTTCGGCGGTGAGGGACCGGAAGGGGATCGGGTCGGTGGCGGCACCGAGGGCGGCGAGCCGGCCCGCCCAGAACGGCTGGTCCGCGGTGACCGGCACGGTGACCGCGGGCACCCCGGCGCGCAGCGCGGCGGCCGAGGTGCCGGCCCCGCCGTGGTGGACCACCGCGGCCAGCCGCGGGAACAGCAGCGCGTGCGGCACGTGCCCGACGGTGAGCACGTCGTCCCCGTCGGCGGCGAGCCCGGCGCTGCCGGCCTGGAGGATTCCCCGCAGCCCGGCGCGGCGCAGGGCCCGCACGGCGATCCCGCTCAGCCGTTCCCCGTCGCCGGACGCCATGCTCCCGAAGCCGATGAGGACGGGCCGGGGCCCGGCGGACAGGAAGTCCTCGACCTCGGCGGGGAGCCGTGCGGCCGGGTCGTGGTGGGGCCACCAGTTGCCGACGACCTCCAGGCCGGGGCGCCAGTCGGAGGGCCGGGGCACCAGGGTGGGGCTGAAGCCGTGCAGGACGGGCCAGTTGCCCCGTTCCCGCCGTCGACGCGTCCCGGCGGCGGATGCCGGGGGCAGCCCGAGGCGGTGGCGCAGCTCCGCGACCGCCTTCCCGTGGACGCGGTCGGCCATCCGCAGGGCGAACCGCCCGGCCGCCCGGTTGCCGGGGCGTCCCAGCGGGCGGGCGCCCGGCACGAGCGGGGGGAAGTCGCCGGTCGGCGCGGTGGGCTGGAGGTACACACCGAGGTCCGGGACGCCCATGGCCTCGGCGAGGTGCCAGCCGAGCGGGGCCGTGGTGGCCGACAGCAGGAGCAGGTCCGTGCCGTCGTCCACCGCGTCGGCGAAGCCCTGGCCCAGTTCGGTGATGAACGCGGCGGCGGTGCGCATCAGTTCACGGCTGCCGGTGCCGCCGCCACGCATCCGTGCGTCGGCGGGCAGCCGGCGGAACTCCAGCCCCGCGTCGCGCACGAGGGGCGCGAAGGTGTCCGTGGCGGCGAGGGCGACGTCGTGCCCGGCCCGGCGCAGTGCGGCGCCCAGGCCCGTGTAGGGCGCGACGTCGCCGTGCGATCCGGCCGTGGCGATCAGGATTCTCATGGGTCCTCCTCGGATTCGGGGCCGCCACCCGCATGGCGGGCCGCGTTGGCGTGGACCGCCCGGCACAGGTAGGAGGCCAGCCCCGGGCGCTGCTGCGACGGCGGTACGACCAGGGCGAACGCGCGCGGATCGGCGACGAAGTCGTCCGCGATCCGCACATGCATGTCGGTCGGGCAGGCGGTGAACCAGCGCGCGATGTGCAGGCGGTGCTCCTCGGCGAGGTCCATGGCCCGCCCGCCGTCGCCCGGCTCCCCGTCGTCGAAGGCCGCGAGCAGCTCCGCGCGCCAGTCGGCGGCCTCCTCCATGAGCCGGCGCCAGTCCTCCTTCGTGTGGGCGGCCGCGCGCTCCATCGCCCCGCGCCGTCCCTCCGATCCCGCCCACTTCAGCTCGGCGTCGGTGGCGTAACTCAGGTCGAAGGCGACCTCGCCGAAGACCTCGAAACGTTCCTGAGGGGTCAGGGACACCCCGGTCCGCTGGACCTCTATCGCCCGTTCCGCCACCTCGGCCAGCCGTTGCAGCCTGGCGATCTCCTCCTCCAGTTGCCGCTGCCGGGACCGGAGCCGCTCCAGGGCGTTCACCTGCGGATCCTTGAGGATCGCGGCGATCTCGTCGAGGGGGAAGCCGAGTTCCCGGTAGAAGAGGATCTGCTGGAGACGGACCAGGTCGGCCTCACCGTAGAGCCGGTATCCGGCGCGGCTGCGGTCACTGGGCGAGAGCAGTCCCGCCTTGTCGTAGTGGTGCAGCGTCCGCACCGTCACCCCGGCGAAGGCCGAGACCTGTCCCACGGAGTACCCCATCCACCCGCCCCTTCGTCGGAACCCAGCCTCAAGCCTGACGTAGGGGGAGGGTCAACCCGCGCTCCGGGCAGGGAGAGGCGCCGTCGGTGCCCGCAGTCGTGCGTCGCACCGTCAGGAGCCGTGGGACGGAACCCACTTGGACTTACGCAACGCGGTTGTTGGACTGCCGCGTCCGGAGTCGTCGCAGGTCGTTGACGGTGTCCCGGAGTGGGGACTACGCAGTGCACATGTCGTCTCCAAGATTCACTTCGGCGGGTGCCGCAGCCGCCGCCACAGCCGTCGTCCTGGCCCTGGCGGGGGCGGCGCTCCCCGCCTCGGCCGCCGTCCCCGCGTCCGCGCGGTCCGCCGCGACCGCGCCGTCCGTGCCCGCCGACGCCCCCGTCATCCGGTCCGCGCAGCTCGCGGTCAGCGTGGCCGAGGACTTCCCCCGGGTCCTCGCGTACACCGACCGGGCCGGCGGCGGGCAGCTGTTCGGCAGCACGCGCCCGGTCACCTCCGTGACCCTCAACGGCACCGCGTACCCGGTGAAGCTGAAGGGCGCCCCCCGGATCACCGCCTCGGCCGCCCGCTACACCCTGACCTTCACCGGACTGCCCGGGGTCGAGATCGACGCCTCGCTCTCGGTCGCCGGACGCGCCACCACCTTCAAGGTCACGGCCGTCCGCGACACCGGGGCGTTCCGCGTCTCCACCATCGACATACCCGGCCACGACCTGGTCTCCGTCGGCTCCACCGACCCCGGCGCCGCGACCGCCTTCACCACCCTCGACAACGACTCGACGCGGACCGCCGACGTCTTCGGCAAGGTCACCGCGGCCACCCCGGCCGACAAGGCCCCGGCCGGCGCCACGTACGCCCTCGTCAACACCTCCACGCTCGCCGCCGCCGTCGAGTCCAACTCCTCCTACGACAAGCCCTCCGGCGCCACCGGCGGCGACGACGCCCGGTTCTGGCACCAGGCCCGCACCGCCGACGACGGCGGCGTCCGGGTCGGCGTCTGGTCCGGCCAGTGGACCTACCGGGGCGACGGCGCGTCCGAGCCGGAGAGCGGCGACGACCTCCCCTGGGCCAAGGTCGTCGTCACCCCCGACGCCAACGGCGACAAGACCGTGGACTGGCAGGACGGGGCCGTCGCCTTCCGTACCATCGGCGTGAAGGCGCCCGGCAGCTCCGAGACCCCCGACCGGGTCGTCACCCACATCCCGTTCAACTTCGCCAGCCAGGCCACCCACCCCTTCCTGCGCACCCTCGACGACGTCAAGCGGGTCTCCCTCGCCACCGACGGCCTCGGCCAGCTCGCCGTCCTCAAGGGGTACGCCTCCGAGGGCCACGACTCCGCCCACCCCGACTACGGCGGCGACTACAACAAGCGCGCCGGCGGACTCAAGGACCTCAACACGCTGCTCAAGGACGGCAAGAAGTGGGGCGCCACCTTCGGCGTCCACGTCAACGCCACCGAGGCGTACCCCGAGGCCAGGGAGTTCGACGAGAAGCTCGTCGACAAGACCAAGCCCGGCTGGAACTGGCTCGGCCAGAGCTACTACATCGACCAGCGCCGCGACATCAACAGCGGCGACCTCGCCAGGCGCTTCCAGCAACTGCGCGACGAGACCGACCGCAACCTGGACTTCCTCTACATCGACGTCTACTACACGCACGGCTGGATCGCCGACAAGACGCTCAGGGCCGTCCAGAAGCAGGGCTGGAACGTCGGCAGCGAGTGGTCCGACAAGTTCGAACGCGGCACCCTCTGGTCGCACTGGGCCAACGACCTCGACTACGGCGGCGCCACCAACAAGGGTCTCAACTCCAAGATCATCCGCTTCATCCGCAACGGCGAGCGGGACACCTGGAACAACGACCCGGTCCTCGGCCAGACCGCCATCTCCGAGTTCGAGGGCTGGACCGGCGAGACCGACTGGAACGCCTTCTACGACAACATCTGGCAGCGCAACCTGCCCGCCAAGTACCTCCAGCAGCAGCGCATCACCCGCTGGGACGGCAACGACGTCACCCTCACCGGCGGCGTCCGCGGCACCGTCGAGGACGGGAAGCGGACCTTCTACGACCACGGCCGCAAGGTCCTCAGCGGCACCGGCTACCTGCTGCCCTGGGACGGCGGGAAGAAGCTGTACCACTACAACAAGTCCGGCGGGACCACCACCTGGTCCGTCCCGTCGAACGGCACGTACACCGTCTACGAGCTCACCGACAACGGCCGGGTGCGGACCGGCACCGTCAAGCCCGTCGACGGCAAGGTCACCCTGACCGCGAAGGCCGGACAGCCCTACGTCCTCTACCCCCGGCAGGCGCCGAAGGCCGCCGACCCGAAGTGGGGCGAGGGCACCCCGGTCGCCGACCCCGGCTTCAACGACAAGGCGCTGACCGCCTGGACGAAGACCGGCACCGCCGGCCGCGACACCGACAGCAGGGGCCGCAACAGCGCCGCCCTCACCGGCAGCGCCCCCGCCGCCCTCGCGCAGCGCGTCGGCGGGCTCGTCCCCGGCAAGCGCTACACCGCCTCCGCGCTCATCGAGGTACAGCCCGGGAAGACCCGGCACACCACGCTCTCGATCGGCGGGAAGTCCGTCGCCGTGGACCGCTCCACCGTGAAGGACCAGGTCGCCGCGTCCGACTGGCACGGCAGCTGGTTCCAGCGCGCCAAGGTCAACTTCACCGCCCCCGCCGACGGGCGCGCCACCCTGCGCATCGAGGCGGCCGGCGGCAGCACGGCGACCGTGCGGGCCGACGACGTACGGATCGTCGCCAACGCCCCGAAGACCGCGCCGGGCACCGTCGTCCACGAGGACTTCGAGGACGTCGACCAGGGCTGGGGCCCCTTCCTCAAGGGCGACGCGGGCGGCTCCACCGACCCCCGCACCGTCATCTCCCAGCTGCACGCCCCGTACACCCAGGCCGGCTGGAACGGGAAGCTGGTCGACGACGTGATCGGCGGCAAGGAGTCCCTCAAGTCCCACGAGGAGAACGCCGGGCTCGTCTACCGCACCGCCCCGTGGACCGTGCCCATGGCCGACGGGCACCGATACGAGATCGCCTACGACTACCAGTCCAGCCACGCCGGGGCCTACGAGTGGGTCGACGGCTACGACCGGATCACCGCGGACGGCAAGCCCGACTCCGTCGAGACCCGGACCACCCCGATCGGGCAGCAGCGCACCACCGGCCGCTTCACCGAGACCGTCACCGCGGGCTGCGGCGACACCTGGACCGGGCTGCGCAAGCGCGGCGACGCCCCCGACGGCGCCGACTTCGTCCTCGACTCCTTCACCGTGACCGACCTCGGCCCGGCCCCCGACTCCGAGCGGGCCGCCTGCGGCACCCTCACCGTCGACCCCGGCGCCGAGACCCTCGAACCGGGCCGGGCCAACACCGTCAAGGCGTCCTTCACCAACCACGAGGCGACCGCCGCCACCGGCGTCGAGCTCGCCCTGACCGTCCCCGAGGGCTGGACGGCCGAACCGGCCGGCCCGGTCTCCTTCGACTCGGTCGCGGCCGGTGCCAGGGCCACCGGCACCTGGCGGGTCACCCCGCCCGCGGACGCCGAGTACCGGACGTACGAGCTGGCCGCCTCGGCCGGGTACGCGGTCGACGGCGCCCGGCGCACGCTCGGCGCGCAGACCTCCGTACGCACCCTGCCCCCGCCGCCCACCACCGACAGCTGGGCCAGCGACCTGGATTGGACGGCGGCCGAGAACGGCTGGGGCCCGGTCGAGCGGGACCTCTCCAACGGCGAGACCGGCGCCGGTGACGGCACCCCGCTCACCATCGGTGGCACCGTCTACGCCAAGGGGCTGGGCACCCACGCCCCGGCGAAGGTCCGCTACTACCTCGGCGGGAACTGCACCTCCTTCACCGCCCGGGTGGGGGTGGACGACGTACAGAAGAGCGCCGGGAGCGTACAGTTCTCCGTCCTGGCCGACGGCGCCGAGAAGGTGAAGTCGCCGGTGCTC
Source organism: Streptomyces sp. NPDC092952 (assembly GCF_044754785.1). Lineage (NCBI taxonomy): Bacteria > Bacillati > Actinomycetota > Actinomycetes > Kitasatosporales > Streptomycetaceae > Streptomyces > Streptomyces sp. NPDC092952. Next base: position 269,272 of record NZ_JBIVPT010000008.1, on the reverse strand, counting down.
AGGGCGGCCGACAGCGCCTGGACACTGGAGGCCGACGTCACCGGGGCCGGCTACGTCGACCTGGTCGTCGGCGACGGCGGCGACGGCAACGGGAACGACCACGCGGACTGGGGCGACGCCCGCTTCCACTGCGCCCGCTGAGCGACCGGGCGGGAGGGGGCCCGCACCACGGCCCGAAGGTGCGGACCCCCCAACCGGAGCACACCCCGGGGCTGACGGAAGACGCCACCCCACCACCACAGCGCTTTGTCGGACCCGCACAAAGAAGGACCCGTACTGGCTGGTACTTCGCCTGCACGTCGGCCGGGCTATGTGGACCCTCGCCAGGAATCGGGGCAGGAGACTGTACGGAGTCGACGGCAGGATTTACTTGCCGGGGTTCGTAGGGTCGGTACATGACCGTTGTGGACGAAACCCCGGGCGAGCCGAGCGACACCCGTGGCCGTGTGGCCGAACTGCTGGCACTGCGTGAGCAGGCCCGGCGCGGACCGAGTGACCGGGCGACCGAGGCGCAGCACGCCAAGGGCAAGCTGACCGCGCGCGAGCGCATCGCGCTGCTCCTGGACGAGGGTTCGTTCAAGGAGGTCGAGCAGCTGCGCCGGCACCGGGCGACCGGCTTCGGCCTGGAGGCGAAGAAGCCCTACACCGACGGTGTGGTCACCGGCTGGGGAACGGTCGAGGGCCGGACGGTCTTCGTGTACGCGCACGACTTCCGGATCTTCGGCGGTGCGCTGGGCGAGGCCCACGCCACGAAGATCCACAAGATCATGGACATGGCCATCGCGGCGGGTGCCCCGCTGGTCTCGCTGAACGACGGCGCCGGCGCCCGTATCCAGGAGGGCGTCAGCGCGCTCGCCGGGTACGGCGGGATCTTCCAGCGCAACACGAAGGCCTCGGGCGTCATCCCGCAGATCAGCGTGATGCTCGGCCCCTGTGCGGGCGGCGCGGCCTACAGCCCCGCCCTGACCGACTTCGTGTTCATGGTCCGTGAGACCTCGCAGATGTTCATCACCGGCCCGGACGTCGTCAAGGCGGTCACCGGCGAGGAGATCACCCAGAACGGGCTCGGCGGCGCCGACGTCCACGCGGAGACCTCCGGCGTCGCGCACTTCGCGTACGACGACGAGGAGACCTGCATCGCCGAGGTCCGCTACCTCCTGTCGATGCTCCCGCAGAACAACCGCGAGAACCCGCCGGTCGTCCCCTCCGAGGACCCGGCGGACCGGCGCGGCGACGTCCTGCTGGACCTGGTCCCGGCCGACGGCAACCGCCCGTACGACATGCACAAGGTCATCGAGGAACTCGTCGACGACGGCGACTACCTGGAGGTCCACGAGCGCTGGGCGCGCAACATCGTCTGCGCCCTGGCCCGCCTCGACGGCCAGGTCGTCGGCATCGTCGCCAACCAGCCGCAGTCGCTGGCCGGCGTCCTGGACATCGAGGCCTCCGAGAAGGCGGCCCGCTTCGTCCAGATGTGTGACGCCTTCAACATCCCCATCATCACTCTTTTGGACGTACCCGGCTTCCTGCCCGGCGTCGACCAGGAGCACGGTGGAATCATTCGGCACGGTGCGAAGCTCCTCTACGCGTACTGCAACGCCACGGTGCCGAGGATCTCGCTGATCCTTCGCAAGGCGTACGGCGGTGCGTACATCGTCATGGACAGCCAGTCCATCGGTGCCGACCTCACCTACGCCTGGCCCACCAACGAGATCGCGGTGATGGGCGCCGAGGGCGCCGCCAACGTCATCTTCCGCCGGCAGATCGCCGAGGCGGAGGACCCGGAAGCCATGCGCAAGCGCATGGTCAAGGAGTACAAGGCGGAACTCATGCATCCGTACTACGCGGCCGAACGCGGACTGGTCGACGACGTCATCGACCCCGCCGAGACCCGCGAGGTCCTGATCGCCTCGCTCGCCATGCTCCGCAACAAGCACGCCGACCTGCCGTCCCGCAAGCACGGCAACCCCCCGCAGTAGGCCGCCGCACCCCCGCGCGACCACCTGCTGCCCCTGCCGAGAAGACGGAGAGACCACATGAGCACTGCCGCCGATTCCGTGCTGCGAGTCGAGAAGGGGCTCGCCGAGCCCGAGGAGCTGGCCGCGATAACCGCGGTCCTGCTCGCCCGCGCCGCCGCCCGCCCCGCCGAGCCCGCCGCCGCCCACCGGGGCCGCAACACCGCCGTGTGGCGCCGCCTGGAGCGCACGCCGGGCTTCCGCGCCCCGCACTCCTGGCAGCACTGACCCGAGCGCGCGCAGCGCATACGGAAGGGCCCGCACTCCCGAGGGAGTGCGGGCCCTTCCGCATGGTTTCCGTCCTTACCGGAGCCGGGCCATGAGCGCGTGCTCGACGAGCGTGATCAGCGCGCTCTTGGCGTCCGCCCGGTGGCGGGCGTCCGTCGTCAGGATCGGCGTGTCCGGGCCGATCTGAAGGGCCTCGCGGACTTCGTCGGGGGTGTAGGGCTGGTGTCCGTCGAAGCCGTTGAGGGCGATGACGAAGGGGAGCCCGCTGTTCTCGAAGTAGTCGACGGCGGGGAAGCAGTCGGCGAGGCGGCGGGTGTCGACGAGGACGACGGCGCCGATGGCACCGCGGACGAGGTCGTCCCACATGAACCAGAAGCGGTCCTGACCGGGCGTACCGAAGAGGTACAGGATCAGGTCCTGGTCCAGGGTGATACGGCCGAAGTCCATCGCCACCGTGGTGGTCGTCTTGTCCCCGGTGTGCGTCAGGTCGTCGATGCCCGCCGAGGCGGACGTCATCACGGCTTCGGTACGCAGCGGATTGATCTCCGAGACGGCACCGACGAACGTGGTCTTACCCACGCCGAAGCCCCCTGCCACCACGATCTTCGCCGAGGTAGTGGAGCGGGCTGCTCCGCCGCTAGAGCTTGCGAAGTCCACTGAGCACCCTTTCGAGCAGTGTCACATCTGGCTGGCCGCCGGCGGACTCGTCGCCGCCGGGCTGATGGATAGCGACGAGTCCGGCCTCGGCCAGGTCGGCGACGAGGATCCGGGCAACGCCGAGGGGTATCGAGAGCAGCGCCGAAATCTCGGCGACCGACTTGATCTCGAAGCACAGCCGGCAGATCCGCTGGTGCTCGGGCAACTGCCCGTGCAGCCGGGACGGATCGGCCGTGGTACTGACCAACGCCTCAATGGCGAGTTGGTAGCGCGGGCGGGTCCGGCCGCCGGTCATGGCGTACGGACGAACCAGCGGATTGTGCGCCGACGGCGCGGCGGGCTCGGGACTCCGCCCCGGCGCCACCGGCTGGACGCGGGGCGCCCGGGGCGCGTCGTAGCGGTGCGGACGCTGTACGGACCAGCCGGCGTCCTCCGGGGCACCCTGCTGCCCCTGCTGGTGGAGCCGGAAAGGAGGCCGGGCACCCGGTCCGCCGGGAGCGGAGGGAAAGTCGAACCGGTTGTCCCCGTGCTCACCCGGTACCTGTCGGCCACCGCCGTACGGGTGCCCTTCCTGGGGTGCGTCCACGATTCCTCCTCCGACTACCGGTCCCGATCCCAGCGGGTCCGCGCCACCGCACCTTATGGCCCAGTGGCGCGAAACGCACTGTCTGTCTATTAGTTAAGAAGACTTCCCTGGAGCTCGGCGCGGAGGTCGGGGGTGAGGACACTGCCCGCACGGTCGACGAGAAGAGCCATTTCGTACCCGACCAGACCGATATCGGCGTCCGGGTGGGCGAGAACGGCCAGCGAGGAACCGTCCGAGATGGACATCAGGAAGAGGAACCCGCGTTCCATCTCCACCACCGTCTGGCTGACGGCGCCGCCCTCGAAGATGCGGGAGGCGCCCGCGGTCAGCGAGGTCAGCCCGGAGGCGACGGCGGCGAGCTGGTCGGCGCGGTCGCGGGGGAATCCTTCGGACATGGCCAGCAGGAGTCCGTCGGCGGAGACCACCACCGTGTGCGACACCCCGGGGGTGTTGTCCACGAAGTTGGTGATCAACCAGTTCAGATTCTGCGCCGCCTGGCTCATCGGGCTCACACTAACGCTCCTGGTCGTAGGTATTACTGTCGTCCGAACCCGCGCTGCGTCCCCGGAGCACGCCCCGCCGCAGGTTGCTCAACCTGCCGCGGATGTCCTCGGGGGCGCGGGAAACCTGAGGGCCGTCCTGCACGGTCTGCTCCGCCGTGCCCTCGACCAGATTGGCCTTGGGCACCCGCCGGGGAAGACCGGACGGGGTGATCCCGCCCGCCTTCGGCTCCCGGAGCTGCTCGGCCCGCTCCCAGCGCTCGTCGTTGGCCGAGTGCCAGTCGTCGGAGCCGTTTCCGTCCTGCTGCGCGGGCGACGGCTGCTGCGGCAACTCCTGCTGCTGCTGCGGCGGCTGCTGCGCGGCGGCGGGCCGGCGGTTGCCCCGGCCGGTGGGCTGCCAGTGCTGCTGGCCACCCCGGCGCGGCAGACCGGCTTCGGTGAGCTCGTGGCCGGAGTTGGGCGTGGGCCCCGAACGGTCGAAGCCTACGCGTTCCTGCGGCTCGGCGGGGGCAGACGGGACGGATGGTTCCGCTTCCGCCGGTGCCGATGGCTCGTACCCGCCCTGGTAGCCGCCCTGATCCAGCCATTCGCCCTGCTGGGGACCGGAAACGAACGGCCCGTCGTACCCGGTGCCCGGAAGCTCCGCGGCCGGCCGGCCCGACTCCGCGGGGACGGCGGCCTGACCGGTGCCGTACGCGGCGTAGTCGCTCCCGTACGGGGTCTGTCCGTACTGCTGCTGCTCGTGCCCGTACTGCTCCTGGCCGTACTGCTCCTGGCCGTACTGCTCGGGCTGCTGCGTGCGGCCGTCGTATCCGGCCCCGGCGTACGGGTCCCCGGCGTACGGCTGCGCGCCCTCGGCGGTGTACGGCTGCTGGTCCTGCACGGCGTAGGGCTGCTGGTCCCCGGCGTACGGCTGCTGCTGGGCGAACCGCTCGTGCTCGCCGGAGACCTGCGCCCCCAGCGCCGCCCGGCGCTCCTCGCGGATCAGCGAACGGCCCACCGGGTCCAGCGTCGTGCCCGCCGGGGCCTGCTCGTAGCGGGAGTCGTCGAAGCCCAGCTCCGCCGCGGTGCGCTGGTGCGCCTGCGGCTGCTGTTCGAGGCCCTGCTGCTCCGGGATGATCGAGGAGACGGTGAAGTCGCCGCCCCCGGCCTCCGGTTCGCCCCCGCCGCCGTGGGTGATCGCCTCCGGCAGCATGACCAGCGAGGTGGTCCCGGCCTGCTCGCCCGAGGGGCGCAGCTGGACCCGGATGCCGTGCCGGTCGGCGAGGCGGCCGACCACGAACAGGCCCATCCGCTGCGACACCGAGGCGTCCACGGTCGGCGGGTTGGCCAGCCGGTGGTTGATGTCGGCGAAGTCCTCGGGGGTGAGACCGATGCCCTTGTCGTGGATCTCGATCATCATGCGGCCGTCGGGCAGCCGGGTCGCGGTGACCCGCACCTTGGTCTGCGGCGAGGAGAACGTGGTGGCGTTCTCCAGCAGCTCGGCCAGCAGGTGCACCAGGTCGGTGACCGCCTGGCCGTGGATCTCGGTCTCGGATATACCGGACAGCTCGATGCGGTCGTAGGACTCCACCTCGGAGGAGGCCGCGCGGACCACGTCGACCAGCGGCACCGGCTGGTTCCAGCGGCTGCCGGGCTCCTCGCCCGCGAGGACGAGGAGGTTCTCGCCGTTGCGGCGCATGCGGGTGGCGAGGTGGTCGAGCTTGAAGAGCGAGGCCAGCTGGTCCGGGTCGGCCTCGTTGTTCTCCAGGTCGGTGATGAGGGTCAGCTGACCCTCGATCAGCGACTGGTTGCGGCGCGACAGGTTGGTGAAGATCGCGTTGACGTTGCCCCGGAGCATGGCCTGCTCGGCGGCGAGCCGGACGGCCTCGCGGTGCACCTGGTCGAAGGCGCGGGCGACCTCGCCGATCTCGTCCCGGCTGTGGATCGGGATCGGCTGGACCCGGGTGTCGACCCGGCCCGGCTCGGTCCGGGAGAGCTGGTCGACCAGCATCGGCAGCCGCTGCTCGGCGATGCCGAACGCGGCCGTACGCAGCCGGCGCATCGAACGGCTCATCTGGCGGGCCATGAGACCGGCCAGCACGAAGGCGGCCAGCAGGGCGACGATCACCACGCCGGCGTTGACGAAGGCGTCGGTCCGGGCGCGGGAGGAGATGTCCGCGGCCTCCTTCACCGCCTTGTCGACGAGTTCGTTCTCGACCGTGGTGTACCCGTCGAACTTGGCGGTGGCGGCGGCCATCCAGCTCTCCGGGGTGATCCCCTTCGCGGCCAGCTTCGTGGTCGACCTGCCCTGGGAGATCTGTTCGGCCATGCCGTCGAAGACCGAACCGTCGATGCTGGGCGGTGCCACGAACGGCACCCCCGTGGCCGCGGCCTGCTCCTTGGCCTTCTTCAGCTTCGCGTCGCCCTCTTCGGCCTTGGCGGACAGCACCTGCTTCAGCCGGGCCGCGTCCTCCTCCGTGGCGCCGGAGGTGAACTCGCCGAGGGCCACCTTCTCCAGGTAGTTGTACGAACCGAACGCCTTGACCTGGGCGTCGAACGTGGCGCGCTGCTGGCTCGGGCGGACCAGCAGATGCATGCCGATGGAGCGCTGAAGCGATTCTGCGGCCTTGGCCAGCTCCAGCGCGTAGACCGAACGGCCGTAGCTGGTGATGTTGCCGGTGCCCAGCCCCAGCTCGTTGCTGAACTCCATCAGCGAGTGCTGGACCTTGACGTAGCCCTCTTCGGTCTTCACCGGGTCCAGGGCCTCGGCGAAGGCGGCCTTGCGCAGTTCGGGGAGGGTGGGCTCCTCCAGCCGGAAGAGCCTCAGGCGCCGCTCCAGGCCCTTCGTCCTCGGCATGTCCTTGACGGCTTCGTTGAACTTGCCCGCCGCGTTGTCCGTCGTGGTCCGGACCTCGGTGATGACGGCGGCGTCCCGCTTGTTCGACAGCAGCGGCTGGGCGGAGAGGTCGCGCTCGTTGAGCAGGGCCTGGCCGTACTCGGCGGCGGCACGCACGACCAGCGCGGTCTTCTCCGCGTTCTCGGCCTCGTGCCAGGTGTCGATCGACCCCTTCACCTGGAAACCGCCCATGACCAGGCCGACCAGGACGGGGATCAGGAGGATGGCGTTCAGCCGGGTGGGCACCCGCCAGTTGCGCGGGGACAGCCTCGTGGAACCGCCCGGGGGCGGTTCGGCGTCCGACGCATCGACGGACGACGCCGCGGCGCGCGACGGAGGGGTGAAATTGCCCCGCTCCCGCTGCGCCGTGGAGCCCGCGTTGCTTCGCCTCACTCGACCAACAACCTCTCGGCGTCGGCACCTACGCTGTGCCGTGTTTCGTTCAGGGCCGTACTACTTGGAAGTTCGTCGAATTCCAGCATGGGGACGGGTCGCGTTCCAAACAGTCGGAACCTGTCATTCCGAGTGGTGCAGGCCTCAGATAAATGGGGCATAAGGAACGAGCCCCGCCAAAAGGCAGGGCTCGGGTGAGCGCTGTGACACCGAACGGATGCGTCGGGTGTCGGTCGCGGGGCAATTCTCTGTCGAAACGTTATCAATCACGGGGGTGGAGCGTGTCAAAGGACACAGTCCACCCCCGCCCGACTACGGCAACTACCGTACGGAAATACCGACTTGTGCCTACTTGAGCCGGGCCATGAGCGCGTGCTCGACGAGCGTGATCAGACCGCTCTTGGCGTCCGCGCGGTGGCGGGCGTCCGTCGTGATGATCGGGGTGTCGGGTCCGATCTGGAGCGCCTCGCGGACTTCGTCGGGGGTGTAGGGCTGGTGTCCGTCGAAGCCGTTGAGGGCGATGACGAAGGGGAGCCCGCTGTTCTCGAAGTAGTCGACGGCGGGGAAGCAGTCGGCGAGGCGGCGGGTGTCGACGAGGACGACGGCGCCGATGGCGCCGCGGACGAGGTCGTCCCACATGAACCAGAAGCGGTCCTGACCGGGCGTACCGAAGAGGTACAGGATCAGGTCCTGGTCGAGCGTGATACGGCCGAAGTCCATCGCCACGGTCGTCGTCGTCTTGCCACCGGTGTGCGTCAGGTCGTCGATGCCCGCCGAGGCGGACGTCATCACGGCCTCGGTACGCAACGGGTTGATCTCCGAGACGGCACCGACGAACGTGGTCTTACCCACGCCGAAGCCCCCTGCCACCACGATCTTCGCCGAGGTAGTGGCCCGGGCAGCGCCGCCGCTAGAGCTTGCGAAGTCCACTGAGCACCCTTTCGAGCAGTGTCACATCCGGCGCGCCGCCGGCCTCTCCATTGCCCGGCTGGTGGATGGCCACCATGCCGGCTTCCGCCAGGTCCGCGACGAGGATCCGGGCCACACCGAGCGGCATCGACAGCAGCGCCGAGACCTCGGCCACCGACTTGACCTCGCGGCAGAGATGGCAGATCCGCTGGTGCTCGGGGAGCAGCGTCGCCATGTGCGCGGGGTCGGCCGTGGTGGAGACCAGTGCCTCTATGGCGAGCTGGTAGCGCGGCCGGGTCCGGCCACCGGTCATGGCGTACGGGCGGACCAGTGGCTGGTCGCCTTCACCGTCGTACGACGCGTGATGCAGTGCGCCGTACGGATCGGGTGAGGCGGGTGGCGGGGTCATGAATCCTCCGGGCGTGACAGCAGTGCGTCGGCGTGCCGTCTGGTGAGGCCGGTGGGGGGCTCTGCACGGCCTGACGGGCGAGGGTTGAGGGCGTTACCTGGGGCAATCGAGTCTGTCGTCGATCCAAGGACGCCTAGTGAAGCAGGCTCCCCTGGAGTTCGGCACGGAGGTCGGGGGTGAGAACACTGCCCGCGCGGTCGACCAGCAGGGCCATCTCGTACCCGACCAGGCCTATGTCGGCGTCCGGGTGGGCGAGAACGGCCAGCGAGGAACCGTCCGAGATGGACATCAGGAAGAGGAACCCGCGTTCCATCTCCACCACCGTCTGGCTGACGGCGCCGCCCTCGAAGATGCGGGAGGCGCCCGCGGTCAGCGAGGTCAGCCCGGAGGCGACGGCGGCGAGCTGGTCGGCGCGGTCGCGGGGGAATCCTTCGGACATGGCCAGCAGGAGTCCGTCGGCGGAGACCACCACCGTGTGCGACACCCCGGGGGTGTTGTCCACGAAGTTGGTGATCAACCAGTTCAGATTCTGCGCGGCCTGACTCATCGGGCTCAACTAACGCTCCTGCTGGTGAGTGGGGCCGAGTGGGAAACTGCCGGTCGACTGGCTGTTGGCCTGCCGCCCCTGCTGGATGCCCCGGCGGAGATTGGTCAACCGCCCGCGCACGTCGTCGGGGGCGCGTGACACCTGCGGACCGGACTGATGGTTCTGCTGCTGAGCGGTTCCCGGCACCAGGTTGGCGCGGGGCACTCGACGCGGCAGTCCGGAAGTGGTGATTCCGCCTGCCGCGGGCTTCTTGACCCGCTCCGCCTGCCGTACGAGTTCGTCGTTCGGCGAGGGGCGCCAGGAACTTGCGGGGGTGTTGCCCATGTCGCCACCACCGGCCGGAGCACCGGGAGCCGGGGACTCCGGGGCCTGGCGGCGGGGGAGGGACGCGGGCTCCTGCGGCTCGGCGGCGGGCGGCTGCTGACCGCCGTGCTGCTGGCCGCCCTGCTGCCCCTGCTGGTTCTGCTGCGGGCCGTGGAACCAGTTGGTCTCCAGGGTGTCGTACAGCGGCGTACGACCGTCCCCGGGGCCCGCGGCGGGCAGCGCCTCGGGCTGCGGCTGCGGCGGCAGCACCGGGCGGTACTGGCCGTCACCGGCCGGCGGGCGCGGCGCGCCGAAGTCGTTGCCCGGGGTCTGCTGGGCCGGGGCGGGGAAGCCCTGGTCCTGCGCCCGGACGGGCTGCGGCTGCGGCTGCCCGAAGTCCGGGCGGGCGAACTGCGCGGTGCTCGCCGGGTCCTGGGCCGGGAAGTCCTGCGGGGCGTGGGCCTGCGGGACGTGCGGCTGCGGAGCCGGGGCGGAGAAGTCCGGGCGGGCGAACTCGGCGGTGGCGCCGGGGCCCTGCTGCTCGTCCATCGGCGGACGCGGAGCGAACTGCGGGTCCACCGGGCGCTCGAACTGGCCGGTGTCCGGCCGCTGGAACTGCCCGGTGTCCGGTCGCTGGAACTGGCCGGTGGACTCGGGCTCCTCGTGGCCGCGCGGGGCGTCCAGCGCTCCACGCGCCGGGTCCTCGGCACCCCAGCTGGTGGTCTGCGGACGCTGCGGTACGGGGTAGCCGCCGGTCGCCGGCCCCTGGGAGGGGGCGCCGGGCAGTTCGGCGCGCGGACCGCCGACGGGCGGCAGCTGGCGCTCGGGGCCGCCCTGGCCGGGCTGCTGGAAGCCACCGGGACCGGCGGGGTTCGGCCGGGCCTGCTGCGGCTGCCAGGCGGCGCCGTCGTTCTGGCGGTCCTGGACCTGACGCTTCTCGCTGAACAGGTCGGGGCGGCCGCCCGGCTCCTGCTGGCCCGGACCGTCGCCCTGGCCGCGGGCACCGAGCCGGGCGCCGTTGCCGAAGGCGCCCGCGAGGCCGCCACCGTGGCGCTGCGGCTCGGGACGGGACGCGTCCTGAGGGCCGGGACCGGCCGGGGGGAACCCGGCGTCCTGCCGGCCCTGCGGCTGGCGCGGACCGCCGTCGCGGGAGGGCAGCGCGGCACGGGGCGCGGCGCCCGCGCCGACCTGGCCGCGCGCTCCGCCCTGGCCCGGGGCCAGACGGCCGGCCGGGCCCGCGGGAGCGGCGCCGAGACCGGGGCGCGAGCCACCGGCCGCACCCGCCTGGCCGGCGCCGAGCGGACCGCCCGGGGCACCGGCCTGCTGGCCCGCGGCCGGCTTGGGCGCGGGCTGCTTGCCGCCGTGCGCGACGTCGACGGGCAGCATGACCAGCGCGGTCGTACCGCCGGAGTCGGAGGGCCGCAGCTGGATCCGGATGCCGTGACGCAGCGAGAGGCGGCCGACCACGAACAGACCCATGCGGCGGGAGACCGAGACGTCCACGGTGGGCGGCGAGGCGAGCCGCTCGTTGATCGCGGCCAGGTCCTCCGGCGAGAGGCCGATACCGGTGTCGTGGATCTCGACCAGCACGCGGCCGTCGGGCAGCGCGTGACCCGTGACCCGCACCTTGGTCTGCGGCGAGGAGAACGACGTGGCGTTCTCCAGCAGCTCGGCGAGCAGGTGGACGAGGTCGTTGACGACCCGGCCGGCGACCTCGGTGGCGGGCACCGCGGCCAGTTCGATGCGCTCGTACTGCTCCACCTCGGAGGCGGCGGCACGGAGCACGTCGACCAGCGGGACGGGGCGGGTCCACCGGCGGCCGGGCTCCTCGCCCGCGAGGACGAGGAGGTTCTCGCCGTTCCGGCGCATACGGGTCGCGAGGTGGTCGAGCTTGAAGAGCGAGGACAGCTGGTCCGGGTCGGCCTCGCGCGACTCCAGCTCGGAGATGAGCGAGAGCTGGCGCTGGATGAGGCCCTGGCTGCGGCGCGAGAGGTTGGTGAACATCGCGTTGACGTTGCCCCGGAGGAGGGCCTGCTCGGCGGCGAGGCGGACGGCCTCGCGGTGCACGTCGTCGAAGGCCGCGGCCACCTGGCCGATCTCGTCCCGGGAGTGCACACCGACCGACTCGACCGAGGTGTCCACGTCCTGCGGGTCGGTCTCGGAGAGCTGCTTGACGAGCTCGGGCAGCCGGTCCTGGGCGACCCGGGTGGCGGTGTCCTGGAGGCGGCGCAGCGAGCGGATCATCGACCGGGCGACGACGAAGGCGCCGACCAGCGAGACACCGAGGACGAGCAGGATGAGCGCACCGCTGATGATGGCTTCGCGCTTCGACTCGTTGCGGAGCTCGCGGGCCTTGCCCTCCATGTCACCGAGGAGGGTCTCCTCGATGGTCGTCATCGCCCCGATCTTGGTGGAGCTCTGGTCGTACCAGTCGAGGTAGGAGCGGCGCGCGGTGCCCTCCATGCCCGTGGGGCTGTCCAGCACCTTCTTCGCGTAGGTGGTGGCGGCCTTGATCTCGGGGTTGCCCTCGTCGAGCGTGGCGGTCAGCTCGTCGGCGTCGTTGCCGGTGGCCGCGTACACGGACTTGAAGGAGCTGAGTGCCGACTGCTCCTTGCCCAGCGCGGACTTGCCGAACTGCTTGTCGTTCGGGTCGAGGTGCGGCTGCTTGTCGTTGCCGCCGGGCAGTGCCGCGGCGATGATCGCCCGCTGGACCGAGGCGTACTCCTTGGCGGAGGAGAAGGCCGCCAGGGCACGCGTCCGCTTGATCATCTCCGAGTTGCTGGTCGCCTGCGCCATGTCCTGGGAGAGGCTCAGCAGCGAGGAGATGAGCTGGCTGTACTGGTCGATGGTCTGGAGGCTCGGGGAGCCCTTGGCGTACGCCGTCTTGCGGATGTCGCGGATGTTGGCCAGCTGGCGCGCGATCTGGGCGGCGCTGGCGGAGATGCCTTCGAGGGCCTCGTCGCCGGAGGGGTCGCCGATGTCGTTGGTGGCGGTGAGGAAGGCCGTCTTCGCCCGGTCGGTCTTCTTCCGGGGGTCGATGACCTTGAAGTCGTCGGCCTTCACGCCGTTGGACAGCGGACCGGCCGAGCGGTCGCGCTCGTCCTGGAGCGCCTGGGCCAGCGCGGTCGCCTGCGTCGTCAGCCTGGTCAGCAGCTGCATGTGGTCCAGCTGCTGGATGTCGTTCATCGACTCGTTGATCCGCAGACCGCCGAGCGCGGTCGCGGCGACCACGGGGAGGGCGAGCAGGGAGACCAGTCGGGTGCTGATGCGCCAGTTGCGCAGCGCGACGCGCGAGCCGCTGCCGACGGGGCCCTGGGCCTTGGGCGAGGAGACCGCGTCGGTGTCGTCGCCCTCCGCGGCGGGGCGCTGATCGCGGTCGCCGCCGTCGGGGGTCCCGGCCGGCCCAGCGTTCTGGGCGTGCTGTGCCGAGGGACCGCGGTCGGTCCCGCCGTGCGGCTCCTGCTCCGCCGCAGCGCTGCCATCCCTCTTGAAACGTCCCTGCACTAGCGTCGCAACCTCTGGACCAGGCGTCCCGCCCGCGCGATGCGGTGGGACGGTGTCGGCGTTGTGGGGCGTCCGTACCTGCCCCATGGTGGTCGTGAGTGACCGGCGCCCTCTTCCCCTTTCCGCCGCCACTCGGCGCTCTGTCGCGCCCCCTGCGCGCCGGTTTGAAACCCGCGGCGGTGCGTGGAATTCCAGCACAGTGCAGGACCTCCAACAAGGGCCTGGTGTCTCACAGTGACATGAGTGACGCTTTGTGATTGGCGAGTGACAAGCCGTGGAGCTTGATCATGCATAAAACGGTCGATAAGGAGCGAATTTTTAAGTTTCGACTTGTGTCCCAGTCGCCATGGTCGGGAGTGGAATAGATGATTCAGTGGCGGAATGTCCCTTTCTGTTGGCGTGGTCGACCGTCTGGAATGGGTGGATTGTCCGCACGGTCGTGAGCAAACTCACACAATGATCGTCGTCTCTTCCGGGCATCCGCCGGGAATTGGATGTTTAGCCTGACGCTTTACTGGGATGGCACAACCGACCATCGGCGCCCCCTCGCGGGCGGCGCCCGTACCGACAGGGTCCGAACGGCAGATGAAGACGACGATGACGTTCCGCAACATTGCCAACCCCCGCCGCACCACGCTGGCGCACCTCAAGGACGTCGGTGAGCTGCGGACGCCGGAGCGGCCGGAACACGCCGTCGAGCTGCCGGGCCAGACCGCCAACCCGCGGCGCACCATCCTCATGGAGGCCCCGGTCGCCGCCGCGCCCGTCGAGTAGCGCGGACAGCGCCTTTCCCGGCCGTCCCCCTCGCCGTGCCCGCGTCCGCCCCGCTCGAAATCGGGGCAATCCCCGCCGGGCAACGCGTTAGCCTGGAGCGTCAGTCTTCAGCCAGCAAGCGAGTGAGGGGCGACAGCATCCCGTGCGCATCGCCAGGTTCTCCATCGACGGCAATGTCGCGTTCGGCGCCGTCGAGGGCGAGGGGCCCGATGGCCTCGTCCTCGACATCATCAAGGGCATCCCGTACGCCGAGTTCGAGCTCTCCGGCACCAAGGTCCCGCTGAGCAAGGTCCGCCTCCTGCCGCCCGTGCTCCCCAACAAGGTCGTGGCCATCGGCCGCAACTACGCGGAGCACGCCGCGGAGCTCGGCAACGAGGTGCCCGAGGTCCCCGTCGCCTTCTTCAAGCCCACCACCTCGGTGATCGGCTCCGGCGACGCGATCGAGTACCCCTCCTTCTCGAACGAGCTGCACCACGAGGCCGAACTGGCCGTGGTCATCGGCCGCATGTGCCGGGAGGTCCCGCGCGAGCGCGTGAAGGACGTGATCTTCGGCTACACCTGCGCCAACGACGTCACCGCCCGTGACGTCCAGAAGCGCGAGAAGCAGTGGGCCAGGGCCAAGGGCTTCGACACCTCCTGCCCGCTCGGCCCCTGGGTGGAGACCGACCTCGACCCCGGCGACGTGACCATCCAGGCGACGGTCAACGGCGAGCAACGCCAACTGGGCCGCACGAGCGACATGATCCGCTCGGTCGAGGACCTGGTCGTCCACATCACGGAAGCCATGACGCTGCTCCCGGGCGACGTGATCCTCACCGGCACCCCCGCAGGGGTCGGACCCCTCCATGTCGGCGACGAGGTCGCCGTCACCATCGAAGGCATCGGCACTCTCACCAACAAGGTGATCAAGCGTGGCTAACGCATCTGTACGCGTCCGTTTCTGTCCCTCGCCGACCGGCAACCCCCACGTGGGCCTGGTCCGCACCGCCCTGTTCAACTGGGCCTTCGCCCGGCACCACGGCGGCACCCTGGTCTTCCGCATCGAGGACACGGACGCCGCCCGTGACTCCGAGGAGTCGTACAACCAGCTCCTGGACTCCATGCGCTGGCTCGGCTTCGACTGGGACGAGGGCCCCGAGGTCGGCGGCCCGCACGCCCCGTACCGCCAGTCGCAGCGGACGGACATCTACCGGGACGTCGCCGACAAGCTCCTGGCAGGCGGGTACGCGTACCACTGCTACTGCACCACCGAGGAGCTCGACACCCGCCGCGACGCCGCCCGCGCCGCCGGGAAGCCGTCCGGCTACGACGGCCACTGCCGCGAGCTGAGTGCCGAGCAGGTCGCCGCGTACGAGGCCGAGGGCCGCACCTCCATCGTCCGCTTCCGGATGCCCGACGAGCCGCTCACCTTCACCGACCTGGTCCGCGGCGAGCTGACCTTCCAGCCGGAGAACGTGCCGGACTACGGCATCGTCCGTGCCAACGGGGCCCCGCTCTACACGCTCGTCAACCCGGTCGACGACGCCCTGATGGAGATCACCCACGTCCTGCGCGGCGAGGACCTGCTCTCCTCCACCCCGCGTCAGCTCGCCCTCTACAAGGCGCTCATCGAGCTGGGCATCGCCAAGGACACCCCCGCCTTCGGCCACCTGCCGTACGTGATGGGCGAGGGCAACAAGAAGCTCTCCAAGCGCGACCCGCAGGCCTCGCTCAACCTCTACCGCGAGCGCGGCTTCGTGCCCGAGGGGCTGCTGAACTACCTCTCCCTGCTGGGCTGGTCGATCGCCGAGGACCGGGACATCTTCTCCGTCGAGGAGATGGTGGCCGCCTTCGACATCAAGGACGTCAACGCCAACCCGGCGCGCTTCGACCTGAAGAAGTGCGAGCACGTCAACGCCGAGCACATCCGCCGGATGGACGTGAAGGCGTTCACCGAGGCCTGCGGCCCCTGGCTGAAGGCCCCGTTCGCGCCCTGGGCCCCGGAGGCCTTCGACGCGGCGCGGTTCGCGGAGATCGCCCCGCACGCCCAGACCCGGGTCACGGTCCTCTCGGACATCACGGCCAACGTCGACTTCCTCTTCCTGGACGAGCCGGTGACGGACGAGGCGTCCTGGAACAAGGCGATGAAGGAGGGCTCCGACGCCCTGCTGGTCACCGCCCGCGCCAAGCTGGCCGACGCCGAGTGGAACGCGGACGCCCTGAAGAACGCCATCCTCGTCGCGGGCGAGGAGCACGGCCTGAAGCTCGGCAAGGCCCAGGCCCCGGTCCGGGTCGCGGTCACCGGCCGCACGATCGGCCTGCCGCTCTTCGAGTCCCTGGAGATCCTGGGCCGCGAGAAGACCCTGGCCCGCATCGACGCGGCCCTGGCGAAGCTCGCCGCGTAACGATTCCCCGCCATGCCCCGAGGGGGCGGCCCCGGTTCACGCCGGGGCCGCCCCCTCGCGGCGTTCCAGGGCGGCCCGGGAGCCCCGGAGCGCCGGACGGGCCCCGGGGGGCCCGGGATCCGCTCCCGCGGCGCCCTCCCGCGCCCGCCACGGGACCGCTAGCCTGGCCGCATGGTCATCCGAGCCGTGCTCTGGGACATCGACGACACGATCTTCGACTACACCCGGGCCGACCACGTCGGCCTGCGCAGTCAGCTCGAACAGGAGGGCCTGCCCGACGGATACGCCACCGTCGAGCAGGCCCTCCTCGCCTGGCGGACGATCACCGAGGCGCAGTGGGCGCGGTTCGCCGCCGGGGAGGCCGGCTTCCACGAGCAGCGCCGGGACCGGGTCAGGGAGTTCGTCGCGCGGCCGCTGACGGACCCGGAGGCCGACGAGTGGTTCGCCCGGCACGCGGCCCACTACGAGGCCGCCTGGGAGCTCTTCCCGGACGTGCTGCCCGTGCTGGACCTGCTGGCCGACGGGTACCGGCACGCGGTGCTCTCGAACTCCAGCATCCGCAACCAGGACCACAAGCTGCGCGTGCTCGGCGTGCGGGACCGCTTCGAGGCCGTGGTGTGCGCCGTGGAGCTCGGCATCTCCAAGCCCGAGGCCGGCGCCTTCCACGCCGCCTGCGAGGAGCTGGGCCTCGAACCCGGGGAGGTCGCGTACGTCGGCGACGAGCCGGACATCGACGCCGCCGGGGCGGTCGCCGCCGGTCTGCGGGGCATCTGGCTGGACCGGAAGGAGCGGGGCGGACGGCCCGAACTCCTCCGTATCGAGCGGCTCGACCAGCTGCCCCGGCTGCTGCTGGCCGATACCCGTTTTGGAGCGCCGGACACCTTCGGGTAATGTTCTTTCTGCGCCGCCCGGGCGGGACGAAAAGTCCGAACGGGAAGCGCAGCAGGAACAAAGATCCCGCAAGGGGTTGCGTTCCAGTGGGCTATGGTGTAATTGGCAACACTACGGTTTCTGGTACCGTCATTCTAGGTTCGAGTCCTGGTAGCCCAGCGCAGAAATGCAACAAGTAGTAACAAGCCCCCGTTGTGTAGCGGCCTAGCACGCTGCCCTCTCACGGCAGTAGCGCCGGTTCGAATCCGGTCGGGGGTACAGATCCTTCCCGCGAGATCATCTGGGTCGCACCCACGGTCTCGATGCAGGATCGCTAGGGCCCCCGTTGTGTAGCGGCCTAGCACGCTGCCCTCTCACGGCAGTAGCGCCGGTTCGAATCCGGTCGGGGGTACTTGTAACACCATGGGCTATGGTGTAATTGGCAACACAACGGTTTCTGGTACCGTCATTCTAGGTTCGAGTCCTGGTAGCCCAGCGCAGAAATGCAACAAGTAGTAACAAGCCCCCGTTGTGTAGCGGCCTAGCACGCTGCCCTCTCACGGCAGTAGCGCCGGTTCGAATCCGGTCGGGGGTACAACAGAGAAACAGTCAAAGGCCCTTCACTTCGGCGGAGGGCCTTTCTGTTGCACCGGGCGCCGGGGCGCCCGGCCGGTCAGAGACCGTAGCGCCGGGCCGACTCCTCCTCCTGCGCCATCCTGCGCAGCGCCATCAGTAGCGGCTCGTACAGCACGACCGAGGCGACCGCCGCCTCCACCTGCTCCGCCTCCGTCGGATACGCCTCCATCATGTCCAGGTCCTGGACGGCGACTTGGTGCATCAGGCGGGCGTGCTCGGTGAGGTGGTCCACGTCGCAGGGGTAGCCGAGGCGGATCAGGGTCGCCACCGAGGACACCAGCGCGCGGTACGCGGGGGAGAGGGTGCCGATCTCCTGCGAGGTGGCCCAGCCGAGCCCCTCCAGGAGCCGCTCCACGGCTGTGCGGGCCGCCACCGTCTCCGGGGCCTCCTCGTCGGCGTCCGGGCCGTTCGGAAGCGCCCAGAGCGCCGCGCCCAGCCTGATCGTCCGGCCCAGGGAGTCGTCGTCGACATGGGAGAGGACCTCGCGCGCCGTGGCCACCGGCAGGCGCCCCACCTGGATCAGGGCCCGTACGAGGCGCAGCCGGCGCAGATGGCTCTCGTCGTACTCGGCCTGCGTGGCGGTGATCCGGAGGCCGGGGTGCACCAGGCCCTCGCGCAGGTAGTACTTGATCGTCGCGGTGCTGACCCCGCTCCGTTCGCTCAGTTCCGAGAGCCGCATGTGCCGCGCCTTCCCTTGTGCCATCTCTTGGGTAGTGCCACTATCCAAGCATTGGATAGTGGCACTACCCAACGAAACAGGGGGCTGATCGTGTTCGCGAAGCCGATTGCGGGACGGACCACCGCCGCGGCCGAGGGGGAGGTGGTGGTGCTGCTGATCGGGATGCGCATCAACCACTTCCGGGGCGTGCGCCACTGGGTGCCGGTGTTCGCCGCGATGGTGCGCATGCTGCGGGAGTTGGGGCGGAACAAGGAGCGCGGGCTGCTGGGGCACACGCTGCTGACCGGCTCGCCGCGGACGTACTACGTCGTCCAGTACTGGGAGTCGAAGGAGAAGCTGTACGCGTACGCGAGTGCGCCGGACATGTTCCACCGGCAGGCGTGGGTGGCGGTGAACCGCAGGGAGCGCAAGTCCCGTCAGCACGTGGGGCTCTGGCACGAGACGTACATGGTCCCCGAGGGCGGCTACGAGGCGATCTACGCGGACATGCCCGCGTACGGCCTCGCGCGGGCGACGGGGGTGCTGCCGATCGAGGGGCGGGGGCGCAGGGCCGCGGACCGGCTCGCGCACCGCTCGGACGCGAAGCAGTAGGAACGGGCGCCGGGAAGGGGGCCGCCACGACGCTGGGGCGGCCGGGGGAGGGGCGGGGTGCGGCGGGTCAGCCGTTGCGGCGCAGGGCCTCGCTGAGCCGGGCCGCCGAGTCGATGACCGCCTGGGCGTGCATCCGGCCCGGGTGCCGGGTCAGCCGCTCGATCGGTCCGGAGACCGAGACGGCGGCGACCACCCGGTTGGACGGGCCGCGCACCGGCGCGGAGACGGAGGCCACGCCCGGCTCGCGCTCGCCGATCGACTGGGCCCAGCCGCGGCGCCGTACGCCCGAGAGGGCCGTGGCCGTGAAGCGGGCGCCCTGGAGGCCGCGGTGCAGGCGCTCCGGCTCCTCCCAGGCCATCAGGATCTGGGCCGAGGAGCCGGCCTTCATGGTGAGCGTGGAGCCGACCGGCACCGTGTCCCGCAGGCCGGACAGCCGCTCCGCCGCCGCCACGCAGATGCGCATGTCACCCTGTCTGCGGTAGAGCTGCGCGCTCTCACCGGTGATGTCGCGGAGGTGGGTGAGCACCGGGCCCGCCGTGGCCAGCAGGCGGTCCTCGCCCGCCGCCGCCGCGAGCTCCGCCAGCCTGGGGCCGAGGATGAACCGGCCCTGCATGTCCCTGGCCACCATCCGGTGGTGTTCCAGCGCCACCGCCAGTCGGTGGGCCGTGGGCCGTGCCAGCCCCGTCGCCGCGACCAGCCCGGCGAGAGTGGCCGGACCGGACTCCAGGGCGCTCAATACCAGAGCTGCCTTGTCGAGAACGCCTACGCCGCTAGAGTTGTCCATACGACGATACTCCCGTCTCACTCTGTGAAACGCAAGTTCAATTATCGGCGGAAGTTGCGAACCTGGGAGAGCGGCCGCACAACGGCCCGCAGCCGTCGCCCCGCCCGGGGGGCCGGACGGTGGCGCACCGAATCTCTAGTTGAGCCGGCGAAGACGCCGGCCGGAGGGAAAGCGATGGGTAGGACACTCGCGGAGAAGGTCTGGGACGACCATGTCGTCCGGCACGCCGAAGGCGAGCCCGATCTCCTCTTCATCGATCTGCACCTGCTGCACGAGGTGACCAGCCCCCAGGCCTTCGACGGCCTCCGGCAGGCCGGACGGCCGGTGCGGCGCCTCGACCTCACCATCGCCACCGAGGACCACAACACCCCGACCATCGACATCGACAAGCCGATCGCCGACCCGGTCTCCCGCGCCCAGTTGGAGACCCTGCGCAAGAACTGCGCGGAGTTCGGCGTGCGGCTGCACCCGCTGGGCGACGTCGAGCAGGGCGTCGTGCACGTGGTCGGCCCGCAGCTGGGGCTGACCCAGCCCGGCACCACCGTCGTCTGCGGCGACTCCCACACGTCCACGCACGGCGCCTTCGGCGCGCTGGCGTTCGGCATCGGCACCAGCCAGGTCGAGCACGTGCTGGCCACCCAGACGCTGCCGCTGGCCCGCCCGAAGACCATGGCGATCACCGTCGACGGCGAGCTGCCCGACGAGGTCTCGGCCAAGGACCTGATCCTCGCGGTCATCGCCCGGATCGGCACCGGCGGCGGCCAGGGCTACATCCTGGAGTACCGGGGCGCGGCCATCGAGAAGCTCTCGATGGAGGCCCGGATGACCGTCTGCAACATGTCGATCGAGGCCGGCGCCCGCGCGGGCATGATCGCCCCGGACGAGACCACCTTCGCCTACCTGAAGGACCGGGACCACGCCCCGCGGGGCGAGGACTGGGACGCCGCCGTCGCGTACTGGAAGACGCTGCGCACCGACGACGACGCCGTCTTCGACGCCGAGGTCGTCATCGACGCCGCGGAGCTGGCCCCGTTCGTCACCTGGGGCACCAACCCCGGCCAGGGCGCCCCGCTGTCCGCCAACGTCCCCGACCCCGCTTCGTACGAGGACGCCTCGGAGCGCTCCGCCGCCGAAAAGGCGCTGGAGTATATGGGGTTGACCGCCGGGCAGCCGCTGCGCGAGATCGCCGTGGACACCGTCTTCGTAGGCTCCTGCACCAACGGCCGGATCGAGGACCTGCGCAACGCGGCCGCCGTCGTCGAGGGCCGCAAAGTCGCCGACGGGGTACGGATGCTGGTCGTCCCGGGCTCCGTCCGGGTCGCCCTCCAGGCCGTCGAGGAGGGCCTGGACAAGGTCTTCACCGCCGCGGGCGCCGAATGGCGGCACGCCGGCTGCTCGATGTGCCTCGGCATGAACCCGGACCAGCTGGCCCCCGGCGAGCGCTCCGCCTCCACCTCGAACCGCAACTTCGAGGGCCGGCAGGGCAAGGGCGGCCGTACCCACCTGGTCTCCCCGCAGGTGGCCGCCGCCACCGCCGTGCTGGGCCACCTGGCCTCGCCCGCCGACCTGTCCGACGTCCGCACCCCCGCCGGAGTCTGAGAACCATGGAAGCTTTCACCACGCACACCGGCCGGGCCGTCCCGCTGCGCCGCAGCAACGTCGACACCGACCAGATCATCCCCGCCCACTGGCTGAAAAAGGTCACCCGGGACGGCTTCGAGGACGGGCTCTTCGAGGCCTGGCGCAAGGACCCGGACTTCGTCCTCAACCGCCCCGAGCGGGCGGGCGCCACGGTCCTGGTCGCCGGGCCCGACTTCGGCACCGGCTCGTCCCGCGAGCACGCCGTGTGGGCGCTGCAGAACTACGGTTTCAAGGCCGTGATCTCCTCCCGGTTCGCCGACATCTTCCGGGGCAACTCGCTGAAGAACGGGCTGCTGACCGTGGTCCTGGACCAGTCGGTGGTGGACGCGCTCTGGGAGCTGACCGAGGCCGACCCCACGGCCGGGATCACCGTCGACCTGGAGGCCCGCCAGGTCCGCGCCGAGGGCGTCACCGTCGACTTCGAGCTCGACGAGAACTCCCGCTGGCGGCTGCTGAACGGCCTGGACGACATCAGCCTCACCCTTCAGAACGAAGCGGACATCGCGGCTTACGAGGCGGCCAGGCCGACCTTCAAACCGCGTACAATTCAAGCCTGAGCAGCACGTTTCCCGGACTGCGCCCCCTGCCATCTGGTAGGGGGCGCAGTCGCTTGTTGAGACCCTGTCGGGCGACAACTCGCCCCAGATGGCACAATCGGTGCATGGGACGCGACAGCCAACTCAAGCTTTACGGCCAAGTCGCCGACCGATTGAAGGAAGCGCACACAGTCGTGCGTGAACTGCAAGTCCCGGAGGGCGTACGGATGGCGCTCTCCCGGAAGCTGTTGGCCATCACGGCCGCGGCTAAGCACGATCTCCCGGGCGCGGCAAGGCGTCTGGACCGGTTGATGAAGGACCTCGATGAGGGCCGATTCCCCGAAGGTGACTGACTCTGCGGAACTGCGCAGCAGTCGACTTCGTTGCGGCACTAGGGTGATTAGCCCGTTTCGTGTTTGATTTGCGGTATATATCTGCCTAACGTGCGAAAACGCTTGAACACATTCGTTCTGGCAATGTCTCCGAAGGGGAAGACGTGAACAAGGCGCAGCTCGTAGAAGCGATTGCCGACAAGCTCGGAGGCCGTCAGCAGGCCGCCGACGCCGTCGACGCGGTGCTCGACGCGATGGTCCGTGCGGTTGTCGCGGGTGACCGGGTCTCGGTCACCGGCTTCGGCTCGTTCGAGAAGGTCGACCGCCCGGCCCGTTACGCCCGTAACCCGCAGACGGGTGAGCGCGTGCGGGTCAAGAAGACCTCGGTGCCCCGCTTCCGCGCAGGTCAGGGCTTCAAGGACCTGGTGAGCGGCTCGAAGAAGCTCCCCAAGAACGACGTGGCCGTCAAGAAGGCGCCCAAGGGCAGCCTCTCGGGCGGTTCTTCCACCCGTACGACCGCCAAGGCCGCCACCAAGAAGGCCACCGCCAAGAAGGCCACGGCGAAGAAGGCGACGGCGAAGAAGGCCACCACCGCGGTGAAGGCCACGGCGGCGAAGAAGACCACCGCCAAGAAGACCACGGCCGCCGCGGCGAAGAAGACCACGACGGCGAAGAAGACCACGGCCGCCGCGGCGAAGAAGGCCACGACCGCGAAGAAGGCGGTCGCCGCCAAGACCGCCCCCGCCAAGAAGGCCACGGCGAAGAAGGCGCCCGCGAAGAAGACGACCGCGCGCAAGACCACGGCGAAGAAGGCCACCGCGCGCAAGAAGTGAGGCCGAGCAGCGCACGGCCTTCTCACACGCGCCGGGCCGGGTTCCCTTCGGGGAGCCCGGCCCGCGGGCCGTTGGGGGGACGGTGCGGAGTGCGGGCGGTCCGGGCCCGGGCGAAGGCCCGGCGGCCCCGCCCGGAGGGCCGCGTTCAGAAGGTCTGCAGCGTCACCAGCGTGATCCGCAGGGCCGCGCCCTCGCCGGTGCCCTCGATGCGCACCCGCTGCCCCGGGCGCAGCAGCCTCAGCCCGCCGGCGTCGAAGGCGTCGGCGTCGAAGTCCACCGGCGTTCCGTCGTCGAGCAGCACGCTGCCGCAACGGGTCCCGGGGTCGTAGGTGTACGAGGTGGCCTGCATGGGCGCCAGCCTAACGGTCCGGGGCGGCCGCCGCCGCGGACCGGTGCTCCGCCGTGTACGCCCCGACCCCCAGTGCCGTCGCGGCCCGCAGATCGTCGCCGGTGTCCACGTCCTGGCGCACCGAATCGATGTCCGGCAGGTCGATTTCCACCGCCCCGGAGTCCAGATGGCGGGCGCGTGACGGGCCGCCGAAAGCCGGGCGCAATTTCACCCCGGGGGCAGCCGAAAGAAATGTTGTCCCGATTCCTGCCGCATCGGTCACAAATGCGCGGGGGAATTTCGCGGAAAAATCGAGGACCCGGGCCAATTCATCGGCGCGCAGCGCGGGCAGGTCCGCGTTGAGGGCGGCGACCGCGGCCCGGGGCCGTCCGGCCCGTACGGTCCGCTCGCCGTGCGCGAGCGCGGCGTTGAGCCCGCGGCCGGGGGCGTCGGGGACGACCCGCGCCCCGAGCGCGGCGAGCGCGGCCCCGGCCCGGGGATCGTCCGTGACCACCACCACATCCAGCACCGCCGGGCAGGACAGCGCGGCGGCCACGGTGTCCCGGGCGAAGGCGAGGGCGAGCCGGGGGCGCAGCACCGGCCCGACCGCGGGGGCCAGCCTGCTCTTGGCCAGGGCCAGGGGCTTCAACGGAACGACCAGGGACCAGGGCCCGGTCGGGTCGGTGTTCGTGGCGATCTCCCCCTCGGTGGGCTTCGCCGCCTATTCTCGCCTGCCGACGCGGGAACGCGGGGGAGCGGGGAGTCGGTCCCGCACCCGGGGAGGCGGTCCGGAAAGCGGGGCGTACGGTGTTCTCGACAGAGCAGGGGCCTGGGGCGAGACTTGACCCTCGGTAGCCAGGCAGAGATCAAGTTCTTGGAAGTCCCTAGAGGAAGGTGTCCGAGTGTCCCGCCGCAGAATCGGCTTCTGGTACCGCCTGGCGGCGGTCATCGCAAAACCGCCGCTGGTGGTTCTGTTCAAGCGTGACTGGCGGGGGACGGAACACATTCCGGCCGACGGCGGATTCATCACCGCGGTCAACCACAACTCCTATCTGGACCCGCTTTCCTACGGCCACTTCCAGTACAACACCGGCCGGGTGCCACGGCTCCTCGCCAAGGCCGGCCTTTTCAAGACCCCCTTTGTCGGAATGATGCTGCGCGGCACCGGACAGATCCCGGTGTACCGCGAGTCGACCAACGCGCTGGACGCCTTCCGGGCGGCCGTCGACGCCATCGAGCGCGGCGAGTGCGTCGCCTTCTACCCCGAGGGCACGCTCACCCGCGACCCCGACATGTGGCCGATGGCCGGCAAGACCGGTGCCGCCCGCGTCGCGCTGATGACGAAGGCCCCGGTCATCCCCGTCGCGCAGTGGGGCGCCAACCTGGCCATGCCCCCGTACGCCAAGGAGCACAAGCTCCGGCTGTTCCCCCGCAAGACCCTTCAGGTGCAGGCCGGACCTCCCGTGGACCTCTCCCGGTTCTACGACGAGGAGCCCACGCCCGAGGTCCTGCGCGAGGCGACCGAGGTCATCATGGCCGCGATCACCGAGCAACTGGAGATCGTGCGGGGCGAGAAGGCCCCCGAGCACCCCTACGACCACCGCAAGGCCCGTGCGGAGCAGCGGCGCAAGGCCGAAGGAGAGGGACGCAAGTGACGCAGCCCGTGAAGGCCGCCGTCTTCGGGACCGGTTCCTGGGGGACGGCCTTCGGCATGGTCCTCGCCGACGCCGGCTGCGAGGTCACCCTCTGGGGCCGCCGCGCCGAGCTCGCCGAGGCCGTCAACACGACCCGTACCAACCCGGACTACCTGCCGGGGATCGAGCTCCCGGCCTCGGTCCGGGCCACCACGGACGCCGTCGAGGCGCTGGACGGCGCCGACTTCGTCGTGTTCGTGGTGCCCTCGCAGACGCTGCGCGCCAACCTCGCCGAGTGGTCCCGGCACATCGCCCCCGACACCGTGCTCGTCTCCATGATGAAGGGCGTCGAACTCGGCACCGCGAAGCGGATGAGCGAGGTCATCGAGGAGGTCGCCGGGATCCCCGCGGACCGGATCGCCGTCATCACCGGCCCCAACCTCGCCCGGGAGGTCGCCGAACGCCGCCCCGCGGCCGCCGTCGTCGCCTGCCCGGACGAGGCCGTGGCCCGACGCCTCCAGGCCGCCTGCCACACCTCCTACTTCCGCCCGTACACCAACACCGACGTGGTCGGCTGCGAACTCGGCGGCGCGGTGAAGAACGTGATCGGTCTCGCGGTCGGCATCGCCGACGGCATGGGCCTCGGCGACAACGCCAAGGGCTCGCTGATCACCCGGGGCCTCGCCGAGACGACCCGGCTCGGCCTCGCCATGGGCGCCGACCCGCTGACCTTCTCCGGACTCGCGGGCCTGGGCGACCTGGTGGCCACCTGCTCCTCCCCGCTCTCGCGCAACCACACCTTCGGCACCAACCTGGGCAAGGGCATGACGCTCCAGGAGACCATCGCCGTCACCAAGCAGACCGCCGAGGGCGTCAAGTCCTGCCAGTCGGTGCTCGATCTGGCCCGGCGGCACGGCGTCGACATGCCGATCACCGAGACCGTCGTCGGCATCGTCCACGAGGGCAAACCCCCGATGGTCGCGCTGGCCGAGCTGATGTCGCGCAGCGCCAAGGCCGAGCGGCGCTGAGCCGTCCGGCCCCGGAACGGGCCGGACACGACCGGAGCGGTGAACGTCCGGGGCCACCGCTCCGGCCGGACCCGGCGGCGCTGACGCGCGGGGTACCAGCAGGTACGCTCAACCCGATATGAGCAGCGAGAACCTCCCCCAGAGCCCGGAGCGGCAGCTCCGCAAGCCGCGCGTGGCCGTCGTGTTCGGCGGCCGCAGTTCCGAACACGGCATCTCGGTCGTCACGGCCGGCGCCGTCCTGAACGCCATCGACCGGACCAAGTACGACGTCCTGCCGATCGGTATCACGGCCGACGGACGCTGGGCGCTCACCGCCGACGAGCCCGAGCGCATGGCCATCACGGACCGGAAGATGCCGGACGTGGCCCAGCTCGCCGAGTCCGCCGAGGGGGTCGTGGCGCTCTCCGCCGACCCCGGCAGCCGCGAGGTGACGTACACCGAGCCCGGCTCCGTCCCCAAGGCGCTCGGCGAGGTCGACGTCGTCTTCCCCGTACTGCACGGCCCGTACGGGGAGGACGGCACGCTCCAGGGGCTGCTCGAACTCTCCGGTGTGCCCTACGTCGGCGCCGGGGTGCTCGCCTCGGCCGTCGGCCAGGACAAGGAGTACATGAAGCGGGTCTTCACCTCCTTCGGACTGCCGGTCGGCCCCTATCTGGTGGTCCGGCCCCGCGAGTGGGAGAACGACCCCTCCGGTGCACGCAGGCGCATCGTGGACTTCGCCGGTGAGCACGGCTGGCCGCTCTTCGTGAAGCCCGCGCGGGCCGGTTCGTCGATCGGCATCACCAAGGTCGACGACCTGGCCGGGCTCGACGAGGCGATCGAGGAGGCCCGCCGCCACGACCCCAAGTTCCTGATCGAGTCGCTGCTGCGCGGACGCGAGATCGAGTGCGGGGTGCTGGAGTTCGAGGACGGGCCGCGCGCCAGCGTGCCCGCCGAGATCCCGCCGGTGACCTCGCACGAGTTCTACGACTTCGAGGCCAAGTACATCGACTCGGCCCCCGGCCTCGTGCCCGCCCCGCTCACCGAGGAGCAGACCGCCGAGGTCCAGCGGCTCGCGATCGAGGCCTTCGACGCCACCTCCTGCGAGGGGCTGGTCCGGGCCGACTTCTTCCTCACCGAGGACGGCAAGTTCGTGATCAACGAGGTCAACACCCTGCCCGGCTTCACCCCGATCTCCATGTACCCGCGGATGTGGCAGGAGAGCGGCGTGAGCTACCAGGAGCTGGTGGACCGGCTGATCCAGGCCGCGCTGCGCCGCCCGACCGGCCTGCGCTGACCTTCCCGGGGCGTGGCCGGTGCCGTTCCGGCGCCGGCCACGCCCTACAGCCCGGGAACCGTCCTGCTGACGGGCGCGCCGAACGCGGCCAGCGGGCTCGCGTCGTGCGCGTACGCCGCCGAGAGCGTCACCTCCACGTACGCCTTGCGGTACGTCGTCGTGAACCGCGGGCCGCCGTCCTTCGACTGCTCCAGCAGCCAGTTGACGCCGTTCGCCTCGGTGCCCTTCGCCATGGGGTCGTCCATCTTGGCGGGCCGGGGGACGCCGCAGCGCAGTACGATCTCCCCGTCCCCCCATTCGGCGGTCAGTTCGGACTCGGGTCCGGCGTCACCGCGGTCGAGTCCGGCAACGGTCCTCGGCAGCTCCGCGTGGAGTGCGCGGCAGTACGCCGCGGCCTGCGCGGAGGGTGTGGGAACCGTGATCGACCCCGCGGCGTCCGTCGAGGAACAGCCCGCCGCGGCCAGCAGCGAAGCGGCCACGGCCAGGCCGGGGAGCACGGGACGGCGGAGGAACCGGCGCGATGAGGTCACCGGCCCAGCGTAGACGGGGACTACAGATGGACGACCGGGCAGGTCAGGGTTCGGGTGATGCCTTCCACCTGCTGGACCTTGGCGACCACCATGCGGCCCAGCTCGTCGACCGTGTCGGCCTTGGCGCGGACGATCACGTCGTAGGGGCCGGTGACGTCCTCTGCCTGCATCACTCCAGGAACTCGGGAGATGGTCTCGGCGACGGTCGACGCCTTGCCCACCTCGGTCTGAATAAGGATGTACGCCTGTACCACGGAACCTCCAGGGCGGCCACGAGGATCATGCGGGGGAAGAAAGAGACGCCACGGTATCGCGTCACCGCGTGCCACGGGGAGACCTGGGGTCCGTTGACGTCCACCGCGTGGCGCGCACCGCACACAGGTTGACGTGTCTCTTGACACTACCGACAGCAGGGACGGCCCGCGACCGCTGACACGGCGGTCCGGAAGGGGTACGGGGATGACCAGGGCGGGTGGAGCGGACCGCTCCCGGCGGCGGCCGGCCCGCGCCCCGGCACCCCGGCCGCCGAAGCAGCCGGACGAGGGTCCGGCGCTACAGATGAGAGGTGAGACTCGGTGAAGGGAACCGTGGGCGAGTTGGGGGAGTTCGGGCTCATCAGGGAGCTCACGTCCCGGCTCACCACCACTCCGGCGGTACGGCTCGGCCCCGGCGACGACGCCGCGGTCGTGACCGCTCCCGACCGCAGGGTCGTGGCCAGTACGGACATCCTGTTGGAGGGGCGGCACTTCCGCCGCGACTGGTCGACCGCGTACGACGTCGGCCGCAAGGCCGCCGCCCAGAACCTCGCCGACATCGCCGCCATGGGCGCGGTGCCCACCGCGCTGCTGCTCGGCCTGGTCGTCCCGGCCGAACTCCCGGTCACCTGGGCCGGGGAGCTGATGGACGGCATCCGCGACGAGTGCCAGGTGGCGGGCGCGGCCGTGGTCGGCGGGGACGTGGTGCGGGGCGACACGATCACCGTCTCGATCACCGCGCTGGGCGACCTGCGCAACCACGAACCGGTCACCCGGGCCGGCGCCCAGCCCGGCGACGTCGTCGCCGTCACCGGCTGGCTCGGCTGGTCCGCCGCCGGGTACGCGGTCCTCTCCCGGGGCTTCCGCTCGCCGCGCGCCTTCGTCGAGGCCCACCGCCGCCCCGAACCGCCCTACCACGCGGGCCCCGCGGCCGCCGGGCTCGGCGCCACCGCCATGACGGACGTGAGCGACGGACTCGTCGCCGACCTCGGGCACATCGCCGAGGCCAGCAAGGTCCGGATCGACCTGAGGGCCGGGCTCATCGACATCCCCTCCCAGATGTCCGACATCGGGCAGGCCGTCGGCGTCGACCCGCTCCAGTGGGTGCTGACCGGGGGCGAGGACCACGCGATCGTCGCCACCTTCCCGCCGGACGTGAAGCTGCCCGCCCGCTGGAAGGTGATCGGCGAGGTCCTCAACCCCTCGGCGCTGCCGCAGGTCACGGTCGACGGGGCGCCGTGGACCAGCAAGGGCTGGGACCACTTCGGGGACATCGAGGACGCCCAGTAGATTGCGGCGTATGCCGATACCCGCACCCGCCGCCGCACCCGCCCGAGTACTCACCGTCGCCGGATCGGACTCCGGCGGCGGTGCGGGCATCCAGGCCGACCTGAAGACCATGCTGGCCCACGGGGTGCACGGGATGAGCGTGCTCACCGCCGTCACCGCCCAGAACTCGCTGGGGGTGCAGGGCGCCTGGGAACTGCCGGCCGAGGCGGTCCGCGCCCAGTACCGCAGTGTGGTCGACGACATCGGGGTGCAGGCGGTCAAGACCGGGATGCTCTCCTCGGCCCTCCTGGTGGAGACGGTGGCCGAACTGCTCGCCGGTACCGCCGCCCCGGCCGTCGTCGACCCGGTCGGCGTCTCCAAGCACGGCGACCCGCTGCTCGCCGCCGAGGCCCTCGACTCCGTACGGACGAGACTCCTGCCGGTCGCCACCGTCGCCACCCCGAACCTGGACGAGGTGACGCAGCTCACCGGGGTCCGGGTGACGGACGGACCCGGGATGCTCCGGGCCGCCGCCGCCCTGCTGGAGTTCGGCCCGCGCTGGGTCGTCGTCAAGGGCGGACACCTGCCCGGCGACCCCGTGGACCTGCTGACCGACGGCACCGAGGAGCACTGGCTGCCCGCCCCCCGGCACGACAACCGCCACACCCACGGCACCGGCTGCACCCTCGCCTCCGCGATCGCCTGCGGACTGGCCCTGGGACAGGACGTGCCCACGGCGGTACGGGGAGCGAAGGGCTACGTCACCGGGGCCATCGCGGCGGGCTTCCCGCTGGGCGCCGGGATCGGCCCGGTCGACCACGGCTGGCGCACCCGTCAGGGCTCCTGAGCACAGCAAAAAGCCGGTCCACCGAGGTGGACCGGCTTTTCGGGCAACCGGAAGGCTGCGCTACGACGGGAACGTCAGCGCGCGACCTTGCCGGCCTTGATGCACGAGGTGCAGACGTTGAGCCGCTTCGGCGTCCGACCGACCACGGCACGCACGCGCTGGATGTTGGGGTTCCAGCGACGGGACGTACGGCGGTGCGAGTGCGAAATGTTGTTGCCGAAGCCCGGCCCCTTGCCGCAGACGTCGCAGTTGGCAGCCACGGGTCACTCCAAAGACTTCAGATGCACTTACAGTGAAATCCGGCGCGCCGGAATCAGATGACTGAAGTGGCGATACCGGAGGGATGGCCCGATTTTCATCGGGCAACCGAAGCAGCATACAACGGCCGCTTCGGTAGAACGAAACTACCACGGGTTCCGCCCGGACCGTCCCGACCCCTGTCCCCGGTCCGGCCCGGACCCGGGGCTACGCTGCCATCCAGCCGGCCGCCCACGGCCGCACCATGAGGAGGACCGACAGGTGCCGCAGACCGCCGACGACATGGACGCCGTCGCGGTGCGTACCTGGTGCTCCCTGGCGCTGGAGGCGCTGGGCCGGGAGCGCGCGGCGATCGACGCGATCAACGTGTACCCGGTCGCCGACGGCGACACCGGCACGAACCTCTACCTCACCGTGGAATCCGCCGCCGGGGCCGTCGAAGCGGTCTTCGCCGCCCATGAGACCGGCGCCACCGCCCCCGACACCGCCGACGCGGTACGGGCCATGGCGCACGGCGCCCTGATCGGCGCCCGCGGCAACTCCGGCACGATCCTCGCCCAGCTGCTGCGCGGGATGGCCGGCGAGCTGGCCCTCGGCCATGACGCCGACCACCTGCGCCGGGCCCTCGCGGTCGCCGCGGCGGCGGCCCGGCAGGCCGTCGCCCACCCCGTCGAGGGCACCGTCCTCACGGTGGCCTCCGCGGCCGCCGACGCCGCCCGCACCGGGGACGGCGCCCGGCCCGCCGAGGTCGCCCGCGCCGCGTACGACGGGGCGTGCACCGCACTGGAGGCCACCCCCGGACAGCTCGCCGCCCTCGGCCGGGCGGGCGTCGTGGACGCCGGGGGGCGCGGGCTGGTGGCGGTGCTCGGCGCGCTCGTCGAGGCGCTCGGCGGGCGGGTCCCGGCGGCGGCACCGGCACCGGTCCGCCGGGGCGGGGCGGGAAGCCCGGTGCCCGTGGCGCCGGAGCCGGGCGACTGCGCGGCGGCGGACGGGCCCGCCTTCGAGGTGATCTACCTGCTGGAGGCGTCGGACGAGGCGGTGGACCGGCTGCGGGGCCGGCTCGACGGGCTCGGCGACTCGCTCGTGGTGGTGGGCGGCGACGGACTGTGGAACGTCCATGTGCACGTCGACGACGCGGGCGCGGCCGTGGAGGCCGGGGTCGAGGCGGGACGCCCGTACCGCATCCGGATCACCCACTTCGGCGCGGACCGGGCCCAGCCCCACGCCGAGCCCGCGCAGCGCGCCGTCGTCGCGGTGGTCCCCGGCGAGGGGCTCCGCGGGCTGTGCGAGGAGGCCGGGGCCACGACCGTGCTGGCCCGCCCCGGCGAGCCCCCGGCCAGCGGCGAACTGGTCGACGCGATCCGCCGGGCGCACGCCCGCGAGGTGGTCCTGCTGCCCAACGACGCCGAGCTGCGCCACACCGCAGCCGCAGCCGCCGAGCAGGCCCGTACGGAGGGGATCCGGGTCGCCCTCGTCCCCACCCGGGCCGCCGTCCAGGGCATCGCGGCCCTCGCCGTCCACGAACCGGGCCGCAGCTTCGACGAGGACGTGGTGGCGATGACCGCCGCCGCCGGGGCCACCCGCTACGCCGAACTCGCCGTCGCCGAACGGCAGTCCTGGACCATGGCGGGCATCTGCCAGGCCGGCGACGTGCTCGGCCTGATCGACGGCGACGTCGCCGTCATCGGCGAGGACGTGGCCCGGACCGCCCGCGCCGTACTGGACCGGATGCTGGCGGCCGGCGGCGAACTGGTCACCCTGGTGCTGGGCGAGGACACCCCCGCCGGCCTCGCGGACGCGCTGGAGGAGCACGTGCGCGAGGGCTACCTGGCGGTCGACACGATGGTCTACCGGGGCGGCCACCGGAGCGCGCCGCTCCTCATCGGGGTCGAGTAGGCCCGTCGGGCGGTACGGGATTCCCGGGGGCGCGGCGGTGCCCGCCGGACGATTGTCGGTGCCGTGGTGTGCAATGGACGGCGTGTCTGCGTTCGACGAACCCCTCAAGAAGCTGCTCGGCGGCGCCACCGCCAAGGTGATGGCCGAACACCTCGACCTGCACACGGTCGGTGATCTGCTCCACCACTACCCGCGGCGGTACGAGGAGCGCGGCCGGCTCACGGCCCTGTCCGACCTCCCGCTGGACGAGCACGTGACGGTGGTCGCGCAGGTCGCCGACGCCCGCGTCCTGACGTTCAACGGCGGCCGCGGCAGACGCCTCGAAGTCACCCTCACCGACGGCCACGGCCGCCTCCAGCTGGTCTTCTTCGGCCACGGCGTCCACAAGCCGCACAAGGAGCTGCTGCCGGGCAGGCGGGCGATGTTCGCGGGCAAGGTCTCCGTCTTCAACCGGAAGATGCAGCTGGCCCACCCCACGTACCAGCTGCTGGACGCGGAGGGGGCCGAGGGCGCCGGGGACAGCGAGGCGGTGGACGCCTTCGCCGGGCGGCTGCTGCCGATCTATCCCGCCTGCAAGCAGCTCGACTCGTGGCGGATCGCCAAGGCGGTCGACACGGTGCTGCCGCGCGCCGGGGAGGCCGTCGACCCGCTGCCGCCGGGGCTGCGCGAGGGCCGGGGCCTCACCGCCCTGCCCGAGGCGCTCCTCAAGGTCCACCGCCCGCGGACCAAGGCTGACATCGCCGAGGCCAGGGACCGGCTCAAGTGGGACGAGGCCTTCGTCCTCCAGGTCGCGCTGGCCCGCCGCAGATACGCCGACACTCAGCTCCCGGCGGCGCCCCGCAGGCCCGTCCCGGACGGGCTGCTGGACGCCTTCGACGCCAGGCTGCCCTTCACCCTCACCGAGGGGCAGCGGAAGGTCTCCGCCGAGATCTTCGACGACCTGGCCACCGACCATCCGATGCACCGGCTCCTCCAGGGCGAGGTCGGCTCCGGCAAGACGATGGTCGCCCTGCGCGCCATGCTCGGCGTCGTCGACGCGGGCGGGCAGGCCGCCATGCTGGCCCCCACCGAGGTGCTCGCCCAGCAGCACCACCGGTCCGTCACGGAGATGATGGGCGACCTGGCCGAGGGCGGGCTCCTCGGCGGCAGCGAGCAGGGCACGAAGGTGGTGCTGCTCACCGGCTCGATGGGCGCCGCCGCCCGCCGCCAGGCCCTGCTCGACCTCGTCACCGGCGAGGCCGGGATCGTGATCGGCACCCACGCCCTGATCGAGGACAAGGTGAAGTTCCACGACCTGGGCCTGGTCGTCGTCGACGAGCAGCACCGCTTCGGCGTCGAGCAGCGCGACGCCCTGCGCTCCAAGGGGAAGCAGCCGCCGCATCTGCTGGTCATGACCGCCACCCCCATCCCCCGTACGGTCGCCATGACCGTCTTCGGCGACCTGGAGACCTCCGTCCTGGACCAGCTCCCGGCCGGCCGCTCGCCGATCGCCAGCCATGTGGTCCCCGCCAAGGACAAGCCGCACTTCCTCACCCGCGCCTGGGACCGGGTGCGCGAGGAGGTCGAGGGCGGCCACCAGGCGTACGTGGTCTGCCCCCGCATCGGCGACGACGCCGAGGACGAGGCGGCGGGGAAGAAGGCGAAGAAGAAGGCCGCCGAGGACGAGGGCGAGAAGCGCCCGCCGCTGGCCGTGCTGGAGATCGCCGAGCAGCTCGCCAAGGGCCCGCTGGCCGGACTCCGCGTCGAGGTGCTGCACGGCAGGATGAACCCGGAGGACAAGGACGACGTCATGCGCCGCTTCGCCGCGGGCGAGGTCGACGTCCTGGTCGCCACCACCGTCATCGAGGTCGGGGTCAACGTCCCCAACGCCACCGCCATGGTGATCATGGACGCCGACCGGTTCGGCGTCTCCCAGCTGCACCAGCTGCGTGGCCGGGTCGGGCGCGGCTCCGCCCCCGGGCTCTGCCTGCTGGTCAGCGAGGCCCACGAGGCGTCCCCGGCCCGCGCCCGGCTCTCCGCCGTCGCCGCCACCCTCGACGGCTTCGAGCTCTCCCGGATCGACCTGGAACAGCGCCGCGAGGGCGACGTCCTCGGCCAGGCCCAGTCCGGGGTCCGCTCCTCGCTGCGGATGCTCGCCGTCATCGACGACGAGGAGGTCATCGCCGCCGCCCGCGAGGAGGCGGTCGCGATCGTCGCCGCCGACCCGGAGCTGTCCGGTCTGCCCGAGCTGCGGACCGCGCTGGACGCCCTGCTGGACAAGGAGCGCGAGCAGTACCTCGACAAGGGGTGAGGTGCCGGGGCGCCCGGGTGCGCGGGCCCGACCGGCCGCCACGCCATATCGTGGTGGCACGGCGCCGCGGCACCCCGCGGGCCGCCCACGAACCGAGGACCAGACACCCATGACCCGCGTGATCGCCGGCACGGCCGGCGGACGCCGCCTGGCCGTGCCGCCCGGCACCGGCACCCGCCCCACCTCCGACCGGGCGCGCGAGGGCCTCTTCTCCACCTGGGAGGCCCTGCTCGGCACCCTGGAGGGCATCCGGATCGCCGACCTGTACGCGGGCTCCGGCGCCGTCGGCCTGGAGGCGCTCTCCCGGGGGGCGGTCCACGCCCTGCTCGTCGAGGCCGACGCCAGGGCCGCGAAGACCGTCCGCGACAACGTCCGCACGCTCGGCCTCCCCGGCGCCGAGGTCCGCACCGGCAAAGCGGAGCAGATCGTGACGGGCCCGGCACCGGCCGAGCCGTACGACGTGGTCTTCCTGGACCCGCCGTACGCCGTCACCGACGACGATCTTGCCGAGATACTGCTCACACTCCGTGCTCAGGGCTGGCTCACCGGCGACGCGCTCGTCACCGTGGAACGCAGCACCAGAGGCGGGGAATTCGGCTGGCCCGAGGGGTTCGAACCACTGCGGGCCCGTCGATACGGCGAGGGCACGCTTTGGTACGGTCGCGCCGCCTCTACGTGCGAAGACGCACGATGACCGGACCGGAGAGGGAGGGAATCACATTGCGCCGCGCCGTCTGTCCGGGGTCCTTCGACCCCATCACCAACGGACACCTCGACATCATCGGCCGTGCCTCGAAGCTGTACGACGTCGTACATGTCGCGGTGATGATCAACCAGTCCAAGCAGGGGCTGTTCACCGTCGAGGAACGGATCGACCTGATCGAGCAGGTCACCGCCGAGTTCGGCAACGTCCGGGTCGAGTCCTTCCACGGCCTCCTGGTCGACTTCTGCAAGCAGCGCGACATCCCGGCGATCGTGAAGGGCCTGCGGGCCGTCAGCGACTTCGACTACGAACTCCAGATGGCCCAGATGAACAACGGCCTGTCCGGCGTCGAGACGCTCTTCGTGCCGACCAACCCCACCTACAGCTTCCTGTCGTCCTCCCTGGTCAAGGAGGTCGCCACCTGGGGCGGCGACGTCTCCCACCTGCTCCCGCCGGTGGTCCAGGAGGCACTCACCGAGCGCCTCGCCGGGAACCGGTGAACTGACGGACCGTCAGCAGGTGTCGGACGGGCGCCGACTGGCCGTACAGTCGGTCCCGTCCGTCTCCAATCGGCTGTAGAGAGTGGCGAGCACACGGTGGACGTGCAGAAGAAGCTCGACGAGATCGTCGAAGTCGTCGGGAGCGCCCGGTCGATGCCCATGTCGGCTTCGTGCGTGGTCAACCGCGCCGACCTGCTGGCGATGCTCGAAGAGGTGCGCGACGCCCTGCCCGGCTCGCTCGCCCACGCCCAGGAGCTCATCGGCGGCCAGGAGCAGCTGGCCGAGCAGGCCCGCCGGGAGGCCGAGCGGATCATCGAGTCCGCCCGCGCCGAGCGCACCTCGCTGATCGCCGGTACCGAGATCGCCCGGCAGTCCCAGAGCGAGGCCGACCGGATCCTGGAGGAGGCCCGCCGGGAGGCCGCCGAGGTCAAGGCCGAGGCCGACGAGTACGTCGACAGCAAGCTCGCCAACTTCGAGGTCGTCCTCACCAAGACCATCGGCTCCGTCGACCGGGGCCGCGAGAAGCTTCTCGGCCGCGGCACCCCCTTCGACGAGCAGGGCTACGAGGACCCGGACTTCGCCGAGGCCCCCGAGCGCTCCACCGACCCGGCCACGCTCCAGCGCCGGGCCGACGAGTACGTCGACACCAAGCTCGGCGCCTTCGAGGCGGTGCTCGCCAAGACCCTGGAGGCGGTCGGCCGCGGCCGGCAGAAGCTCCACGGCCGGATCCCCACCGACGACCTGGGCGCGCACGTGGCCGCGCAGGACGCGGCGGGCGGTCAGCAGCGCATGAGCGACGAGGACCACTGGGCCGGGCTCGCCGAGCTCGCCACCCCGGAGCCCGCACCGGTGCACCAGCAGCCCCCGCAGCAGTTCCCCGCCCAGGTCCAGCCGTCCTACGCGGAGAGCGCCCAGCCCGCCTACGCGGAGGGCTACGGCTACCAGGAGCAGCCCCAGCAGGACGCCTACGGCTACCCGCAGCAGCCGGACCCGTACGCCGCCTACCAGCAGCAGGGCTACGACCAGGGGCAGGGCCAGGCCCAGATGCCTGCCGCCCAGGGCTACGACGGCTGGCAGCAGCCCGTACAGCCCCAGCAGGGCCTTCCCGAGCAGCCCGGGAGCGCCCTCGACGAGACCAGCCTCTTCGACACCAGCATGATCGACCTGGACCAGCTCCGCCGCTACGAACAGGGGCGCTGACCAGGCGGGCCCGCAGGGGGGATCGGCCCGGATTGGGAGCTGGGCGGCGCGTCCAGTATCCTGGCTCTTCGGTCGCGCGTATGTCCGCGATCCCGGCTGCCCGCCTTCGGCTCCGAAGCCGGTCGGCCCTCCCCACGATGTGCGCTGCACATGATCGCGAAAGCAGGAACAGCCCTGAACGGCCACCTCGACCACCGAAACCCCCTCGTGTTCGACACGCACGAGCTGGGGCGGCGTCCCGGTGCCCTCCAGCGGCTCTCCCGCACGGTGGACGCACCCGGTCCGCCCGCGGTCCTCGGCATCGACGGGGTCATCGGCGTGCCCGAGGGCGCGCCCGTGGAGCTGGACCTCCGCCTCGAGTCGGTCATGGAAGGGGTGCTTGTCACAGGCACCGCCCGTGCGTCCGCCGAGGGGGAGTGCGTAAGGTGTCTGGAGCCGCTGCGCCTTGAGGTCGTGGCGGACTTCCAGGAGATGTTCTCGTACCCTGACGCCGACGACCGTGGCCGCCCGAAGGCGGAACCGGCCGACGACGCCGAGGACGACGAGGACAGGCTCTTCGTCGAGGACGGCTTGTTCGACCTCGAACCAGTGCTGCGTGATGCGGTGGTGCTCGCACTGCCGATGCAGCCGGTGTGCCGGGAGTCCTGTGCCGGTCTGTGCTCCGAGTGCGGAGTCAGGCTGGACGAGAACCCCGGTCATCACCACGACGCCGTCGACATCCGTTGGGCGGCATTGCAAGGACTCGCCGAGACCGTTCAGGACGGCGAGAAGGACAACATGGGCGGCGCCGAAGCGGGCGTCGACGAGAAGCAGGAGAAGTAGCCGTGGCTGTTCCGAAGCGGAAGATGTCGCGCAGCAACACGCGCCACCGCCGGTCGCAGTGGAAGGCTGCGGTCCCCACCCTGGTTTCGTGCGAGCGTTGCCAGGAGCCGAAGCTGCAGCACATCGCGTGCCCCAGCTGCGGCACGTACAACAAGCGCCAGGTCCTCGAAGTCTGAGCGGCTGGTGAGAGGCCCGATGTCTGAGTTGTCCCATGCCAAGAAGAAGGCAGACAACGTCAACACAGCCTCGTCCCACACGCTTCTGGAAGGGCGGCTCGGGTATCGACTCGAGACCGCCCTTCTGGTGCGTGCGCTGACCCATCGCTCGTACGCGTACGAGAACGGCGGTCTGCCCACCAACGAGCGGCTCGAATTCCTCGGGGATTCGGTGCTCGGCCTGGTGGTCACGGACACGCTGTACCGCACCCACCCCGACCTGCCCGAAGGCCAGCTGGCCAAGTTGCGGGCCGCGGTGGTCAACTCGCGTGCGCTTGCGGAAGTGGGCCGCGGCCTCGAACTCGGCTCCTTCATCCGGCTCGGCCGGGGTGAAGAGGGCACGGGCGGCCGGGACAAGGCGTCCATCCTCGCCGACACCCTTGAAGCGGTGATCGGCGCGGTCTATCTCGACCAGGGCCTCAGCGCGGCCTCGGAGCTGGTCCACCGGCTCTTCGACCCGCTGATCGACAGGTCCTCCAACCTCGGTGCCGGCCTGGACTGGAAGACCAGTCTCCAGGAGCTCACCGCCGGCGAGAGTCTCGGAGTCCCCGAGTACGTCGTCACGGAGACCGGCCCGGACCACGAGAAGACCTTTACTGCTGCTGCTCGCGTCGGTGGTGTCTCGTACGGCACCGGCACCGGCCGTAGCAAGAAGGAAGCGGAGCAGCAGGCCGCGGAGTCCGCCTGGCGCGGAATCAGCGCAGCCGCGGAGGAGCGGGCGGCCGCGGCGAAGGCCGCGGCCGACGGGGGCGCCACCGACGCCCCCGCGGACCCGCCGTCCACGGACACGGCTCCCGCCTGAGGCGAGGAAACCCCCGGTGCCCGGTGCACCGGGGGTTTTGTCCTGCCCGAAACGGATCAGCACCCACCCCTCTCTCCCAGGAGCGTCACCGTGCCCGAGCTGCCCGAGGTCGAAGTCGTACGGCGTGGTCTGGAGCGCTGGGTCACCGGCCGCACCGTCGCCGGGGCCGAGGTGCTGCATCCGCGCGCGGTCCGCCGCCACCCGGGCGGCGGGGCGGACTTCGCGGCCCGGCTCACCGGCGCCCGCTTCGGTACTGCGATGCGGCGCGGCAAGTACCTCTGGATTCCGCTGGACGACGCGGCCGGCTCGCTCCTGGGCCACCTCGGCATGAGCGGCCAGCTGCTCGTGCAGCCCGAGGACGCGCCGGACGAGAAGCACCTGCGGGTCCGGGTCCGGTTCGACGACACCCTCGGCACCGAGCTCCGTTTCGTCGACCAGCGGACCTTCGGCGGGCTCTCGCTCCACGACAACACCCCCGAGGGGCTCCCCGAGGCGATCGCCCACATCGCCCGCGACCCCCTGGACCCGGCCTTCGACGACGCCGCCTTCCACACGGCCCTGCGGCTGCGCCGCACCACGGTCAAGCGCGCCCTGCTCGACCAGTCGCTGATCAGCGGCGTCGGCAACATCTACGCGGACGAGGCGCTCTGGCGCAGCCGGCTGCACTTCGACCGGCCGACCGAGAACCTCACCCGGCCCCGGTCCACCGAGCTGCTCGGCCATGTCCGCGACGTGATGAACGCCGCACTCGACCAGGGCGGCACCAGCTTCGACAGCCTCTACGTCAATGTGAACGGCGAGTCCGGCTACTTCGACCGCTCCCTCGACGCCTACGGCCGGGAGGACGAACCCTGCCGCCGCTGCGGGACCCCGATCCGGCGCGTCGCCTTCATGAACCGGTCGTCCCACTTCTGCCCGAAGTGCCAGCGCCTGCGGTGAGGCCGCCGGGCGGGGCGGTCCTCAGTTGAGGATCTCGCCCCGGTCCTCCGCGCGGATCGCGGCGAGCCGGTCCCGCCAGGCCCGGAGCGCCTCGGGGGTCAGCCGCGTCCAGTCGTCGACCTCGGCGACGATCCGGAGCGGGTCCCTGCTGCGGTAGGAGCGGGTGGGGTTGCCGGGGAACTTCTTGTCGGTGACGTTGGGGTCGTTCTCGAACTCCCCGGTCGGCTCGACCAGGTAGACGCGGGGCTCGCCGTCACCGGCGGCGAGCTCGGCCGCGAGACCGGCACCGTCGCGGAGCGCCGTGAAGTAGATGTGGTTCATGACGACTTCCGGCCGGTAGTTGGAGCGGAAGCCCGAGGTCAGGAAGTCCCCGGTCCGCAGGTCGGCCTTCGTGCCGTGGAAGAACGGTCCCGTGTCCAGTATTTCGCCCATCGCGACAGGCTACCGACCCGGGCCGGGGCGCGCGGGAAGTTCCGGGCGGTACTGCCCGGCTCCGCGTCAGAAGCCGAACAAGTGAAGGCCCAGGACTCTGACCTGCGGTCGTGCAATCGATCAACGCTGCGACCTGTGACTTAGCCGTCGGTGGTTGTCAGCGTTGGTTGTCGTTGAGCACCCTCCGACGGCCCCAGGACGGCCCGACGGGCGCATGGTGGCAAAGGGGCCACACGGTTTGTTCCAACACGACATGCTTGGCCCATGACTCGTCGTAATGCCACCCAAGATTTCATGGCGCACAACCAAGCCCAGATGCATACGTACTGCTACCAGTTGGCCGCGACCTGGTTCG
This sequence comes from Streptomyces sp. NPDC092952, assembly GCF_044754785.1. Classification (NCBI taxonomy): domain Bacteria; kingdom Bacillati; phylum Actinomycetota; class Actinomycetes; order Kitasatosporales; family Streptomycetaceae; genus Streptomyces; species Streptomyces sp. NPDC092952. Next base: position 228,705 of record NZ_JBIVPT010000008.1, on the reverse strand, counting down.
AGTTGCACCCGGAAGCCACGGCGAGTGAGCTGGTGGCCTTCCTGAAGGATCAGGCGTACAAGGCGCAGACGGCCGCCGCTGAGGTCTATGTGGCCAAGGAGGGCGTGACCATGGACGAAGCCATGGAGTTTCAGGCGCGCCACTACGACTACCGAGACTTGATGCGCCGAGAGCTGTCTATGAACGACTGAGGTCGGTGGAGTCTCAATGAGTGAGTCAAGCTGACGGGCGCCGTCCATCAACGAGGACAGCGCCCGTGCCGGATGCTGGCTTCGAGATCTGGCCTCATCCTTATCAGGTCGATCGCTGGACACGCACGACGTCTAGGAACCTCCGCCGTTCCTTGACTGTCCAGCCGACGTCGTTCGCCATTGGCCGGTACGGTTCGTGCTCGTTGGTGTCAGATGCTGATGTCAGGAAGCTGGGCAGCCTTGACAAGACTTCCCGTGGTCAGGAGCCCTACAGGTCGTCGTCGCGTTCCAGGATCAGACTGATCGAGCCGTCTTCGAGGTTGATGCCGCTCTCAAGATGCTCGTGGTAGCCGTCTCGGAGCTCGGGATCGGAGAGGCTGACGAGTCGCTCTGCCAGGTCTCGCAGACCGGCGGCGTTCGCTGCGACGGTGATCTCGGTGCCCGAGCCGTACACCTTGATCCTTGGTTCATCCATGCGGTCACGCTACAGCGAGCCTTAACCCCCTATCCCAACCCACCACTCACCCCAGCTCCCATCCCGTCCGCCTTCGACCCACACACCGTGGAGCGGGCGTGGTTCAGGGCGTCAAGGTGGAGCGCGCCACTGTACGAACGACCTTGACGCCCTGAGCCGCGACTGCTCGGCTCTGCCTGGGTCGAAGGTGGTCGGGATGGGAGCCCCACGACGCTCGCCCCGCTCCGGCCGGCACTCGCGAACGGTGCCCCGTCCATCCCGGAGTCTGAGCGCCCCCGCCGGAGGCATCCTCTTGAAGCCGCCGGCTCGGTTCTCGCCTCATGCCCCACGGGCCTATCCACTGCGGGCGCGCGTCGGCGGCGGCAGCGCCGAGCGGGCCGAAGGCAGGAGCGCGGGCGCAGCCAGAGCCGGGAAGCGCGCCCGGCGGAGCGGAGCGCAGCCGGGTGCCTTGATCCCCGCAAGGTCAAGCCTTGGCCCGCCGAGCGCGTCAAGGCTGTTCGGGAAGCTCTGCCGGAGAGGTACCGCGCGATGGTGGACCCCGCTGCCGGATGCGGTTTGCGTCAGGGCGAGGTCTTCGGGCTCGCGGTTGAGGATGTGGACTTCCTCGGCGGCGTTCTGCACGTGGTCCGGCAAGTGAAGCTACTCCGTGGACGGCCCGTGTTCGCTCCGCCCAAGGGTGGCAAGGAGCGGGATGTCCCTCTGCCCGAGTCCATCGCCCTCGGCTTGGCTGGCCACCTGACGCATGTGCCTGCTGCGGACGTGACACTGCCGTGGAAGACGTTGGATGGGCCGCCCGTCACTGCGTCGCTGATCTTCCGGAGCCCTGAGGGGTACGCGCTCAATCGCAACCGGTTCAACGATCGGCAGTGGAGGCCCGCTCTGCGCGCCGCCGGCGTGGTCGGGGGTCGGGACAACGGGATGCACGCTCTACGGCACTTCTATGCCTCGGTGCTCCTGGACGCGGGGGAGAGCATCAAGGCCCTGAGCGAGTACCTGGGCCACCATGACCCCGGCTTCACACTGCGGACCTACACGCATCTGATGCCGTCGAGCGAGACCCGTACGCGCGCCGCCGTAGACGCGGTCTGGGCCGCCCCGGGCGCCAATGACGGCCCGGAGACGGCCCAGGAAGAGAGGGATAGGTCGTTGACCTGCGAGGTTCTTAGAAGCCGAACTCCTGGGTCCACCAGGGGCCGCCGGAGCCGTGGTGGACACCGAGGCCGAAGGTCTTGTAGTCGCAGTTCAGGATGTTGGCGCGGTGGCCCGGGCTGTCCATCCAGGCGGCCATCACGGCCCGCGCGTCCGCCTGGCCACGGGCTATGTTCTCGGCGGCCAGGCCCTGGACGCCGACCTTCGAGGCACGGTCCCAGGGGGAGCGGCCGTCCGGGTCGGTGTGGTCGAAGAAGCCGCGGGCGGCCATGTCCTCGCTGTAGTTCTGCGCCAGCGAGGTGAGCGGGGAGCTGGCGGTCAGCGGGGAGCAGCCGACCTTCGCGCGCTCCTGGTTCACCAGGGAGAGCACGGCGGCCCGCGCGTCGGTGACGGCGGAGCCCCGGGTGGCGGCGGCGGTGGTCCTCGGCGCGGTGGGGGTCTCGGTCCTGGTGGCGGCCGGGGCGGTGCTGCGGGCGGCGGTCCCGGGCTGAGTCGCCTTCGCGGCCGGGGCGGACGGCTTCTTCCGTCCGGCGGCGGGTGACTTCGTGGCGGACGGGGCGGCGGAGGGCGATCCGGCCGGGGACGGACTCCGGTGCGGGGCGTCGGCCCGGCCCGTGCCCCGGTCGGCGGCGGTGGCGCCCCGGCCGGCCTCGGCCTGTACGTCGGGGGAGCTGTCGGCGCGCACCCGCTCGGCGGGGCCGCCGCCGAGCGTGAGGGTGGAGCCGCCGGGTATCAGCCCCGTGGTCATCGCCACGGCCCCCACCGCCAGCGCCGCGGAGACGCCGACCATTCCGGTACGGATGGCCGAGCCGGACCGCTTCCCGCGGTGCCCGACCGGCTTCCGGGCCGCGCCCCGCGCCTCGTGGTCGTCGGTGGCCGGAGTGACGGCGGAGCGACGATGGCTTCCCATCTGCTGAGCCCTTCTGACGGTCCGGACGCCGCTTCCGACGCCACCGGTCTTAACCCGTTCGGGTGAGTCTATTGGGTGGGGACTGTACGCCATGGACATGCGGAGGGATGTGCTCCGGGCGCCGTCGGCCGGTTAGCGTTCGGGCATGGACGAAGAGGTACGGCTGACCGCCTGGGTGCGCGGCCGGGTGCAACGGGTCGGATTCCGCTGGTTCACCAGGGAGAACGCGCTGGAGATCGGTGGCCTCACCGGCTTCGCGCTCAATCTCGACGACGGCCGGGTGCAGGTCGTCGCCGAAGGGCGGCGGGAGAGCTGCGAGCGGCTGCTGGACTGGCTGCGCTCGGCCGACACACCCGGACAGGTGGACGGGGTCACTGAGATATGGGACACGCCGCGCGGAGGTTACGAGGGCTTCGCCATCCGCTGAGCGGGGCCCGTCCCGGGCGCGGAACGCGCTGTGTTCGGACCGTGTTCGATGGCGGCCGAAGGGTTACCGGGGGGCCCGTCCATTTCCGTACACATGAAATGACCTGCGGAATGTCCGGATGGTTGCCAGGAATGGGCCGACGTGCCAGGCTGCCGCAATAGGAATGATCTCCACGCCCCGTCGGGCCCCGCAGGAGAGACGCGCCGCATGATCGTCGGGCCGCGCACCGCGGGATGCTCCCTCTGCCGGGCGTGATCGTGTTGACCGTCAAACTTTTTGGTGAGACTCTGAAATCCCCGCGCACCTTAGCTGTTTGGCAGAGCTGTTCGGCAGCAGGACAGCAGTGACGACAGAGCACTGCCGAGCACCGCGGGTGCGATTCCCTCACGACCCACACCGCATCGGTCGGTCACTCAGTGTGGAGGACCATCCTCATGGCAAAGGCGCTTCTCGGTTACGTCGGCGGCTCCGACCCGCGACTCCTCGCCGAGATGCGACGGCTCCAGCAGCGTGTCCAGGACCTGGAATCCGAGCTCGTACGGATCCAGGACGAGAACGACGCGCTCACCGCCGCCGCCCAGCACCAAGAGTCGCTGCTCGACAGCATCGACATCGACGTACCTCAGGCGGAGCCGGCGCTGACCTGACCGATGGGCCCTCGTGGCCGGTCGGGTCCGTAAGCGTCAGCCGCCGGGATCATCACCCGGATCGTCGCCGGAATCACCGTCGGATCATTGAAGATCACTGCTCTTGATCTGTCACTTCCGTGACATGTCGTTGATCCGGCATGCGCAGCTGCACCAGAACCACCGTGCGGAGCACCGCACAAGATTTACCAAGGGGCGCTTCGGCGTCCCTTTTTCTTTTCCGTCCGCACCCGCGTCCGGCGTCATTTCCGCCCGGACGTGCACGGAGCCCGCCCCCCGGCGTACCCCTTCCCTTAACGTCTGATGTGCCCTGCACCTTCATGGGTGAAACCGAGAGTGAAAGGTAGAGTCCGGCGGCGTGCACCTCAAGGCCCTGACCCTGCGTGGTTTCAAGTCGTTCGCCTCCGCCACGACGCTCCGGTTCGAACCCGGTATCACCTGTGTCGTCGGCCCCAATGGCTCCGGCAAATCCAATGTGGTGGACGCGCTCTCCTGGGTCATGGGGGAACAGGGAGCCAAATCCCTGCGCGGCGGCAAGATGGAGGACGTCATCTTCGCCGGTACCACCGGGCGCCCGCCGCTCGGCCGGGCCGAGGTGTCGCTGACCATCGACAACTCCGACGGCGCGCTGCCCATCGAGTACGCCGAGGTGACGATCACCCGGATCATGTTCCGCAACGGCGGCAGCGAGTACCAGATCAACGGCGACACCTGCCGCCTCCTGGACATCCAGGAGCTTCTCTCCGACTCCGGCATCGGCCGCGAGATGCACGTCATCGTCGGCCAGGGCCAGCTCGACTCCGTGCTCCACGCCGACCCGGCCGGCCGCCGCGCCTTCATCGAGGAGGCCGCAGGCGTCCTCAAGCACCGCAAGCGCAAGGAGAAGGCGCTGCGGAAGCTGGACGCGATGGGCGCCAACCTCGCCCGCGTCCAGGATCTCACCGACGAGCTGCGACGGCAGCTGAAGCCGCTCGGCAGACAGGCCGCCGTGGCGCGCCGGGCCGCCGTCATCCAGGCCGACCTGCGCGACGCCAGACTGCGGCTGCTCGCCGACGACCTGGTCACGCTCCGCACGGCGCTGCGCGACGAGATCGCCGACGAGGCCGCGCTCAAGCAGCGCCGCGAGGCCGCCGAGACGGAGCTGAGGGCGGCGCTCGGCCGTGAGGCGGAGCTGGAGGAGGAGGTGCGGCGCCTCGCGCCCCGGCTCCAGCGGGCCCAGCAGACCTGGTACGAGCTCTCCCAGCTGGCCGAGCGGGTCCGCGGCACGGTCTCGCTGGCCGACGCCCGGGTCACGAGCGCCGCCGCCCCCGTGGAGGAGGAGCGGCGCGGCCGCGACCCCGAGGACATGGAGCGGGAGGCCGTCCGGATCCGCGAGCAGGAGGCGGAGCTGACCGCCGCGCTCACCGCGGCCGAGCACGCCCTGGAGGACACCTCGGCCCACCGCGCCGAGCTGGAACGGGAGCTGGCGGCCGAGGAGCGCCGCCTCAAGGACGCCGCCCGCGCCATCGCGGACCGCCGCGAGGGGCTCGCCCGGCTGACCGGCCAGGTCAACGCGGCCCGGGGACGGGCCGCTTCGGCGCAGGCCGAGATCGACCGGCTGGCCGCGGCCCGGGACGAGGCACGGGAGCGGGCGGTCGCCGCCCAGGAGGAGTACGAGCAGCTGAAGGCCGAGGTGGCCGGGCTGGACGCCGGGGACGAGGAACTCGGCGAACAGCACGAGACCGCCCGGCAGGAACTGGCCCGGGCGGAGGCGGAGCTCACCGCGGCCCGGGAGACGGCCACCGCCGAGGAGCGGCGGCGGGCGGCGGTGGCGGCCCGTCACGACGCGCTGGCCCTCGGGCTGCGCCGCAAGGACGGTACGGGCGCGCTGCTCGGGGCGCGGGACCGGCCGGCCGGGCTGCTCGGTCCGGCCGCGGAACTGCTGACCGTGGCGGCGGGGTACGAGGTGGCGGTCGCGGCGGCGCTCGGCGCGGCGGCCGACGCGGTCGCGGCGACGGACCCGGCCTCGGCGGCGGAGGCCATCCGGCTGCTGCGCAAGCAGGACGCGGGGCGGGCCGCGCTGCTGCTGGGCGGGGGGCGTGCCGGGGCGGCGCGGCAGGTGGCCCCGGCCGTCCGCGTGGATACCGGGCCGCCCGCCGTGGCCGATCTGGTCGGCGGTCCCGCCGAACTGGTGGACGCCGTACGCGTACTGGTGCGGGGCATGGTGGTCGTCGCCACCCTGGAGGACGCCGAGGACCTCGTCGAGGCCCGCCCGGAGCTGACGGCCGTGACCGCCGAGGGCGACATCCTCTCCGCCCACTTCGCGCACGGCGGCTCCGCCGGTGCGCCCAGCCTCCTCGAAGTGCAGGCGTCGGTCGACGAGGCCGCCGCCCAGCTGGAGGAGCTGGCCGTGCGGTGCGCGGAGTCCGCCGAGGCGCAGCGGGCCGCCGGGGAGCGGCGCCGGGCCGCGGCCGGGCTCGTCGACGAGCTGGGGGAGCGGCGCCGGGCCGCCGAGCGGGAGAAGTCCGGGGTCGCCCAGCAGCTGGGGCGGCTGGCCGGGCAGGCCCGGGGCGCGGCGGGCGAGGCCGAGCGGACGACCGCCTCCGCCGCCCGCGCACAGGAGGCCCTGGACCGGGCGGTCGAGGAGGCCGAGGAGCTGGCCGAGCGGCTGCTGGTCGCCGAGGAGGTCCCCGTGGCGGACGAGCCGGACACCGCCGTACGGGACCGGCTCGCCGCCGACGGCGCCAACGCCCGCCAGACCGAGATGGAGGCCCGCCTCCAGGCCCGTACCCACGAGGAGCGGGTCAAGGCGCTCGCGGGCCGGGCGGACGCCCTCGACCGGGGCGCCCGTGCCGAACGGGAGGCCCGGTCCCGCGCCGAGCGGCGCCGGGCCCGCCGCCGCCACGAGGCCCAGGTGGCCGCCGCGGTGGCCTCCGGCGCCCGCCAGCTCCTCGCCCACGTCGAGGTCTCCGTCGTACGGGCCGAGCGGGAGCGGGCCGCGGCCGAGGCGGCGAAGGGGGAGCGGGAGCGGGAGCTGGCGGCGGAGCGAGGCCGGGGCCGCGACCTCAAGAGCGAGCTGGACAAGCTCACCGACTCCGTGCACCGGGGCGAGGTGCTCGGCGCCGAGAAGCGGCTGCGGATCGAGCAGCTGGAGACGAAGGCGCTGGAGGAGCTGGGCGTCGAGCCCGCAGGGCTGACCGCCGAGTACGGCCCCGACCAGCCCGTGCCGCCGTCCCCGGCGGCGGAGGGCGAGGAACTGCCCGAGGACCCGGAGCATCCGCGCAACCGGCCGGCCCCCTTCGTCCGGGCCGAGCAGGAGAAGCGGCTCAGGTCGGCCGAACGGGCGTACCAGCAGCTCGGAAAGGTGAATCCGCTCGCCCTGGAGGAGTTCTCGGCGCTGGAGGAGCGGCACAAGTTCCTCTCCGAGCAGCTGGAGGACCTGAAGAAGACCCGGGCCGATCTGGTCCAGGTCATCAAGGAGGTCGACCAGCGGGTCGAGCAGGTGTTCACGGAGGCGTACCGGGACACCGCCCGCGAGTTCGAGGGCGTCTTCTCGCGGCTCTTCCCGGGCGGCGAGGGCCGGCTCGTCCTGACCGACCCGGAGAACATGCTCGCGACCGGGGTGGACGTCGAGGCACGGCCGCCCGGCAAGAAGGTCAAGCGGCTCTCGCTGCTCTCCGGCGGGGAGCGCTCGCTGACGGCGGTGGCGCTGCTGGTCTCCATCTTCAAGGCCCGGCCGAGCCCGTTCTACGTGATGGACGAGGTGGAGGCGGCGCTCGACGACACCAACCTCCAGCGGCTGATCCGGATCATGGAGGAGCTCCAGGAGAGCTCGCAGCTCATCGTGATCACGCATCAGAAGCGGACGATGGAGGTCGCCGACGCGCTGTACGGCGTGTCGATGCAGGGCGACGGCGTCTCCAAGGTGATCAGCCAGCGGCTGCGCTGAGCCGGGTGCCCGGCGTCCACCGCCCGAGTGGTGGACGCCGGAAAGATGTGCGCCACTGGGGGATGACCCGTCAGGAGCACATGTGACCAGTACAGCGCAGGGACCGGCGGCCGGGGCGAGCCAGCCCGACCACCTCGGCCACGTCATCTTCATCACCGCGGCCGCCGCCATGGGCGGCTTCCTGTTCGGCTACGACAGCTCGGTCATCAACGGCGCCGTCGAGGCCATCCGCAGCCGCTACGACATCGGCTCCGCCACCCTCGCCCAGGTCATCGCCATCGCCCTGATCGGCTGTGCGATCGGCGCGGCCACCGCCGGCCGGATCGCCGACCGCATCGGCCGCATCCAGTGCATGCGGATCGCCGCCGGGCTCTTCACCATCAGCGCGGTCGGTTCGGCCCTGCCGTTCGCCCTCTGGGACCTGGCGATGTGGCGCATCATCGGCGGCTTCGCCATCGGGATGGCCTCGGTGATCGGCCCCGCGTACATCGCGGAGGTCTCGCCACCCGCCTACCGGGGCCGGCTCGGCTCCTTCCAGCAGGCGGCGATCGTCATCGGCATCGCCATCTCCCAGCTGGTCAACTACGGCATCCTGCAACTCGCCGACGGCGACCAGCGCGGCCGGATCGGCGGCCTGGAGGCCTGGCAGTGGATGCTCGGCGTGATGGTCGTCCCGGCCCTCCTGTACGGGCTGCTCTCCTTCGCGATCCCCGAGTCGCCACGGTTCCTGATCTCGGTCGGCCGCACGGAGCGGGCCCGCAGGATCCTCGCCGAGGTCGAGGGCAAGGGCGTCGACCTCGACGCCCGGGTGGCCGAGATCGAGACCGCCATGCACCGCGAGCACAAGTCCACCTTCCGGGACCTGCTCGGCGGCCGCTTCGGCTTCCTGCCGATCGTCTGGATCGGCATCGGCCTCTCGGTCTTCCAGCAACTCGTCGGCATCAACGTGGCGTTCTACTACTCGGCGACGCTCTGGCAGTCCGTCGGCATCGACCCGACCGAGTCCTTCTTCTACTCGTTCACCACGTCCATCATCAACATCATCGGTACGGTCATCGCGATGGTCCTGGTCGACCGGGTGGGCCGCAAACCGCTCGCCCTCGCGGGCTCCACCGGCATGGCCGTCGCCCTCGCCTTCGAGGCCTGGGCCTTCTCCGCGAAGCTGGTCGACGGCAAACTGCCCAGCCCGCAGGGGGCGGTGGCGCTCGTCGCGGCCCATGTCTTCGTGCTCTTCTTCGCCCTGTCGTGGGGCGTCGTCGTCTGGGTCTTCCTCGGCGAGATGTTCCCGAACCGGATCCGCGCCGCCGCGCTCGGCGTCGCCGCCTCCGCCCAGTGGCTCGCCAACTGGGCGATCACCGCGAGCTTCCCGAGCCTGTCCGAGTGGAACCTCTCGGCCACGTACGTCATCTACGCCTGCTTCGCCACGCTCTCCATCCCCTTCGTGCTCCTCTTCGTCAAGGAGACCAAGGGCAAGGCGCTGGAGGAGATGGGCTGAGCGGCGCTCGGGCCCCTCAGTGCCCGAGCGCCGCGCAGAACAGCCGCAGGCTGCGCCACCCCTCCTCGACCGGCATCCCGCCGCACAGCGGATGCAGCACCAGGCTGTCCAGCTCCCCGGCCGCCGCCGAGCACTCCTCGGGGGTGAGGACCCGGTAGACCCCCTCGGCCCGCAGCTCCGCCACCGTCGTCGCCGCCGAACGCACCGCCGAACGGATGTCCTTGGACTGCCAGGAGGCGTACGTGCGCGCCTCGTGCAGGAAGTGCTCGCCGTACACGGCCCACGTCCGGTCCGGATCCTCGGAGACGTGCAGCAGCGGCGTCACGGCGGACGGCATCATGCAGAAGCCGTCCGTCCCGAACGCGGCGCGCCGCTCGTGGTAGTACGCCTCCAGCTCCGGCAGGTGCGCGCTCGGGAAGAACGGCAGCCCGAGCCGGGCCGCCCGCCGCGCCGCCGCCCGCGAACTGCCGCCCACCAGCAGCATCGGGTGCGGCTGGGTGTACGGGCGCGGCGTGACCCGCACCGTCCGCCCCCGGTACGGGAACGGCTCGCCGGTCCACGCCTGGAGCAGCGTCTCCAGCAGCTCGTCCTGGAGCCGCCCGCGCCTGCCCCACTCGACGCCCGCCTGCTCGTACTCCTCGGGCCGGTAGCCGATCCCGGCCACCGTCACCAGCCGGCCGGCGCTCAGCAGGTCCAGTACGGCGATGTCCTCGGCCAGCCGCAGCGGATCGTGCAGCGGGCCGATGATCGCCGAGACCGTGACCGCTATCCGGGAGGTGGCGCCGAAGACGGCGCCCGCGAAGGCGAAGGGGGAGGGCAGCCAGGAGTTGGCGGTGCCGTGGTGCTCCTCGGTCTGCACGGTGTCGACGCCGTGCCCGTCGGCGTACGCGGCCATCTCCAGCGCGGCACGGTAGCGGGCCGAGAGCGGCTCGGGCGCGGCGTCGGGATCGACGAGATTGAACCGGACCACTGTGAAGGCCATGAGACGTGTCCCCATCGTCGGCGGGCGCGGCGAACGGGACATTAGCTGACGAGGCGTCAGATGTGTAGGGGTGCGTCCTCGGTCCTTCCGCCGTCGGCCCGGGGCTGTCCGGCGGGGCGCGGCAGTACGGCGTACAGGGTGGCGGAGACCGCGATCGCGGCCGCCCAGCCGAGCCCCAGGCGCCCGGCCCAAGTGGTGGCGAGCGGGCCGGTGAACCACCGCACCCGGGTGAGCAGCAGTCCCGTCGCCAGGCCGGCGGCCCAGGCGGCCACGGCCGGTACGGCGAAGCCCCGGGTGTACCAGTAGGCGCTGGACGGCGTGGTGTCCAGGAGCGCCGCCGGGTCGTACGCCCGGCCGCGCAGCAGGTCCACGGCGAAGACGCCGATCCAGGCGGAGAACGTCACGGCGAGCAGCGTCAGGAAGGAGACGAACGCGTCCAGGAAACCGGCCGCCGTGAACATCAGCCAGATCCCCAGACCCAGGCTGATCACGGCGTTCATCCCGACCGCCCACGCGCGCGGGACCCGGAACCCCAGCGTCTGCGCGGTGAACCCGGCCGAGTACAGCGACATCGCGTTGATCAGCACCATTCCGGCCACGACGAACAGCAGGTACGGCACCGCGAGCCACCCCGGCAGCAGCGGACCGAGGAACGCGACCGGATCGCGGGCGGCGGCCAGCCCCGGCTCGGCGACGGCCATCACCGCCCCCATCGCCACCATCGGCAGATAGACGAGAGCGGCACCGGCCACGGTCGCCCCGGTCATCGCCCAGCCGGACGCCGTACGCGGCAGGTAGCGGGCGAAGTCCGGGCTCGACGGGGCCCAGCTGATCCCGCCCGCCGCCAGCGTGCCGACCCCCGCGACCACCATCGCCGCCGGCCCGGGCGGCCGGGCGAGCACGGCGTGCCAGTCCGTCGCACCGGCCAGATGGACCAGTACGAGCACGCTGACGCCGCCGAAGAGGTACGCCGACCAGGTGCAGCACACCCGCAACGCCCCTATGCCCAGCCCCGACACCAGCCAGCTGCACCCCACGAAGACGAGCAGGACCACCAGGGTCGTGCGCCGGCCGGCCGGGACGCCGAGGAGTCGGTCCAGCACCGCCAGCGCCGCGTAGGTGCCGGTGACCGCGTTCACCGTCTCCCAGCCCCAGCGGGCCACCCAGGTCAGCGCACCGGGCAGCAGGTTGCCGCGCTGCCCGAAGACGGCCCGGGACAGCGCCATGCCCGGCGCCCCGCCCCGGCTGCCCGCGACCGAGACCAGGCCGACCAGCCCGAAACCGAGCACCGAGGCCAGCGCCGCGACCGCCAGCACCTGCCAGAGGTTCAGCCGGTCGAGGACGACGAGCCCCGCGCCGATGGTGAGGAGGAGCACGGTCAGATTCGCGCCGACCCAGGTGGGGAAGAGGGCCCGGACCCGGCCGGTGCGCTCGCTGTCGGGGACGGGCTCCAGGCCACGGGTCTCCACAGGCAGGATCGTACCTTTCCTCCCAAAGAGTGCATAACGATCGGGCGGATGTCCGGGCGATCCTTCGGGACGGTCCCGCCGGTCGGACGTGACTGATACTGGGTGGGTTATGGAATTCGTCATCCTTGCTGTAGTCATCGCCCTGGTCGCGGTCGGCGTGATCAGCGGGCTCGTGGTCAGCGGCCGCAAGAAGAAGCAGCTGCCCCCGGCACCGTCGAGCACGCCGACCATCACACCTCCCGCCGAGCCCCATGTCGGCGAGGAGGCCGAGACGCCGCGCGAGGAACCGCGCCGCACCATCGAGGAGGTCGGCCCGCCGGAGGCCGGGGCCCCCGCCGAGGAGGCCCCCGGGGCCGTCGAGCCGGAGGCGCCCGCCGTCCCGGCCATCGAGGTGCCCGAGCCCACCGCCGGCCGGCTGGTACGGCTGCGCGCCCGGCTCGCCCGCTCGCAGAACTCCCTCGGCAAGGGGCTGCTCACGCTCCTGTCCCGGGACAACCTCGACGAGGACACCTGGGAGGAGATCGAGGACACCCTCCTCACCGCCGACGTCGGCGTCGCCCCCACCCAGGAGCTGGTGGAGCGGCTCCGCGAGCGCGTCCGGGTGCTCGGCACCCGTACCCCCGAAGGGCTGCGCGGGCTGCTGCGCGAGGAGCTCCTCACCCTGCTCGGCACCGACTTCGACCGCGCGGTCAAGACGGAGAGCGGTCTCGACACCCCCGGCGTCGTGATGGTCGTCGGCGTCAACGGCACCGGCAAGACCACCACCACCGGCAAGCTGGCCCGGGTGCTCGTCGCCGACGGCCGCAGCGTCGTGCTCGGCGCGGCCGACACCTTCCGCGCCGCCGCCGCCGACCAGCTCCAGACCTGGGGCGAGCGCGTCGGCGCCCGCACCGTACGCGGCCCCGAGGGCGGCGACCCCGCCTCGATCGCCTTCGACGCGGTCAAGGAGGGCATCGCCGAGGGCGCCGACGTGGTGCTCATCGACACCGCCGGTCGGCTGCACACCAAGACCGGCCTCATGGACGAGCTCGGCAAGGTCAAGCGGGTCGTCGAGAAGCACGGTCCGCTCGACGAGATCCTGCTCGTCCTCGACGCCACGACCGGGCAGAACGGCCTGGTGCAGGCCCGGGTGTTCGCCGAGGTCGTGGACATCACCGGCATCGTGCTCACCAAGCTGGACGGCACCGCCAAGGGCGGCATCGTCGTCGCCGTCCAGCGCGAGCTGGGCGTGCCGGTCAAGCTGGTCGGTCTCGGCGAGGGCCCGGACGACCTGGCCCCCTTCGAGCCGGAGGCGTTCGTCGACGCCCTGATCGGCGACTGACCCCGTCCTCGGACCCGTCCGGGAGCCCGACCGTACGGCACCGCCGCGGTCGGGCTCCCGGCGTCAGGGGGGTGCCCGGTGGTCCCGGGTCAGCCGCAGAGGGGGGCGCGGTGGCAGCTGTACGCCAGGGTGCCGAGCAGCAGCCGGGCCTGCGGCGGGGTGGCCGCCGTGTCCAGCACCGGGGGGCGCAGCCAGCGGACCGGGCCCAGGCCGCCCTCGTCGGAGGGCGGGGCCGTGATGTGGCAGCCGGGCCCGAGCGCCTTCAGGTCCAGCCCGGCGTCGTCCCAGCCCATCCGGTAGAGCAGCTGCGGGAGCTCGGCGGCGGCCCCGGGGGCCACGAAGAACCGCGCCCGCCCGGCCGGGGTCACCGCGACCGGGCCGAGCGGCAGTCCCATCCGTTCCATCCGCACCAGCGCCCGGCGCCCGGCCGCCTCCGCGACGTCCAGCACGTCGAACGTACGGCCCACCGGCAGCAGCATCGCGGCACCCGGCACCCGGGCCCATGCCCGGGCCGCCGCGTCGAGCGTGGCACCGGCGGGTACCTCGGGGGCGCCGTCCAGCGGATGGGCGCCGGGGGAGGGGCAGGCGGCCTCGCCGCACGAGCAGCGGCCCGCAGCGGCCCGCGCACCCGGCGCGACGGCCCAGCCCCACAGCCCGGTGTACTCGGCCAGTGCCGTGCACTCGGCGGCACGGCCGCGACGCCGTGAGCCGGTGCGGATCTCGCGGATGCCGCCGATCGTGAAGCCCATACCCCCTCCAACGGGTCCGACTCGCCGGTGGTTACGACGGCCACGGCACGGCCGGGGCGCCGTGCGGCCCCGCCGTCGTCGTCGGTCCGGAGTGCGCCCGGTGGCATCCGGGAGCGCGCGATTCCGCCCGCGCCCCGGCCCGCATCACCGCGCCCCCTGGTGATCGTGTGCGTCAAGTGAATCGCGCCCGATGCGGGTGGTGTTCATTCGAAGGGGTGGCGAATGGTGGCGATTCCGTAATCCCTCTCGCCCAGGGGGTGATCGTAGGATTACCGTCGGTACACGAACCATGGAAGTATGTGCGCCCACGGGTATGCCGGAGGCAAGTCGACTACTCGTTCGATGGCGCATTCTCTCCGTAGCGGCGCCATCGGCTCAGGGCATTCTGGTAGTGGTTCGCGCGACAGGTATCCAGCGGGATGGGGGCGTTCCAGTGAGTGGCAGCGGCGCAGGCGTTTCGAATGCCGGAAAGCGCCCCAACGCACAACTGAGCTCGTGGTTCGTGCGCAGCGGCTGGTCCAAGGGGGAGCTGGCCCGCCAGGTGAACCGCCGGGCGCGCCAGATGGGCGCCCACCACATCAGCACCGACACCTCCCGGGTGCGGCGCTGGCTCGACGGGGAGAACCCGCGCGAGCCGATCCCGCGCATCCTCTCCGAGCTCTTCTCGGAGCGCTTCGGTTCCGTCGTCGCCGTCGAGGACCTGGGGCTGCGCTCCGCGCACCAGTCGCCCTCGGTCGCCGGTGTCGACCTGCCCTGGGCGGGCCCGCAGACCGTCGCCCTGCTCAGCGAGTTCTCCCGCAGCGACCTGATGCTCGCCCGGCGCGGATTCCTGGGCTCCTCGCTCGCCCTGGCCGCCGGGCCCGCGCTGATCGAGCCCATGCAGCGCTGGCTGGTGCCCGTCCCCGCCTCCGCCCGGACCGCACCGGAGCCCGCGGCCCCGTCCCACCGCCCGTCCCGGCTCTCCGGCCCCGAGCTCGACCTGCTGGAGTCCACCACCGCGATGTTCCGCCAGTGGGACGCGCAGTGCGGTGGCGGGCTGCGCCGCAAGGCCGTCGTCGGACAGCTCCACGAGGTCACCGACCTGCTCCAGGAGCCGCAGCCGGAGGCCACCGCCAAGCGGCTCTTCCGGTGCGCCGCCGAGCTGTCCGAGCTGGCCGGCTGGATGAGCTACGACGTGGGCCTCCAGCCCACCGCCCAGAAGTACTTCGTGCTCGCCCTGCACGCCGCCAAGGAGGCCGGGGACAAGCCGCTGGGCTCGTACATCCTCTCCAGCATGAGCCGTCAGATGATCCACCTCGGGCGCCCCGACGACGCCCTGGAGCTGATCCATCTCGCGCAGTACGGCAGCCGGGACTGCGCCACCCCGCGCACCCAGGCCATGCTGTATGCGATGGAGGCCCGCGCGTACGCCAACATGGGCCAGCCCAGCAAGTGCCGGCGGGCCGTCCGGATGGCCGAGGACACCTTCCTCGACGTCGGGCTCGACGGCGAGCCCGAGCCCGACTGGATCCGCTTCTTCTCCGAGGCCGAGCTCAACGGCGAGAACTCCCACTCCTACCGCGACCTCGCCTACGTGGCGGGCCGCAGCCCCACGTACGCCTCGCTCGCCGAGCCCCTGATGGAGAAGGCCGTCCAGCTCTTCGAGGAGGACGACGAGCACCAGCGGTCGTACGCGCTCAACCTGATCGGCCTCGCCACCGTCCACCTCCTCAAGCGCGAGCCGGAGCAGTCCACCGTCCTGGCCGAGCGGGCCCTGCGGGTCGCCCGGAAGGTCCGCTCCGAGCGGGTCAACACCCGCCTCCGCAAGACCGTCGACACCGCCGCCCGGGACTTCGGGGACATCCCCGAGGTCGCCCGGCTCACCGACCTGCTCACCGAACAGCTGCCGGAGACCGCGGAAGCGGTCTAGACACCCCGAGCGGCACCCCGACCCCGGCCACGCCGGCCACCCCGTACCGACCGACTTCGGCTCCCCCCATTGCCAGGTCAGCGGGTGACCGACGTGGCCGGTCCGCGTCCGCGTACCCCTCGGTGCTCCCGTCAACTCCCGGTTCATGACGGCGTAACACGCCGGACCTCTTCGTCACCGCCGCGAAACACCGTGCGGCATCGGTGGAAACCGCGCTGGGCGAATCTCGTGGCCACAACCGGCCCGCACCCTTCCCCAGTGGTCCCGCACGTGGTGCCGCTCCCCACCGCCCGCACGCGGCCGCTTCGACGACGAGGAGACGCCGATGCCCCCAGGCATCACGACGCTTGCCGCAGACACCCCGACGCTGTCTGCCGCCAACACCGGGTTCATGCTGATCTGCTCCGCCCTGGTGATGCTCATGACCCCCGCCCTGGCCTTCTTCTACGGCGGCATGGTCCGGGTCAAGAGCACCCTCAACATGCTGATGATGAGCTTCATCAGCCTCGGGATCGTCACGGTCCTGTGGGTGCTCTACGGATTCGGCCTCGCCTTCGGCACCGACGTCGGCTCCGTCGTCGGCTGGAGCTCCGACTACCTCGGGCTCAGCGGCATCGGCGTCACCCAGCTCTGGGACGGCTACACCATCCCGGTCTACGTCTTCGCCGTCTTCCAGCTGATGTTCGCCGTACTCACCCCGGCCCTGATCAGCGGCGCCCTCGCCGACCGGGTGAAGTTCACCGCCTGGGCCCTGTTCATCACGCTCTGGGCCACCGTCGTCTACTTCCCCGTCGCCCACTGGGTCTGGGGCACGGGCGGCTGGCTGTACGAGATGGGCGTCATCGACTTCGCGGGCGGCACGGCCGTCCACATCAACGCCGGGGCCGCCGCGCTCGGCGTGATCCTGGTCATCGGCAAGCGGGTCGGCTTCAAGAAGGACCCGATGCGCCCGCACAGCCTGCCGCTCGTCATGCTCGGCGCCGGGCTGCTCTGGTTCGGCTGGTTCGGCTTCAACGCCGGGTCCTGGCTCGGCAACGACGACGGCGTCGGCGCGGTGATGTTCGTCAACACCCAGGTCGCCACCGGTGCCGCGATGCTCGCCTGGCTCGGCTACGAGAAGCTCCGCCACGGCTCCTTCACCACCCTCGGCGCGGCCTCCGGCGCGGTTGCCGGGCTCGTCGCGATCACCCCGTCCGGCGGCGCGGTCAGCCCGCTCGGCGCGATCGCGGTCGGAGCGGTCGCCGGGGTGCTCTGCGCCATGGCCGTCGGCCTGAAGTACCGCTTCGGCTACGACGACTCGCTGGACGTGGTCGGCGTCCACCTGGTCGGCGGGATCGTCGGCTCCCTGCTCGTCGGATTCCTCGCCACCGGCGGGGTCCAGTCCGACGCCAAGGGCCTCTTCTACGGCGGCGGCCTCGACCAGCTCGGCAAGCAGACCGTGGGCGTCCTCGCCGTCCTCGCGTACTCCCTGGTCGTCTCGGCGGCCCTCGCCTTCCTGCTGGACCGGACGATCGGCATGCGGGTCACCGAGGACGACGAGATCTCCGGCATCGACCGGGTCGAACACGCCGAGACCGCCTACGACCACAGCGGAGCGGGCGGCGGATCCGCCCCGCGCACCACGGCGGACCCCGCCCCCGGCACCACCGCAGCGGCGAAGACGGAGAAGGTGGACGCATGAGACTCATCACCGCGGTCGTGAAGCCCCACCGCCTCGACGCGATCAAGGAGGCCCTCCAGGCCTTCGGCGTCCAGGGCCTCACGGTCACCGAAGCGAGCGGATACGGCCGCCAGCGCGGCCACACCGAGGTCTACCGGGGCGCCGAGTACACCGTCGACCTCGTCCCCAAGATCCGCATCGAGGTCCTGGCCGAGGACGCGGACGCCGAACAGCTCATCGACGTCGTCGTCGAGGCCGCCCGCACCGGCAAGATCGGCGACGGCAAGGTCTGGAGCGTGCCGGTGGAGACCGCCGTCCGGGTCCGGACCGGCGAACGCGGCCCGGACGCCCTCTGACCGGGGCCGGCCCGGACCCGTACGGCCCGCGGCGGCCTCCCCCTGGGCCCCGCGGGCCGTACGTCCCGGACCGGCTTCCTCCGCCGGCCCCCGTACGGCATTCCCGAGACGAAAGGCAGCCGGGTGACGAGCACCGAACCGACCACCGGACCGGCGGACCCTGAGCCCGGCGGCTACCCGGCGGCCCGGCTGCGCCTCCTCCAGGGCACCGGGCCGGCCGGGCCGCCGCGCCGCGCCGCCCTCGCCGCGCTCACCGACGACTGGCTCACCACCCTGTTCACCGCCGCAGCCCGGCACACCGGCGTCGACGGCGCCGCCCTCGTCGCCGTCGGCGGCTACGGACGCGGCGAACTCTCCCCGCGCAGCGACCTCGACCTGCTGCTCCTGCACGACGGCAAGGCCGGTCCCGCCGCCGTCGCCGCCCTCGCCGACCACCTCTGGTACCCGGTCTGGGACCTGGGCATCGCCCTCGACCACTCCGTACGCACCCCCGCCGAGGCCCGCCGGGCGGCCGGTGCCGACCTCAGGGTCCAGCTCGGACTGCTCGACGCCCGGCCCGTCGCCGGGGACGCCCGGCTCGCCGCCGCGCTGCGCACCGCCGTCCTCGCCGACTGGCGCGCCCAGGCACCCGGTCGGCTCCCCGCCCTCGACGCGCTCTGCCGCGAACGCGCCGCACGCCTGGGCGAGCTGCGCTTCCTCCTCGAACCCGACCTCAAGGAGGCCCGCGGCGGACTCCGGGACGCCACCGCGCTGCGCGCCGTCGCCGCCTCCTGGATCGCCGACGCCCCCCGCGAGGGCCTCGCCGACGCCCGCCGCGTCCTGCTCGACACCCGCGACGCCCTCCACCTCACCACCGGCCGCGCCACCGACCGGCTCGCCCTCCAGGAACAGGACCAGGTCGCCGCCGCACTCGGCCTGCCCGACGCGGACGCCCTGCTCCGCCGGGTCTACGGGGCCGCCCGCACCGTCTCGTACGCCGCCGACGTCACCTGGCGCGAGGTCGGGCGGGTGCTGCGCGCCCGGTCCGCCCGGCCCCGGCTGCGCGGCGTGCTGGGCGGCGGGCGGGCCACCGCCGAGCCCCGCACCCCGCTCGCCGAGGGCGTCGTCGAGACCGGCGGCGAAGCGGTCCTCGCCCGCACCGCGCGCCCCGAACACGACCCGGTGCTCCCGCTGCGCGCCGCCGCCGCGGCCGCCCAGGCCGGGCTGCCGCTCTCCCGGCACGCCGTGCGCAGGCTCGCCACCGCCGGGCACCCGCTGCCGGTGCCCTGGCCCGCCGAGGCCCGCGAACAACTCGTCACCCTGCTCGGCGCGGGCGCCGCCACCGTCCAGGTCTGGGAGGCGCTGGAGGCCGAAGGGCTGATCACCCGGTCCCTCCCGGCCTGGGAGCACGTCCACTGCCGGCCCCAGCGCAACCCCGTCCACACCTGGACCGTCGACCGCCACCTGGTCGAGACCGCCGTACGCGCCTCGGCCCTCACCCGCCGCGTCCACCGCCCCGACCTCCTCCTGGTCGCGGCCCTCCTCCACGACATCGGCAAGGGGATGCCCGGCGACCACGCCGTCGCCGGTGCGGCCGTCGCCCGGGACACCGCCGTCCGGATCGGCTTCGACCGGCACGACGCGGACCTCGTCGCCACCCTCGTCCGCCACCACCTGCTCCTCGTCGAGACCGCCACCCGGCGCGACCTGGACGACCCGGCGACCCTCCGCCTCGTCGCGGACGCGGTCGGCGGCGTCACCGCGCTGGAGCTGCTGCACGCGCTCACCGAGGCCGACGCCCTCGCCACCGGGCCCGCCGCCTGGTCCGCCTGGCGCGCCGCGCTCGTCGCCGACCTGGTGGAACGCGTCACCGCCGTGCTCGCCGGGCACGCCCCCGAGGAGCCGGAACCGGCCGCCCCCGGCGCGGAGCAGGAACGCCTCGCCGTCGAGGCCCTGCGCACCGGCGGCCCGGTCCTCGCCCTGCACACCCGTACCGGACCCCCCGGACCGGAGGACGGCCCCGAGCCCGTCGGCGTCGAACTCCACATCGCGCTGCCCGACCGGCCCGGGGTGCTGCCCGCGGCGGCGGGCGTCCTCGCCCTGCACCGCCTCACCGTGCGCTCCGCCGAACTGCGCGCCGTGGAACTCCCCGGCGGGCTCGGCGGCTTCGGGGAGGTGCTGCTGCTCGGCTGGCGGGTGGCGGCCGAGTACGGCCCGCTGCCCCGGGCCGACCGGCTCCGCGCCGATCTGGTCCGCGCGCTGGACGGCACCCTGGACATCACGGCCCGGCTCGCCGAACGCGAGGCCGCCGCCCGGCCCCGCCGGGGCGCCCAGGCCCCGCCGCCGAGGGTGGCCGTCGCGGAGGGCGGCTCCCGGCGGGCGACGGTGATCGAAGTGCGCGCCCAGGACGCCCCGGGACTGCTGCACCGGATCGGCCGGGCGCTCGAAGGCCACGGGGTACGGGTGCGCAGCGCGCACGTGTCGACGCTGGGCGCCAACGCGGTGGACGCCTTCTACGTCACGGACCCGGACGGGAAGCCGCTGCCCGGGGAGCGGGCGTCGGCGGTGGCCGGTGCGGTGGAGGCCGCGCTGCGGGCCTGAGCGCCCGCGCCGCGGAATTCCCGGGCAGGGGTCGTCGTCACGGCCGGGCCGGATACCCTGGGGTACCGAATCCACTTTGCCCCCGACCCTGAGGACCGACGAGCGCCGTGTTCGATACTCTCTCCGACCGCCTTGCCGCGACTTTCAAGAACCTCAGGGGCAAGGGCCGCTTGTCCGAGGCGGACATCGACGCCACGGCTCGCGAGATCCGTATCGCCCTGCTCGAAGCGGACGTCGCGCTTCCGGTCGTCCGCGCCTTCATCGCCAGCGTCAAGGAGCGGGCGCGCGGTGCCGAGGTCTCCCAGGCGCTGAACCCCGCGCAGCAGGTCGTCAAGATCGTCAACGAGGAGCTCGTCGGCATCCTCGGCGGCGAGACCCGGCGGCTGCGGTTCGCCAAGAACCCGCCCACCGTCATCATGCTCGCCGGCCTCCAGGGTGCCGGTAAGACCACCCTCGCCGGAAAGCTCGGCCTCTGGCTGAAGGGCCAGGGCCACTCCCCGCTGCTCGTCGCCTGCGACCTCCAGCGCCCCAACGCCGTCAACCAGCTCAGCGTCGTCGCCGACCGCGCCGGTGTCGCGGTGTACGCCCCCGAGCCGGGCAACGGCGTCGGCGACCCGGTCCAGGTCGCCAAGGACTCGATCGAGCACGCCCGGTCCAAGCAGTACGACGTGGTGATCGTCGACACCGCCGGCCGCCTCGGCATCGACCAGGAGCTGATGCAGCAGGCCGCGGACATCCGCGACGCCGTCAGCCCGGACGAGATCCTCTTCGTCGTCGACGCGATGATCGGTCAGGACGCGGTCAACACCGCGGAGTCCTTCCGTGACGGCGTCGGCTTCGACGGCGTGGTGCTCTCCAAGCTCGACGGCGACGCCCGCGGTGGTGCGGCCCTGTCGATCGCCCATGTCACGGGCAAGCAGATCATGTTCGCGTCGAACGGTGAGAAGCTCGAGGACTTCGACGCCTTCCACCCCGACCGCATGGCGTCCCGCATCCTCGACATGGGTGACCTGCTCACCCTGATCGAGCAGGCGGAGAAGACCTTCAGCCAGGAAGAGGCCGCCAAGATGGCCTCCAAGCTGGCGTCCAGCAAGGGCAAGGACTTCACGCTCGACGACTTCCTGGCCCAGATGGAGCAGGTCAGGAAGATGGGCTCCATCTCCAAGCTGCTCGGGATGCTGCCCGGCATGGGGCAGATCAAGGACCAGATCAACAACATCGACGAGCGCGACGTGGACCGCACCGCCGCGATCATCAAGTCGATGACCCCGAAGGAGCGCGCCGAGCCGACGATCATCAACGGATCGCGCCGGGCCCGTATCGCCAAGGGTTCCGGTGTCGACGTCAGCGCCGTGAAGAACCTGATCGAGCGGTTCCTCGACGCGCGCAAGATGATGTCGAAGATGGCCCAGGGCGGCGGCATGCCGGGAATGCCCGGGATGCCGGGCATGGGTGGTGGCCCCGGCCGGCAGAAGAAGCAGGTCAAGCAGG
This sequence comes from Streptomyces sp. NPDC092952, assembly GCF_044754785.1. Taxonomy (NCBI): domain Bacteria; kingdom Bacillati; phylum Actinomycetota; class Actinomycetes; order Kitasatosporales; family Streptomycetaceae; genus Streptomyces; species Streptomyces sp. NPDC092952. The sequence continues at coordinate 206,966 of NZ_JBIVPT010000008.1, read as the reverse complement.
CCAAGGGCAAGCGCAAGAGCGGCAACCCGATGAAGCGCAAGGCCGAGGAGCAGGCCGCGGCGGCCCGCCGGGCGCAGGCGGCGCAGGGCGGCGCCCTCGGACTGCCCGCGCAGGAGGACAAGAACTTCGAGCTGCCGGACGAGTTTAAGAAGTTCATGGGCTGACCCGCCCGTGCTCCGGGCCGGTGACGGCCCGACGGTGTCCCGAGGGGGCGCCCGCCACCACGGCGGGCGCCCCCTCGGCGCGTACGGCCCCGCGCCCCGTCCCTCCAAGAGCCCAGCGGGACACCCCTTGGGAGGGCTCTGCCCGCATTCCTCACTTAATGTCGCATTAACGGCCGTCGGCAGAGGAGCGCGCGTGACCAACCCCGTACCTCCCCGCGACCGGACCGACCAGCCCTGGCGCTCCGAGGGCGCCCCGCCGCCCCCGTCGCCCGGCCGGAAGATGCCGGGCGGCTGGAGCGGGCTGCTGCTCACCGCGCTCGCCGTCTACCTGGTCGCCAACCTGGTGCTCTCCTTCTTCAACGGGGAGGAGGAGCGGACGGTCTCGTACACCGAGTTCAGCAAGCAGGTCACCTCGGGCAACGTCGAGAAGATCTACTCCAAGGGCGACACCATCGAGGGGCAGCTCAAGAAGGAGGCGAAGGTCCCGGGGAGCGACAAGAAGTACACCAACTTCGTCACCCAGCGCCCCGCCTTCGCGGACGACAACCTCTGGGCCGAACTGGTCAAGGACAACGTCACCGTCACCGCCGAACCCGTCGTCCAGCAGCGCAGCTTCCTCGCCAACCTGCTGATCTCGCTCGCGCCCATGCTGCTCCTCATCGCGCTCTGGGTGTTCATCGCCCGGCGGATGGCCAGGGGCATGGGCGGCGGGATGGGCGGCTTCGGCCGCAAGCCCCCGCCCAAGCCCGTCGAGCTGGAAGGCGCCAGGCGCACCACCTTCGAGGACGTGGCCGGGATCGACGAGGTCGAGGGCGAGCTCAACGACGTCGTGGACTTCCTGAAGAATCCGCAGGCCTACCGCCGCATGGGCGCCCGGATGCCCGGCGGGGTGCTGCTCGCGGGGCCGCCCGGCACCGGGAAGACCCTGCTGGCGCGGGCCGTCGCGGGCGAGGCGGGGGTGCCGTTCTTCTCGGCGTCGGCCTCCGAGTTCATCGAGATGATCGTCGGCGTCGGCGCCGGCCGGGTCCGGGAACTCTTCGCGGAGGCGCGCAAGGTCGCCCCGGCCATCATCTTCATCGACGAGATCGACACCATCGGCCGGGCCCGCAGCGCAGGCTCCGGCATGGGCGGCCACGACGAGCGCGAGCAGACGCTCAACCAGATCCTCACCGAGATGGACGGCTTCTCCGGCTCGGAGGGCGTCGTCGTGCTCGCCGCCACCAACCGCGCGGACGTGCTCGACCCGGCGCTCACCCGGCCCGGCCGCTTCGACCGGATCGTGCAGGTCAGCCCGCCGGACCGGAGCGGCCGGGAGGCGATCCTGGAGATCCACACCCGGCAGATCCCGCTGGCCCCCGACGTCGACCTGGCGCAGGTCGCCGGGACCACCCCCGGGATGACCGGCGCCGACCTGGCCAACCTGGCCAACGAGGCCGCGCTGCTGGCGGTCAAGCGACGCCAGTCCGAGGTCACCCAGCCCGACTTCTCCGACGCCCTGGAGAAGGTCCAGCTCGGCGCCGAACGCTCCCTGGTCATGACCGACGAGGAGCGCCGCCGCACGGCGTACCACGAGAGCGGCCACGCGCTGCTCGGCATGGTCCAGCCAGGCGCCGACCCGGTCCGCAAGGTGACGATCGTGCCGCGCGGCCGGGCGCTGGGCGTCACGCTCTCCACCCCGGACGCCGACAAGTACGCCTACACCGAGGAGTACCTGCGCGGCCGGATCGTCGGGGCGCTCGGCGGCATGGCGGCCGAGCAGGTGGTCTTCGGAGTGATCACCACCGGCGCCGAGAGCGATCTGGAGCAGGTCACCAACCTGGCCCGGGGGATGGTCGGCCGCTGGGGCATGAGCCAGAAGGTGGGCAGGCTGACGGCGATCCCGGCCGACGCCCAGCAGGCGTACGGCCTGTCGGCGGCGCCCGCCACCCTCGACGCGGTCGACGGCGAGATGCGTCGGATCGTCGACGAGTGCTACGAGGTGGCCTGCCGGCTCCTGCGGGAGAACCGCGAGCGGCTGGACGCCCTCTCCGCCGCGCTGCTGGAGCACGAGACGCTCGACGAGGACGCGGCGTACCGGGCGGCCGGGATCACCCGGCTGACCAAGTGACGGAGGCCCGCGCGGTCCGCGCGGGCCTCAGACGGTGCACACCAGATAGCGGAAGACGTTCGGCAGCCACACCGTGCCGTCCCCGCGCCGGTGCGGCCGCAGCGCCCGCGCGGCCTCCCGCTCCACCCGCGCCCGGCCCGTCGCCCGCACCGCCGCGTCCAGCAGCCCGGTGCAGGTCAGCGCCCGCACCGCACTTCCCAGGTCCGGATAGGCGAACGGGCAGGCCACCCGGCCCGAACCGTTCGGATTCAGCCCGGCCCGCACGGCCAGCTCCTCCAGGTCGTCCCGTCCCGAGAGCCGCCCCGCCACCCGCAGCACGGGCGCCGCCGCACACCGCTCCGGCGGACCCCAGCCGGTGAGCACCACCGTGCCGCCCCGCGCGGCCAGCCCCGTCGCCGACCGCACCGCGGCCACCAGCTCCGCGGCGCCCTCGGAGGCACAGCCGGCCGGGGCGAACGCGGTGATCAGGTCGTACGGCACCCCGTCGGGCGGCCGGGCCAGCGCCAGCCGCTCCGGATCGCCGTCCACGCCGGTGACCCGCGCCCCGCGCGCGGCCGCCAGCAGCAGCGCCGGGCCCGTCGCGCGGCCGAGGGAGAGCAGCCGGGTGCCGGTGCCCACGTCGAGGCGCTCGTACACCGCTTCGTACAGCGGCGTGAGCATCCGCTCCTGGAGTCCGTCCCGGTCGGGTTCCCGGTCCCGGTCCTCCCGTTCCCGGCCCTGATCCGGACCGTGGTCCCGCTTCCCGTCCCGGGCGCGGCCGCCCGGCCCCGGGTGTCGTGCGGGTGCCTCCGTGCGGCTGCGGTGCCGGACGAGCGTACGTGTCATGGAAAGCGCCCCAATCCGCCGGTTCCCGGCCGTGGTCCGATCGGTACTCCCCGAGTACGTGCTCCGGGCACGTGATCTCCCCCGCGCGCGTGTCGCCCCCGCCCGCGACGCACGCCCCGCGCCTCGCCTCAGTCTCACCCGACACGCCGGACCGGGCACGTCGAGCGCCCGGCGCCCCGGTGACGGCGGCGCGGGCCGGTGTCAGGTCCATACCGCGCGCCCGGTATCGTCGCCCCCGGTGGCACGCGCCCACCGGCGCCGGGCCCGCCGCGACAAGCCGCCCGCCCCCGCCGCACCGTCCGGATCCGCGCGTCCGGCGTACGCGCGCTACGTACCACCTTGAGGCGAGCTGCGCGGCTTCTCCGCAGTTCTGCGCACCCGCCCTCGTCGGGACGCATCACAGAGCAACTGACTGGTACGTGCAAATTATTTGGGATGGCCCGGAATCGGAACACCGGGGCACTCGTGCTCGTTGGTCACGACGTGAGCACGACACCACCTGTACTTGCCGCAGAGCTGGCACAGGCGTGGGCCGACATTCAGCGGTACCACCCCGAGCTGCCTGATCTGGCCGCGCCCGAGTCCCTGATCGGAGAATCCTCGTCCGCCTGTGGCGCCGAGCTCTCCTTCGAACGACTGCTCCACGAGGCAGTCCATGGCATCGCCGCCGCGCGAGGCGTCCGCGACACCTCGCGCGCGGGCCGCTACCACAACCGCAGATTCCTCGCGATCGCCGAGGAGCTGGGCCTCGACCACGTCGAGGAGCCCCACCCCAGCAGCGGCTTCTCGCTGGTCGCCCTGAACCCCGAGGCCAAGCGCCGGTACCGCCCGACGATCGAGCGGCTGCAGCGCGCCCTCAAGGCGCACACGGTCGCCACCGCCGCCGACACCAAGCGCTCCTTCCGCGGGCCGGCCGCCCGGCACGGCTCCTCCGGCGGGGGCGTCCGGGTCAAGGCCGTGTGCGACTGCGGACGCAACGTCCGGGTCGTCCCGTCGGTCCTGGCGCAGGCGCCGATCGTCTGCGGAGGGTGCGGGAAGCCCTTCCGGATCCCGGAAGCCGCGGTCGCGGTGGGGTGACCCGATGCGGTGTGGCACAATGGCTAGCTGTACTCGACAGTCGCACAGGACCCCTCTCTCCTCCGGCTGACGCGTCCATCGGGCACCCGAGTACCGCAACCCCACGTGGCATCTTCGTTGTGCCCAACCACGTCATAGACCAGGAGACACCACTCCCGTGGCAGTCAAGATCAAGCTGAAGCGTCTGGGCAAGATCCGTTCGCCTCACTACCGCATCGTCGTCGCCGACTCCCGTACCCGCCGTGACGGCCGGGCCATCGAGGAGATCGGCCTGTACCACCCGGTGCAGAACCCCTCGCGCATCGAGGTCAACTCGGAGCGTGCGCAGTACTGGCTGTCCGTCGGTGCCCAGCCGACCGAGCCGGTCCTCGCGATCCTGAAGCTCACCGGTGACTGGCAGGCCCACAAGGGCCTCCCGGCCCCCGCGCCGCTGCTGCAGCCCGAGCCGAAGGCCGACAAGCGGGCCCTCTTCGAGAGCCTGGGCGACGGCGAGGAGGCCAAGGGCGAGGCCATCACGCAGAAGGCGAAGAAGTCCGACAAGAAGGCTGACGAGGCTGCCGACGCGGCCGAGTCGACCGAGGCCTGAGCATGCTCGAGGAGGCTCTCGAGCACCTCGTGAAAGGCATTGTCGACAACCCCGACGATGTGCAGGTCGCCTCGCGCAACCTGCGCCGCGGTCGCGTGCTGGAGGTCCGGGTCCACCCCGACGACCTCGGCAAGGTGATCGGCCGTAACGGCCGCACCGCCCGCGCGCTGCGTACCGTCGTGGGCGCCATCGGCGGCCGTGGCATCCGCGTCGACCTCGTCGATGTGGACCAGGTTCGCTGACTGAGTTGAACACCGGCACGGGCCGGGGAGGGCCATGCGCCCGCCCCGGCCCGTCGTCGTATGACAGGAGAGACACAAGGTGCAGTTGGTAGTCGCGCGGATCGGCCGTGCCCATGGCATCAAGGGCGAGGTCACCGTCGAGGTCCGTACGGACGAGCCGGAGCTGCGGCTCGCCCCCGGGGCCGTGCTCGCCACCGAACCGGCGGGCACCGGACCGCTGACGATCGAGACCGGCCGGGTGCACAGCGGGCGGCTGCTGCTGCGTTTCGAGGGCGTGCGCGACCGTACGGCCGCCGAGGCCCTGCGCAACACGCTCCTGATCGCCGAGGTCGACCCGACCGAGCTCCCGGAGGACCCGGAGGAGTTCTACGACCACCAGCTCATGGACCTCGACGTGGTCCTCGCCGACGGCACCGAGATCGGGCGGATCACCGAGATCACGCACCTGCCGTCGCAGGACCTCTTCATCGTCGAGCGGCCGGACGGCAGCGAGGTGATGATCCCGTTCGTCGAGGAGATCGTCACCGAGATCGACCTGGACGAGCAGCGCGCGGTGATCGATCCGCCGCCCGGCCTGATCGACGCCGACCAGGCCGTGATCGCCTCCGCCCGGGACGAGGCGGGCGACGGCGCCCCGGCCGAGGGTGAGGACCGCTGATGCGGCTCGACGTCGTCACGATCTTCCCGGAGTACCTGGACCCGCTGAACGTCTCCCTGGTCGGCAAGGCCCGCGCGAGCGGCCGCCTCGGCGTCCACGTGCACGACCTGCGCTCCTGGACCCACGACCGGCACCACACGGTCGACGACACCCCGGCCGGCGGCGGACCCGGCATGGTCATGAAGACCGAGCCCTGGGGCGAGGCGCTGGACGACGTGCTGGCCGACGGGTACGAGGCCGGGGCGCACTCCCCGGTACTGGTGGTGCCCACGCCCAGCGGCCGCCCCTTCACCCAGGAACTCGCCGTCGAGCTCTCCGAGCGCCCGTGGCTGATCTTCACCCCGGCCCGCTACGAGGGCATCGACCGCCGGGTGACGGAGGAGTACGCCACCCGGATGCCGGTCGTCGAGGTGTCCATCGGCGACTACGTGCTGGCTGGCGGGGAGGCCGCGGTCCTGGTCGTCACCGAGGCGGTGGCCCGGCTGCTGCCCGGCGTGCTCGGCAATGCCGAATCGCACCGGGACGACTCCTTCGCCCCCGGCGCCATGGCCAACCTGCTGGAGGGGCCGGTCTACACCAAGCCGCCCGAGTGGCGCGGCCGGTCCATCCCCGAGGTGCTGCTCAGCGGCCACCACGGGAGGATCGCCCGCTGGCGGCGGGACGAGGCGTTCCGCCGTACCGCCCTCCACCGGCCCGATCTGATCGAGCGCTGCGACGCAGCGGGCTTCGACAAGAAGGACCGGGAGATGCTCTCGATCCTCGGCTGGTCACCCGCACCGGACGGCCGATTTTGGCGCAGGCCCGAGGTCGTGGAAGAATAGGCCGCTGCTGTACGTCCGGCGTGCGCCCCTGCCACAGGGGGAACCCCGACCGTCCCCACGCGAGCGGGGATGGTCCCGACGCCCGTCCGACGCGATCAGCACCTCCGTTCCTCCCTAGTTCCCGTCGATGACCTGTGGCATCGGCGAAGAAAGCAGACAACATGGCTTCCCTGCTCGACGACGTCAATGCCTCGTCGCTGCGTACCGACGTCCCGTCGTTCCGCCCCGGTGACACCGTCAACGTCCACGTCCGCGTGATCGAGGGCAACCGCTCCCGTATCCAGCAGTTCAAGGGCGTAGTCATCCGCCGCCAGGGCGCGGGCGTCAGCGAGACCTTCACGGTCCGCAAGGTCTCCTTCAGCGTCGGCGTCGAGCGCACCTTCCCGGTGCACAGCCCGATCTTCGAGAAGATCGAGCTCGTCACCCGCGGTGACGTCCGTCGCGCCAAGCTGTACTACCTCCGTGAGCTGCGCGGCAAGGCCGCGAAGATCAAGGAGAAGCGCGACAACTGAGCTGCCTCCCTGGTCCACAGGATGGCCGGATAGGCTCTGGCCCCGATGGACACGGAAGCTGAGCTCTCGGAGCGCGATCCCTCCTCCGCACCCACGACGGTGCCGGGGGAGAGGTCGCGCTCCTTGCGTATTCCGGACCGGCCCGACGGTCCGACGAACTGGACCTGGCGACGGACCGCGCTCCTCGGGGCCGTCTGCGCGGTCTTCGTACTGCTCCTGAGCAATTACGTGGTGCAGCCGTATCAGATCCCCAGCGGCTCGATGGAACCGACGCTGGAGGTGGGGGACCGGGTGCTGGTCAACAAGCTGGCGTACCGTTCCGGCTCCGGGCCGCACCGCGGTGACGTGGTGGTCTTCGACGGCACCGGATCGTTCGTGCAGGAGCCCCCGGAGGAGAGCCCCGTCGCCGCCCTGGTGCACTCGGCGGCCGCCTCCCTCGGGCTGGCCGAGCCCGACGAGACCGACTACGTGAAACGCGTGGTGGGCGTGGGCGGCGACCGGGTGGTCTGCTGCGACGGGAAGGGTCGCATCGAGGTGAACGGCCGGCCGGTCACCGAGGACTACCTGTACCCGGGGGACGCGGCTTCCCGGGTGCGCTTCGACATCGTCGTCCCCGACGGCACCCTGTGGATGATGGGCGACCACCGCAGCAACTCCCGTGACTCCCGCGACCACCTCGGGGAACCGGGCGGCGGCATGGTCCCGGTCGAGAAGGTGATCGGCCGGGTGGACTGGATCGGCTGGCCGCTCGGCCGGCTGGGCTCGCTGCCGGGCGGGGGCCGTGGGTAGCCGCGGCCGCGGCCGGAGCGGGGACGGCCCGGAGGACGACGGACCCCCGGCCGCGCGCACCCCACGTACCAGGGTGGAGCGGCGGAAGCTGGCGCGCCGGGTCAAATGGCGGCGGCGGGGCTCCGCCGCCCGGGAGATCCCGCTGCTCATCCTGGTGGCGGTGCTGATCGCGCTCGTCCTCAAGACCTTCCTGGTGCAGGCGTTCGTGATCCCCTCGGGATCGATGGAGCAGACCATCAAGATCGGCGACCGGGTGCTGGTGGACAAGCTGACGCCCTGGTTCGGCTCCCGGCCCGAGCGCGGCGACGTCGTCGTCTTCCGCGACCCCGGGGGCTGGCTGAGGAAGGAGAGCGGCGCCAAGAAGGAGTCGCCGGTCGTCGTGAAGCAGGTCAAGGAGGCCCTGACCTTCATCGGGCTGCTGCCCTCGGACGACGAGCAGGATCTGATCAAGCGGGTCGTCGGGGTCGGCGGCGACACGGTGAAGTGCTGCGGCAAGGACGGCCGGATCACCGTCAACGGCGTACCGCTGGACGAGCCCTACCTCTACCCGGGGAATCCGCCCTCCCTCATCAAATTCGAGGTAAAGGTTCCGGAGGGCCGGATCTTCGTGATGGGCGACCACCGATCCGATTCGGCCGATTCCCGCTACCACCTGGACGACCCGGGACACGGCACGGTCTCCGAGGAGCAGGTCGTGGGGCGTGCCATGGTGATCGCCTGGCCGGTCGGCCACTGGCGAGAACTGGACGAACCGGAGACCTTCTCACAGGTTCCGCGGGCACGCGCCGGAACGACCGGCGCACCGGTCCCGTCGCATACGGTGGCGTCCCCCGATCTCAACGGATTGGCTCCTCTCCCGAGCCCTGCGGAACTTCCGCTCGTTATGGGAGTGGTGGGCCTGCACCGGCTAGGGAGCAGGCGGTGGCACGGAGTAAGGAGTGGATGTGGGGGATTTGGCCGTCGGCGCACGATCCGGACACGAGGAACCCGAGGACCGGCCGGGCCGTTCGGGCAACGCCGAGTCCGCCGGGGCGGCGGGTCACGCGAGGAGCGACGGTGAGACTCCGGACGGCGGCGGGGCGGTGAAGAAGCCGCGCTCCTTCTGGAAGGAGCTGCCCCTGCTCGTCGTCATCGCGCTCGTTCTCGCGTTGCTGATCAAGACGTTCCTGGTGCAGGCGTTCTCGATTCCCTCGGATTCGATGCAGAACACCCTTCAGCGGGGTGACCGGGTGCTGGTGGACAAGCTGACGCCGTGGTTCGGTTCGGAGCCCGAGCGCGGCGAGGTCGTCGTCTTCCACGACCCGGGCGGCTGGCTGGACGACACCCCCGAGGTCCACCCGAACGCGGTCCAGAAGTTCCTCAGCTTCATCGGTCTCATGCCCTCCGCCGAGGAGAAGGACCTGATCAAGCGGGTCATCGCGATCGGCGGCGACACGGTGGAGTGCAAGGAGAACGGCCCCGTCGTGGTCAACGGCAAGGCCCTGGACGAGAAGTCCTTCATCTTCCCCGGGAACACGCCCTGCAACGACGATCCGTTCGGCCCGATCAAGGTGCCCGAGGGGCGGATCTGGGTGATGGGCGACCACCGCCAGGACTCCCGCGACTCCCGCTACCACCAGGAACTGCCGGGCAACGGCACGGTCTCCAACGACGAGGTCGTCGGCCGGGCCTTCGTCGTGGCCTGGCCGATCGACCGCTGGGCGACGCTGCCCATCCCGAAGACCTTCGACCAGCCGGGGCTGAACGCCGCGCTGGGAGCGGCTCCCGGGGTGCTGGGTCTCGCCGGTGCCGTGCCGTTCGTGCTGTGGCGCCGCAGGCGGGCCGTTCTGGCCGACCGGCGTACCTCCCCGGCCGACAGCACGCCGTGATCCGTCGCGCCGTGCCGGTCCCGCGGACCCGGCGGGCTGTGCCACGGCCCGAGTCCGCGATATGAAGGACACCGGTGCTCCGGAACGGGGCACCGGGTGATACGGATGAACCGCCCTCCGGTTGTTCGGCGAGTACGCCGAACAACCGGAGGGCGGTTGCCGTGCGTGGGCCCCGGACTCCGGGAACCCGCCCGCGGCGATGCGGCCGGGAACGAGCAGCGGCACTGCGGAACTCCCGTTCGTTGTTCGGGGCAGTGGGCCTGAACGGACAGGGCCCCGGAGCAGGCGGGGCGCAGAGTGAGGACTGGATGTGAGTGACGTGGCTGCCGGTGCACGATCTGGACATGGAGAGCCCGCGGAGAGGCCCGGCCCGCCCGCCGACGCCGTCCCCGGCCCGCCGGAGCGGGCGGCGGACCCGGACACACCCGGGGCGGGGCGGACCGAGGACGGGGACCTCGACGACGAAGGGACGAGGAAGCCGCAGCGGCCGTTCTGGAAGGAGCTGCCGCTGCTCATCGTGGTCGCCCTGGTCCTGGCGTTGTTGATCAAGACGTTCCTGGTGCAGGCGTTCTCGATTCCCTCGGATTCGATGCAGAACACCCTTCAGCGGGGTGACCGGGTGCTGGTGGACAAGCTGACGCCGTGGTTCGGTTCGGAGCCCGAGCGCGGCGAGGTCGTCGTCTTCCACGACCCGGAGAACTGGCTGGCCGGCGAGCCGACCCCCGAGTCGAACGTGGTGCAGGACGTGCTGAGCTTCATCGGCCTGATGCCCTCGGCCAAGGAGAAGGACCTGATCAAGCGGGTCATCGCGGTCGGCGGCGACACCGTGCAGTGCGCGAAGGGGGGCCCGGTCAAGGTCAACGGGAAGGCCCTCGACGAGCCGTACATCTTCCCGGGCAACTCGGCCTGCGACGACAAGCCCTTTGGACCGTTCACGGTGCCCGACGGCAAGATCTGGGTGATGGGCGACCACCGGCAGAACTCCTGGGACTCGCGCTACCACATCGACGAGAAGACCAAGGGCTTCGTGCCCGTCGACGAGGTCGTCGGCCGCGCCGTCGTCGTGGCCTGGCCGATCAACCGCTGGTCGACGCTGCCCGTCCCGGACACCTTCGACCAGCCGGGGCTGAGCGCCGCCGCGGCCGTGGCCCCCGGTGCGATCGGCCTGGCCGGGGCGCTTCCGCTGGTGCTGTGGCGCCGCCGCAGGCTGACCGGCGGGCGTACCGCCGGGTAGGGTGCCGACTCGGATCGGTGATCACCGAGGTGGGGAGGCCGGGATGAGCGGTGAAGGACGTACGGGCGACGGCCGGAGCCGGCTCGGCGGTGTGCTGTCGGGTCTGGCGGTGGCCGTCGGCTGCGTGCTCTTCCTGGGCGGGTTCGCCTGGGGGGCCGTGGTCTACGAGCCGTACACGGTGCCGACCCAGTCGATGACCCCCACCGTGAACGCGGGCGACCGGGTGCTCGCGGAACGGATCGACGGCGGTGAGGTGCGCCGCGGCGACGTGGTGGTCTTCACCGACCCGGCCTGGGGCGACATGCCGATGGTGAAGCGGGTCGTAGGGATCGGCGGCGACCGGATCTCCTGCTGCGGCAAGGACGGCCGGCTCCGGGTCAACGGCCGGCCGCTCGAAGAACCGTATCTGCGGTACAAGGAGCGGGCCTCGGTCGAGGACTTCACGGCCGAGGTGCCCGAGGGCCAGCTCTTCCTGCTGGGCGACGACCGCACCGCCTCGCTGGACTCCCGGGTCCACCTGGAGGACGCGGGGAAGGGCTCGGTCCCCCGCTCCGAGGTGCGGGCCCGGGTGGACGCCATCGCCTGGCCGATGAACGGCATGGTGGACCGGCCGAGCGCCTTCGCCGGTCTTCCCGGCGGGGTCTCCTCGCCCGGACCGCTCCGGACCCAGCTCTGGGCCGTGGTCGTGGGCGTGGTGCTCATCCTGGGCGGCGCGGCGTACGGGCCGGTCGAGACGCTGCTCACCCGCTCGGCGCGGAACGGGCGGGAGAGGCGGCCCGCCGATGCGCACTGAACGGCGCAAGGTCGCCCGCGTGGTGCTCCTCGACCCCGACGACCGCATCCTGCTGCTGCACGGCTTCGAACCGGACGACCCGCGGCGCGACTGGTGGTTCACCCCCGGCGGAGGCCTGGAGGGCGACGAGACCCGGGAGCAGGCCGCCCTGCGCGAACTCGCCGAGGAGACCGGGATCACCGCGGTCGAGCTCGGCCCGCTGCTCTGGCGGCGGATGTGCTCGTTCCCGTTCGACGGCCGCCGCTGGGAGCAGGACGAGTGGTACTACCTGGCGCGCACGGACCGGACCGACACCGACACCAGCGGACAGACCGGGCTGGAGCGGCGCAGCGTCTCGGGGCTGAGATGGTGGACCTCCGCCGAACTGTCGGCGGCGCGTGAGACGGTGTACCCGACCAGGCTCGCCGGGCTGCTGCGCACGCTGCTCGACGAGGGTCCTCCGCGAACGCCACTGGTTCTCGACCCCGAAATCGCCTAGGGGCCGAGGGCCTGGCGCACAATGGGGGGACGCACGGCTGAAGGGGAACATGCCAATGAGCGCCGAGGACCTCGAAAAGTACGAGACCGAGATGGAGCTGAAGCTCTACCGGGAGTACCGCGACGTCGTCGGTCTGTTCAAATACGTGATCGAGACCGAGCGGCGCTTCTACCTCACCAACGACTACGAGATGCAGGTGCATTCGGTCCAGGGCGAGGTGTTCTTCGAGGTGTCGATGGCGGACGCCTGGGTCTGGGACATGTACCGGCCCGCGCGGTTCGTCAAACAGGTACGGGTGCTGACGTTCAAGGACGTCAACATCGAGGAGCTCAACAAGAGCGATCTTGAGCTCCCGGGCGGCTGATCCCGCCTCAGGAAGGGGCTGATTCCCTCTTCCGGGTGGCCGGGTTGTCCACAGTCCCGGAGTTGTCCACCAAGATCCACAAGCCGGGGCCGAAGGCGTCAGAGTCGGTCCCGGAGGTGGTGCCGAAATGAACGCACGGGGGGCACTCGGGCGGTACGGCGAGGATCTGGCGGCGCGGCTGCTGGCCGAGGCCGGCATGTCCGTACTGGAACGGAACTGGCGCTGTCGCGCCGGTGAGGTCGACATCGTCGCGATGGACGGCGACGCGCTCGTTCTCTGCGAGGTGAAGACCCGCAGGGCGGGCGCGTTCGAACATCCGATGGCGGCCGTCACGCCGGTGAAGGCGGAGCGGCTGCGGAGACTGGCCGGTATCTGGCTGGACCGGCACGGCGGCCCGCCGCCCGGCGGGGTCCGGATCGACCTGGTCGGGGTCGTGCTGCCCAGGCGCGGGGCGCCCGTCGCGGAGCATGCGCGGGGGGTGGCCTGAGATGGGGTTCGCACGGGCCTGTTCGGTGGCGCTCGTCGGCGTCGAGGGTGTGGTGGTGGAGGTCCAGGCGGACCTGGAGGCGGGGGTGGCGGCGTTCACCCTGGTCGGCCTGCCGGACAAGAGCCTGGTGGAGAGCCGGGACCGGGTCAGGGCCGCGGTGACGAACTCGGGGGCCGAGTGGCCGCAGAAGAAGCTCACGGTGGGCCTGTCGCCCGCCTCCGTGCCCAAGAGCGGTTCGGGCTTCGACCTCGCCGTCGCCTGCGCGGTGCTCGGGGCGGCCGAGCGGATCGACCCGGCGTCGATCGCCGATGTGGTGATGATCGGTGAGCTGGGACTCGATGGGCGGGTCAGGCCGGTACGCGGGGTGCTCCCGGCCGTGCTCGCCGCCGCGGAGGCCGGATACCGGCAGGTCGTCGTGCCCGAGCAGACGGCGGGGGAGGCCGCGCTGGTCCCCGGGGTCTCCGTCCTCGGGGTACGGAGCCTGCGGCAGCTGATCGCGGTGCTCTGCGAGGAGCCCGTCCCCGACGAGCCGGAACCCCACGAGGAGGGGCGGCCCGACACCATGCTGGCCGGGCTGATGGTGCCCGGCGAGGGCGTCGGCACCGGGCTCGCCCGCAACGCCGGGCACGGCGAGGGAAGCGCGCCGGACCTGGCGGACGTGGCGGGGCAGCCGCTGGCCCGCATGGCCCTGGAGGTCGCCGCGGCCGGGGGCCATCATCTGCTGCTCTCGGGGCCGCCGGGCGCGGGCAAGACCATGCTGGCGGAGCGGCTGCCCGCGATCCTGCCCCCGCTGACCAGGCAGGAGTCCCTGGAGGTGACGGCGGTCCACTCGGTGGCGGGCATCCTTCCGCCGGGCGAGCCCCTGGTCGCCCGACCGCCCTACTGCGCGCCCCACCACTCGGCGACCATGCAGTCGCTGGTCGGCGGGGGCAACGGGCTGCCGAGGCCCGGCGCCGTCTCGTTGGCCCATCGCGGAGTTCTCTTCCTGGACGAGGCCCCGGAGTTCTCGGTCCGGGTGCTGGACGCGCTGCGCCAGCCCCTGGAGTCGGGCCATGTCGTGGTGGCGCGCAGCGCCGGGGTGGTGCGGCTGCCCGCCAGGTTCCAGATGGTGCTGGCCGCCAACCCGTGCCCGTGCGGGCGGCACCGCCTCAACGGGGAGGGCTGTGAATGCTCGTCGGCCACGGTCAGGCGCTATCAGTCGAGGCTCTCCGGGCCGCTGCTCGACCGGCTGGATCTGCGGGTCACCGTCGCCCCGGTCCGGCGTGAGGACCTGATCGGCCAGGGCGGCAGGGGCGAGTCGACCGCCCTCGTCGCGGCCCGGGTGCGGGAGGCCAGGGCGCGGGCCGCGAAACGGCTGGCGGGGACGGGCCGGTCGACCAACAGCGAGGTGTCCGGCCATGAGCTGCGGACCGGCCTGGCCGCCGCTCCGGGCGCGCTCGCCGAGGCCGAGCGGGACCTGGCCCGGGGCATGCTCACCGCCCGGGGCCTGGACCGGGTGCTCAGGGTGGCGTGGACCGTCGCCGACCTGCGCGGGGCCGAGCGCCCTGAGGCGTCCGACGTCGCGCAGGCGCTGGAGTTGCGCACCGGTGTTCCGAGGGGCGCCCGGACGGGCGCGGGAGCGTCATGAACCGGGCGGTGGCGAAGGACCCGGAGGAGGGCGGCCGGGGACTGGGCGCGGAGGTCGGACCGGGTGGGGCGGTGAGCGGCGAGGAGAGGTTGGCGCGGGCGGCCCTGACCCGCATCGTCGAACCCGGGGACGAGCGCGGCGGGCGCTGGCTGCGCGAGTGCGGTGCCGTCGAACTGGTGCGGCGTCTCACCGGCACGGACGGTGCGGCGGAACGGCTCGGCGGCATGACCCCGAAGCGGCTCGCCGGGTACCGGCTGCGGGCGGAGAGGGCCGAGCCGGAACGGGACCTCGCGGCGATCACCGCCCTCGGCGGGCGGTTCGTCTGCCCCGGGGACCGGGAGTGGCCCAGTCAGCTGGACGACCTCGGGGATGTTCGGCCGACCGGACTGTGGGTGCGCGGCCCCCGCGACCTGCGGCTCTGGGCACTGCGCTCGGTGGCCGTGGTCGGCGCACGGGCCTGCACGCCCTACGGATCGCACATGGCGGCCGGACTCGGCGCGGGACTCGCCGAGCTGGGCTGGGTGGTCGTGTCAGGAGCCGCGTTCGGGGTCGACGGCGCGGCACACCGCGGCGCGCTCGCCGTGGGCGGGGCGACGGCGGCGGTCCTGGCCTGCGGGGTGGACGTCCCCTACCCCCGGGGACACGCCGAACTGATCGGGCGTATCGCGGAACAGGGGCTCGTCATCGGAGAGTTGCCCCCGTCCGATCATCCGACCCGCGGCAGATTCATCCAGCGCAACCGGGTCATCGCGGCGTTGACGCGCGGCACGGTCGTCGTCGAGGCGGAGTACCGCAGCGGTTCGCTGGTCACCGCCCGCTGCGCACAACGGCTCGGCCGCCTGTCGATGGGGGTGCCCGGCCCCGCGACCAGCGGACTCTCGGCGGGAGTCCACGAGCTGCTGCGCGGCGAGGCGGTCCTGGTGACCGATGCCTCGGAAATCGTCGAACTGGTCGGGGACATGGGGGAGCTGGCACCGGCCAGAACCGGCCCCGTACACCCCCGGGACCTGCTGGACCCGGTCACCGCCCGAGTCCTGGACGCGCTGCCGGGGCGGGGCGCCGCCGACGGGCGTGAGGTGGCGCGCACCGCCGGGACCAGCGCCGACGAGGCGCTCGGCCGACTGTACGAACTGCACTCACTGGGGTTCGTCGAACGGGATGGCGAGGGATGGCGGTTGGCGCCGCCGGCGACTCGCCGTGACGACGCGCGGCGGGGCGGTACTTGACCTGGGGCATTCGGGTGAAAAGGTGATGCCGATGACTTCGGTGGATCCCTCGGAGACGCCTCCGGGGCCGACGCGCGCCGCGACGGCCCCGGATCCCATTCATGTCGGATCGGCCGGATTCGCGGACCGCTGATCCCTTATCCTGCGCGGACCGCTACCTCACGGTCACGCTACGCTCACGAGGACCCCGACTCAGACATACGTCCCAGCACCCACAGCAGAACGGCTCAAGGCACCACATGCCCCAGCACACCTCCGGGTCTGACCGCGCGGCAGTACCACCGGCTGCGCGTGGCACTGTGCGCCCCCCTGCGCCCTCCTCGCTCGACGAGCTGTGGCGTTCGTACAAGTCCACCGGCGACGAGCGGCTGCGGGAGCAGTTGATCCTGCACTACTCGCCGCTGGTGAAGTACGTCGCGGGCCGGGTGAGCGTGGGCCTGCCGTCCAACGTCGAGCAGGCGGACTTCGTCTCCTCGGGGGTCTTCGGCCTGATCGACGCGATCGAGAAGTTCGACATCGAGCGCGCGATCAAGTTCGAGACGTACGCCATCACCCGCATCCGCGGCGCGATGATCGACGAACTGCGGGCGCTGGACTGGATCCCGCGCTCGGTGCGGCAGAAGGCGCGGGCGGTGGAGCGTGCCTACGCCACGCTGGAGGCACAGCTGCGGCGCACCCCCTCCGAGTCCGAGGTGGCCGCCGAGATGGGGATCGCCCTGGAGGAACTGCACGCTGTTTTCAGCCAGTTGTCGCTGGCCAACGTCGTCGCCCTGGAGGAGCTGCTGCACGTCGGCGGCGAGGGCGGCGACCGGCTCAGCCTCATGGACACGCTGGAGGACACCACCGCCGACGACCCGGTCGAGGTGGCTGAGGACCGTGAGCTCAGACGGCTGCTCGCACGGGCCATCAACACGCTCCCGGAGCGCGAGAAGACAGTCGTGACGCTCTACTACTACGAGGGCCTCACCCTCGCCGAGATCGGCAACGTCCTCGGGGTGACCGAGAGCAGGGTCAGTCAGATCCACACCAAATCGGTGCTGCAGCTGCGCGCGAAACTGGCCGACGCCGGGCGCTGAACCGCATCCGGCGCAGCGTGGCTTCGGCCACGCACCAGGGCCGTACGCTCCCTCCCGAACACCCTCGCCGTAGAGTGGACACGTGCCCAGGATTCGAGCGGCCTCGGTGGCCGAGCACCGGACGATGCAGCGCGGCGCCCTCCTGGACGCCGCACGCACCCTGCTGTCCGAGGGCGGCACGGAGGCGCTGACCTTCCCCGCCCTCGCCGAGCGCACGGGCCTGGCCCGGTCCTCGGTGTACGAGTACTTCCGCTCCCGTGCGGCCGTCGTCGAAGAGCTCTGCGCCGTCGACTTCCCGGTCTGGGCGGCCGAGGTCGAGCACGCGATGGAGCAGGCCGCGACGCCCGAGGAGA
Source organism: Streptomyces sp. NPDC092952 (assembly GCF_044754785.1). Lineage (NCBI taxonomy): Bacteria > Bacillati > Actinomycetota > Actinomycetes > Kitasatosporales > Streptomycetaceae > Streptomyces > Streptomyces sp. NPDC092952. The sequence goes on along the minus strand of NZ_JBIVPT010000008.1, from coordinate 189,679 downwards.
AGATCGAGGCCTATGTGCGCCGCCAGCTAGACCTGGTCGGCGACCGGCGCCACCGGGCGGTCGTCGCCATCTCCGCGAGCGAGCTGGACGCCGGGGCGCGGGAGAAGATCAGGGCCGCGCACGGCGGGCTGATCGCCATGATCGTCGAGGCGCTCGGTGCGCTCGGCCACAGTCGGCCGAGGCTGGCGGCGATGCTGCTCCAGGGCTCGGTGGACGCCGCGGTGCGGCGGATCGAACTGGCCGCGGCCGAGGAGCCGTCCGCGATCGCGGACACCGCCGTCGCCATGATCCTCCACGGCGTACGGGGCGCACAGGACTGACGCGGCACCACCGGAGCTCTCCCTACCGACCGGGTTCGGGTACACCGAACACCGGGAGCAGCCGGGACGGACCTCGACGCAGCAGCCGGGGCGGCAGCAGTGACAACGGGTCCAGGTAGGTGTCGCCGCGCCGCAGCCCCCAGTGCAGACAGCCCGAGGCGCAGTGGAACGGCCCGGCCTCCAGGGCGGCCACCTCCTGCCCCGCCACCACCTCGCCGCCCTCGGGAACCACCGCGCCCACCGGCTCGTACGTGGTCCGCAGCGGCGGGTCACCACTGCCGGACACCTCGACCACCAGTACCCCGCGCCCCGCCACACGCCCCGCGAACGCCACCTTTCCCGGTGCCGCGGCGAGTACCCGCGCACCCGGACCGGCGGCGAGGTCGACACCGCGATGGCCGCGCGCGTAGGGGCCGGCCGGGGGCTCCCAGCCCCGTACGACCGCGGGTCGTCCGGCCAGCGGCCAGCTCCGCGCCCCGTCGGCCCCCGTGCCCGGGGAGGGGGCCGGCCCTGGCTGCGGGGCCGGGGAGCCCACGGAATCCGGTGCGCCCGGCGGGGCGCCGGCCGTCGCGGCCGACGGGCCGCACACCGCAGCGAGCAGCCCCGCCACCGCGGCCGCCAGCACCCCGCGCACCCGTCTCCGCCCGGGCCAGGACCGGGGAAGGGCAGCGGCCGGTGCGGACGGGGCATCCGGTACGGGCGGGGCCCCCGGGGCCTTCGGATCAGTCGTGCATCGCATGGCGGAACCGTCCCGCAGTCCGCCGATCCGCGGGGATCTTGACCTGGAACTGTGGACGACGGACCCATTGTGGACAGCGCCGTCACCCGGCACCCGGACCGTCCCGTACACTTCTTACGGCGACCCGGGCCACCGGGTCGACTTCGCACGCCCCGCCACCTCCCTCTTCGCGGATGGTGGCCGCGCTCCTCGGTCCTTCGTGGCACGGCGCGTCGGGGCGTCAGGCGCGACAGCAATCCTGCGGTCGCGACAACCGAGCACCTCAAGGAGTACGGCCATGGCCGTCGTCACGATGCGGGAGCTGCTGGAGAGCGGCGTCCACTTCGGTCACCAGACCCGTCGCTGGAACCCGAAGATGAAGCGCTTCATCTTCACCGAGCGCAACGGCATCTACATCATCGACCTGCTCCAGTCGCTGTCGTACATCGACCGCGCCTACGAGTTCGTCAAGGAGACCGTCGCCCACGGCGGCTCCATCATGTTCGTGGGTACCAAGAAGCAGGCCCAGGAGGCCATCGCCGAGCAGGCGACCCGCGTCGGCATGCCGTACGTCAACCAGCGCTGGCTGGGTGGCATGCTCACCAACTTCTCCACCGTCTACAAGCGCCTTCAGCGTCTGAAGGAGCTTGAGCTCATCGACTTCGAGGACGTGGCCGCCTCCGGCCTCACCAAGAAGGAGCTCCTGGTTCTCTCCCGCGAGAAGGCCAAGCTGGAGAAGACCCTCGGTGGTATCCGCGAGATGCAGAAGGTGCCGAGCGCCGTCTGGATCGTCGACACCAAGAAGGAGCACATCGCCGTCGGTGAGGCGCGCAAGCTCCACATCCCGGTCGTCGCGATCCTCGACACCAACTGCGACCCCGACGAGGTCGACTACAAGATTCCGGGCAACGACGACGCGATCCGCTCCGTCACCCTGCTCACCCGCGTGATCGCCGACGCCGTCGCCGAGGGCCTCATCGCCCGTTCCGGTGCCGCCACCGGTGACTCGAAGCCGGGCGAGAAGGCCGCCGGCGAGCCGCTCGCCGAGTGGGAGCGCGACCTGCTCGAGGGCGACAAGAAGGCCGACGCCGAGGTGCAGTCCTCCGCCGAGACCGAGAAGGCCGCCGAGGCTGAGAAGACCGAGGCCCCGGCTGCTGAGGCCGAGGCCCCGGCCGCGGACGCCGAGCAGGCCTGACACCCGTCACGGCTGCGGACGGCGGGGGCGGGTGCCACAAGCACCGCCCCCGCCGTCCACCCGTAGATCTTTCAGACTTCGAGAGAGAAACACAGACTCATGGCGAACTACACCGCCGCTGACGTCAAGAAGCTCCGCGAGCTGACCGGCGCCGGCATGATGGACTGCAAGAAGGCGCTCGACGAGGCCGAGGGCAACGTCGACAAGGCCGTCGAGGCGCTCCGTATCAAGGGCCAGAAGGGCGTCGCCAAGCGCGAGGGCCGTTCTGCCGAGAACGGCGCCGTCGTCTCCCTCATCTCCGAGGACCAGACGTCCGGCGTTCTGCTGGAGCTCAAGTGCGAGACGGACTTCGTCGCCAAGGGCGAGAAGTTCCAGAGCGTCGCGAACACCCTCGCCGCGCACGTCGCCGCCACCTCCCCGGCCGACCTGGAGGCGCTGCTCGCCTCCGAGATCGAGGCCGGCAAGACCGTCCAGGCGTACGTCGACGAGGCCAACGCCAACCTCGGCGAGAAGATCGTCCTGGACCGCTTCGCGCAGTTCACCGGTGCGTACGTCTCCGCGTACATGCACCGCACCATGCCCGACCTGCCGCCGCAGATCGGTGTCCTGGTCGAGCTGGACAAGGCCGACGCCGAGCTGGCCAAGGGCATCGCGCAGCACATCGCCGCGTTCGCCCCGAAGTACCTGTCCCGCGAGGACGTCCCGGCCGAGGTCGTCGAGGCCGAGCGCCGCGTCGCCGAGGAGACCACCCGCGCCGAGGGCAAGCCGGAGGCCGCGCTCCCGAAGATCGTCGAGGGTCGCGTCAACGGCTTCTTCAAGGAGGCCACCCTCCTGGGCCAGCCGTACGCGCTGGACAACAAGAAGTCCGTTCAGAAGGTCCTGGACGAGGCCGGTGTCACCCTGAAGCGCTTCACGCGCATCAAGGTCGGCATCTGAGTCCGTCCGCGAACAACGGTGGACCCCGCGATAGGGTCTAGTGCAGTCGTCGGCCGCACTCACGCCGTACGACCGCAGATCTGACGAGGAGGCCATTGCCGCTGAGGGACACCAGACCCACCGGCAATGGCCTTCTTCGTATGTGCACGAGGAGAATCTCCATGAACAAGGGCGCGGACGCCGCCACAGGCGACCACAAGCGCGAGGACGGCAAGGCGGGCGGACGCTTCATGCTGAAGCTGTCCGGAGAGGCATTCGCCGGCGGCGGGGGCCTCGGCGTCGACCCCGACGTCGTACACGCCATCGCCAGGGAAATCGCGGCGGTCGTCCGTGACGGCGCGGAAATCGCGGTCGTCATCGGCGGCGGCAACTTCTTCCGCGGTGCCGAGCTCCAGCAGCGCGGTATGGACCGGGCCCGTTCCGACTACATGGGCATGCTCGGCACGGTCATGAACTGCCTGGCCCTCCAGGACTTCCTGGAGAAGGAGGGCATCGACTCCCGCGTCCAGACCGCCATCACCATGGGGCAGGTCGCGGAGCCGTACATCCCGCTGCGCGCCGTTCGCCACCTGGAGAAGGGCCGCGTCGTCATCTTCGGCGCCGGTATGGGAATGCCGTACTTCTCCACCGACACCACCGCCGCCCAGCGCGCCCTGGAGATCGACGCAGAGGCACTCCTGATGGGCAAGAACGGGGTGGACGGGGTCTACGACTCCGACCCGAAGCGCAACCCCGACGCGGTGAAGTTCGACGCACTTGAGTACGGCGAGGTTCTCGCCCGCGATCTCAAGGTCGCCGACGCCACCGCCATCACGCTCTGCCGTGACAACGACCTGCCGATCCTCGTCTTCGAGCTCACCGCCACCGGCAATATCGCCCGCGCGGTCAAGGGTGAGAAGATCGGCACGCTCGTGAGTGACCGGAGCACCCGGCTCGGATGATTCCGGGCGCCTCCCCGGCGTACGGCGGGGAGGCCCGGCCGCCCCGGAATCCGCCGGGACCGGTCCGGAGGATGGACAACGGCCTGCCGGTCGGACACCGTGCAGGTGAGGACGCGACGCAGGACCCGCCGGGCCCGAGTACGACGGGCCCACTCAAGACACGCAGGAGCACGTGGTGATCGAAGAAATCCTCCTTGAGGCCGAGGAGAAGATGGAGAAGGCCGTCGTCGTCGCGAAGGAGGACTTCGCCGCGATCCGCACCGGCCGCGCGCACCCGGCGATGTTCAACAAGATCGTCGCCGACTACTACGGCGCGCTGACCCCGATCAACCAGCTGGCCTCGTTCTCGGTTCCCGAGCCGCGCATGGCCGTCGTGACGCCGTTCGACAAGAGCGCGCTGCGCAACATCGAGCAGGCCATCCGCGACTCGGACCTCGGCGTCAACCCGAGCAACGACGGCAACATCATCCGAGTGACCTTCCCGGAGCTCACCGAGGAGCGCCGCCGCGACTACATCAAGGTCGCCAAGGGCAAGGCCGAGGACTCCAAGATCTCCATCCGCGCGGTGCGCCGCAAGGCCAAGGAGAACCTGGACAAGCTGGTCAAGGACAAGGAGTCGGGCGAGGACGAGGTCCGTCGCGCCGAGAAGGAGCTCGACGACACCACCGCGAAGTACGTCGCGCAGGTCGACGAGCTGCTCAAGCACAAGGAAGCCGAGCTGCTCGAAGTCTGATGAACGACTCTTCCCGGGGCGTCCCGCAGGCGGCCGGCCACTGGGGCGCGCCCGAGATGCGGGCCGCTCCGGTGGGTCCTGCTTACGATGTGCGTGTGCCGGACGTTCCCGGTGCAGGCAGAGACGCCGACGACCGTGATGACCGGGACCGGGGGGCCGGACGCCTGAGCGGCGGCCCCCTGTTCCGTGACGAGATCCCGCAGGAGCCCATGTCCACCGCGCCGCCGTCCCCGCAGAAGAAGCGTGCGGGCCGTGATCTGCGAGCCGCCATAGGGGTCGGTGTGGGGCTCGGCGCCGTCATCGTCGCCTCGCTCTTCATCGTGAAGGCCGTCTTCGTCGCCGTCATCGTCCTCGCCGTCGTGGTGGGGCTGTGGGAGCTGACCTCCCGGCTCCAGGAGCGCAAGGGCATCCGGGCGCCGCTGATCCCGCTCGCGGTGGGCGGCGCGGCGATGGTGGTGGCCGGTTACGTGAAGGGCGCCGAAGGCGCCTGGGTGGCGATGGCGCTGACCGCGCTGGCGGTGCTGGTCTGGCGGATGGCCCAGCCGCCCGAGGACTACCTCAGGGACGTCACGGCCGGTGTCTTCGCCGCGTTCTACGTACCGTTCCTCGCCACCTTCGTTGCCATGCTCCTGACCGCCGACGACGGGCCGCAGCGGGTGCTCACCTTCCTGCTGCTGACCGTGGTCAGCGACACCGGCGCGTACGCCGTCGGCTGGCGGTTCGGGAAGAACAAGCTCGCGCCGCGCATCAGCCCCGGAAAGACCCGGGAGGGCCTGTTCGGAGCCGTCGCCTTCGCGATGGTCGCCGGGGCGCTGTGCATGCAGTTCCTGATCGACGGCGGGTCCTGGTGGCAGGGGCTCCTGCTTGGGCTCGCGGTCGCGGCCAGCGCCACCCTGGGCGACCTGGGCGAGTCGATGATCAAGCGGGATCTCGGGATCAAGGACATGGGCACGCTGCTGCCGGGGCACGGCGGCATCATGGACCGGCTGGACTCGCTGCTGCCGACCGCGCCGGTGGTCTGGCTGCTGCTGGTGCTGTTCGTCGGCTCCGCCTGATCAGCACCCCGCTGACCTGCTATTTCACCGGTGAGGGCCCGCTGTCCACAGGACGGCGGGCCCTCACCGTTCTGTCTGCGACACTGGAAGAACCATGCCTAAGCCCGGAGAACTCACTTTCGTCGCGCCCCGCGGAGCCAAGAAGCCGCCGCGGCACCTCGCCGACCTCACGCCCGCCGAGCGCAGGGAGGCCGTCGCCGCGATCGGCGAGAAGCCGTTCCGCGCCCAGCAGCTCTCGCAGCACTACTTCGCGCGGTACACGCACGACCCCGCCGGGTGGACCAACATCCCCGCCGGTTCGCGGGAGAAGCTCGCCGAGGCGATGTTCCCCGACCTGATGTCGGTGGTCCGCCACATCAGCTGCGACGACGACACCACCCGCAAGACGCTCTGGAAGCTCCATGACGGGACGCTCGTGGAGTCCGTCCTGATGCGCTACCCCGAGCGGGTGACGATGTGCATCTCCTCGCAGGCGGGCTGCGGGATGAACTGCCCGTTCTGCGCGACCGGGCAGGCCGGGCTCGACCGCAATCTGTCCACCGCCGAGATCGTCCACCAGATCGTCGACGGCATGCGGGCGCTGCGGGACGGGGAGGTCCCCGGCGGTCCGGCCAGGCTCTCCAACATCGTCTTCATGGGCATGGGCGAGCCGCTCGCCAACTACAACCGGGTGGTCGGCGCGATCCGCCGGCTGACCGACCCGGAGCCGGACGGACTGGGGCTCTCGCAGCGGGGGATCACGGTCTCCACCGTGGGCCTGGTGCCGGCGATGCTCCGGTTCGCCGACGAGGGCTTCAAGTGCCGGCTCGCCGTGTCGCTGCACGCGCCGGACGACGAGCTGCGCGACACCCTCGTGCCGGTGAACACCCGCTGGAAGGTGGCCGAGGTGCTGGACGCCGCGTGGGAGTACGCGGAGAAGTCCGGCCGCCGCATCTCCATCGAGTACGCGCTCATCCGGGACATCAACGACCAGGCGTGGCGCGGCGACCGGCTGGGCCGGCTGCTCAAGGGCAAGCGCGTACACGTCAACCTGATCCCGCTGAACCCCACGCCCGGCTCCAAGTGGACCGCCTCGCGGCCCGAGGACGAGCGGGCCTTCGTCGAGGCGATCGCGGCCCACGGCGTGCCGGTGACCGTACGGGACACCCGGGGCCAGGAGATCGACGGGGCCTGCGGGCAGCTGGCGGCGTCCGAGCGCTGAGCGCGCCGGGGTGTGTCCGGTCCGGCGGAGGACGGCCGGAACGGACACACCCCGGGGCGGTCGCCGGGGCCCGTGTAATCTGGGCCCGAAATCAACTTCATATTCCGACAGGGGAGCGCCACAGCGCTGAGAGTGCGGCACCGAGGACAGGTCGGCCGCAGACCCTCTGAACCTCGCCCGGGTCATTCCGGGTAGGAAGTTCGGTCATCAACTCATGCTGTTGCGCCCTGCCCGCTTTCCGCGGGTGGGGCCGCGTCTCTTCCTGGCCAAAACCCAGGAGGAATCCACAATGAGCACCACACGCAGGACCGGTCGGCTCGCGGTCTCGGCCCTCGCCGCCGCGGTCGGCGTCACCGCACTCGCCGGATGCGGAGGCTCCGACGACACGGCCGCCGGCTCCGGCGGCACCAAGGGCTCCGGCTCCAAGACCGTGACGCTGGTCAGCCACGACTCCTTCAACGCCTCCAAGGAGGTCCTGGCGGAGTTCACCAAGGAGACCGGCTACACCGTCAAGGTGCTGAAGAGCGGCGACGCGGGCGTCGCGCTCAACCAGGAGATCCTGACCAAGGGCTCGCCCCGGGGCGACGTGTTCTTCGGCGTCGACAACACCCTGCTCTCCCGCGCCCTCGACAGCGGGCTCTTCACCCCGTACGAGGCCAAGGGCCTCGACCGGGTCGCGAAGGACACGGTGCTTGACGCCGAGCACCGGGTCACCCCGGTCGACACCGGCGACATCTGCGTCAACTACGACAAGAAGTACTTCGCCGACAGGAAGCTCGCACCGCCGGCCGGCTTCGACGACCTGGCGAAACCCGCGTACAAGAACCTGCTGGTCACCGAGAACGCCGCTACCTCGTCGCCCGGCCTCGGCTTCCTCCTCGGCACGGTCGCGGCCTACGGCGAGGACGGCTACCAGGACTACTGGAAGAAGCTCAAGGCCAACGGCGTCAAGGTCGTCGACGGCTGGGAGCAGGCGTACAACGAGGAGTTCTCCGGTTCGGCGGGCGGCAAGAAGGCCAAGGCCGACCGGCCGCTCGTCGTCTCGTACGCCTCCAGCCCGCCCGTCGAGGTGCTGTACGCGAAGCCGCAGCCGGCCCAGGCGCCGACCGGGGTGGTCACCGGGGCCTGCTTCCGGCAGATCGAGTTCGCCGGGCTGCTGGACGGGGCGTCGAACGAGAAGGGCGGCAAGGCCCTGCTGGACTTCCTGATCAGCAAGAAGTTCCAGGAGGACATGCCGCTCAACATGTTCGTGAACCCGGTCTCCGAGGAGGCGAAGCTGCCGGAGCTGTTCACGAAGTTCGGTGCCACGGTGGACCGGCCGAAGACCGTCGCCCCGGAACTGATCGCCAAGAACCGTGAGCAGTGGGTCCAGTCGTGGTCCTCGCTCGTCGTGAAGTAACGAGGGCCGCGGGACGCGGGCCGGGACCGGGCGGCGGGGCCGCGCGCCCGGCCCGCGGTCCGGCCCTGCGGCGGGGCGCGACGCGGTTCGGCCTGATGGCCGTGCCCGTCGCGTTCTTCGCGCTGTTCTTCGCCTACCCGGTCGCCGCGATCGTCGGCCGGGGGCTGAAGGCGGACGGCGTCTGGCAGTTCGGGCGGATCGGCGAGGTGCTGGGCCGGCCGGAGATCCGCGAGGTGCTCTGGTTCACCTGCTGGCAGGCGCTCGCCTCGACCGCCCTGACCCTGTTGATCGCGCTGCCCGGCGCCTATGTCTTCGCCCGCTTCGACTTCCCCGGCAAGCAACTGCTGCGGGCGGTCGTCACGGTGCCGTTCGTGCTGCCGACCGTCGTCGTCGGGACCGCCTTCCTGGCCCTGCTCGGACGCGGCGGATTCCTCGACGAACTCTGGGGCGTACGGCTCGACACGACCGTCTGGGCGATCCTGCTCGCCCATGTCTTCTTCAACTACGCGGTGGTCGTCCGCACGGTCGGCGGGCTGTGGGCCCAGCTCGACCCCCGGCAGGAGGAGGCGGCCAGGGTGCTGGGCGCCGGACGGTTCGCCGCCTGGCGCCGGGTCACCCTGCCCGCGCTGGCCCCCGCGGTGGCCGCCGCCGCGCTGATGGTCTTCCTCTTCACCTTCACCTCCTTCGGGGTCGTGCAGATCCTCGGCGGTCCCGGCTTCGCCACCCTGGAGGTGGAGATCTACCGGCAGACCGCGCAGCTCCTCGCCCTGACGACCGCCGCCGTGCTGACCCTGGTGCAGTTCGCCGCGGTCGGTGCGATCCTCGCCGTGCACGCCTGGACCGTACGGCGCAGGGAGACCGCTCTGCGCCTGGTCGACCCGGCGCGCACGGCGCGCAGGCCGCGCGGTGCCGGGCAGTGGGCGCTGCTGGGCGGGGTGCTGCTGACCGTACTGCTGCTGATCCTGCTGCCCCTCGGGGTGCTCGTGGAGCGCTCCGTGAACACCGGGGACGGCCATGGGCTCGACTACTACCGGGCGCTGGGATCGGCGGACGCGAGCGGCGGTACGTTCCTGGTCGCGCCGCTCGAAGCGGTCGCCAACTCCCTCCAGTACGCCCTGGTCGCCACGGTCATCGCGGTGGTGATCGGCGGGCTCGCCGCTGCGGCGCTGACCCGGCGGGCGGGCCGGTTGGCGCGCGGTTTCGACGCGCTGCTGATGCTGCCGCTCGGGGTCTCCGCGGTCACCGTCGGCTTCGGTTTCCTGATCACTCTGGACAAGCCGCCGCTGGACCTGCGGACCTCCTGGATCCTGGTGCCGCTCGCCCAGGCGCTGGTCGGGGTGCCCTTCGTCGTACGGACCATGCTGCCGGTGCTGCGCGCGGTGGACGGGCGGCTGCGGGAGGCGGCGGCGGTGCTCGGGGCCTCGCCGCTGCGGGCCTGGCGGGAGGTCGATCTGCCGCTGGTACGGCGGGCGCTGCTGGTCGCGGCCGGTTTCGCCTTCGCCGTCTCGCTCGGCGAGTTCGGCGCGACGGTGTTCATCGCACGGCCCGACCGTCCGACGCTGCCGGTCGCCGTGGCCCGGCTGCTGGGGCGGGCCGGGGAGCTGAACTACGGCCAGGCGATGGCGCTCAGCACCATATTGATGGTGGTCTGCGCCGTCTCACTGCTGCTGCTCGAACGGGTCCGCACGGACCGGACCGGGGAGTTCTAGAGATGTCCGGGGAGTTCTGGAGATGCTGACACTGGAATCGGCCACCGTCCGCTTCGGCGGGCGGGCGGCGCTCGACGCGGTGGACCTGGCGGTCGCCGAGCACGAGATCGTCACCGTGCTGGGACCGAGCGGAAGCGGCAAGTCCACTCTGCTGCGGGTGGTCGCCGGGCTCCAGCACCTGGAGGGCGGCCGGGTGCTGCTGGACGGTACGGACCAGTCGGGGGTGCCGGTGCACCGGCGGGGCCTCGGCCTGATGTTCCAGGACCATCAGCTCTTCCCGCACCGGGACGTCGGTGCCAACGTCGCCTTCGGGCTGCGGATGCGCGGCGCCTCCCGCCGCGACCAGGAACGCCGGGTCGGCGAACTCCTCGACCTGGTGGGCCTGCCCGGGGCCGAGCGGCGCGCCGTCGCCACGCTCTCCGGCGGCGAGCAGCAGCGCGTCGCCCTCGCCCGGGCCCTCGCCCCCAGCCCCAAGCTGCTGATGCTGGACGAGCCGCTGGGCCAGCTCGACCGGGGGCTGCGCGAACGGCTCGTCGTCGAACTGCGGGCGCTCTTCCGGAAGCTGGGCACGACCGTGCTCGCCGTCACGCACGACCAGGGCGAGGCGTTCGCGCTGGCCGACCGGACGGTGGTGATGCGCGAGGGCCGGATCGCCCAGGTGGGCACCGCGCTGGAGGTGTGGCGCCGGCCCGCCTCCGCCTTCGTGGCCGGATTCCTCGGCTTCGACAACGTGGTGGCGGCGACGGTGACCGGTGGGCTCGCCGACACGGTGTGGGGCAAGGTGCCGGTGCCGGAGGGCTCGCCGCAGGGGGAGTGCGAGGTGCTGGTACGGCCGAACGGGGTACGGATCGGCTCCCCGGAACAGGGGCTGCGCTGCGTGGCCGGGGGACGGACGTTCCGCGGCAGCCGGGTCATGGTGCGGCTGACCCCGCCGACCGGTCCGGAGCTGGAGGCGGAGTGCGCGCCCCGGGACGCCCCCGAGGAGGGGGCGGCGGTCGGCGTCGGGTTCGACGCGGCGGAGGTCGTCGTCCTGGAGCCCGCCCGCTGATCCGGGCCCCGGGTGAGTGGGCCGTCCCTTCCGGATCCTGCCGGGCCCGCGAGCCGTGGCCGGCCCGGAAGGAACGGTCCGCGGCCCGGTGTTCAGGCTGCCAGCGGCAGTGCGGCCAGCTCGGCGACGAGCCAGGTCAGCGGGGCGAAGACCAGCAGCAGGGCGGTGGCGCGCAGCGCGGTCGCGGCGCGCAGGGCCGAGGCGGGGGCCCCGAGCCGCAGCAGCGCCCGCGCCGTCCGCGCCCGGTCCTGCCGGGCCTCCAGCGCCGAGGTCAGCAGGGTCGCCGTCGTGCAGCCGAGCACCAGCACCCCGCCCAGCGCCGCCAGCGGACCGGGCGGACGGGTGCCGGCCCCGTACAGCGCGTATCCGGCGACCGTGGCGGCGAGCACCGCGCACACCACGCCGAGCGGACGCCCGATCCGGCGCGCCTCGTCCATCAGTACCCGGCCCGCCAGCAGGCGTACGGCGCCGGGGCGCACCGCCTGGAGCAGCCGTCCGCACAGATGGGCCAGGCCCGGTCCCGCCACGGCCAGCCCGACGGCCGCCAGCGTCCAGCCCGCCAGCACCCCGGCCGGGGTGGCTTCCAGGCGGCCGGGCAGCGGGAGCAGGCCGCGCCCGCCGCTGCGCGCCATGTACGCCTCGATGGCGAGACCGGCCGAGGCCAGCGCCACGCCCCACGGCAGTCCCGCCGGGGGCGCCGCCGGGCCGGGCGGTTCCGGTTCGGTCAGGACGTCCGGGTCGGGGACCTTGCGGGAGACCGGTGCGGGCAGCCGTTCGGCGCGCAGCGCGTAGGCGCTCAGCCCGGCCGCGCTCACCGGGACCAGGGCCAGCAGCACCAGCGCTGCGGCGAGCGGCAGCGGGGCACCGGCGTCGAGCAGCCCTGCCGCCGCGCCGTCGAACGGCAGCCCGGACAGGTCGCCGCGCAGATGCAGGAAGAGGAGCAGCGCCACGGCGGAGCCGAGGGTGCAGGAGACGGCGGTGGAGACCGCGCCGAGCACGGCGAGCCGGACCGGCCCGAGGCCCACGGCGGAGAGCCCGGAGCGGGGCCGGGTGCTCGGGTCCGTACGGGCCACCGCGATCGCGAACTGCACGGTGGCGGCGAGCGGCACCAGGCACCACAGCAGGCGCGGCACCGCCGCGTCGGCGTGCCCCGGGTGCGCGGCGGCTTGGCCGAGCGCGCACAGCAGCAGGAAGCCGACCCCGGCGGAGGCGGCGGCGACCAGCAGCCGCCGCAACAGGACCAGCGGGTGGGAGCCCCGGGCTAGACGGAGAGCGAGCACGCCGGCCGGCCTTCGGTGTCGGAGCTGCCGGGCAGGGCGACGGTGGCGACCCGGCGGCCGTCGAGCAGCGGGATCGCGCGGTCGGCGAGGGCGGCGATCTCCGCGTCGTGGGTGGCGAGCACGATCGTGATGCCGTGCGAGCGGGCCGCGCTGGTGAGGGTGCGCAGGACGTGGGTGCGGTCGTCGCGGTGCAGGGTCGCGGTGGGCTCGTCGGCGAAGATCACGGTGGGGGCACCGGCCAGGGCGCGGGCCACGGCGATCCGCTGGCGCTGGTTCTGGAGCAGGGTGTGCGGCCGCTGCCGGGCGCAGCCGCCGATGTCGAGCCGCTCCAGCCACTCCAGGGCGGACTTCTTGGCCTCGCGGCGCGGGGTGCCGCGCAGCAGCAGCGGGAGGGCGGTGTTCTCCCAGGTGTTCAGCTCGGGCACCAGCTGCGGCTCGGGGGCGATCCAGCCGAAGCGGTCGCGGCGCAGCCGCTCGCGCAGCCGGGGGCCCATGGTGTGGACGGGCACGCTGTTGAACCACACCTCGCCCTGTTCGGGCACCAGCTGACCGGACAGACAGTGCAGCAGGGTGGTCTTTCCGCAGCCCCGGGGGCCGGTCACGGCAAGGATCTCGCCGTCGCGGACCCCCACGGAGACGCCGCCGAGGGCGGGCGATCCGTTGTGGGAGTGGTGCAGGGAACGCGCCCAGATCACATCGTTGTCCGGCGGGGCCACCATGGCGTACACCTCGGTTCAGATCGAAATTCCCGTCCCTCGTACGGGGGAACGAAAACAAGGCCGATCGGTCACCGGCACCGTAAGGATTCGAACCGCGGTGAGCGCACAGCACACGGCCCGGATGCGTCCCTCCCACTCGATTGGGCGCATCCGGGCCGTACGGACCGTGCGGGGGCGACGGCCGGCGATCCGTGGTCGGCCGGCCGTCGCGGAGGTGGTTACAGCTTGGTCCACGCCTCCGTGAGGACGTTGCGCAGAATGCCCTCGATCTCGTCGAACGTCGACTGGTCGGAGATCAGCGGCGGCGCGAGCTGGACGACCGGGTCGCCACGGTCGTCGGCCCGGCAGTACAGGCCGTTCTCGTACAGCGCCTTGGAGAGGAAGCCGTACAGGACGCGCTCGGTCTCCTCGTCGGTGAAGGTCTCCTTGGTGGCCTTGTCCTTCACCAGCTCGATGCCGTAGAAGAAGCCGTTGCCGCGGACGTCGCCGACGATCGGCAGGTCGAGGAGCTTCTGCAGCGTCGTGAAGAAGGCGTTCTCGTTGTCCAGCACGTGCTGGTTGAGGCCCTCGCGCTCGAAGATGTCGAGGTTGGCGAGGCCGACCGCCGCGGAGACCGGGTGGCCACCGAAGGTGTAGCCGTGCAGGAAGGTGTTGCCACCCTCGTAGAACGGCGCGGCGACGCGGTCCGAGACGATGCAGGCGCCGATGGGGGAGTAGCCCGAGGTCATGCCCTTGGCGCAGGTGATCATGTCCGGCACGTAGCCGAACTTGTCACAGGCGAACATCGTGCCGAGGCGGCCGAAGGCGCAGATGACCTCGTCGGAGACGAGCAGCACGTCGTACTTGTCGCAGATCTCGCGGACCCGCTGGAAGTACCCGGGCGGCGGCGGGAAGCAGCCACCGGCGTTCTGCACCGGCTCCAGGAAGACCGCGGCGACGGTCTCCGGGCCCTCGAAGAGGATCTCCTGCTCGATCTGGTCGGCGGCCCAGCGGCCGAAGGCCTCGGGGTCGTCGCCGTGGATCGGGGCGCGGTAGATGTTGGTGTTCGGCACCTTGTGGGCACCGGGGACCAGCGGCTCGAAGGGGGCCTTCAGGGCCGGCAGGCCGGTGATGGACAGGGCGCCCTGCGGGGTGCCGTGGTAGGCGACCGCGCGGGAGATGACCTTGTACTTGGTCGGCTTGCCCTGCAGCTTGAAGTACTGCTTGGCCAGCTTCCAGGCGGTCTCCACGGCCTCGCCGCCACCGGTGGTGAAGAAGACCTTGTTGAGGTCGCCCGGCGCGTAGTCGGCCAGGCGCTCGGCCAGCTCGACGGCCTTCGGGTGGGCGTAGGACCACACCGGGAAGAAGGCCAGCTCCTGGCCCTGCTTGTACGCCGTCTCGGCGAGCTCGTGACGGCCGTGACCGGCGTTGACCACGAACAGGCCGGACAGGCCGTCCAGGTAGCGCTTGCCCTGGTCGTCGTAGATGTAGGTGCCCTCACCACGGACGATGGTGGGAACGGGCGCGGTCTCGTAGTCCGACATGCGGGTGAAGTGCATCCACAGGTGGTCGTACGCGGTTCGGCTGAGGTCCTTGCTCACGGCTATCGGGTTCCCCACATATAGGTCTGCTTCTTGAGCTTCAGGTAAACAAAGCTCTCGGTGGAGCGCACACCGGGGAGGGCCCGGATGCGTTTGTTGATCGTGTCCAGCAGGTGGTCGTCGTCCTCGCAGACGATCTCCACCATCAGGTCGAAGGAGCCCGCGGTCATCACCACGTACTCGCACTCGGCCATGGCCGAGAGTGCCTCGGCGACGGGGTCGAGGTCGCCCTCGACATTGATGCCGACCATCGCCTGGCGCCGGAACCCCACGGTGAGGGGATCGGTGACGGCGACGATCTGCATCACGCCCTGATCCAGCAGCTTCTGGACGCGCTGCCGCACGGCCGCCTCGGAAAGGCCGACGGCCTTGCCTATGGCGGCGTACGGGCGGCGCCCGTCCTCCTGGAGCTGCTCGATGATGGCGAGAGAGACGGCATCGACCGCTGGTGACGATCCGTTCCCGGTCCTGGAGTCTGCGCTGCGACTGGCCACGCATCCACTGTGCACGGGACTCGTCAGTCTGGCAACCCCAGATCGATGAAATCCGTTGTTTGAGGGTCTCGATCTCACTGAATCCGAAGTTCACGGCGGGTGGGCATGTCGAAAGCGACACCCGAACCACTACGCTGGGGATCTCACCCATTGACGTGTGACAGGAGGGGTGGTTGTGACCACCGAGGTGCGCCGTCTGCGCAACTACATCAACGGAGAGTTCCGGGACGCCGCTGACGGGCGGACCATCGACGTGGTCAACCCGGTGACGGAAGAGGTCTACGCGACCTCGCCGCTCTCCGGCCAGGCCGATGTCGACGCCGCGATGGAAGCCGCCGCGGCCGCGTTCCCCGCCTGGCGCGACGCCACGCCCGCCGAGCGCCAGAAGGCCCTGCTGAAGATCGCGGACGCCTTCGAGGAGCGCGCCGAGGACCTGATCGCCGCCGAGTCGGAGAACACCGGCAAGCCGATCGAGCTCACCCGGGTCGAAGAGGTCCCCCCGATGGTGGACCAGATCCGTTTCTTCGCGGGCGCCGCCCGGCTCCTGGAGGGCCGCTCGGCCGGTGAGTACATGGAGGGCCTGACCTCCATCGTCCGCCGCGAGCCGGTCGGCGTCTGCGCGCAGGTCGCGCCGTGGAACTACCCGATGATGATGGCCGTCTGGAAGTTCGCCCCGGCGCTCGCCGCGGGCAACACCGTCGTCATCAAGCCGTCCGACACCACCCCGGCGTCGACGGTGCTGATCGCCGAGATCATCGGCCAGATCCTGCCCAAGGGCGTCTTCAACGTCATCTGCGGCGACCGGGACACCGGCCGCGCGATGGTCGAGCACCGGACCCCGGCGATGGCCTCCATCACCGGCTCGGTACGGGCCGGCATGCAGGTCGCCGAGTCCGCCGCCAAGGACGTCAAGCGCGTCCACCTGGAGCTCGGCGGCAAGGCCCCGGTCGTCGTCTTCGAGGACGCCGACATCGCCACGGCCGTCGAGGGCATCGCCGGCGCGGGCTACTTCAACGCCGGCCAGGACTGCACCGCCGCGACCCGCGTCCTGGTCCACGAGTCCATCCACGACGAGTTCGTCGCCGAGCTCGCCAAGGCCGCCGCCGACACCAGGACCGGTCTGCCGGACGACGCGGACGTGGCGTACGGGCCGCTCAACAACGCCAACCAGCTGAAGCAGGTCAGCGGCTTCATCGAGCGTCTGCCCGCGCACGCCAAGGTCGAGGCGGGCGGCCACCGCGTCGGCGAGAAGGGCTACTTCTACGCCGCGACGGTCGTCTCCGGCCTCAAGCAGGACGACGAGATCATCCAGAACGAGGTCTTCGGCCCGGTCATCACCGTCCAGAAGTTCACGGACGAGGCCCAGGCCCTGGAGTACGCCAACGGCGTCGAGTACGCCCTGGCCTCCTCGGTGTGGACCAAGGACCACGCCCGCGCCATGCGCATGTCCAAGAACCTCGACTTCGGCTGTGTGTGGATCAACACCCACATCCCGCTCGTCGCCGAGATGCCGCACGGCGGCTTCAAGAAGTCCGGCTACGGCAAGGACCTCTCCGCCTACGGCTTCGAGGACTACACCCGCATCAAGCACGTCATGACCTCCCTCGACGGCTGACGAGCGGACACGGCCGGCGAACAGCCGGCCGGCGGGTCACGGCCCCGGGCGCACGCCCGGGGCCGTGACCGTTCCCGGGCACCGGCGGCGGACCGGACGGATCGACAGGGTGTGCGGCCGGTGCCGCCGCCGCTGGACGGTTGGTCCATTGCCCGTCCGGCGGCCCGACCGGCATCCTTCGCTGGTGCGAGCAATCCCGAAGAACCCCATGTCCCGCCGCTCCCTGCTGCGCGCCCTCGGAGCCACGGCGGCCGGTACCGCGCTGGCCGGGTGCGGTGTGCCCGCCGCTTACGTGGCGCCCGGTGACCGCGCCGGGCGCGACACCTCGGCGAGCGACCACAGCCTGCACTTCGCGAACTGGCCGCTCTACATCGACACCGACGACGAGAACACGTCGAAGCGGCCCACTCTCGACGCCTTCTCCAAGCGGACCGGGATCTCCGTCACGTACACGGAGGAGATCAACGACAACGACGAGTTCTTCGGGAAGATCAGCCCGGCGCTGATGAACCACCAGCAGACCGGCCGCGACCTCATCGTGATCAGCGACTGGATGTCCGCCCGGTTCGTCCGGCTGGGCTGGGTGCAGGAGATGGACCGGGCGAAGCAGCCGAACGTCGCCAAGTACCTCGACCCGCAGCTGCGGTCGCCCGCCTTCGACAAGGGCCGCCTGTACAGCGTCCCCTGGCAGTCCGGGATCACCGGCATCGCGTACAACCGCAAGAAGCTCGGCCGCGAGATCAAGCACCTGAGCGACCTGTGGGCGGACGACCTGCGCGGCAAGGTGACGCTCATGTCCGGGCTCGACGAGTCCATCGCCCTGCTGATGCAGGGCAACGGCGTCGACGTCACCCGCTGGCAGCGGGACGACTTCTTCCTGGTGTGCGAACAGATCGAGAAGCTGGTGAAGAAGCGGCACATCCGCCGCTTCACCGGCAACGACTACATCAAGGACCTGTCCACCGGCGACGTCCTGGCCTGCCAGGCCTACTCCGGCGACGTCATCCAGCTCCAGGCCGACAACCCGGAGATCGAGTTCGTGGTGCCCGAGGAGGGCGGCGAACTCTGGGCGGAGTCGATGATGATTCCCAACCTCGCCCGCCACAAGCGCAACGCGGAGCAGATCATCGACTACTACTACGAGCCGGAGGTCGCCGCCGAGCTGGCGACCTGGGTCAACTACGTCTGCCCGGTGCCCGCCGCCCGCGAGGTGCTCGCCTCCGCCAAGGACAAGGAGACCGCCGAGCTCGCCGAGGACCCGCTGATCTTCCCCGACGACGACATGCGCAAGCGGCTCGCCATCGCCCGCGACGTCACCTCCGAGGAGCGCACCGAGTTCGCGAAGAAGTGGAACGGCATCGTCGGTCTCTGAGCGGCGGGGCCGGGCCGGGAGACGCGCCCCCAAGGAGCGTCCCGGGCCGGGCAGGGGGCGGCCCCGGAGGGCCCTGAACACGGGCGTACGCTGCGGGACATGAGCGAGCGAAGAGCCTTGCTGAGGCGCATACGCGTGTGGTTGGCCGTCTTTGTCGTCTGTCTCGTACTGAGCGGGGTGACCGCCTTTCCGCTCGTGCACGAACTCCATTGGGCCGAGGACCTGTTGAGGTCCTCGGCCTCTCCCGTCCCGGAGCACTTCCCGGCACTGATGGAGTGGATCACCAAGGTCCGCACCGGGCTCGACGAGGCCGACGCGAAGTACCCCTTCGTGCTGTACGGCACCGACTGGCTGGCCTTCGCGCATCTCGTCATCGCGGTCGCCTTCTACGGGCCCTACCGCGACCCGGTCCGCAACATCTGGGTCATCGAGTTCGGCATGATCGCCTGCGCCGGGATCATCCCGCTCGCGCTGATCTGCGGCCCCATCCGCTCCATTCCCTTCTGGTGGTCCGTCATCGACATGTCGTTCGGCGTCTTCGGAGTGATCCCGCTGCTCGTCGTGCGCCGCATGATCAAGCGGCTGGAGTCGCTGGAGCGGACCCCGCTCCCCGGTCCGGCCGCGCCGACGGCACCGGCCGCCCCGGCCGGCTGACCCGTCGGGCCCCGGGCCCCGGTCGGCCGACGGGCCCGGGGTTCAGCCGGCCGACGGGGCGCCGAAGGCGGCGACCACGATGCCCAGCGCCGTCGGGTTCATCTCCTCACCCTTCGCGTCCGTGGAGTTGACGCTGTAGACGAGCGTCCGGGAGAGGTCGCGGGTGGCCGCGACCACCGTGTTGTACCCCCAGCGGCCACCCGTCTTGCCCCAGACGTCACGCCCGCCCAGCCGCATCACCGACAGACCCGCGCTGTACGCGGCGGGTTTGCCCGTTCCGTACTCGCGGACCGCGTCACCGGGCAGCGTGAACATCGCCTCGAGCAGCGGACCGCGCACCACCCGGCCACCGAACAGCGCCCGGGTGAAGCGCTCCAGGTCCGCGGTGGTCGATATCAGATCGCCCGCCGCCCACGCCTCCGTCGCCCCCCACACCGTCACATCGCGTAGATCGCCCGCGCCGAAGATCTGGTACCCGTGGTTGTGCGGACCCCGGATCGCCGGGTCGGCCCCCGGGAAGTAGGTGTCCCTCAGGCGGAGCGGCTCAAGAATGCGGCGGGAGACCTGCGCGGCGTACGCCGTGCCCGTGACCCGCTCGATCAGCAGCCCCGCCACGGTGTAGCCGATGTTGTCGTAGTGCTGCTGGGTGCCGGGCGCGAAGTCCGGCTCGCGCGAGGTGGCCTCCCGCACGGTCCGCACCGGATCGTGCCGGTCGAAGCGGTGCGCGTACCAGTCCTCCAGGGTGCCCCCGTCCCCCACGGACGGGATGCCGCTCGTGTGGTCCAGGAGCTGGCGCACCGTCACCGTCCCGTACGCCGCCGGGATCAGGTCCGGCAGATAGCGCCGCACCGGGGCGTCCAGCCCGATCCGGCCCTCCCCGGCCAGCTGCAGCACCACCGCGGCGGTGAAGACCTTGGTCACCGATCCGGCCCGGAAGCGCCCGCCCGGGTCCGCCGGCCGCCCGGAGGCCAGATCGTGGACACCCGCGCTGCCCCGCCAGGAGCCCTCGGTGCCCGAGACGCGGACCAGCGCGGCGGTCGCGTCGTCCCTCGGCAGCCCGGCGAGCGCGGACCGCAGCGCCCCGGCGTCCGGGGCCTGCCCGGTGACCGCCCGCTGCGCGGCGCCTCCCGCGGCGGACGGGGCGCCGGACGCCGCCAGGGCCGGGGCGGCGGGGCCCGCCGCGATACCGAGAACCAGCGCTGCCGCGACGGCGGTGCGGGACATGCGTACGTTCATCTCCGGTGCCTCCTGGGCGTGGAACCCCAACTGCTGTCGGATTCCATCCTGTTGAAGGCGGCCTCCGGGCGGATCACCCGGCCGGGGGGTCATGGGAGGGAGATGCCCTCGCTCGCGCGGGGGAGGGGAGCGCCACGTCTCCCTCCCCCGGGGGACTCACCCCGCCGAGGGAGTCACCAGACCGCACTCGTACGCGCAGATCACCGCCTGGACACGGTCGCGCAGCCCCAGCTTCGACAGCACATTGCCGACATGGGTCTTCACCGTGTGCTCGCTGACCACCAGCGCCGCCGCGATCTCCGCGTTCGACAGCCCACGGGCCAGGTGCAGCAGCGTCTCGCGCTCCCGGCCGGTCAGCGCCTCCAGCCGGGCCGAGGGCGCCGAGGCCGCCGGCCGCGCCGTGTACTCGGCGATCAGCCGCCGCGCCACCGACGGCGCGAGCAGCGACTCCCCGGCCGCCACCACCCGTACCGCGTGCACCAGGTCGTCCCGGCGGACGTCCTTGAGCAGGAAGCCGCTCGCGCCCGCGCGCAGCGCCTCGAAGACGTAGTCGTCGGAGTCGAAGGTGGTCAGCATCACCGTCCGGCAGTCGGTCCCGGCGCTGAGGGCACGGCAGGCCTCGATGCCGTCCGTGCCGGGCATCCGGATGTCGAGCAGCGCCACGTCGGGCGCCAGCCGCCGTACCGCCGCCACCGCCGCGTCCCCGTCGCCGGCCTCGGCCACCACCTCGATGTCCGGCTGCGCGTCCAGGATCATCGCGAAGCCGCTGCGTACCAGCTCCTGGTCGTCGGCCACCACCACACGGATCGTCACCGTGCCTCTCCCCCCACTCGTTCGCTCCCGGCACCGGTGCCGGTACCTGTTCTCGGGACGGTCCACGGAATCGTCACCCGCAGCCGGAACCCCCGCCCGTCCGGGCCGGGGCCGGTGGCGGCCGTGCCGCCGTGCGCGGTGGCCCGCTCCCGGACGCCGACCAGCCCGAGCCCGGCTCCGGGGCCGTCGCCGGGGCCCCGTCCGTCGTCGGTGACGGTGAGGACCAGCGCCTCGGTTCCGTGGTCCAGCAGGATGTGGACCGCGTCCGCGTCCGCGTGCTTGACCACGTTGGTCAGGGCCTCCTGCACGATCCGGTAGACGGTGGCGCCGACCGCCGGGCCGGGCTCCCGGAGACCGCCCGTCACTTGGTACGAGACGGCGAGGCCGCTGTCGCGCACCCGCTCCACCAGTCCGGGCAGCGCCGCCGTCCCGGGCTGCGGCGCGCGCGGCGCGTCCGGCGAGGCATCCGGCTCCCGCAGCAGACCGAGCATCCGGCGCAGCTGGACCATCGCGTCCCGGCCCGTCTCCGAGATCGCCTCGAAGGCCGCCTCGGCGCGCTCGGGCGCCGTACGCACCGCCACCGGACCCGCCTCCGCCTGCACGATCATCAGGCTCACCGCATGGGACAGGATGTCGTGCATCTCCCGGGCGATCCGGGCCCGTTCGCGGGTCACGGCCCGCTCGGCCTCGATCCGGCGCGTCAGCTCCAGCTGCCGGGCCCGGTCCTCCACCGCGCGCAGATACGCCTTGCGCACCACCGTCAGCCGTCCGAAGACGTAGGTCGCCGCGAACACGAACAGCGAGAAGAGCAGCTCCCGCAGGTCCTGGCCGTCCAGCCCCACCGAGACCAGCACCGCCACCGCCGTCAGCACCATCACCCCGATCCGCTTCGGCGGCGGGGACAGCTCGGCCACGGTGTAGACGGCCACGATCCCGGTGTACGGGAGCGGCTGGCCCGGCCCGTCCAGCACCGAGTTGTACAGCGCGCCGGTCGCCAGCACCGCGAGCAGCACCAGGACCGGCGCCCGCCGGCGCAGGAGCAGCGGCACCACCGTCAGCGTGGTCAGCCCGTACGCCGTCCAGGTCGCGGGCGGCAGGTCCGGGGCGCGCGGCACCACGAACGGCATCGTCATGACCGCCTGCACGAGCAGGACGACGAGCAGGTCGACGGTGCGGGGACCGGGGCCCCTGGCGGTGTGCGGTCGCGGGGGAACGTCCTCGGTCATATCGCCGCGTCCCCCGCCGGGCCGCCGAGGACTCCGCGCAGGACGTCGACCCGGTTGGTGGTGACCGAGTCGACACCGTGCCGGACCAGACGGCGCATGGTCCGCCGGGTGTCGGCCGTCCAGACGGAGACCAGCAGCCCGTCCCGGTGCGCCCGGTCCGTCAGGTCCCGGTCCACCAGCCCGAACCGGTAGTTCAGCCAGCGCGGCCGCACCGTGTCGAGCAGCACGGCGCGCGGTGGCGCTGCCCTCGCCCAGGTCAGCGCGATCTCGGCCCGCGGATCGGCGGCCCGTACCCGGAGCATCGCGGCGGGGCCGGCGCAGTAGTAGACCCGCTCACCGGCCCCGGACTCCCGGACCGCGCCGACGACCGCCGGTACCGAGGCGTCGGTGGCGCCCGGCAGGTCGATCATGAGCCGGTGCGCCCCCGCGATGTCCAGCGCCTCGCGCAGCGTGGGCACACCGCCCCCGGTCAGTCCGGCGAGCTCCTGGCGGGTCAGCCGGTCGAGCCGGACACCGTGTCCCCACAGCCGCTTCAGCGTGGCGTCGTGCAGCAGGACGGGCACGCCGTCGCGGGTGACCCGTACGTCGATCTCGACCGCGTCCGCACCCCGGCCGAGCGCGGAACGGATCGAGGCGAGGGTGTTCTCCCGGACCCGGTAGGGATCGCCGCGGTGGGCCACGGCGGTGACAGTGGTGACCATGAGGTCATTGTGACCGCCCGGCCCCCGACTGCCCCGCCCGCGACCACCCCGGCCCGTTCGGCGTTCAGCCCCGCCGCAGCCAGTCCGCCGTGTACGTGTCGATCTCGGCGGCCAGCGCCCGCTTGCCAGCCGGGTCCAGGTAGGAGGCCTCGACCGCGTTCTTCGCCAGCTCCGCGAGGCCGCGCTCGTCCAGCGCGAGCAGCCGGGCCGCGACCGCGTACTCGTTGTTGAGGTCGGTGCCGAACATCGGCGGGTCGTCGCTGTTGATCGTGACAAGCACACCCGCGTCCACCATCGCGCGCACCGGGTGCTGCTCGATGTCCGGCACCGCGCGGGTCGCGACGTTCGACGTCGGGCAGACCTCCAGCGGGATGCGGTGCTCGGCGAGATGGGCCAGCAGCTTCGGGTCCTGGACGGAGCTGGTGCCGTGGCCGATGCGCTCGGCGCGCAGATGGGTCAGGGCGTCCCAGACGGTCTGCGGCCCGGTGGTCTCCCCGGCGTGCGGCACGGAGTGCAGGCCCGCGGCGATCGCCCGGTCGAAGTAGGGCTTGAACTGCGGCCGGTCCACGCCGATCTCCGGACCGCCGAGCCCGAACGAGACCAGCCCCTCGGGCCGCAGGTCCACGGCGAGCCGGGCGGTCTCCTCCGCGGCCTCGTGCCCGGCCTCGCCCGGAATGTCGAAGCACCAGCGCAGCACCACCCCGAGCTCGGCCTCGGCGGCCGTGCGGGCGTCCTCTATCGCCTCCATGAACGCCCGCTCGGGGATGCCGCGCCGGGTCGAGGAGTACGGCGTCACCGTCAGCTCCGCGTAGCGGATGTTCTGCCGCGCCATGTCACGGGCGACCTCGAAGGTCAGCAGCCGGACGTCCTCCGGCGTGCGGATCAGGTCCACGACGGAGAGGTACACCTCGATGAAGTGCGCGAAGTCCGTGAACGTGAAGTAGTCGGCGAGCGCCTCGGGGTCCGTGGGGACCTTGGAGTCGGCGTGGCGGGCGGCCAGTTCGGCGACGATACGGGGGGAGGCGGACCCGACATGGTGGACATGCAGCTCGGCCTTGGGCAGTCCCGCGATGAAGGGACGGAGATCGGACATCGGGCGCTCCGGGGCGTGGACGGCTCGGCTGCCGGGCTCGGTCGGCCGGGCAGGGGACGGGGATCATCGTAGGCCGCGTCGGTCCACGGGATCCGGGGCCGTAGCATGACGGGACACGATGGGGGAGGCACATGTCAGACAGCACAGAGCGGCCCGAGGGCGGGGGCGCGTCGGGCGACCCGTGGGCCCCGCCGGAGAACAGAGCCCCGCTGCCGGAGGACAAGGTGCGGCTGGAGAAGCCGGCCGCCGCGCACCAGCAGCCCGCGGCAGGGGACGGGGAGAGCCCCGCACCGGCCGACACACCGCCGGCGCCGGAATTCGGCGCACCGGCGCCGACGGCCCCGCAGCCCGCAGCCGGTGACGTACCGCCGCCGCCGGTCGGACCGAACGGGCCGGGCCAGCAGATGCCGCCGTCCGCCGGACCGTACGGCTATCCCGCCCCGCAGCCCGCGCCGTACGGCGGCTACCCCTCCTACCCCGGCTACGGCCAGACGGCCTGGGGCGTCGCGCCGCCCTCCAACGGCCTGGGCACCGCGGCCATGGTGCTGGGCATCCTGGCGGTCTGCCTGTTCTGCGTCTACGGAATTCCCAGCCTGATCCTGGGCACGCTCGCCCTGATCTTCGGCATCCTGGGGCGCAAGCGGGCGCAGCGCGGTGAGGCGACCAACAGCGGCCAGGCGCTCACCGGGATCATCCTGGGCTCCGTCGGCATCGCCCTCGGCGTGGCGATCATCAGCTTCTTCGTCTGGTTCATCGCCGCGAACATCGACGAGTACGAAGACGACAGCACGTACAACGACGACCCGTTCGCCACCTCCCTGGTCGTCGACGCCCGCTAGGCACCGCACCGCACCGCCCGCCCACGGCCCGGCGGGGACCGGAACCACGGTCCCGCCGGGCCGTCGGCATGTCCGGCCCCGCTCAGGCGGCCGCGCGCAGCTCCGCCCGCGCGTCCATCAGCGCGAAGCCCAGCAGGTTCAGCCCCCGCCAGGCCGCCGGGCGCGCCGCCCGCGGATCGTCCGCCGCCAGCCCGATGCCCCAGACCCGGTCCATCGGGCTCGCCTCGACCAGCACCCGCTCCCCGGTGTTCACCAGGAACTCCCGCAGCTCCGGATGGGCCCGGAACTTGTGCACACTGCCGGCCGTCACCAGGGCGAACCGCTCACGCTCCCATATCGCCTCGTCGAAACCGCGCACCAGCCGGCCCACTTTCTTGGCCTCCGCCGGACTTTTCGCCGCCACCGCGGCCGCCTCCGATTCCGCGTCGCCGAACAGGCGGGCCTTGGCGGCCATCATCCAGTGCTCGGACGAGGCGTACCGCACGGTGCCGACCGTGAAGGGCGAGGGCCACCACTGGCTCAGACAGCTCGCTCCGACGCGCCCGTCGGGCCGGGGGCGGTGCCCCCAGAAGTGCAGGTACTTCACCTTCTCGCCACGAGCGGTCCGGGCGAGAAGATCGACCATGTGTTCCATGGCATGCGATTCTGGCATCCGCCACTGACACTCCGTACGGGTAATTCCGCGCCGACGCGACACATGGTCAATAGATTCCGTCGCGTAACCAAAAGGCAACAACGGAATCACTTGTTGGGGTTACTCCCCTCTGTCAGGATCGGCACTCAAATCGAGCAGAAGCTACGCCGCCCCCGAATGAGGGGTCCGCGGCGGAGGAGAACGTCATGGGCAACGGCATCCAGGTGCGGGACCGCTTCGCGGACGGCGCACAGTACATCGGCGGAAAGCTGCGGTCCGGAACCTCGGGGCACCACCACGACGTGGTGGACCCGGCGACGGGCGAGACCGTCTACACCTACGAGCTGGCCGGTACGGCCGACGTGGACGCCGCCGTGGCGGCCGCGAAGGAGGCGTTCCCCGGCTGGTCGGGCGCGACGCCCGCCGAGCGGGCCGAGGCGATGCACCGCTTCGCCGCCGTCCTCGCCGAGCAGGCCGAGGACTTCGCACGGGTGGAGTCCCTCCAGTGCGGCAAGCCGATCAAGCTCTCCACCGAGTTCGACGTGCCCGGCACCATCGACAACACCTCCTTCTTCGCCGGGGCCGCCCGCCACCTGGAGGGCAAGTCGGCCGGTGAGTACGACGGCGACCACACCTCCTACGTGCGCCGCGAGGCGATCGGTGTCGTCGGCTCGATCGCGCCCTGGAACTACCCCCTCCAGATGGCCGCCTGGAAGATCCTCCCGGCCGTCGCCGCGGGCAACACCATCGTGCTGAAGCCCGCCGAGATCACCCCGCTGACCTCGCTGATGTTCGCCCAGGCGGCCACCGAGGCGGGCATCCCCGACGGCGTGATCAACATCGTCACCGGCGCGGGCAAGGTGGCCGGTGAGCACCTGGTCGGCCACCCGGACGTGGTCATGACCTCCTTCACCGGCTCCACCGCCGTCGGCAAGCGGGTCGCGGAGATCGCCACCGCCACCGTCAAGCGCCTCCACCTGGAGCTCGGCGGCAAGGCCCCCTTCGTGGTCTTCGACGACGCCGACCTCGAAGCCGCGGTCCACGGCGCCGTCGCCGGCGCGCTCATCAACACCGGCCAGGACTGCACCGCCGCCACCCGCGCCTACGTCCAGCGCCCGCTGTACGACGCCTTCGTGCAGGGCGTCGCGGAGCTCATGGAGACCGTCCGGCTCGGCGCCCCCTCCGACCCGTCGACCGATCTCGGCCCGCTGATCAGCCACGCCCAGCGGGACCGGGTCGCCGGATTCGTCGAGCGCGCCCGCGCCTACGCCACCGTCGTCACCGGCGGCGAGGCCCCCGGCGGCGAGCTGGCGGCGGGCGCCTACTACCGGCCGACGCTGGTCGCCGGGGCCGCCCAGGACAGCGAGATCGTCCAGTCCGAGATCTTCGGCCCGGTCCTGGTCGTGCTGCCCTTCGACACCGACGACGAGGGCCTCCGGCTCGCCAACGACACCCCGTACGGCCTCGCCGCCTCGGCCTGGACCCGCGACCTGTACCGCGCCAACCGCGCCACCCGCGAGATCAAGGCCGGCTGCGTCTGGGTCAACGACCACATCCCGATCATCAGCGAGATGCCGCACGGCGGATACAAGGCCAGCGGCTTCGGCAAGGACATGTCGGCGTACTCCTTCGAGGAGTACACGCAGGTCAAGCACGTCATGTACGACAACACCGCGGTCGCTCGCAAGGACTGGCACCGCACGATCTTCGGGGACCGATAATCCGGCCGACCCCGGCCTTCACACCCGAAAGGGAAACGCGCATGGAGCAGTACGAGCCGGAGCGGCTCTCCGCGGCCCAGATCGCCGCGATGCGACGCAGTCTCACCAGCGGCCGGGGCGCCCTGACCCGCCGATCGCTCCTCCGCGCCTCCGGCATGGGGGCGCTGGCGATCGGCGGGCTGGGCACACTGAGCGCCTGCGGCATTCCGCCCGCCCAGCGGGAGGGCGACGCCGCCGCGGCCTCCGACGACCACTCGGCCGAGGAGAAGCAGGTCAACTTCTCCAACTGGACCGAGTACATGGACATCGGCGAGGACAAGAAGAGCCGGCCGACCCTGGAGGCGTTCACCAAGCGCACCGGGATCAGCGTCAAGTACACCGAGGACATCAACGACAACGTCGAGTTCTTCGGCAAGATCAAGCCGCAGATGGCGGCGGGCCAGGACACCGGCCGCGACCTGATCATCGTCACCGACTGGCTGGCCGCCCGCATCATCCGGCTCGGCTGGGCCCAGCGGCTCGACGCCTCGAACCTGCCGCACGCCTTCGCCAACCTCTCGGCCCAGTTCCGTACCCCGGACTGGGATCCGGGCCGCGCCTACTCGTACCCCTGGACCGGCATCCCCACCGTCATCGCCTACAACTCCAGGGCGACCGGCGGCCGCAAGGTCGACTCCGTCACCCAGCTCCTGGACGACCCCGCGCTCAAGGGGCGGGTCAGCTTCCTCTCCGAGATGCGCGACACCATCGGCATGACCCTGCTCGACCTGGGCAAGGACCCGGCCTCCTTCACCGACGCCGACTACGACGCCGCGATCAACCGGCTCCAGAAGGGCGTCGACAAGAAGCAGATACGCCGCTTCACCGGCAACGACTACACCGCCGACCTCGACAAGGGCGACATCGCCGCCTGCGTCGCCTGGGCCGGCGACATCATCCAGCTCCAGGCCGGGAACCCGGACATCAAGTACGCCATCCCGGCCGCCGGATACATCACTTCCAGCGACAACATGCTGGTCCCGGCCAAGGCACGGCACAAGACCAACGCCGAGAAGCTCATGGACTACTACTACGAGCCGCCGGTCGCCGCCCGCCTCGCCGCCTTCATCAACTTCGTCTGCCCGGTCGACGGCGTCCGCGAGGAGCTCGCCCGGATCGACGAGAAGATGGCCGCCAACACCCTGATCCTCCCGGACAGGGAGATGGCCTCCCGGTCGCACTCCTTCCGCTCCCTGAGCACCAAGGAAGAGACGGCGTACGAGGAGAAGTTCGCCAAGCTCATCGGCGCCTGACCGCACGGCCCGACCCGGCCCGCTCTCTCCTCACCCCCGCACACCGATCCCCGGGATCTCCTTCCGCACCCTTGATCCTCGCGATCTCCCGATCCCCCGATCTTCCCCAGATCCCCCTCTGACACCACTGGGACCGCGCTCCATGACACAGCAGCAGACCGGCGGCGACGTCCGCCTCACCGGGATCAGCAAGACCTACGGCTCCTTCAACGCCGTCCAACCGCTCGACCTGACCGTTCCGCAGGGTTCCTTCTTCGCCCTGCTCGGCGCGTCCGGCTGCGGCAAGACCACCACCCTGCGGATGATCGCCGGCCTGGAGGAGGCCACCACCGGCACGGTCTTCCTCGGCGACAGGGACATCACCGCCCTCCCGCCGTACAAACGGCCGGTGAATACGGTCTTCCAGAGCTACGCGCTCTTCCCGCACCTCGACATCGCGGAGAACGTCGCCTTCGGTCTGCGCCGGCGCGGCATCAAGTCGGTGAAGAAGCAGGTCGACGACATGCTGGACCTCGTCCAGCTCGGCGACTTCGCCAAGCGCAAGCCGCACCAGCTCTCCGGTGGCCAGCAGCAGCGCGTCGCCGTCGCCCGCGCCCTGATCAACCACCCCCAGGTCCTGCTGCTCGACGAACCGCTCGGCGCCCTCGACCTCAAGCTGCGCCGCCAGATGCAGCTGGAGCTCAAGCGCATCCAGACCGAGGTCGGCATCACCTTCATCCACGTCACCCACGACCAGGAGGAGGCCATGACCATGGCCGACACGGTCGCGGTGATGAACGGCGGCCGGGTCGAGCAGCTCGGCGCCCCCGCCGACCTGTACGAGAACCCGCGGACGACCTTCGTCGCCAACTTCCTCGGCACCTCCAACCTCATCGAGGCCGAGATCGTCTCCACCGGTGACGATCTGGTCGTCGCCGCGGGCGGTGGGAAGCTGCGGCTGCCCGCCGGGCGGTGTACGGCCCCGGTCAAGGACGGCGGCAAGCTGCTCGTCGGCATCCGCCCCGAGAAGATCTCGCTGATCCGCGCCGAGGACGCCGACACCGTCGCCGACGGCCGCAACCGGGTCACCGGCCGGATCGTCGACACCAGCTTCATCGGGGTGTCCACCCAGTACGTGGTGGAGAGCCCGGCCGGCAAGGCGCTCCAGGTCTACGAGCAGAACATCGAGCGCGACTCCCGGCTCGCGCCCGGCGCCGAGGTCGTGCTGCACTGGAACCCCGCGCACACCTTCGGACTGGACGCGGCCCAGGACATCGACGCCGGTGTGGAGACGGTGGAGGACGCGGCGTGACCGTCACCCAGGAGGCGCCACCGGCGCCCGTCACCGAACCGGAGATACGCAAGCCCTCCACCCGCAAGCGGCTCGTCCCCTACTGGCTGCTGCTCCCGGGCATTCTGTGGCTCGTCGTCTTCTTCGCGCTCCCGCTGGTCTACCAGGCCTCGACCTCCGTCCAGACCGGATCCCTGGAGAAGGGCTTCGAGGTCACCTGGCACTTCCAGACCTACTGGGACGCGCTCACCGAGTACTACCCGCAGTTCCTGCGCTCCCTGATGTACGCCGGCACCGCCACCCTGCTGTGCCTGCTGCTCGGCTACCCGCTCGCCTACCTCATCGCGTTCAAGGCGGGCCGCTGGCGCAACGTCCTGCTGGTCCTGGTCATCGCGCCGTTCTTCACCAGCTTCCTGATCCGCACGCTCGCCTGGAAGACGATCCTCGCGGACGGCGGCGCGGTCGTGGACGTACTGAACACGCTGCACGTCCTGGACGTGACCAGCTGGCTCGGCTGGACCGAGTCCAACCGCGTGCTGGCCACCCCGATGGCGGTGGTCTGCGGCCTCACGTACAACTTCCTGCCGTTCATGATCCTGCCGCTCTACACCTCGCTGGAGCGGATCGACGGCAGGCTGCACGAGGCGGCCGGCGACCTGTACGCCACCCCCGCCACCACCTTCCGCAAGGTGACCTTCCCGCTCTCCATGCCGGGCGTCGTCTCCGGAACCCTGCTCACCTTCATCCCGGCCAGCGGTGACTACGTCAACGCGGAACTGCTGGGATCCACCGACACGAAGATGGTCGGCAGCGTCATCCAGACCCAGTTCCTGCGGGTCCTGGACTACCCGACGGCGGCCGCGCTCTCCTTCATCCTCATGGCGGCCGTCCTGATCATGGTCACCGTCTACATCCGCCGCTCCGGGACGGAGGACCTGGTCTGATGCCCGTACTGCGCTGGATTCGCCGGAACCTGATCGTCCTCGCGGGTCTGCTGACCCTCGCGTACATGATCCTTCCGAACGTCGTCGTCATGGTGTTCTCGTTCAACAAGCCGAACGGGCGCTTCAACTACGCCTGGCAGCGGTTCTCGCTGGACGCCTGGAAGGACCCCTGCGGCGTCGCCGACATGTGCGGCTCGCTCTCGCTCTCCCTCCAGATCGCGCTCTGGGCCACCATCGGCGCGACCGTGCTCGGCACGATGATCTCGTTCGCGCTGGTCCGCTACCGCTTCCGGGCGCGCGGCGCGATCAACTCGCTGATCTTCCTGCCGATGGCGATGCCCGAGGTCGTCATGGCCGCCTCGCTGCTCACGCTCTTCCTCAACATGGGCGCGCAGCTGGGCTTCTGGACGATCCTCATCGCGCACATCATGTTCT
Organism: Streptomyces sp. NPDC092952; assembly: GCF_044754785.1. Taxonomy (NCBI): domain Bacteria; kingdom Bacillati; phylum Actinomycetota; class Actinomycetes; order Kitasatosporales; family Streptomycetaceae; genus Streptomyces; species Streptomyces sp. NPDC092952. The sequence continues at coordinate 158,506 of NZ_JBIVPT010000008.1, read as the reverse complement.
GCCTCAGCTTCGTCGTGACGGCGGTGAAGGCACGCGTGATGTCGATGGACCCGAGGCTGGAGGAGGCCGCCCGCGACCTGTACGCCGGCCCCGTGCAGACCTTCCTGCGGGTGACCCTGCCGATCGCCGCCCCCGGAATCGCGGCGGGAGCGCTGCTGGCCTTCGCGCTCTCCTTCGACGATTTCATCATCACCAATTTCAACGCGGGCTCCACCGTGACCTTCCCCATGTTCGTCTGGGGTTCGGCACAGCGCGGCACGCCCGTGCAGATCAACGTCATCGGTACGGCGATGTTCATCATCGCGGTGCTGGTGGTTGTCGTCGGTCAGCTCATCGCCAACCGGCGCAAGAACAGCACACGCTAGAAAGCTCTGAAGGAGTTGGAAACCATGGCCCCAGCTGCCATGCGTATCGCCGCACAATCGCTCTCCGACGCGAAGCCCGTGTCGTTCTGGCTGGACGACCCCGGCAAGCCCGAGGCGCTGCCCGCGCTCACCGGGGACGAGCACTGCGACCTGCTGGTCGTGGGCGGCGGCTACAGCGGTCTGTGGACCGCGCTGATCGCCAAGGAGCGCGAGCCGGAGCGGGACGTCGTCCTGATCGAGGGGCACGAGGTGGGCTGGGCCGCCTCGGGCCGCAACGGCGGCTTCTGCGCCGCCTCCCTCACCCACGGCCTGCCCAACGGTGTGGAGCGCTGGCCGGACGAGATCCACAAGCTGGAGGAGCTCGGCGAGCGCAACCTCGACGCCATCGAGGACGCCGTCGCCCGCTACGGCATCGACTGCGAGTTCGAGCGCACCGGTGAGATCGACGTCGCCACCGAGCCCTACCAGCTCGAAGAGCTCCACGAGTGGCACGAGGAGATGACGAAGCTCGGTTTCACCGGGACCGACTTCCTCGACGGCGACGCGCTGCGCGCCGAGGTCGACTCGCCGACCTTCCTGGGCGGCCTCTGGGACCGGCGGGGCGTGGCCATGCTCCACCCCGCCAAGCTGGCCTGGGGCCTGAAGCAGGCCTGCCTCGACCTGGGCGTACGGATCTACGAGCACACCCGGGGCCTCGAACTCGCCCGTTCCTCGCGGGGGATGGCCGTCCGCACCCCGTACGGGCGGATCTTCGCCCGCCGGGTCGCGCTCGGCACGAACGTCTTCCCGTCGCTGGTCAAGCGGGTCCGCCCGTTCACCGTGCCGGTCTACGACTACGCGCTGATGACCGAGCCGCTCACCGCCGACCAGCTCGCCTCCATCGGCTGGAAGAACCGGCAGGGCCTGGGCGACAGCGCCAACCAGTTCCACTACTTCCGGCTGTCGGCCGACAACCGGATCCTGTGGGGCGGGTACGACGCGATCTACCCGTACGGCGGCCGGGTGAGTGCCGAACTCGACCAGCGGCCGGAGACCTTCCTCAAGCTCGCGGCGCAGTTCTTCGACTGCTTCCCGCAGCTTGCCGGAGTCCGTTTCAGCCACGCCTGGGGCGGGGCGATCGACACCTGTTCGCGTTTTTCCGCGTTCTTCGGAACCGCCCATCAGGGGCAGGTCTCCTATGCCGCCGGATTCACCGGCCTGGGCGTCGGTTCCACGCGATTCGGGGCCGAGGTGATGCTCGACCTGCTGGCGGGCGAGCAGAACGAGCGGACCACGCTGGAAATGGTCCGCACCAAGCCCATGCCGTTCCCGCCCGAGCCGTTCGCCTGGGCCGGGATCGAGCTGACCAGGAAGTCCCTGGCCAGGGCCGACAACAACCAGGGCCGTCGCAACCTCTGGCTGAAGACGATGGACCGGCTGGGACTCGGCTTCGACAGCTGACCCCGGGAATCACCGGCTGACCCCGGAATCACCTTCTGAATAACCCTCCGGGGTGTCCGAAAAAGGACCCTCGGGGCCCCTGGCCCGGCCGCCCGCAGGCGGCCGGGCCGCTTTTTCTGAATTTCTTTCCCGAAGCCGCGTCATAGCCCGGCGACTCCGCTCTCTCACTCGTGTGTACGCGCCGGTAACCAAGGCCGGCGGGCACGGGAACACGGAAAAGGAGACAGGCCATGACCGGCACGGGGGTCAAAGCGGCAGTCGAGTGGCTCGTATCGGTGGCGCCGGACCCGGACGCCTGCCGGTGGGTCTGGGAGCGCGACCCCCGGGGAGTCGCCCTCCTGCCCGCCGGGAAACGCTGGGACGTGCTGATCCTCCCGGGGCGGCTGGGCCACCCCACCCTCGACGTCCTGACCCGGCTGATCGACCGGCCCGGCCCGGTGCTCGCCGGGTTCGGCGACACCCGGATGGGCTTCTTCGTCGCGCCGGGCACCGCCGGCCGCTGGGTCGGCACCGGGGTGCGGGGCGCGGGGCGGGGCACCTGGATCGTCGTACCCCACCCGGGCCGTCCCGCCCGGGGCGGGGTGCGCTGGCTGATCCCGCCGGACGGCTCGGGAACCCTCACCGACGCGGCGCTGCTGGAGCTCGCGATGCACGAGGCGGCGGCCGGACCGGCCGGACGCGACGGCCGCTGAGGGCCGTTGGAGGCCGCTGGGGAGGCGCACGGGGCCGACCGGCCGGAAGGCCCTGTGCTGTCAGAGGTCTTGACAACCTGATTGGTCTGGACCATGTTGTGGCCGCCGCACTCGATTCCCCATGCACGGAGGCCGTTGTGGAACGTACGGGACCCCCCGCCCGCCTGACCGGTGTCGTGGCCGCCTTCTCGGCCGCGCTGCTCGCCGCCGGCGGGCTGACCGCCCTCGCCCCGTCCGCCGCCGCGGCCGACGCCGAACTGGCCCGCAACGGCGGCTTCGAGGCGGGACTGGACGGCTGGAGCTGCACCGCGGGCAGCGGAGCCGTCGTCAGCACCCCCGCACACGGCGGAACTTCGGCGCTGAAGGCCACCCCGGCCGGCGCCGACAACGCCAAGTGCTCCCAGACGGTGAACGTCCAGCCCGACTCCACGTACACGCTGAGCGCCTGGGTGCAGGGCTCGTACGTCTACCTCGGGGCGGAGTCCACCGGCACCACCGACGTCTCCACCTGGACCTCGTCCTCGTCCGACTGGAAGCAGCTCACCACCACGTTCAAGACCGGACCGGCCACCAAGCAGGTCACCGTCTACACCCACGGCTGGTTCGGCACCCCCGCCTACTACGCCGACGACCTCTCCCTGACCGGCCCCGGCGGCGCCCCGGTCGAGCTCCCGGCCGTCCCCACCGGGCTGAAGGCGGGGACCGCCACCGCCTCCACCGTCGACCTCTCCTGGACCGGCTCCCCGGGCGCCACCGGCTACAACGTCTACCGGGGCGGCACGAAGGTCCTCTCCGCCACCGGCACCTCCGCCACCGTGACCGGCCTCACCGCCTCGACCGCGTACAGCTTCCAGGTCGCCGCGGTCAACGCGGCGGGCGAGTCCGCGAAGTCGGCCGCCGTCCAGGCCACCACCACGGCGGGCGGAGGCGGCGGGGGCGACGGCAAGCTGCCCGCCCACGCGCTCGTCGGCTATCTGCACTCCAGCTTCGCCAACGGCTCCGGCTACACCCGGATGGCCGACGTGCCCGACTCCTGGGACGTGATCGACCTCGCCTTCGGCGAACCGACCTCGGTCACCTCCGGCGACATCCGCTTCTCCCTCTGCCCGGTCGCCGAGTGCCCGAACGTCGAGTCGGAGGCCGACTTCAAGGCCGCCATCAAGGCCAAGCAGGCCAAGGGCAAGAAGGTGCTCATCTCCATCGGCGGCCAGAACGGCCAGGTGCAGCTCACCACCACCGCCGCCCGGGACACCTTCGTCTCCTCGGTCAGCAGGATCATCGACGAGTACGGGCTGGACGGCCTCGACATCGACTTCGAGGGCCACTCCCTCTCGCTGAACACCGGGGACACCGACTTCCGGAACCCGACCACCCCGGTCGTCGTCAACCTGATCTCCGCGGTGAAGACCCTCAAGGCCAAGTACGGCGACAAGTTCGTCCTGACGATGGCCCCGGAGACCTTCTTCGTCCAGCTCGGCTACCAGTACTACGGCTCGGGCCCCTGGGGCGGCCAGGACCCGCGGGCCGGCGCCTACCTCCCCGTCATCCACGCGCTGCGCGACGACCTCACCCTGCTGCACGTCCAGGACTACAACTCCGGCTCCATCATGGGCCTGGACAACCAGTACCACTCGATGGGCGGTGCCGACTTCCACATCGCCATGACCGACATGCTGCTCACCGGCTTCCCGGTGGCGGGCGACCAGACCAAGGTCTTCCCGCCGCTCCGCCCCGAGCAGGTCGCCATCGGGCTGCCGGCCTCCACCCAGGCGGGCAACGGCCACACCTCGCCCGCCGAGGTCACCAAGGCGCTCAACTGCCTCACCAAGAAGACCGACTGCGGTTCCTACGCCACCCACGGCACCTGGCCCGCCCTGCGCGGACTGATGACCTGGTCGATCAACTGGGACCGGTTCAACAACGGGGAGTTCTCGAAGAACTTCGACGCCTACTTCGGGCGCTGACGACTCCGTACCCCACCGGGACGCAGCGGCAGCAGTACCGCCCCGAACAGGAGCCAGCTGCCCAGCACGTCCAGCGGCCAGTGGTAGCCGCGCAGCACCAGACCGATGCCCGTCGCCGTGGCCAGCAAGGCAGCGGCGACGGGCATCATCCACGACCACCACCGCCCCGGGCGCGCCGCCAGCAGCGCCGCCGCCCCGTACGCCACCAGGGCCGTCGCCGCGTGACCGGACGGGTAGTGGCCGGTGGCCTCCGTCAGCGGCCCCGGGCGGGCGGTCCACGCCTTCAGCGGTACGACGAGCAGGGGCACGGCGGCCATCGCGAGCGCCGCGTACAGCGCCCGGCGGCGTGCGCCGCGCACCAGGGCGAGGACGATCGCGCAGCCCAGCACCGGGAGCGCCACCTGCGTGTTGCCGAGATCGGCGAGGAGTTCGGTGAGCCCGGCCGGGCCGTGCCCCACGACGGCGCGGCCGACCCGCTCGTCGAGCCGGCGCAGCGGGCCGTCGGCCGCGACCTGCCGGGTGACCAGAGCGAACAGGACGAGCGGGACCAGCGCCCACAGCGCCGGGGAACGCGAGAAAGCCGGCCGCCCGGGAACCGGGGGGGTGGTTCCGGGGCGGCCGGTCGGACCGGTTTGCCGCACGCCCCGGGGGGTCTGGGGCGAGCGGCCATCCGATCGGTGAGGAGTTCCGGAGCCGGAGGCTCCAGCGGTGTGCCCGAAGGCACGGCCGGAACGGCGCCGGGAAGGGCCCGAACCGGCATCGCCCGAAGTCCCCTGCGGGCGGGGTGTCTCTCTCATCTGCGGAAACCGTACGGCAGCGGCAGAGGGACCGACAGCGGGAAACGTATCCCGCCATCGGCCCCGCACACCTTCTTCACAGGCCCTCACGCGGGCCCCGCGAGCGCGTGTTCCGGGGGTGCCGGAGCTCGCACAGGTCAGATCGTGGCGAACGCCTGCTCGATGACGTCGAGCGCCTCGTTCAGCAGGTCCTCACCGATCACCAGCGGCGGCAGGAAGCGCAGGACGTTGCCGTACGTGCCGCAGGTCAGGACCAGGACACCCTCCGCGTGGCACGCCTTGGCGAGCTTGGCGGCGGCCTCCGGGTTCGGGTCCTTCGAGCCGGACTTGACCAGCTCGATCGCGATCATCGCGCCGCGGCCGCGGATGTCACCGATCACGTCGCCGTTGGGCAGCTTCGCCTGCATCTCGGCGAGGCGGCCCTTCATGACCTCCTCGATGCGCTTGGCCTTGCCGTTCAGGTCCAGCTCGCGCATCGTCTCGATGGCGCCGAGGGCACCGGCGCAGGCGACCGGGTTGCCGCCGTAGGTGCCGCCGAGGCCGCCGGAGTGGGCGGAGTCCATGATCTCGGCGCGGCCGGTCACGGCGGAGAGCGGGAGGCCGCCCGCGATGCCCTTGGCGGTGGTGATCAGGTCCGGGACGATGCCCTCGTCCTCGCAGGCGAACCACTGGCCGGTGCGGCAGAAGCCGGACTGGATCTCGTCCGCGACGAAGACGATGCCGTTGTCCTTGGCGAACTGCGCGATGGCCGGGAGGAAGCCCTTGGCCGGCTCGATGAAGCCGCCCTCGCCGAGCACCGGCTCGATGATGATCGCGGCGACGTTCTCGGCGCCGATCTGCTTGTTGATCTGCTCGATGGCCTGGGCGGACGCCTCGGCACCGGCGTTCTCGGCACCGGTCGGCCAGCGGTAGCCGTACGCCACCGGCACCCGGTAGACCTCGGGCGCGAACGGACCGAAGCCCTGCTTGTACGGCATGTTCTTGGCCGTCAGCGCCATGGTGAGGTTGGTGCGGCCGTGGTAGCCGTGGTCGAAGACGACGACCGCGGTGCGCTTGGTGTGGATGCGGGCGATCTTCACCGCGTTCTCGACGGCCTCGGCGCCCGAGTTGAACAGCGCGGACTTCTTCGGGTGGTCGCCCGGGGTCAGCTCGGCGAGCTGCTCGCAGACCTCGACGTAGCCCTCGTATGGCGTGACCATGAAGCAGGTGTGGGTGAAGTCGGCGAGCTGCGCGGAGGCGCGGCGCACCACGGCCTCGGCGGAGGCGCCGACCGAGGTCACGGCGATACCGGAGCCGAGGTCGATCAGGCGGTTGCCGTCCACGTCCTCGATGATCCCGCCACCGGCGCGGGCGGTGAACACCGGCAGGGTGGAGCCCACACCGGCGGCCACCGTGTTCAGCCGGCGGGCCTGAAGCTCCACCGACTTCGGGCCGGGGATGGCCGTGACGACGCGTCGCTCCTGCGGGATTTCGGTCATGTGGGGCTCCTGGGGGGATGTTTCGGACGCTTCCCCTGCAGGCTAGGGGCGGGGCCGGGGGTCCGGCATGTTCCGTTCGGGAGTGGTGGCCGGGCGCGGTTGTCCGTGGTGGACATGGCGGGTCGGTGCGCGGGGCCGGGACACCGGTGTGTCCGGACCGGGGAGCCTGCTGAACTCGCCTTGTCCGCGCACTAGATTGAGGGCTTCGGGCATCCGTGCCCGGCAACACGGTCGGCGCTGGTCAGGGGACGAGGGACAGCAGATGGACACCGAGGGCACGAACGACTCACGCTCCACCCGCTCGGGTCATCCGGTGCCGCGCCCGGCCCCGCCGGGAGCGCCGCCCAGGCCCGGGCACGCGCCCACCGCCGGCCCCCCGGTCGACACCTGGCTGCGGACCCGGCGCGCGGCGGCCGAGCCCGGCCTGTGGCGGCTCGGCCACGTACCCAGGCCCGAGGCCGACCCGGACCGGGTGCCCGACCGGGCCCTGATCGGCGGCGCGGTGGTGGCCCTGCTGGCCGCCCTGCTCGTCTGGTCGCTGTGGCGCAACGGCTACGTGCCCCACAGCCGCATCCTGCTGGAACTGGTCACCCCCTCCGACTGGTGGGGGCTCGAACGCCCGATGGCGGCCGTCACGGCCCTGTCCGCCTACAACAGCCTGTTCGCGGTCCTGGTGATCTGGGGCTTCGGCCGGATCGGCAACTGGACCGGGGTGTTCCGCCGCTACGCCGCCGACCACCCCATGCCGGGCCGGGCGGTGCGCACCGGGCTGGCCGCGGCCGTCCTGATCCTGTGCTTCGTGAACGCCGACGGACTGCTGCCCTTCGACGAGCTGGTCCTGGGGCTCACCCCCTACTCCTGGCTGTACCACGGCACCGCCCAGGAGGTCGCGGACCGGGTGGCGACCTTCACGGCCGTCTACCACCTGGTGGGCGCCGCCGTGATCCTGCTGCTGACCGGACGGGCCGGGAACTGGCTCGGTGCCGTCCGCGAACTGCGCGGCGGCCGCAGGAGCGTCCCGCAGCAGCAGAAGGCCCCCGCGGCGGACCCGGCCGACTGGCCGCGGCTGCGCGCGGCGGGCCAGCAGGGCGCCGCCGACCGGCTGGTCGCCGAACAGCGCACCGGGCGCATGAACGACGTCGACCTGGTGCGCATCCGGCGCGCCTGGAGCACCGTGGAGGCCGACTCCGCCCGGCTCGGCCCGTTCGTCGACTCCGTGCTCACCCGGGGCGCGGGGGCCTGCCCGCACCCCTCGGGCGCCCGGGACCTGCCGGCCCGCTCCGCCACCCACGACCTGCTCACCTCCCAGGTCCGGCTCGGCCGCTACCCGGACCACGACCGCAGCCCGGCCGCCCGGCGGGGCGCGGGCGCCGCCGTCGACCCGGCGGTGCTGGGCGCCTCCCTGCTGGCCGTCGGCCCCTTCGGCGCGGGCAAGACCCGGCACGTGGTGCGGCCCGTCGTGGAGTCGCTCGCCCTCCAGGCCCTCGCCGGGAAGGCCGCCGTCATCGCCGTCTGCGCGGCCGGCACCCCGCTCGGGGCCGACGGGAGCTACGACGTGGTCATCAGCCCGGGCGACCCGTCCTGCGCCCACGACCTGGACCTCTACAGCGGGACCGACGACGCCGACGAGGCCGCCGCCCTGCTCGCCGAGGCGCTCGCCGGGGACCTGCCCGACGTCGACCCTCGGCGGGCCGCCACCGCGCTCGCCCAGCTCCTCGGCCCGTACCGGGCGGCCCACGGCCACTTCCCCTCCGTCCAGGCGCTGCGCGAGCTCCTCGACAACGAGCCCGACGCCCTGGCCGGGCTCCGGGCCCGGCTCGACGCCGACGCGGACCGCTCCTACCTCCGCGAGCTCGACGGCCGGGCCCGCCAGGCGGCCACCCCCGGCGACCCGGGCGTCCGGCTCGCCGGCCGGCTCGCGGCCCTGGACCGGCCGGCCTTCGCCGGGTTCTTCGACCCCGGGGCCGCCGCCCGCCCCTTCTCGGCGCGCACCCTCGAACACCCGCTGCGGGTCCGCGTCGACCTCCCCGAACACGCCCACCCCGAGGCCGCCCGTCTGCTCACCCGACTGGTGCTCGCCCAGTTCACCGCCGGGGCGGCGGCCCGCACGGACCGCTCCCTGTTCGCCTTCCTCGCTCTGGACGACGCCACCCACACCATCACCGCCGAGTCCGTACGGGCCGTCCAGCGGCTGCGGAGCCGCAACGCCGGAGTGCTTCTCACCCTGCGCGGACTGGACGACGTCCCCGAGGCCCTGCACACGGCACTGCTCGGCTCGGTCGGCTGCCACATGGCCTTCTCCGGCGTCACCACCTGGGACGGGCGGCTCTTCGCGCAGGCCTGGGGCACCGAGTGGGTGGAGACCACGGAGGTCGCCAAGCACACGGTCTTCGCCGACCAGCCGCTCACCCGGGCCGTGCACGCCCTGCGCAAGCTCGTCACCGGCAAGGCGGTCACCACCGACGCGGTGACCGTGCGCCAGGTCGAGCGGGAGCGCTGGTCGGCCTCGGAGCTGGCCCGCCAGGTCCCGGCCGGGCACGCCGTGCTCTCCCTGACGACCGTGGAGGGGGAGCACGCGCCGCCGTTGCTGGTGGATCTGAACGGCTGACCGGGCGCCCCCGTTCGTGGTCGTGGAGAACCAGGCCAGCCTGGCAGAATTGGGGGTAGCCGTTCATACGGGACGGCGAAAACCGACACCACGAGGTCCCGCGGTCGCCATGCCCCTCACTCTCGCCTCGCTCGTCCAGCGCCCCGCGCTCAAACTGATCGTGCGCGCCGGGGCGGACCGGCTCGACGCGCCCGTGCGCTGGGCGCACGCCAGCGAGCTGACCGACCCGGTGCCGTACATGGAGGGCGGCGAGTTCCTGCTCGTCACCGCCACCAACCTGGACGCCGAGAACCCCGAGGCGATGGGGCGGTACGTGCGGCGGCTGGCCGCCGCCGGCGTCACCGGGCTGGGCTTCGCCGTCGGCGTCAACTACGACGAGGTGCCGCGGGCGCTGATCGACGCGGCCGAGGAGGCCGGGCTGCCGCTCCTCGAAGTGCCGCGCCGCACCCCCTTCATCGCGATCGCCAAGGCGGTCTCCTCGGCCATCGCGGAGGACCAGTACCGGGCCGTGACGGCGGGCTTCGAGGTCCAGCGCGAGCTGACCCGGGCGGCGGTCTCCGGCGAAGGCCCCGGCGAGCTGCTCACCCGGCTCGCCGCCCACCTCGACGGCTGGGCCGCGCTGTACGACGCGGCGGGCCAGGTCGTCGCCTCCGCCCCCGAGTGGGCCGCCCGCCGCGCCGCCCGCCTCACCCCCGACGTGGAGCGGCTGCGGGACCGCGCGGCCCCCGCCAGCATGGTCGTCGGCAGCGCCGAGGACCGGGTCGAGCTCCAGTCCCTGGGCACCGGTCGCCAGGTCCGCGGCGCACTGGCCGTCGGTACCGGCGCGGCCCTCGGCACCGCCGGGCGGTACGCCGTGCACTCCGCCGTCGCCCTGCTCACCCTGACCACCGCCCGCTCCCGGTCCCTCCAGGGCGCCGAACAGCGCCTCGGCGCGGCGGTGCTGCGGATGCTGCTGGCCGGTCAGCCCGACCATGCCCGCGCCGTCGCCGGGGACCTGTACGGCGGGTTGCTCGACGCCCCGTTCCGGCTGCTCATCGCGGAGGGCGCCGAGCCGTCCGGGCCCGCGGCGCTCGCCGAGGCGATGGAGACGGCGGCCCTGCGGACCGGCGAGACCCTGCTCTCCGTCCCCGAGGGCAACCGGCTCGTCGTCCTCGCCGCGGACGGCGGCGCCGCGGTCACCGCCTGCGCCGCGTACACCGGCGCCCAGGAGGCCCGGACCTCCGGCGAGGGCATGAAGCCGGAGGAGGGCGCCGTCGTCGTGGGCCTCTCCGCCCCGGCGGGCCCGATCGCCGTCTCCGCCGCGTACAAACAGGCCGAGCAGGCCCTCTCGGTGGCCCGCCGCCGGGGCAGGGCCCTGGTCGAGCACGAGGAACTGGCGGCCGGCTCGGTGCTGCCGCTGCTCGCGGACGACGCGGTGCGGGCCTTCGCCGACGGAATGCTCCGCTCCCTGCACGAGCACGACGCCAAGGGGCGCGGCGACCTCGTGGCCTCGCTGCGCGCCTGGCTCGCCCACCACGGCCAGTGGGACGCCGCCGCCGCCGACCTGGGCGTGCACCGGCACACCCTGCGCTACCGGATGCGCCGCGTGGAAGAGATCCTGGGCCGCTCGCTGGACGACGCGGACGTCCGGATGGAGCTCTGGCTGGCCCTGAAGGCGACCAGCACCCCCGCGCCGTAGTCCGCGCCCGTACCCGCCGCGTCCGACAAACCGTAGCGTCCCCGGAGCGCACTGCTCCACCCCGGACAAACGCCGAAACGGCCGCGCGGCCCTACGGTGGGATCAAGACACCCCCACCGCTCCGAAGGGCCGGAACCTCCATGACTTCCACCCACGCCTTCTGGCTGGCCGGCCGCCAGGCCACCGGCGAGGACAGCTTCGACGTCACCAACTCCTGGGACGGCCGTCTCGTCGGCACCGTCAGCGTGCCGACCGACGCCCAGATCGAGGAGGCCGTCGCGGCCGCGCACGCCGTGCGCGAGGAGTTCGCCGCGACCCCGGCGCACGTCCGGGCCGCCGCACTCGACCACGTCGTACGGCGTCTGGTGGAGCGCACCGAGGAGATCGCCCAGCTGATCTCCGCCGAGAACGGCAAGCCCATCAAGTGGGCCCGGGGCGAGGTCGGCCGCGCCGTCTCCGTCTTCCGGTTCGCCGCCGAGGAGGCCCGCCGCTTCAACGGGGGCGACGCCCAGCGCCTGGACACCGACGCCGGCGGCACCGGCCGCCTCGGCCTGACCCGGCGCTTCCCGCGGGGCACGGTCCTCGGCATCGCGCCGTTCAACTTCCCGCTGAACCTGAGCGCCCACAAGGTCGCCCCGGCCATCGCCGTCGGCGCCCCGATCATCCTGAAGCCGGCCCCGGCCACCCCGATCTCCTCGCTGGTCCTGGGCGAGATCCTCGCGGAGACCGACCTGCCGGCCGGCTCCTGGTCCGTGCTCACGGTCCCCAACGACCGGATGCCCGCCCTGGTCCAGGACGAGCGGCTGCCCGTGATCTCCTTCACCGGCTCCGGCCCGGTCGGCTACTCGATCATGGAGTCGGTGCCGCGCAAGCACTGCACCCTGGAGCTGGGCGGCAACGCCGCCGCGGTCGTCCTCGGCGACTACGCCTCCGAGGAGGACCTGGACTGGGCCGCGACCCGGATCGCGACCTTCTCGAACTACCAGGGCGGCCAGTCCTGCATCTCCGTGCAGCGGGTCATCGCGGACGCCGCGGTCTACGACCGGCTGCTCCCGAAGATCGTCGCCGCCGTCGAGGCCCAGGTCACCGGCGACCCGTCGGACCCGGCCACCGAGGTCGGCCCGCTGGTCAGCGAGGACGCCGCCAAGCGCGTCGAGTCCTGGGTGGACGAGGCCGTGCAGGCCGGTGCCAAGCTGCTCGCCGGCGGCAAGCGCGACGGTGCCACCTACGCGCCGACCGTGCTCACCGAGCTCCCGGACGGCGTCACCCTCGCCGTCGAGGAGGTCTTCGGACCGGTCCTGTCGGTCCAGAAGGTGGACGGCGAGGCCGAGGCGTTCGAGGCCGTCAACTCCTCCAAGTACGGCCTCCAGGCCGGTGTGTTCACCCACGACCTGCAGACCGCCTTCCGCGCCCACCGGGCCCTGGAGGTCGGCGGCGTGATCATCGGTGACGTCCCGTCCTACCGCGCCGACCAGATGGCGTACGGCGGCGCCAAGCAGTCCGGCGTCGGCCGCGAGGGCGTCCGCTACGCGATGGACGACTACACCTACGAGCGCGTGCTGGTCCTCACCGGCCTCGCCCTGTAGCCACGAACCGGACCGGCCCGGCCGGCCCGCCCATGTCGCCTGTGTTTCCGCCTGGACAGCACGAGAGCAGGTGACACGGGACGGCCCGAACCCACTGTGCGGGGGTTCGGGCCGTCTCGCTGTATACGTACGTTGAACTGCGAGGATGGCCCGTTTCTCGCGAGTTCGCGCGAAGCGACGGGAACACGCTGGGAACGCATCGCGCTACGCTCCGCTCATGGCGAGCGTAGTTCCGCGAAAGAACAAGGCCGGCGAGATCACGAGCTACCAGGTGAAGTGGCGCCTGGGAGGAGGAGCGAAAGCCGACTGGCAGACCGAGCGCTTCGACGACGAGGACGCAGCGACCGTCTTCAAGGACGCGGTGGACGACAACGGGCAGCAGTGGCCGCCCGGGTGGGTGAAAGGGCGCGGGTACATCGACCCAGCGGCCGTCGACGAGACCCGCTACCGCTTCGACCGGTGGGCCCGGGCGTCCCTCGAGAACCGCACCGCGAGCGAAAACTACAAGGACCAGCGGCTGCGGGCCGTGGAGATGTACCTCAACCCCACCTTCGGTAACTGCGACATCCGATCCACAGAGCATTTCAGCAAGGCCACCGTTGGCGCGTGGGTCAACCAGATGCTGAAGACGAAGGTGAAGCGCGGGGCGAAGGTCAAGCTGATGGCACCGGAGACGCTGCGGGGGCTGCACGGGTTGCTGTCCTCGATCTTGCAAGAGGCGGTTGTCACTGAGCCGCCGCTTCGGGACCGGAACCCGTGCGACCTCACTCGGCTCCCGAGCAACGATGATCACGGTACCGGCGACGACGAGGCGACCGATGAGATGGAGTTCATGACCCCGCAGGAGGTCGCGGGTCTCGTGTCGTGCTTCTCGAGGGCGCGCGATCGAGTGATGGTGCGTACGGCCTACGGGTCGGGGCTTCGCTGGGGGGAGATCACCGCACTCGCGGCGCGCCATGTCCGTAGCCCTCGCCCCGGACAGTACGAGATCCGCGTGACGCGGGCGTGGAAGCGGGTGTCTGGCAAGCCGTGGTTCCTCGGGCCGCCGAAGTCGAAGGCGGGGCGGCGGACGGTGGAGATCACCCCCGGGCTGTGGCGCGAGCTTGAAGAGGTCGGCCTCGGAGATCTGGGGCTCGACGACCTCGTCTTTCAGGGACGCAAGGACGAGCGGATTCGCTACGGAACCTTTTACGAACGGTGGCTTGCGGCCGTATCTCAAGCGAAGGCCCTCGGGCTGCTGCCTGAATGGAAATATCCGACATTCCACGACCTTCGGCACTCGCATGTCGCCGCGCTGCTATCGGACGGCCACAGCCTGACCTACGTGCAGCGGCGGCTCGGGCACGAGAGCATCAAGACGACGTCGGACCGGTACGGGCACCTGCTGGAAACGGCACACGTAGCGGCTCTTGCCACGATCGACCGCGTCATGGGTGTGACGTCGTCCGCTGGCGGCGCAGGAGCGGACGACGCGCCTGGGCGCTGCATGCGGCGGCGTGTTCACGTTGCGGTCCTGGGCGAGTTTCACGTGCCCTTCTGGAGCCAGGACGACGCCGAAGAGACTGCCGAGCGCTGGGCCCGAGAACGCGGCGGCTCGGTGCACGTCGAGAAGGTGGCGGTGGACGACTGGATCGCATCCGCCCGAGCGGCTGGCGTGGACGGGGGAGCGAAGGCCGTCCGAGAGGACGCGCCGGGGCGCGCCTGGGTCTGGGAAATGGGGCCGGTCGAGTATGCCGCGGACGGGTCCGAGGTCCTGGCGACCTCGGACGCCGCAGACCTGAGGGGGGCGTGGCGGTGGGACTTCGAGGGCGTGTTCACGGAGGAGCCGTCACAGCAGGTCGTGGACCAGAGCGGTGGTATCGGTGCACGTACTGCGGCTCGGGCGTGGGGGCGAGATGAGGACGCGGTCCGGGCCGCGTTCGCGCAGGCCCGTGTGGAGGCGCTGAGAGTGGCCGGCCTGAAGGCTTCTGTTCCCGGGGGCGCGGCCACGACGTAGGTGCCTGTTGGGGCGGCCCGGCCTCGTGGGGGCTACTCGTGGTCCCCGCGGGCTGCTGCCCCGGGAAAGCGGGCCCGTTGGCGGGCGCCAGCAGAGGGTGCTTCGGTGGGCTGGGCGAAGCGGTCGAACCCGGCCTGGAGGGTCTCCCGAATGAGCGCATTGTGCTCGTCGGTGAGTTCCTTCAGCTCGTTTCGCGTGGCGGCGTGCTCTCGACGCTCGGCGGTCAGCGCGGTGAGCGTTTCGTCGAGGCGTCTCTCGACGCCGAGAATTCGCATCTGGGTGACCTCTTTCTCTCGCGCGACCACGCGAGAGGCCGCGTCCAGGGCGCGGCGCTCAGCGGCCAGGACCTCAAGGTCGCGGCGGACGCTGCTGCTGTGCTCGATGAGCCAGCCGCGGATCAGGAGCGCCGTTCCGATGAGGGCTCCGATGGTGAGAGCGGTGGTGCCGCCGACCGCGAGGATCCAGTCGCGGGTGCGGAGTCCAGAGATGCCCACGTAGCCGCCGTACACCGTCACTCCGACGACGGCTGTACGGAAGGCGAGCTTCCCTGCGATACGACACCAGTCCGGCACTGCTACCCCCTAGATACGGCGTCGACCCCCCCGGCGCCCATCTCGGCCTGGAGGAGGATGGCCTGCTCGATTTGACCCAGGAGGACTTTTCGGACGATTGGGTTGGTAATACCCCACGCATCCGCCGCGGCCTCCGGCGTGAGCGAAGCTGACGCTACATGGCGGTCTGGTGATTTATTCAAATGTTCACCCGAAATGACGCCCCCACGTACAAGCATCTCCAGGACGGGGACACCGACGGCCTTGGCGAGATGTTCCATCTGTGAGGGGAGCGGCAGCGTCTTGCCGTCGAGCGTGCGGCCGATGGCGGAGACGCTTATTCCGGTGGCTTCCGCGAGCTGCTTGCGACCGCCAGCGCGGGGCCGGATGTCGTAGCCGGCCTTCATGGCGGCCTGCGTGATGAAGCTCGCGAAGGTCGCGGCGGCATCCCTTGCGGAATCTCTTGCGGAGTTCTCCATGGGCCTGACCATAGCGTGCACGCGTGCACGCCGAAAGTGCGTGCATGCGTGCATTTACGCAGGTCAGGCGCCATCTGTCGCATAAGGGCAGGCAGTTGCGCTAATGCGCGGTCGTGCGCCCCCTGGAAGTCACACAAGCGGAAGTCATCGTTCGAAGTCGTTGCGCGCATGCGTGCAAGTCGCTACCTTGCATGCATGCGTGCAAGTCGGCACGCATGCGACCTGGAAAGAGGGGTCCAGTGGTACTTCTGCGTACCGACCTTCTGATGAAGAGCGCGGCCGAGGCTGGGCACGCGCTGGTCAGTCAGATCGCTGAGACCGCCGGAGTCTCGGAGAGCACGATGCGTCGGCTGGTCAAGGGGGAGACGACTCCGTCCACGACCACGCTGATTGCGCTGCGGCGGATGTACGGGGTGAGTCTCGACGACCTCGTGTGTGAGTCCGAGCCCGAGACCGCATGAGCCTCCAGAATTATTCGTTGGAGGAGGCGGCGAGCGTGCTGCGCTGCTACCCGCGCTATCTGCAGGACAACCTGTCGCGCCTGCCGCACCAGAAGATCGGCGGCGCGGTGGTTTTCGACGAGTCCGAGCTGCTGGCGATCAAGGACATCCATCGCCGCCGTCCCCAGTCGACGGACGAGGGCGACGCGTCCGGTACGGGCACTCGGCCCCCGGTGGCGCTCGCCGCGATCAAGCCATCCCGAGGGCGCAGGCGCACTGCCTGAACGGTGGCGTTCGGACCATGCCGGGTCCGAACGGCCCACCTCGGCCCCTACCACCTTGCGAATGAATCGAGGGACCTGAACGTGCATCCTAACTGCCGGACGCCCGGCGCCATCGTGGCCACGGAGCGTGGCTGATGAGTGACCTGATCATCGCTGCGATTGTCGTGTGCACCATCCTGCTGCCCGCGTCGATCGTGACGCACCGCAGTGCGACGGCACCCCCGGAGGAGCCGCACGACTCGACCGGCTGCCGCCACTGTGCGCGCCTGTTCTCGGCGTGCGTCCCGGTCCGGCGTCGCGGGGGTGAGCTGTGATGCCCCGGTCGCCCCACAACCCGCGGACCTGCACCTTGTGCGCCCCGCTGCGTCATCCCTCCAACTATCCGACGCGCCGCGCGCTCTCGGCGCTCCCTCGCCAAGCGGTCCCGGTTGGTGCAGGCCACGAGAACGGCGGTACCCGCTGATGGCCACGATCGGCCCCCGAACCCGTGTGAGCCACCGAGCGGTCGCCGAGGCCGCCCGCGCCGAGCGAGGCGTCTGGATGCTGGCTGGCATCTACCCGTCGCGCATGGGCGGCACCAGCGCCGCCCGTCGTATCCCGCTCGCGCAGAAGATGCCGTCGTACGAACCGGCCGGGGCGTACGAGGCGTACACCGCCCCCGCCCGGGACGACGGCTGGGCCGTCTGGATCCGCTACGTGGCCGGTGCGCCGAAGCCGGAACCGCGGCCCGCGACGATGACCTACCGCGTGTGCGACCGGGGTTCGGGTCGCGGATACGTCGGCGTCCACGTCGTGACCGTCGTCGTCGCGGCCGAGTGTCCGGTGTGCGGCGGCCCGCGCGGTATGGCCGTACCGCACCGGTTCCACGAAGACGGCGACTGGTACGTGGTCGACCAGTGGAAGAACCGGTGCGGCCACATCGACATGTACGACGACGTTCTCACCGAGTACCGGCGGCGCCAGGCTCAGATCGACGAGGCGGTACGGAAGGCGTCGGCGCACACCGTCGGCATCGGCCCGGCCGACGCCGGCGAGTACACGGATGCGGTGGCCCTCCTTCACGCTGCCGCCTCGGAGATCCGTGGCCTGCACGCGAAGCAGGCGGCCCAGATCCTCGACACGCGCGGCCACGGCGAGGCGGCTCGCCGGGTCATGGAGGAGATGAGGGACCGGTCGGGCCACATGTCCGCCCGTCAGGCCGCGCTGTTCCTCGCCGAGCTGGCCGCCGCCCGTGCCGCGTGCACCGACTGCGATCACGGCCGGGTCAACTACCGGTCCGGCGACGGCGAGTTCGTGAGCCTGCGATGCCGCGTGTGCCGGAGGGAGACGGTCCCCAGTGCCTGACCTCTACCTCAACCGGCAGCCCGTCGGCGAGATCGCGTGGATGCGGGTCGCGTCCAGCGGCGAGCCCGAGCGGTTCCGGGCCTGCATGGCCCGGACGCTGACCGCCCTCGACCAGGGCGAGGACATCGCCACCGCGGCGTGGACCGCCGCCGATCCGGTCCGGCTCGCCGCCGAGATCGAAGCAATGGCCGGCCTCCGCCGCCTCAGCATCTTCCAGAAGGACGAGAAGTGACCACGATGACCACCCTGGTTGACGCACCGACCGCGCGCCTGCTGCTCCCCGCCGACGCGAGCCGGGAGGAGTGGGAGACCGTGCGCCGGTCCGGGATCGGCGGCTCCGACGTCGCCGGAATCCTCGGCCTGGCTGGGAAGTACAACTCACCTCGCCGCGTGTACGAGGAGAAGCACGGGCGCTCGACCTTCGTGGACACCGAGCCCGCCGAAATCGGCCGGGAGATCGAGGACTTCATCGCGATGATGTTCTCGAAGCGGTCCGGCCTGGATGTGGCAGTGCCGCCGGGGACGCTCCAGAACATCGAGCGCCCGTGGATGAGGGCGAACGTCGACCGATACGTGATCGGCAGCGACGGATGCCCTGTGGTACCCCTGGAGTGCAAGAACAGGAGCGAGTACCAGCTCGACGACTGGGAGGACGGCGTCCCGGACGCCCCCGCGATCCAGTGCTACTGGTACATGGCTGTCGGCGGCTGGAGCCACGGCTACGTGGCCGCCCTCGTCGGCGGCAACAAGCTCCGCTGGCACCGGCTGGAGCGCGACGAGGAGATCATCGGCGAGCTGGTCGAGCACTGCGAGCAGTGGTACGAGCGGCACATCGTTGAAGGCTTCCCGCCCCCGGCCGACGGCCTGGAAGACACCATGAACCTCCTCGCCCGGCTGTGGGAGGTCGAGCCCGAGGCGGTCGCCGAGGTCGACGCCGAGACGGCGAAGAAGCTGCTCGATGACCACACCCGGCTCACGGACAGGGTGAAGGCCGCGCAGGACGAGGTCCGCAAGGTCGAGAACGAGATGCGCCTGATCGCGGACAAGAACGAGATCGTCAAAGACTCCAACGGCGGGGTCGTCTGGACGAACAAGCAGAACTCGACGTTCGCGCCCAAGCGGTTCCGCGAGGAGCGGCCGGACCTGGCCGCACGGTTCACGCACAAGGTCGACGCCCTCGACATGGACCGGCTCAAGACCGAGGAGCCCGAGGTCTACCGCGCCTTTCGGGCCCGGCAGCTCCGCCCGACCAAGCCGACCAAGCCGAAGGCCAAGAAGGGCGCCTGATCATGACGACCACCACCCTCAAGGACCGTATCCGTGCCGCCCGTTCGGGCGGCACGGCCCCGGCCGAGCAGCACGACCAGGCGCTGGATGCCCCGGCCGAGCTGACCGACGTCAAGGGGCACGAGCAGGTCGAGCCGTCCATGAACAAGACCGTCATGGCGTGGCTGATGCGGTACGAGGCGGAGTTCGACGAGGCGCTTCCGGCGCACATCGACCGCACTGCGTTCTTCGCGGCTGTGCGGGCAGTGTTGCCCCGGCTTGCCCGGTGTACGCCGGCGAGCACCCTCCAAGCGCTGCTGACCTGCGCCCGGTTCGGGCTCATCCCCGACGACAAGCACGCCGTGATCAAGCGCGAGGGCGTACTGGCCGTGTTCGTGCCGATGGCGCAGGGGTTCATCGACCTGATGTACCGCTCGGGTGCGGTCGACTCCGTGCACGTCGGTGAAATCCGCGAGCACGACGAGTACAGCTACGTTCCGGCCGCCCCGGCCCCCGACGACTTCGTGCACAAGCCGGACCTGCGGAAGACGAAGGCGCAGCGAGGCGAGGTGATCCTTTGCTACGCCTTCGCATGGTTGAAGGGCGGTTCCCGCTCCCAGGTCATCCTCCTCAGCCGCGAGGACGCCGAGGGGATCCGCGACGAGTACAGCCAGGCATACCGAGACGCGGAGGCCGCCGGGACCGGCGACTCGTTCTGGCACACCGATTTCCTAGCCATGTGGCGCAAGAGCGGTGTCCGCCGCTTGGCGAAGGTTGTCCCGATGTCCGCCGAAATGGCCGCGCTCGTGAAGACCGACGACGCCGGTGAGGCCGGTCAGGTGCAGGTGGTCCACGCGCCGGACCCGGAGGACGCGCGGCTCCTCGATGAGGCCACTGCGGCGCACGAGGTGGCCGAGGCGTCGCAGGACCCGGCGGAGACCGGTGTCCGGCCGCTGCCCCGGAAGCGGGTCCAGCCGAAGCGGCGGCCCCGCTCGGCGCGCAACGGGAAGCGCGCCCGTCGGTGACCGACTTGGTTCTCGGCGGTCTGGCCGTGCTCGGTACGGCCGGGCCGCTGGCCCTGGCGGCGGGGGTTCTTTCGCGCTGCCAGGGCGCCCCGACGGCCGGATTCCGAAGCGGCCCGCTGCGCGCCTGGTGTTCGGCCGAGGGCTGCGAGATGCCCCACGCCCTCGACGTCGGCGGGCGCCGCTGCCTCTCCTGCAAGACCACCTCCACCACCCCCGAGACCCTGTCGGAGGAGCCATGATTGAGACGTTCGGGCCGGAGTACGTCCGCCCAGTACAAATGCCCTGCTCGCGCTGCGGTTGCTGCTCGGCCGCCCTGTGCGAGCGGGGTCGGTCCAGTCAGCTGCGGTGCGCGGGCCACACCTCGGCGGAGCTTCGCGAAGCTGTGTACGGCTGCCCGTGCTCGGCTGCGACGACGCGGCACACGGCGGCGTGGCGGATGGCGCAGGTGCGGGTCACCCGGCTCGCGCGGGAGCTGCCGCTGGTGCCCGACGCGACGCTGCTGCTACGCACCCTCGCGGCCGGTCACGAGGGGGCGGAGGCCCCGAGCGAGCTGGTGGCCCAGCTCAAGATCCGCGGCCTGGTCCAGATCCTCGACCTGCGGCCGGCCATCACCGAGCTGGGCCACACGTACCTGGCCGCGACCGACGACGTCCGTACGGACACGAACGTATGCGTGATCGACGTCGACCGCAGGGCGCGGACCGTGCAGGTCGAAGTGCCCGCGTGGCGCGACGGCGAGCTTGCGACCGTGCTGCTGGACCAGGTGGTCGGCGACTCGGGACTGGACGCCGTGATGCTGTCGGGCCGGTGGCTGGTAGCTGAGGCGAACCTCTCGGCGCTGGATCACGACCGGCTGGTGCTGACCGGGTTCCGGAGCGCGGCGCCGCTGCCCGCCGGCGGGGTGGCAGTGGACGGCGGTGAAGCCCGGTGAGCGCAACGGGGGCACCTGTAGAGGGTCCTGAGCCGCTGCGGGCATCGAGTCTGCTGCCCGCCGGTGGCCCGGAGTTGGACCAGGAGAGGGCCCGGCTCCTTGCCTCGGTGCTGGCGCCGGGCGTCTCGGAGTACGTGGTCCTCCTCATGGAGGGGGACCCGGCGAGCAAGGCCCGGCCCCGGTTCGGGGGCGGGCGGACGTACAAGACGGCTGCCGACACCGCGGCGGAGACGGCGACGGGGTGGGCGTTGCGGCGGTCGTTCCGGCAGCCGTGGACCGGGAACGTCGGCTTGGGCTGCGTGTTCTTCCGGCCGAACCGGCAGCGGATCGATACGGACAACCTGGTCAAACACGTGTGTGACGCCGGGAACGGCATCGCGTGGGTGGACGACGCCCAGATCACCGCCGAGTTCGGGGTGGTCGAGCTGGACGTCGAGCACCCGCGGACGTTGATTGTTGTCACTCGGCACGTCTCCTCGCTGGACCGGTCCGATCTGGTGGGCACGATGCCCCGGCCCCGCAGGACGAGGTGAGGGCGTGGCATCGAGCGGGATCGCCTCCGATCTCTCTTCTGCCGGTGAATTCCGGCCGGGTGCTGCTGCGCCCGGCCGGGGCCGCCCCGGTGAAGGGGGTACGGCGTGATGTACGGCGACACCTGGGACAACGGCGTCGACTTGGCCGCGGTCGAGCGCGCGGTGTCGATGCGGGGCGCGTGCCCGCCGCTGACCATGCCGGAGCAGCGGCGAGCCGTGCACGAGATGACGAAGACCGGCATGTCCGAGGCCGTGATCCGGAGCCGGCTGGGCCTGTCCGAGCGCACGGTTCGCGGCTGGCGGCGGGAGGTGAGGGCCTCGCTGCATGAGTGATCGAGCATCGCCGCGGCTGCGGTGGTCTCGACGGCCCAGGTGCGGGTGCCGTTCGGCGCGGGCTCGTTCGGCTGGGACGCGTAGCGACCGGCCCGCCGTCGACGGCGGGCCGGTCGTGTCCGGACGCGTCCGGACACGACACGGACACCTTCCCGGACACAGCCGCTCCGGTGCCCTCTCTACAGCCCTGACCAGCGCGGACACGTGTCCGGACATGACGACGCAAGGAGCCGACATGCCGCGAATCCCTCATCCCCAAGACCACCGCTCTCTGCCCCGGCCTCATCACTGGAGCGACGACGCGGCGTGCGCCGGGGCCGAGACCGCTCAGTTTTTCCCCGTCGGGAAGGGGGCGGGCGCGCTGCACGCGAAGGGTCTGTGCATGCCGTGCCCGGTCCGCTCCGAGTGCCTGACGCATGCCCTGACGTACCGCGAGGACTACGGCGTGTGGGGCGGCCTGGACGAGGACGAGCGTGCCGCCCTCCTGAAGGAGGCCCGGCGGGCGGCGGAGCGGCAACGGCGCAAGGAGAGGAAGCAGCAGCAGAAGGAGAAGGGGGAGGCCGATGCCACCGCGGCGTAGGGCGCCCGAGAAGCAGTCGGTGCCGAAGCTGGCCCCGTCGCCGCTGCCGGTGGGCGGACTTCTCAACTGGGGGTCGTCGGCGCACTGGGACTCGCGGGCGCGGCCGTGCCGGTACTGCGGCCGTCCGACGCACCTGCGGGACAGCAAGGGCGCCCCGGCCGACAAAGTGTGCGCCGAGGACGCCTTGGCCGACATCGGCGACATCGTCCGCACGTACAGCTCGCAGGGGCGGCTGTGACTGGGCGGCGGGCGTGCTGAGCCCAGGGCTGCTGACGCTGTGGACGCGTCAGGCGATGGAGGCCGCCCGCGACCAGGACCTCGTTCTGGTCGGCGAGATCACTGGCCGGATCGCCGACCAGGGCGACGCGCTCGATCTGCTGGCCGCGTGCCGGGTGATGGCGTACCGGGCCTGGCAGGCGCTGCTCGTGCTGTACCGCGGCCCGGACTCCGCCCGTGGCGAGGCGTGGGTGCTGGACCAGGTCGGCGATGCCGCCAACAACCCGCCCCGTCTGTTCGCCGCACGCCTGGTCACCGCGTACGCGAACCGAGACCACGAACTCGTCACCGCCCTCGTGGCGGCGGCGGCCGGAGCTTCACCCGCCGAGCGGGCCGAATCGCTTCGGTCGCTGGTGACCTACGCGGCCGAGCTGGACGCCCGCGCCGCCCGACACCACCACCAAACGGAAGGAACAGAGCATGAGCACTGATCTGACGCACCCTTCGCCCGAGCGGCGCGGCGCCCGTCACGAGCCGACCCGGCGGCCGCGGCTGCGCGGCGAGGACCGCGACCGTGTGCGCGCCGCACTGGCCAAGGAGTACGACGCGGGCACGTCGATCCGCGCCCTGGCCGACGAGCGTGGTCTGTCGTTCGGCCTGACCAGGACCCTGCTCTTGGAGGCCAAGGTCAAGCTGCGCCACCAGCCGCGTCGGCTCACGGGGGCTGGCCGGTGAGCTTCGCGCATCCCCTCGGTCGCTTCCTGCTCGGTCTCCTCGGCGGCGGCCTCGCGGCCGGTGTCACGTACGCGATCACGACGGTCCCGCCGTGGTGGTGGGGCGTCGGCCTGGTCGTCGCCGTCCTCATCTGGTTCGGCGAGCTGATCCTCGACGACGTCCTCGACTGAACCCGGCCGTGCCGCCCCGTCGCACCCGGGCGGCACGGCCGGCTCCCCCCTTGGAAGGAGAGCGCGGATGAGCAGGCGCTCCATCTGCATGGACTGCCGCCGCGAAGTGCTGTGGACCGTCACCGACGCCGGGAAGCGGCTTGCCGTCGACCCGGTCCCGGACGAGACGGGGAACGCAGCGGTCTACCGCGACGGGACGGGCACCCGCCGGTCCCGGCGTCCCTCTGAGGAACTACCGCTGATGGCCTGGGAGAAGCTGCACGTCCCGCATGCGGCGACGTGCCCGGCCCGGCAGCGCCCGGCCACGCAGAAAAGCTCGACGGCCCTTCCGCCGGGCGTGCTCGACCTAGCCGCCTACCGCCGACGTGCGGGCGGCCGGTCATGAACTGCGGTTCAGCTCGCTGGGGCGGACCAGCTACCGGCCGGCGGGCGCTCGGGCAACTTGGCGCCGGGACGTCGCATGTACCAGCGCATGAACTCGCGGATGACCTGACCCCGCGGGCTACGTCCCTCGGGGTGCACAGCCCGCGTCGCGTCTTGGAAGGGCTCCCACTCGTCGTCGGGGGCCCGGAACTTGCGCGGCAGGTCGTACGGGCTGTCTGCGTCGCTCATGGCTCCGAGAGTAGGACTTCGTGGCTACGAGATCAAGGAAGTCACTCCATCGAGTTGTGGCCACAAATCACCCCCTCGGGTCGTTGCTTTTGTGGCCACGAACAACCTAGGTTTGTGGCCACAAGACGGAGTGTGTGCGGCACGTGACCGTCCGCCATTTCCTCCCATCGACAGCACGACCGAGAAGAGACGCCATGAGCGACGCGGTAGCAGCGCCCCAGGTGGTGAGGGTCCGATGAGCCTGTACCCGATCCTGTGGGCCGCCGACCACGCCCCGGTGCGCGACGCTGAGGAGCGCGCAATCCTCATCGCCCTTGTCATCAAGGGCGACTTCGACGGGTGCAACTGCTTCCGCTCGTACAAGACTCTCGCGGAGAAGGCCCGGGTCGACGCGAAGACGGCCGGCCGACGGTGCCGCGAGATGGAGGCCCGGGGCCTGATCAAGCGGCAGGAGGAGTACCGCTCGAAGGCGTGGCTGGCGATCCCCGAGGAGCAGAGGCCGGTCATCTGGGAGGCCATGATTCCGGCGGAGTGGTGGAGCGCGGCGCAGCTCGCCGACATCAACGACCAGCGAGCGGGCCTCGGTCGGTCCCCGCTGACCCCGAAGATTCGGCCCGCTCTGGCCCCCGCCCCGCCGAAGAAGACGCGGACCGACAAGGGCTCGAAGCGCCCGAAGAAGGACGTCCCGTCGGAGGCCCCCGGGACTACAAGTCCCGGGGGTGGCCAGGGGACTGATAGTCCCCACCCCCAGGACTACAAGTCCGGACCCCCGGGACTTGTAGTCCCACAACCTTCTGAGTCACCCTCCGAGTCACCATCCGAGAACAACCGCGCTGTGGCTGACGCCGTAGGCAAAAGTGCAGGTGGTTGTGCGCGTGCGGACGAGTGCGACGCTGCGGCGGACGAAACCGGCAAGGCCGAAGGCGGCTCCGCCGCGTCCGGAACGGCTCTCCCCACCCAGCGCAAGAAGTCTCCCCGCCCGCCGACGACGAAGACCCGGCCCCGCAAGGAGTCGACCGGGTTCGAGATGGTGCGGGCCGCGATCCCGGCCGCTGTTGCTGCTCCTGGCACGCGACTGTTCCCGGGGCTGCACCGTGCGATCAACGACTTGCTCGGCGGTGCCCCCGGCATCCCGCGCCGGACCCCGGAGCAGGTCATTGCCCGGCTGAACCGGCGCTGGTACGGCGAGAACGCCGAGGACCGCGCGGCGGCCGACTACCGCGGCTGTGAACGGTGCACCGCTTCCGGCTGCGAGGCCCCGCGCCGCGATCTCGAGAACCCGGACGGGTGCGACCGGATCCGGAACCGGAACTCGTGGCTGGCCGCCGCGCTTCTCGCGCAGGACTGCTCCGACCCGGGGTGCGAGGACGGGCAGATCATCGGCGGCGGCGAATGCCGGGCCTGCCGGGACCGGGCCGTGGAGCGCCGCGAGATCGCCCGTTCCGCCGCCGAAGCGGCCGCCCGGTGGGAGGCCGAGATCAAGGCCCGACAGGCCGTGCAGGGCGTCGCGGACGCCTGGACGCGGCGAGAGGCCGCCGAGACGGACCGGTACCGCCGAGTCCTCGGAGAAGCCGGTGTGTGGGGCACGAAGCTCGACCACCAGGTGGGCCAGCACATGGACGGCTGGCGGGAGAAGAACCCCCGCCCGGCCGCCCCCGCTGCTCGGGGCGGCCGCGAGGGCCAGGCGGCGGTGGGTGCGTGAACCCGGACTTCCTGCCCGCGATCGGCGCCTCGCTGCGGAACTTGTGCGCGTTCGCGGCCCGGCACGACGTCGACGACGAGACGCTCGCGGACCTCGCTGCCGAGATCGAGCGGGCCCGAGCAGCCGTCGCAGCCGCCCGGGGGGCGGCACGGGCGAACCGCTGCCTGCGACACCCCGGCAGCCCGGTCGACCCTGCCGCCGGGAACGGCTGCCTGCTGTGCGGACCCGGCCAGCGGCGGCCGGCCCGCCCCATCCCCAAGGACTTCGTGCCCGGCGACGTGCTTCGGCACATCGAGGAGCACGGCCAGGACGCGGCCACCACCCGGTACGGCCCGCAGGCGGTGACCCGAGCCGTCGCGCTCAGCAACCGCCACCCCTCCACCGACCAGCGGCGTGGCATCCCCGCTCCGCCGCACAACGAAAGCGAGACCCCGTGACTGACCAGCCGAACGCTCAGCCCCAGAACGCCGCGACCGAGGCCGTGTGGCAGGTCCCCGGCGCCGGACACACGCACTGGGCGTGGGCCTGCCGCGAGGAATCCGGCGGGTGCGGCTACGAGAGCCCGTTCTACTCGCCCACCCGAGATGGCGCGCAGTACGGCTTCGACACACACCGCACCACGTGCCGACGGGCCAACTGACCACCCGCCCCACAAGCGGTGCCCTGGGCCGTCGCACTCGGCGACGGCCCAGGGCACCGCTCCACCAAGCAGCTCGACGACGAAGGAGACATCGACCGATGAAGACCACCACCGCCCGCGCAGTGGCGCCGGTGAAGCAACGCGGCGAGTGCCAGCGCTGCGGCCTGAGCTTCCAGCTCACCAGGGCCGGGAGGCTTGGCCACCACCACGGCATCACCCCGTCCGGGTTCTCGACCGGGCGCCGCTGCCCCGGCGTCGGCCAGATCCCGTTCTTCGCGGTGGACGCCTGGTGACCACCAAGCAGTTCACCGTCGATCAGCTCGCCGACCTCGGTGTGCCGCCGGACTGCCCGGAAGACGTCGAGTACAGCGAGACCGTGCTCGTCGACGAGCACGTGAGCATGAGCAAGTACAGCCAGGTCAGGCGGTGCATCTTCCGGGACGACGACGGCCGGACCTGGGCAGTGACGTACGAGGCGCAGGTCGACGCTGGTGACTACGAGGTCGGCCCGCCCCCGGACAACCACGGCTGGCACGGGAACACCGTCGAAGCCGTCGAGGTCGAGCAGCGACCGGTCATCGTCGCCCGCTGGGAGTCGGTCTACGACGACCCGGGCACCGAGCCGCCCCTGCCCGGCGCGATCGACTCGCTGGCCGCCGTCTGGGAGGAGTCCGGAGCCCGCACGGCGGTCGCCCGCGAGGCCGCCGCCGCGTGGATCATCGAGCACGCCGACGAGATCGCCGACCTGCATGACGAGTACCTGAACTCGCTGGAGGACGGCCGATGACGAGCATCGGCTGGCCCGAGCTCGACGCCATCGAGGAGGGCTACTACGCCGTCCCCGACCCGGCCGACCCGGGCACGATCACGTACTGGCGGCGCACGCGGACCGCCCGCACGGATTCGCTCAAGCCCTGGCCGGCGAAGGCGTGGTACGGCCCGGCCGTGCCCCGCAAGGCCGACGTCCCGACCGAGCACACGGCCCGCGACCTGTTCATCGCGACCTGGTCGCGGACTCGGAGGGAGTACCTGGACCAGGTCGTCGCCGCCATCACGGCCGGGCCCGAGGCCGCCGCCCGCTGCTTCGCCGCCCTGCGGTTCCGCTGCTGGTCCTGCGGACGGACCCTCCTCGACGAGACGTCGAAGACGCTCGGCATCGGCCCGGAGTGCCGCAGCGGCATGGACCCCGCGGTCCTCGCCCGGTACTACACCCCGGAGGTCGGCCGGCTCCACGCCGAGCACCTGACCCGGCTCCGTGCGCTTCACGCCCACGCTGGCAGCGACCGGCCCCTGAACGAACTGGAAATCACATGACCTGGAACTCCCGCATCGGCATCGCCGAAGCCCTGGACGCCGCCAGGTGGACCGGCGACACCCTCGACCCGCTCGGACTGATGAAGCACGAGTCCGGCGCCGTGTGGGGCGTGTTGACCGACGCCGGCGACTGCGGCCTGGACTGCCCGAACGGCGCGGTCATCGGCTTCCCCGGCGATACCCCGGACGCCGTGGTGATCGCCGCGTGCCTGGCCGCCGCCGGGCAACTCGACCCCGGCCAAGACCGCGTCGAGCTGGAGGAGCGCGACGTGTGGCTGGGCTGCCTGGAGTCGGCCGGCCTGGATAACTGGCCGGGCGTAGACATCGCCCGTAGCATCCGCAACGAGCGGGAGGCCCGCCGGTGAGCGCACCGCTCGACGGCTCGGCGGGCCGGTCGTGGTGACCGGCCCGTACGGCGACCCGCTGCGGTGGGACAAGGTCCCGGCCTCGCTCACCGCGGCGGTCGTCGCCGACCTGACCAGCTACGGCTGGCCCGCCGCGCACGCCACCGAGCACACCATCGTCGTCCCGCTGGAACAGCGCGCCGTCGGCCTGGCCGACGCTGTCGCCCGTGGCGAGCACCTGTACGTGGTGTGGGGCGGCGCCCGGCCCGAGTGGTCCTGGCAGACCGCCCACCCCCACGCGCTCACCAGCGGACCGGTCGCGCCGCTCCTCGCCCCGCCGGACCAGCCGGCCCACATCTCCGCGCAGATCCTCCGAGTGCTCCGCACCGGCCGCACCCTGCCCTGACCCGAAGGGACCACCACGTGAAGATCCACCAGCCCCCGATCCTGGACGAGCACTGGGAGGGCTACGAGCTCGGCGCCGACGCCACCCACCGCTACCTGTGGATCTGGAACGGCTTCAACATCCGGCTGCTCGCCCTGCCGAAGAGCGAGGACGGCTCGTGGGGCTACGACCACGGCTGGTGCTACCCGCTGGATCCGCAGCTGGTCGCGGACAGCGTGGCCGCCTGGGACCCGGAGGTCCAGGACGAGCCGATGGGCTGGCACAAACGGCCCACGGCCCCGGCCCGGCGCGCACCACGCCGTGACGAGGCCCCCCAGTACAACCGACGCCGGTGCGAGCACGGCTGCTACATCGACGAGGGCTGCCGGACGATCAACTGCCGCGACGCCCGCGACCGAGCGGTCGCGGGGAACCGGATCCCCACGGGCTGAGCCCTAAGCACGCCCGGACAGCGTCCGGACACGTCCGGCCGGGTCGTCCGGACACCCCAGGGCATCGGTGAAACACGCGGCTGCGGCCCTTCCTCACCAGGGCGGATACGGTCCGGACATGTTCTGCGGACACCCGGACGGCGAGAGTTCCGCCTGCGTGCACGGCCTAGGTTCTCGAACCGGGCGGGCTCCACACGCCCGGACCGCCGCCGCGCCACTCGATCACCGCCGACCGCTCCACGTCCGCCGCGTCCAGGCCCTCCAGCCCGGCACGACGCAGGAACTCCGCGATATCGGCGGGACCGTACGCGACCCCCAGCGCTTCGCCGTCCACGGTCACCCGGCGCCCGCCTGACGGGCTCGGAGGGGACACAGTCACGCGCGGGGCAGTCATGCCTCCACCCTCCATCGCGCCCGGCCCGACTGCATCCGGACGGGACTGCACCGCCTCCGTCCTGCGCAAGGTCTCGGGCCGCCTCGGCGGGGTACTGGGGCGCGCCCCGAGCAGGACGGTCCCTCACCGCCGGGCAGTGAGGGACCCTGGGGCGCCGCTCAGCGGCGAACGTCTCCCTGCGGTTCGGATCGGGCTTCGATACGCGCGATCTCCACTCGCGCCCGCGCGAGCACGGCCGCGAGCGCGACGACACACACACTTCCCGTGGCGATGACCAACCCCGCAGTCCCGCTCATAGTCAGACCTCCGAATCTCGGACCAGCCCGGCCCACAACCAGCGGCTCCGCCAGGTTATGCGGCCTCCGTCTCGCACCAGCCCACGCCCCACACCTGTCCACCAGCAGGGATAGATCGGCCTGGCCGCCGCCGTCACCACCGGACCCGGACACGCGGCTGACCAGCCCGGACACCGTCCGGACAGCCTGTCCGGACAGCAGGACGGCCCCTCCTCGCCAACTGCGAGAGGGGCCGCCGTCGTGCGGTCAGGCGTACACGGAGAACTTCCGCAGCCGGGCCACCCATGGGTCGAAGAGGCCGGACGCGTCCAAGAAGTCCACGAACGCCCGCTTCGACAGTCGCCACGCCTCGCTGGGCGGGACTCCGTCCGCCTCGGCTTCCTCGCGAACCTGACGCTGGAACCGGTATGCCTCCGACTGCACCCGCCCTCGAGCGCGGCTCTCCTCAGCGCTGCGCAAGGTCGCCTCGGTGACCGGATACGACCACCATCGGGAGCCAGCCCGGTTACGCTGCGGCTCCTCGGCGACGATCGCGTCCAGCTCGGCGGCGTAGGCGTACCCGCGGGACTCGTGCCACTCGTCGGTGCGCGAGGCCACGTCGGGCCACCACGACTCGCTGCGGTGCGCCCTGCAGCGGTGGCCAGGATCGTAAGCCGACCCGATGTACAGCAGATTCCCGTCGGCG
This sequence comes from Streptomyces sp. NPDC092952, assembly GCF_044754785.1. NCBI lineage: Bacteria > Bacillati > Actinomycetota > Actinomycetes > Kitasatosporales > Streptomycetaceae > Streptomyces > Streptomyces sp. NPDC092952. Next base: position 128,191 of record NZ_JBIVPT010000008.1, on the reverse strand, counting down.
TCCCGCAGCCGGTAGACGGCGGCTGGCCTCTGGGGCGGAGGCACCTTCGCTACGCTCAACGCAGCGCCTTTCTCTGACTCATGCGCGTAACGGCCGGGCGGTCTCGACCACCGCTCGGCCGTGTCACTGCCCTGGCTGCTCCTCGGCGGCCTTCTTCGCGGCGGCATTCTTCTTCCGCTGCGCCCCGCTCAGGCCCTTGCCGATCTGCTGAGCTCGCTCTGGCGTCACGTTGCCGATGATCTCGGCGATCTCCATCCACGTCCGCCGTTCGCCCCGAAGGGCGTTGACCCGCTTCTCCCGGAGCTGGCGCAGCTCGGACCCGAGGTCGGGCCAGCGGCGCAGCACTTCCGAGACGGCGGCCGTACAGGCGGCGTCGTCTTCTATCGCCGACAGCTCAGCGATGGCCTCCAGCACCTTGGTCACCTCTGGCGGCACCTCCTTCTTCTCACCAGACACGTCCCGCTCCTTCCCGAAATGCGGGACGATCACGCAACTCAAACCCTAGGGCTTGCTATGTCCAGAGACAAGCCCTAGGGTTTGGGTCGCGAGACCTGCTCCCGCTGGTCCGTACGTACAAGTCGGCCCCCGGTCGGGGCCTCAGAAACGCCGACCGGGGGCCGCGCCAGACACCTGCTATCTAGGAGCTGACGCTGTGCCCAACTGTACTGATCTGAAATCGCCCGACGCGGCGCATCGCGTGCTGCTCGCCGTCGCCGACCACTTCACTGCGACGAACCCGGGCGGCGCCCTGGAGGCCGAGAACCTCCTCGTCTGCGTCGGGGCCGAGGCGTACAAGCTGGTCAACCGCCGTGAGAACGGCGAGGGACCGGCCCTGTCCAAGGCCGCGGTGGCTCTCCTCCCCGAGCTGCGCGAGGACATCACGCGTGGCGAGTACGCCCTGCTGCTTCGTGCGGTTCTGCCGTCGGCCGGCCGCGGGTGGGCTGAGGACGACAACCAGCGCGCGATCCCCGCGATCCCCCGCCCGCGCACGGCCCCGGCGCTGCCGGGCCCGAACCAGTCGGCGGCGTCGACCCGCTGCGGGCGCACCCGCGGTGCCCTCGTGCTCGTGTCCGCCCCGGTCAAGGAGGCGACGGTCTGATGGCCGACACGACTCCCGTCGCCGACGACGCCAACGCCTCGGCGGACGAACTCCTCCAGCGCGCTCAGGCCGACCGCAGTGAGCAGGTCGCCACGGAGACGGCGAGGGGCCAGCGATGAAGGGGCTCGGCTGGCTCGGCGGTAACGACCGCCAGCTCGCTGCCACGACGTACGCGGGCCGCGAGTCCGCCACCGATGAGGCGGCGAGGAAGGACCGGACCAGGCAGCGGTTCGCGCGAGCGATCGATGTTCGCGACGCCGCCCGCGCCGGTCAGGCGTGGGAGGACGAAGACCGCCGACGCGGGCGCCGCAGGCGCTGACGGCGGCATACGGCCGACCCGCCTCGAAGGGGAGGCGGGTCGGCTTTCCCGTTTTGCGACATAGAGAGGCATGGCCGATGGACGCCACCGAGCAGCCCCGCATCCCCGGGGTGAAGTACCGGAAGGTCACCCGGTACCGGACGCAGACGACCGTCATCGACGGCATCCCTTCCGCCCGCGAGGTGCCGTACACCGCGTGGGAACCGGTACCGCCGCGCGAGCTGGACGAGCTGATCCTCCGAGGCGTCACCGCGGTCGCGGGCGGGTTCACTGCCATCGCCGTGGCGGGCGGCACGGCCAGCCTCGGTGGCCTCCTCAACCCGCTCGTCCCCGCCGTCATCGCGTACGGCATGGGCTCGGTGTTCGCTGTCGCGTGGCTGTACTGCCTCGGCATCGAGTGGCTGAACCGGACCGCGCCGGACCGGGCCCGCCCGGCGAAGGTCGCGGGCTGGTTCTTCCTGCTGCTCAGCATGGGAGCGGTCGCGGCGTACGGACACACGCTTCACCAGGAGTGGGCGGGAGGGTTCGGCGCGTGCGTCGACCTGGTCGCCAAGGGCTCGTGGTGGCTCCTGCTCCGCGAATACGCGGTCCCGCTCGATGCGGGCGTGGCGCACTGGGTGCAGGACCAGGAGCAGCGGCTCGCCGGGCGGGCGCTGCTCGCTGGCCGGGTCCGCCGCCTCAACCGGCGGGCCGCGTACCAGCGGGCCGTCGGGGGAGCGGAGTTCCAGGCAGCCGACGCGATGCTGACGCACGCCGAGGCGGCGCGCGGCCTGTCCGAGGCGCCCGCCGAGCCGGCTCCGGAGCCTGCGCGCGCACCCGCAGTCGTCGCCCCTCCGGCCGCGCCCGTCCCGCCCTCGACCTCGGCCGTACCCACCCCGACCCCGGCGCAGCCGGTCGTCCCCGCGGCCACCGTCCCCGTCACCCCTCCTGCCCCTCCGGCAGGCCAGCAGGGCGGCACGCAGGCCCCGCCGCCGGTGTCCGACATCACCCGTCCGTCGATGGCCGCGATCTGCCGCAGGGAGATCGGCGTCGACCCCGAGGTCACGGACACCGCCCTGGTCGCCGCCGTCCTCGCCGCCGGCCACCCCGACAAGCCGAACCTCGCCGACACCGTCCGACGCACCGCGCTGCGCGTCGACCCGACCCGGAAGACCCGGAGGGTCTCATGACCCTGCTCGTCTTCGTCGCGGTCGGTGTCGCCGTCTGGTACTTCCGAGACGGGCGGCACCGGCCCGGCGCGGGCGCTTCGGCCGCCGCCCAGGCCCGCCGTCTCCGCACTCCGCTGGTCCGCCTCGCCGATCTGCTCGGCATCGAGACCGTGCGCGGCCGCGAGGCGAAGCAGTGGTACGCCGGGGCGCTGGGGGAGAAGCGCACTGCGGCCCGCCTCAAGCCCTTGGCCCGCCAAGGGTGGACGGTGCTCCACGACCGCGCCCTGCCGACCGGCCGGGCGAATGTGGACCATCTCCTGGTGAGCCCGCACGGCGTGGTGATCGTCCTCGACAGCAAGAGGTGGTCCGCCCGCGCCCCGCTCCAGGTCGTGTCGGGCCGCCTCATGCACGGTCGCCGCGACGTCACCACCTGGCTCGACGGCCTCCGGTACGAGGCCCGGACCGTCGCCCGCGTCCTCGGCTGCCCCGTTATCCCGATCGTCTCCATGGAGGGCGCGCCGCTCGTCGGCGGCGAGCTGGTGCTCGACGGCATCCGCATCGTCCCCGCCGACCGCACCGTGCCCGTCCTGCGCTCCATCGCCCGACGCCGCCGCGCCGTGGGGGAGCACCCCGGCCCCCGCGCCGCCGCCCTGTTCCCCGAGTACCGAAGGAAGTGACCCGTGAGCGACGCCACCGAGGAGGAGACCCGCGCGGTCGCCGAGGACGAACAGCCGCCCCAGCCGTTCCGCGTACGGGACGTCTTCCAGTTCCGCCGGGCCACGGAGGAGAAGGAGGAGGCGGAGGAAGAAGCCCCCGAGCCGACCTTGGCGACCACGGTCCCCGAGCAGCCCACGACGCTCCGCATCGGCGACCGGGCCCCGAACTGGTGGGAGCCGAAGGTCGAGATCGCCAGCGAGTGCGAGCACCCGAATCCCCGTACCTGCCGGGTGGAGGGGAATGATCAGCCCCTCCCGTTCTGGTGCCCGGACTGCAAAACGGAGCTCCACCCCGACATCCCGGACACCGAGCCCGCCGCCGTCACGCGCAAGCCGACGCCGACGCCCGCGCCCGCACCCGCCGGGGACTGCGAGCACCCGGCGCCCCACGAGGTTCGCAGCAAGGCCACCGGCCAGCTCCTCGCGTACTGGTGCGCCGACTGCGAGGAGCAGCTCGAAGTCCCCGACGACTACGACGAACTCGCCGATGTCACCGAGGGCGGCGACGGGGGAGGAGTCGATGAGGACGGAAATCCCGTCCCCAAGGTCCCGGTCGCCGTCCGTCGCCGCTGGACCATGCACGGCAGCGGCAGGAAGACGTACTCCCGGCCGGTGTACGGCAAGACGTCGGGAGAGGGCAAGAAGTCCGGGATCGAGGCGTGGAAGGCACTGCCCCAGAAGACCCGGCACCTGCTCTACAACGGGGCCGCGCTCGGCTGCGGCTACTACCTCGGCGTCCCGCAGTTCTTCACGGCCCAGGTCGCCTACCTGGTCGGCAAGTACGACTCGTGGACCGACTTCTACGTGTGCGTCTGGTACGGCGTCGCGATCGGAATCCTGGCCCTCGACTACCACACCCGGGGCTGGCTCCCGCCCTTCGCGCTGGCCGCCCGCATCCCCCTCGTCTCCATGATCGTCGGCAGCCTGTACTACGGCGTCCCGGCAGCGATCTGACCTCACCGCCTCGAACGGAAGCAGCATGAGCAGCAGCCTGATCCCCGCCTTCGGCGCCCCCGGACTCGCCCTCGGCTTGACCGGCATCCTCTTCTTCGGCACCAGCACCGGTGGCAAGGTCAAGCCGCTCGGCTGGTGGTGGACCCTGTTCCTGGCCATGATCGCCGGGGCCGCGTACAAGGCAGCCGGGACGCCCTTCGACCTCGTGTCTGGCCTCATCAACGACCTGCTGGGCCTGGTCGGCGGCGTCGTCCCCCAAGCCACCATGGCGGGCATCGGCCTCTTCGTCACCGGCGTGATCCTCTACAAGAAGCTCTCGACCCGCCAGGTCGCCGTGACCGGCATCGTCTACTGGTACATCGCCTCCGGCGCGGGCGGCGGGTTCTCCCTGATCGCCGAGAAGATCAGCACCATCATGCAGAGCTTCGCGTGATGGGCGCCCACCTGTACGCCGTTCCCGACCCCGAGCCCGACGAGGCTCACGGGCCGGGGGAGTGGCCTGTCCCGATCGTCGTCGTCGCCCCGCGGTCCCCGGCGGACGACGAGACCCCGGTCGACGCCCGTCAGATCGAAGAAGCTCCCGCCGACCAGGAGGGGCATGACCCTGACGACGACCAGGACGACGTCGCCGACGGCGAGGAGCCCGAGAACGACGGCCAGGAGGAGCGGCGCGGTCTGCTGGCCGAACTCCAGCCGTACTACGACGTCCGCCCGCTCGCCGAGCTGGGCCCCCTCGCTGTCGAGATCGGCAAGACGGCCGGCCCGCCGCTCCTGCGCGGCATCGCCCAGGCCCTGCACGGCATCGCCCGGGTCCTACTCACCATCGCCCAGATGACCGCCTGGTACGGGCGGGGGATCGGCGTGCTCCTGGTCCTCATCGCCGGATGGCTGTCCGGGAAGTACGGCAAGCAGGGCAGCCTCGGCGCCCGATTCCTCGGCGGCATGTTCCTCATCTACGCCGTCGTGAGGCTGTCGCAGAAGTACCAGAACGCATGGCTGGTCATCGCCGTCGCTCTGATCACCACAGTCGCCCTGGCCGCGTCAGGACACATCGAGATTCCCGTGAGCAAGCCCGCGAAGAAGGCCGACGACAAGAAGGGGGCGACGACGAGCGACGAGAAGAAGGGCGGCACGGGCAAGGAGCCCGCCGCTCCGAAGAAGAAGGAAGAGGACCCCAAGAACGACTCCAAGAAGGCATCCACGGCGCCGAAGGAGGACGAGCCCCAGCCTTCTCGAAAGGGTCGGCTTGTCCGCCGACTCGGCCGCCGCACGGCTCCCGCCGAGGAGCCTCCCGCCGACCAAGACGAGGCCGATGACGAGACCCCGGAGGAGGACCCTGCAGAAGCCGAGGAAGAGGGACCGGAGGAAGGCCCGGAAGAGGTCGAGGAAGAGGCCCCCGAGACCCCCTCCAGCGAGGACGTGATCCGGGCCCTCCACCACCTCTACCGAGGGGGCAGCGGGGTGCTCCACACTGCCCTCGCTCAGCACCTCCAGCTCCCCCACACCCGGGCCGTGAAAGAGGTGCTGGCGGAGGCCGGTATCGCCTGCCGCCCGGGGGTGCGGACACCGGCCGGGAACGGGCCCGGGGTGCACCGCGACAACATCCCGCCCCTGCCCCCCTCCCAGGGGGACCCCCAGGGGGTCGATGTTGTCGCAGGTCAGCCCGCCAACGCCAACGCCAACAACACCAACAACGGCCCCGAAGGGGGGTTGTGTGTAGAGGGCACCGTCTGGACCTCGACAGAGCTGGAGCAGGGCTACCGATGGGTACAGGACCCGGTGAAGCCGTGCGCCTGGAAGATCGAACGGTACGCGGATCGCTGACACTCAGTCCTGAATCGAGCGCATTCTGTAGCTGTAGGGCGCGGAGTCCGACATGATGGGGTGATCTGAAACGAGGGAGGCAACGGCGATGGGTCACGTCCAGCACACTCCGCACGGGCAGTGCTGCTGCTGCACCCGGGCGGCCGCCGCCCAGGAGGAATCCGAGCCGTTCCGGTTCTCCGACGTCCCGCCGGGGCAGTGGCTCGTCGGCAGCCTGATGATCCTCGCGATCGTCATCACGATCGCCGTCCGACACCTGTAGGCCGGCACCCCGCACGCGAGAGGCCGCACACGAACCGTGTGCGGCCTCTCGCATGCCCGGATGGGCTGGCTCTCCTCGGTCCATGTCGGAGGGCGGTGTCATGGCGGGCGTGACGGCGTTCGCGCGGCCCCTCCTCGGCGGCTGTGCGGTCGTGGTCGTTGCGTGTGCGACGGTGGGGACCGCCCGGATCCAGGCGAAGGGTGGCGGGCTGAAGTGCCTGAGTCGACCGGCTCGGTCAGTCCTCGTCGGTCGCCGTCTTGCGCTGCCGGAGGCCGGGGACCTTGTACTCGCGGGCGATGCCAGTGATGGTTCCCTCCGTCCACGGCGTGTGGGGGGCGAGCGCACCGTGGGAGATTGCGGCGGTGCGCAGCTCCTCGGCGACGGCTGCGCGGGCGGCGTGCCGCTTCTCCTCTTCGAGCTCGACGACGTCCTCCCACTCCTTGATCGCGGCGAGCATCTTCTCGCTGGGCTGGTAGTCGGCGTACGTGTTGCGCGGTCCGGTTCGGCTCATGCTCCGAGTGTTCCACAAGCCGGTTTCGGCAAACCCGGTACGGACAACAGATTCCATAAATTCATTTCGGTTATCTGGTTTCGCTCAATTCATTACGGAAAGGATGGAGGTGTAACCACTCACCACCCCACCCGGAGAGCCCCACATGACCGACAGTCCCGCCCGCACCTACGTGGAGCGCTTGGCCTCCTCCTCCCCGCTGGCCGCCGCTGCGCTCGCCGTCGGCGCCATGGCCGAGCCCAGCGTCCGCAAGGCGGAGATCGCCCAGCTCGCCGAGCGCTCCGGGCTCGTCCTGGCCCACAGTCCCAACGACTTCGACCCGCACTTCGCCCGGCCGGACAGCAGGACGGCGGTATGCGCCCAGCAGGTCTACCGGGTGCTGAACCCCGAGCAGGCGGCCCGGGTGTCCCTGCTCTGCGCCGCGTGTGAGCGGGCCGCCGAAGCGATCGCCCGCGACCGGATCCACCAGATGCGCCTGGCCGCGACCGAGGCCGGGGCCCGGGTGTGCACCAACCCCAGCCCGACCGACCCGGAGTGGCAGGATGCCCTGGAGCGGCTGACCGGCGCACTCGACTTCCTGGCTGCGTACGACCCGGTGGCCTCCGAGGTGATCAACTCGGCCGCCCAGGAGATCGCCGACGAGCTGGTCCTGGTCGAGCCGACCGAGGGCGACGTACTGATCGCCGAACTGGCCGAGCTCGGCCGCCACGCCCACCTGGTCGGCGAAGGCGGTGTCTCGTTCCTGATTCTGGCCGTCGACCTGGACGCTCCGAACGAGCCGACGTTCCCGTACGGCCGCCCGCACGTCCTGCTGTACGCCGGCGAGCAGGCCGACCGCCCGGCCTCCCAGCACCGCGAGCCGTGGTCCGCGCACCTGCACGGAGCGGACGGCGAATACGTCGCCACGATCAACCCGAGCTTCACCGGCGGCCTGAACGCCGCCGACGATGCGGCCCGCGTCGCCCGCGAAGTCGACCAGTGGCTGCGCGCCTTCTGCGGCATCGAGACGGCCTGACCCGCTCTGCCCCGGGGAGGGCCGCCCGGCCTTCCCCTCCCCCGCACACCAGGAGAACGCCATGTACGAGGTCACCATCCAACACCCCGCGGTCGCGGAGAGGACGTTCACCGCGAAGGACGGCGGCGAGCTGCGCACCCTGCTCTACGGCGTCGCGCGCGCCCAGGGCCGGACGGTCGAGAACGACAGCGACATGATCGCCGAGGCCGGGGCGGTCCGCTCGCGCGCCGACATCGAGGGCGTGGGCCTGGTCGAGGTCTACGGCCTGACCGTGAAGGTCAAACCCGCCGAGAGCGACAGCGACTACGCCTGCGAGGGCCACGAGGGCCTGTACGTCGGTCTGGGTGAGACCACGTACTGCGACGGCGCGTGCAGGCCGCGCACGCGGTTCGGCCGCGAGGCCCTGATCGACCTCTCCGTCGCGCTGGACGACGACGACCTGGACGAGTCCGGCGGCTGCGGGCCGTGCGGCCTGGAGGCCGGGCAGATGTGCGCGGCCTGCAGGCGCTGCAACTGCGACACCCACGAGACCTGTGTACGGCCGACCGCGAAGCCCAGGCTCGTCCGCCAGTAGCCCGGATGCATCCGGACGCCCCGCCCTCCCTCCATGGAGAGCGGGGCGTCCTGCTGTTCAGCGGTGTTCAGCGAACACCGCTGAACAGCCTCTGACCTGCGCGGACATCGCCCGGACACGCGCAAGTTTGCAAACTCTTTGCTAAACCACTTTCCCGAAATGGATTATCCGAAACGGATTACGGAAATGATGTTGATGTAACCACTCACCACCCCACAGAGGACGAGGCCATGAGCACACCGGACAGCACCCCCCACCCCACCCGGTGCCTCAAGTGCCGCCGGATCCTGCGCAACCCTTCCCCGGACGGCCTCGGACCGAAATGCAGGCGCATGGTCCGCCGCACCGCACGCCTCAACCCCCCGGCCGCCTTCAAGCCGTACCAGCTGGCCAAGGCCGTCGAGCTGCTGGAGATGGGCGGCCTGGTCCCCCTCCGCGCGAACCGGATCTTCCTCACCGTCTCCGACGACGGCAGCGAGGTCTACCGCACCGCGGCCACCGGCCAGTGCAACTGCCCGGCCGGCCTGCGGGCCACCTCCCCCTGCTACCACGGCGCCGCCGCGCACCTCCTGGCCACCGCCGCCTGACCCCCACCGCACCGAGAAAGGCGCACCCCCATGACCAGCACGACCCGCGTCGTAGTGATCCCCTGCTCCGGGAAGAAGAAAGACTCGCCCGCCCCGGCCGGGGAGATGTACCTCGGCAGCTACCACCGCGCGTGCCGCGCGACCGCCGACGCCCTCACCGCCGACAACGGCCTGGTCCTCGTCCTGTCCTCCCGGTACGGGCTGGTGACCTTGGACGAGGTCCTGGAGCCGTACGAGATGAGGTTGCGCGACCGGGGCGCCGTGTCCGACCTCGTCCTGCGGGCGCAGGCCCGCAAGCTCGGCGTGAACACCGTCCAGGACGTGACCGTGCTCGCCGGGGCGGACTACGTCACCTCAGCTCGGTCCGTGTGGCCGCACGCGTCGGCCCCGCTCACCGGGCTCGGCATCGGCAAGCAACGGAAGCACCTCGCCGAGCTGCGCACCCGTGCCGCGAAGACGGGCGCCGCCCAGCCGGTCGAGACCGCGTTCGCCGACGCCCCCATGTACAAGGTGCCGTACGACTACCGGCAGACGCGGCGCCCGTACACGGTGAGCGTCGCCGGACCCGGACGACACGACGGCGAGCCGACCACCCGGTTCGTCGTCGACGAGTACAAGGCCGAGTCGGCGTGGGCCAAGGTGCTGGCCTGGTACATGGTCGAGCACGAGACCGTCGACGCCTACGTGGTCGCAGACGAGTCCTTCGAGGGCGCCCCGGCGAAGGGGTGTGACTTCTTCTGGCAGGACCTGCGGGCCGAGTACGCACGGCAGGAAGCGCTCGACGACCTCGCGGACCGGGCGGCCGAGGCCGTCGCCGCGTTCCACGCGCAGACCCGCGGCCTGACCGCCGAGGACGGCACCACGCGGGAGGAGCAGCGAGCCGCGTACGAGGCGGCCGTGAGCGACGCGGCGGTCGCCGCCTGGCCGCTCGTCCTCGCGGTCGCCGACAACGACGGCCGCTGACTCCCTGTCCGGACAGTGTCCGCCCAGCTCGGCGGCCGCTGTCCGGACATCGCCAACCCCACCAGAAGTAGAGAAGGGAACCGAAATGCCGATCTACCTGCGTGCGCCCGAGGCGCCGGCTGGCGGCCCCGACGGGAAGGGCTGGAACCGCCTGAGCCTCAACGCTCACGGCGGCCTCCCGAGCCAGTGCGCACTGCGCCCCCGGCGCTGGGGTGCGCTCCTGGAGTCCTACGACACCCGCCGGGCCCGCTGGGGCGGCTTCGGCCCCTGCATCAACCGCGGGGACTGCGGCGACTGCCCGGTCAGGAAAGCGGTGCAGGAGCACTGCACGGTCGTCCCGGTGAACGCCTCACGGGTCCTGGTGCGGGTCGAGTCGATCTTCGCGTCGCCCGACAAGCTGTTCGGCGGCCCCGACGGATACCGGCTGTGGGTCACGGCCGGGCCGGAAGACCAGGACTACCGCAAGGGCCGACCCTGGACCTGGGACGACTCTGTGCGCGTAAGCGGCTGGGAGCTAGGCCGTCCGTACTTCGACGAGCACGGCGAGGGCTTCTGGCTGGAGCGCACGACACGCGTCCCCGCCTTCGGCTGCGTCATCGCCACCCGCCCCTACTCAAGCTTCACCCGGCACGCCTTCCGGGTGGCCCGTTGCCAAGTCGCCCTCCTCCACTGCTCTGGCGGGTGCACGCACGACGCCGAGCTGCTGAACGCGCTCTCGCATGCGTGCCCCGAGCCGGATGGCGCCAACGAGGACCGGGTACCGGTCCGGTGGACGCAGGCGTCGGAGATGACGCCTCCGAGCACTGGAGGTCTTCGCGTCCACGTCGACGTGCGCCCCATGAGCGTCGTGCTCAGCGTCGTAGAGGGGCACCGGTGCGAGCGGGCCCGGCTATCGCTCGGAGGGTCCGGCTGGACGGTCGAGCGTGTGAGGGCAGCCGGCGCAGCGCTCCACTCGCACTTCACCGGCAAGTGAACCGGTGTCCGGACACGTCCGGACAGTGTCCGACCAGCGCGGACACGAAATCCGCGGTCACCGCTCGGACAGTGTCCGGACTCGTCCGGGCACCCCGATTCACCCGCCCCTCCGGAGGTCACCATCAGCACTATCCAGCGGCCCAAGACCCCGACCGTGGGCATCGCCCCCGTTCTCCGCAGCCCGAGCCCGCCCCGGAGGCCGTGCCGGAGCCGGTTCCGGCCGGGCTCGCGCCGGACCTGCCGACTCCACGGCGGGCAGGTTCCTCAAAGGGAGCCCGCCAGCGGGCCTGGGGTCGGCAGCGGCCGGCGGGGACTTCTTGTTCTCCCAGGGGTCAGTCGGTGGTCGTAGCCTTCGCGGCCGCGGCTCGCCTTTTCTCGGTGGCTCGGTGCCCCGCAGCGATGTCGTGGACGCGCTGCGGGGTGACCTCCAGGGGGCCGGACAAGGTCTTGGCGCTGTGCTGCGGCATGTCGAGCAGCGCGCGCACGGTGCGTTGCCTCTCCGAGCGGAGCCAGGCCGAGAGGTCTGGGACGGCCTTGAGCGCGCGGCTGAGGGCCTGTGCGCGGTCGACGGTGGGCTCACCAGCCAGTTCGGCGAGGGCGGCGAAGGCGGCAGGAAGTTCGGGGCGATCCATGCCTGCACCCTAGTGCCCGCCCACTATGGCGGGCGGGGTGGGCGGGTCGCGCAGTTGACCCTAAAGGGCTCTGACCTGCGAAAACTTCCCGATTTCTTCCCGTTACCCCGGTACCCCTAGAGGGTTCCAGCGTTAGTCATAGTGTCCACTCACTAACACCTACACCCCCAAGGAGCCCTTCATGGAAGCCAGCATCGCCCTCAACGTCCTCACTGTCCGCGCGGCCCACGTCTTCGAAGAGGACGAGGCGGCCCGCACCCGCCTGGCCAAGGCCCTCGAAGTCGACGGCGCCCAGGTGGACGGCTTCATGGACACCGTGCTGGCCACCGCGGGCCGGGCGAAGCCCTGGCGCGAACTGCTCAAGCGAATCGAGCGCCACGGCGTCCGCGAGGGCCTGGCCAAGCAGCGCGAAGAGGTGACGGAACGCCTGCTCCAGTGGGGCTTCTCAATGAGCACGAGCATGGTCTCCAACGCGCAGCGGATCGCCGAGCAGGACGGCCTGCGCCGCTTCCTGTCGACCACCGACGGCATGGAGATCGACGCGGACGAGACCCCGGCCGAGGGGGTCACCCCGGAGCCCACGCCCGAGCCCGCCCCGGTGGAGATCCCGAAGCCGACCCCGGCCCAGAAGCGCACCCTGATCGCCATCCGCGACAACGGCGTCAAGCTCCAGGAACTCAGGATCGGCCGCGCGACCGTCGAAGTCGAGCACGGCGACCGCCCCCGCAAGGACATGGTCCAGTGGGTGATCTCGCAGGGCTGGGCCAAGACCGACACCTCCCGCTCGCTGTTCCAGGGGCAGCCGGTCACCCTCACTGCGGTCGGCGAGACGATCCTCGCCGGCTGACCGGCGGCACCCCGGGCGGGGCCGACCGGCCCCGCCCTCCTCCTCTCGGAAGGGCCCCACTCATGAGCACCACCCAGACTCCTGCCGTCCGCGAGGTCCGTGACCTCGGCGAAGTCATCGGCAAGATCGCGGCGTTCGCGGCGATGTCCCTCCATGAGTCCTTCCCGAACCTCGGCCTGGAGGGCCTGGTCGTCACCTTCACCGGGGCGGGCGCCCAGGAGTTCATCGGTCGCCGCTTCGTGGCCGTCATCGAGGATGGTAAGACGACCGGCGAGGCGGCCGGTGAAGCGGGCGAGGCCCTGCTCTACGCGTGGGCGGAGGCGCGACTGGAGGCCCGCACCCAGCTCGACCGCGAGAGGGGGCGGAGCGCCCCATAGGGCTCTGACCTGCAACTTTCTCCGATTTCCTGTGGTTCACCCGGTACCTCAGGGGTGTTCGGAAGTTAGTCATAGTGTCCACCCACTAAGAATCAACTCAAAGGGAGCTCTACATGGCCAGCATCGACCGCACCGCCATCGCCGCCATCTTTGCCGGAGCGGCCACCGCCACCAGCTGGCAGCGGACGACCCTCGGACTCAGCACCCGCGTGGCCCACGAGGGCTTCGACTGGACCGTGCAGCTCCCCCCGGAGAGCGGCCGGGCGTACATCTCCGGCGGCTCCGGCTGGGGCGGCGACACCTGCGAGTACATCGAGGCCACCTGGGGCGAGACCTTCCCCATCGTGGACGCCGCCATGAACGCCACGCGCGTCCTCTGACCGCCCCCGGGGGCGGGCCGCCTGGCCCGCCCCCTCGCTCATCCAAGGAGGTACGCCACATGGCGACCATCGAGATCACCCACACGCGAGCGGAGGGCACGATCCTCACCGGCTCCACGAAGGGCGACGGGATCTTCGAGCTCGTGAGGCCCCACGGCTTCTGGTTCTCCCGGGAGGTGACCGGCCTCTTCCTCAAGCGGTCACGGGACAAGGAGGCGGACACCTGGCGGATCAACCGCGCGGTCGCCGCCCTGCGCGAGGCCGGCCACGAGGTCACGATCGACATCAACGAAGAGGAGCGCCGAACCTTCGCGGAGATCGAGGCCGAGCGCGAAGAGCGCGCCGAGGACAGGGCCGAGAGGTTCAGCGAGCGCGCGGGCCGGGCCGTCGCCTCGGCCGACGCCCGGCGGGCGACCGCCGACCAGATCTCGCGCCGGTTCGAGTTCGGTCAGCCGATCTTGGTCGGCCACCACTCCGAGGGCCGCGCCCGGCGCGACGCCGCGCGGATCGACACCAACATGCGCAAGAGCTTCGAGGACCGCGACCGCGCGGGGTACTGGGCGCACCGGGCCGGGGCGTCCGAGAACTACGCGAAGCACCGCAACAACCCGCACCGCACCCTGCGGCGGCTGGAGCGACTGCGCGCCGACCTGCGGGCGCAGGAGCGGCACCACGCGGAAGCCGTCGAGAAGGGCTACGACTCCGCCGACCGCCACGCGCGGCAGATCCAGGACCTCACCGAGGAGATCGCGTACTGGGAGGAGATCGTGGCGAAGGCCGAGGCCGAAGGCGTGAAGATCTGGCGGCCCGACGACTTCGCCCCCCGTGACTTCGTGCTCTACTCCGGCTCCTGGTACCAGGTGGCCCGAGTCAATCCCAAGACCCTGTCGATCGCGTGGAACTTGCGGCTGGCCCCCAAGCAGGTCATGACCTTGGAAGACGCCACCATGCACGACGGCCAGCTGTGGACGCACACCGCGGACTACACCAACGCCCGCGCGCGGTGCCCCGAGGCGGCGATGCTCGCCTTCCTCGCCGACGGTGTGGTCCCCGGCACGAAGGAGGCCCGCGCGGCCTCGGAGGAGCAGTCGGCCAGCGCGGTGCGCGAGGCCCAGGCGGAGGCGAAGAAGACGGCACCGAAGAAGCGGACCGACCCGAAGGTGGCGAAGCGGATCTTCGTCACCTGCCCGATGAGCGGGACCGAGGCGACCCTGACGTGGCTGAACGGGGGCAGCCGCCCGCACAAGGACTTCGAGCCCGTGAAGATCACGCCGAAGGAAGGGGAGACGTTCCGGCGCGCGGTCTGGTCGCAGTCCCTCCAGGTGGAGATCACGCGGCTCCTCGGCGAGCACGGCTACACGTACGGCGCGGACGACTGGGTGGTATCCCGGGACCGCAGCGGTTTCGTGCGGAGCATCAAGCCGAAGCTGGAGGCGGAGCCCGAGGTGCCGCAGGTGGAGGCCCCCGCCCTGGTGGTCGCCGAGCCGCCGGCTCCGGAGCCCGCCATCGAGGAGACGGCCCCGGCGTCGGCCGAGCCCGAGACCCCGGCCGACGGCACCGGCGAGGACCAGGCGCCGGGGAACGTGCCCTCGACGGGGAGTGAGGCGGTCACGGAGGGGGCCGAAAAAACCCCGTCTGACCTGCGATTTCTTTCGTCTGCCCCGGTACCCCAGGGGTCTTCCGAAGTTAGTCATAGTGTCCACCCACTAAGCTCCACACCGCACAGTGAGAGGCCGGAGACCATGACCGACACCACCACCGCCGCCACGTCCGAGGTCACCGAGGCCCCCGCGCCCGCGCCCGCGAAGAAGGCGACCCGGAAGGCTCCCGCCAGCAAGGCCCCGGCGAAGAAGGCGCCCCCCGCGAAGAGGGTGGTCGAGCCGACCAAGGTCAGCAAGCGCCGGGAAGTCCTCTCCGACAAGGTCGCCGAGGCCAAGGTCAAGGCGCCGACGCAGAAGGTCATTCCGATCGAGCGGATCGACCGCGACCCGAACCAGCCGCGCGAGCTGTTCGACAAGGCGAAGCTGGACGAGCTGGCCGGCTCCATGCGTAAGCTCGGGCAGCTCCAGCCGATCAGCGTCCGGTACGACGCTGGCACCCGGCGGTACACGATCATCATGGGCGAGCGCCGGTGGCGTGCGGCCCAGATGGCGGGCCTCGCCGAGATGACCGCCCTCGTCCTGCACGGTGCGGTTGGCGGCTCCCGCGAGCTTCTCGCCAAGCAGGTTGCCGAGAACGTCGGCCGCGCGGACATGACGCCCATGGAAGAGGCGAAAAGCTTCAAGGACCTGGAGAAGGCCGGGTACACGATCGAGGAGATCGGCGAGATGTGCGGCAGGTCCCCCGCGTACGTCGGGTGGCGGATCGACTTGCTCAAGCTGTGCGACTTGGCGCAGGACGCCATGTCCAAGGGGCTGCTCGGCGTCAACCTGGCCTGGTACGCGGCGCAGCTCAGCGAGCGGAATCAGATCAGGTTCCTCAGCCGGTACACCCAGGGTGGTTTCGCCAACGACCGGGACGCGGAGGCGTTCGTGAAGGCGTGCCGCGCCGAGGAGGAGCGCCGCGAATCTCAGGGCTCGTTCTTCGTCCTGAGCGAGGAGAACCCGGCCAAGAAGGGCGACGTCCAGGAGCCGATCCTCGGAGACCACGACGTGCCCGAGGAGGAGCGCGAGCGGATCGTCTCCGAGCGGTCGAAGCTGACGAAGAAGATCGAGCGCCTGTCGGCCGCCGGCGAGATCCTGGCCGAGCTGGCCACCGCGGACCCGGAGGAGCTGGCCCTCCTCCTGGCGGGCGGCGCCGGGGGCGTCGGGGTCCACAGCAAGCGGATGGCCCACCTGCGCAAGCTCGCCGGGCAGGTCATCAGCAACCTGGCCAAGGCGCAGGCGATCGCCTCGGTGCGGGCCGGCGGCATCGAGATCAACCCGGACGCGGTCGCCCCGGCGGCCCCGGCGGACACCGAGGGCACCACGGAGGGCGAGGCCGCCGCCTGACCTCCCTTCGACAGGCCCGGATCTTAGTGTCTGGACACTAAGGTTCGGGCGGGGAGGGCCAGTGCGCCCCTCACGCGAGTACGCGGCGCACCCCTCCCCACCCCCCGCCCCGCCCATCGCGGCGGCCACAGCGGAACCCGCGACCTCACCACCACCGGCCCACCGGCACGGGCACCCCCAACCACCCGACAGCGAACCGAAGGAGCCCCCGTGCGATTCCCGACCGACGTCCTGACGGTCCTCACCGACCCGCGCACCGTCATCCGCGACGACCAGGTGCGCATCCCGTTCGAGATCGACCGCGCGGTCTACGAGCAGGTGAACACCGTGCTCAAGGACATGTCCGGAAAGTGGGACGGCCGCAAGGCGGTCCGCGCACACGTCTTCCCGCACCGGATCGAGGAGTTCATGCGGCAGTGCCTCACGGCCGGCGAGTACCCGTCGCGATACGACCAGGGCTGGTACGCCACCCCGCCCGCCCTCGTCACACAGATCGTCGACGCGGCCGGTATCCGCGTCGGGGATACCGTCCTCGAACCCTCGGCGGGCGCGGGCGCACTGGCCGCCGACATCGCCAGCCGCGGCGGCCTGGTCGACGCCGTCGAACTCGACGAGCGGCGGACGGCGATCCTGCGCACACAGGGCGACTGCCAGAAGGTCATGCAGACCGACTTCCTGAGCCTCGACCCGCTCGACTGGGAGGAGGGCTACGACCGGATCGTGATGAACCCGCCGTTCAGCAACGGGCTTGATCACATCCTCCACGCGGTCGGGTTCATGAAGGACGACGGGCACCTGGTCGCCGTCATGAGCAACGGGCTGATGTGGTGGAGCGACCGGAAGACGGCCGAGTTCCGCGAGGTCGTCGAGGAGGTCGGCGGCGACATCGAGCCTCTGCCCGAGGACTCGTTCGCGGTCTCGGGCACGAACGTCCGGACCTGCCTGGTCTTCCTGCCGGGCTACGCCGGGAGCCGGCTGCGCACCCACGACTGGCTGATGCGGCAGCCGCGCCAGCTCGACCTGTTCGAGTTCGCCGCATAGGGCTCTGACCTGCGGTTTTTCTCGAAATACCCGGAGTTCCCCCGGTGCTTCACGGAGCGTCACGCGTTAGTCATAGTGTCCACCCACTAACACCATCACCCACCCAGAAAGGCCCCCACTATGACCAACCAGGCCACCACCCCCACCACCGAGGACTACGTCTACAACCCCGTCCCCCCCGGCTTCGTGTCCGACCAGGTCTGTGAAATCTCCGGCAGGGACATGGGCTACCTCATCCCCTGGATGAGGGCCCAGCTCACCACCCAGGACAGGCACGACAACAACTCGGATCTGTGTCAGGCCCTCAGTTCGATCCTCCGGCAGGCCAACAAGATCTACGGCTCCGAGCCCGAGGACCGGGACACCTGCATCTGCTACGGCTAACCCCCCATCCCGGCCGGGCCCACGGGCCCGGCCGGCTCCACCTCAACCGAGAGGACATCTCAGGATGAGCGACCTGCGACTCGCGACCTGCACCTTCCAGGAGTTCGCCCCGCACATGGGCACGCCGGTCCGCACCACGGCCGGCGCCCCCCGCTTCGCCCTCCCCTACCCGCTCGGCGGCCACGCCCGGCTCATCACCCCCACCCGGGACCTGCTCAAGATCAACGTGCAGGACGCCTACGAGTGGGGCTACCGCCGACTGCTCAACGGCAACGGGCTGGAGAACATCCGCCGCGAGCTGATGACCATCGCGGGCGCCAACGACCTGGACAGCCCGCTGGTCCTCCTGTGCTTCGACCGGCTGGACCGCCTGACCCCGCCCGACGACTGGTGCCACCGGCTCCACTTCGCCAAGTGGTGGACGGAGCAGACCGGCGACGAGGTCCCCGAGCTGGGCGCCCACCGACAGCCGGCCCCGCCCACCCTGTTCGACTTCTGACCCCTCCAGCCCTGGCGGGCGGGGGCGGGAATCCCCGCCCGCCAGGGCTGCCAAACCGAACTCACCTCACAGAGCAAGGAAGCCACCATGGCTCGCACGCGCGAAATGATCCAGACCCGTGTC
Organism: Streptomyces sp. NPDC092952; assembly: GCF_044754785.1. Lineage (NCBI taxonomy): Bacteria > Bacillati > Actinomycetota > Actinomycetes > Kitasatosporales > Streptomycetaceae > Streptomyces > Streptomyces sp. NPDC092952. The sequence continues at coordinate 109,971 of NZ_JBIVPT010000008.1, read as the reverse complement.
TGCATTGACGACATGCTCGGCCCGTTCGACTGCCAGCTCGACCCCAACAACCGGTGGAACGGCTGGCTGAGCCCCAGCTTCACCCTCGACGTCACCCGGCAGCTGTCCGCCCAGACCCTCCAGATGGCCGACGAGTACGGCTACGACTGCACCGACACGATTCACGTGATCGAGGGCCGCGCGGACAGCCGGGACACGGTCCACATCATCGACAGCGGCATGACCCACGAGGTGAACGACGACGGCGACCGCGAGCCCACCGCGGTCGCCGTGCGCATCCCGTGGCGTTCCCTGGACCGAGGCGCGAGCGCCACGATCTCCGGCGTCACCCCGGCCGCCCGGGAGGCCGCCCGCCGCAGCGAGTCCACCGGCCAAGGCGCTGCCCGTTCGGTCGTCGTCCACATCCGGTGGCAGTGGCTGAGCGGGGGCAGCGACACGGCCGCTACCGTCGTCCAGCCCCGCGACGGCCTGTACTCCATCGGCGGCTGGGAGTGGACCTGGCACTTCGCCTCCTGGTGGTGCGTGTGCGGTACGGGCTGGGACTGGCACGAGACCGAGTGCGAGTGCGGCATGACCCGGGACGCGAACCCGACGACTCCGCTGGGCGTGGCTACCTGGGCGGCCGGCGCCACGCTGCGGCGCCTGGCCCCCGAGGCGACGTCGGCCCTGGTCGACCTCTACGGCGAGTTCGCCCGGATCATCTCGGTCTTCGCCGGGGACACCGAGATCGACACCGCCGACGACACCGGCCCGTTCGACTGCGAAACCCTCGGCGAGGCCGACGAGATCCTGCGCGCAGCCCTCGACGAGGAAGGCCCCGGCGCCCCGGACGCGGCCGGCTGGCAGCTCGTCCCGGACGAGAGGACCGACCGCCTCTACCGGGTCACCTTCCCGGCCCTGCGGCAGGCACGGCTCCTCGACTGACCTCGCGTCACCCCTGGCCCCGGGACGGGCGAGGGCGGGAATCCCCGCCCGTCCCGGGGTCGCCTCATGCGCACAAGCCGAACGACCTCACAGGAGAGACCGATGATTGAAGTCCGTGTGACCTGCAACGACAGCAACAGCTACCCGGCGCTGGTCGACCTCGACGACCAGCGTGACGGGTTCGTGAAGCCGTGGTTCGACCTCGACACCGTCCGCCGGATCGCGGCCGACACTCAGGCGGAGGCCGACCGCCTCGGGCACGGCTCGGCGGACACGGTCCACGTCTTGGAGGGCACGGTCGACGGCACCGGCCACGCGGTCGTGATCGGCATCTGCTGGATGTACCTCGGCGGCGACAAGCACCAGGAGGCGGTCGAGATCGTGCAGCCCAACGCGGACGGCCGGTACGCGGTCGGTGGCCACGAGTGGTGCTGGTACGTGCTCGACGAGCCCCGGAACCCGGCGATCCCCGCCCAGGTGAAGCGCGCCCCACTCCCGCCCTTCCCTGGGCAGCACACCGCCTGACCTGCGGTTTTCCTCGAACTCCTCGCGTTCCACCCGGTACCTCACGGAGTGTCACGCGTTAGTCATAGTGTCCACCCACTAAGCACCATCTGACCGGCCAGGCGAGCGGGGGCGGGAATCCCCGCTCGTCCGGCCGACAACCGACAGCCTCACGAGGAGACCGCGTATGCCCTACATCGACTCCACCACCCAAGCCTGGGCGGCCGGCTCGGCGTCCGCGTACAAGCACGACGGGTCCGAACTCACGGTCATGAGTTGGTTCTGCGGCGCAGGCGGCGACACGCAGGGCGCGGACGCGGTCCCCAACGTGAAGGTCACCCGGGCCGCGAACCACTGGGATGTGGCCCTCGCGACGCACGCGTGGAACAACCCGCTGTGCGAGGTCTGGAAGGGCGACATCCGCCGGGCCCCGGTCGAGAAGTGGCCAGTCTGCGACATTTTTTGGGCCAGCCCCGAGTGTCCGAAGTGGAGCGCCGCGCGGGGCGTGAAGCGGGACTTCGACAAGACGCTTCAGGGCCAGATCGACTTCGACGAGCCCGAGTTCAAGACGGACAAGGAGCGGCGGGCAGCCGAGGAGCGCTCGCGCGCCCTGATGGAAGAAGTCCCGATGTACCTGCGCGGCGTGATCGCCAGGGGCGGCCTGGTCAAGGCGGGCGTGGTCGAGAACGTGATCGACTGCCGCGACTGGGACGACTGGGACCGGTGGATGGCCGAGTTCGACAAGATGGGCTACGAGACCAAGGTCTGCGCAATCAACAGCATGCACGTCGACCCGCGCAGCCTCGACCACATCCCGCAGAGCCGTGACCGGCTGTACGTCGCGTACTGGCACAGGAGCCTGGGCCGCACCCCCCAGTGGGACAAGTGGATCCTGCGCCCCGAAGCGTTCTGCGTCGACTGCGACGAGACGGTGGAGGCCATCCAGGTCTTCCGCAAGGCCGGGAAGGACATGGGCCGGTACCGCCAGAGCTACGACTACCGGTGCCCACGCAAGAAGTGCCGCGCGATCGTGGAGCCCCTGGTGCTCCCCGCGGCTGCCGCGATCGACTGGTCGCTGCCCGGGACGCCGATCGGCGACCGCCCGAAGACCGAAGACTGCCCCGAGGGCCTGGCCCCGGCCACGATCGCCCGCACCCGGGCCGGGTTCGCCCAGTACTGGGGATGGGGCGCACCCGCGGCCGACGAGGGCCAGGACGCACTGTTCGGCGGGCTCGGCGACGTCCAGCCGGCGACACCCGGCCCGCTCCTCGTCCCGACCGGCGGAACATGGCGGGACAAGGCCGTCACCCTCGACCGGCCGATGTCGACCCGCACAACCGTCGAGACCGACGGCATCATGGTCCCGCCCATCCTCGTGCCCTGCGAGGGCCGCGACGGCAAGAAGCCGATGAGCGTAGACGACCCGCTGCGCACGCAGACGGCCCGCCTGGAGACCGCCCTCGCCTACCTCCCGCCGTTCGTGATCCCGATGCGGGGCGGCGGCGACAAGGAGAAGGCGCGGCACATCAGCGCCCCGCTCCACACCGTGTCGGCCGGCGGCAATCATCACGGCCTGGTGACTCCCCCCGACGGCTTGCTCGTGCCGTACTACGGCACCGGTCAGGCCCGGACGACCGACGAGCCGATCGGCGCCCTGCCGACGCGCGACCGGTACGCACTGGTCACGGCCGACCGCGAGTTCACCATCGACGAGGTCCTGTTCCGGATGCTCCAGCCGCACGAGATCAAGAGGGCGATGGCCTTCCGGAAGGGCTACAAGGTGATGGGCTCGAAGCGGCACCAGGTCCGCCAGCTCGGCAACGCGGTCACCCCGGGCGTCGCGGAGAACCTGTACTGCGCGCTGTACGAGGCGATCACCGGCGAGGAGCTGACCCGGTTCGCCGAGGGGCGCGGCCCGCTCTCCTTGACGATGGCCGCCTGACCTGTACCTTCCCTCGATCCGCCGGGGCGTACCCGGTACCCCAGGGTGCCCCCGGCGTTAGTCATAGTGTCCACCCACTAAGAACCATCCCGGAGGTCCCGATGTCTACCAAGCTCATCTCCGCCCACCTCGCGGCCGCGATCGCTCAGGAGGCTGCGGGGCTGGCGAGCACCCCACTCCGCGAGGCCGCGACCCTCGGTGTCCTGGTCGGTGCCGGATACAGCGCCCGGGAGATCGCGGGCTTCACCGGCACCCAGTGGGACCACGTCGAACTGCGCCTGGCGCTCCTCGGCCTGGTCGACGCGGGCAAGGGTGCTATGCGTGAAGGGCTCCTGCCGGTCGACCTGGCGGGATGCATCGCACGGCTGAGCGAGCCGAACCAGCAGCTGATGCTGAACCGCTGGCTGCGCGGCGACTTCCGCAACGTGCGCCACGCGGAGCGGTACGCGCTCGCCATCCACGGCGACGAGCAGCCCCAGGTGAGTTTCTGATCCGCGAGGAAACTCCCTCGATCCATTTCCCGTAACTGGTTTCGCATAATGGGTTACGGGAAATGATGGAAGTGAATCCACTCACCCCCACCCAGGAGGTCACCATGCGCGCCCTCACCACCGACCTGACCATCGAGGACACCGGCACCTACTACGAGCTGCGGATCGTCGGCCAGCCCGGCCAGGCCCAGAAGATCACCGAGGACGTCCTGTCCGGCTTCCAGGTGCGCGAGGAGATCCGCAGCGAACTGGCCGCCGGGAACGGCGAGGTCGAGCAGACCGGCCCGGCCGAGATCGTCATCCGCTGGGCCGAGGACACGCAGCGCTGCACCTACTCGAAGCTCTGCTAGCTCGGCGCGGCCGGTGGGGCGCGTAAGCGAGGGAATCCCACCGGCCGCCATCCGCAGCCCAGCACTGAAGGGCCTCACAACCCGACCAGGCGCGTGAGGCCCACCGTACCGCCCATTCAGATCAGCGGAGGAACGCGTGAGCACCAACACCACCGAGAACCACGAGTTCATCATCGTCGGCCAGGACCGCGGCGCGAGCTACTGCCTGTGGGACGTGGCACCCGCCCCGACCGACCCCACGAAGCGCGCGATCGTCCTTGAAGAGATCGGCGTCGACGCGATGGACGCGATGGGCTCGGTCCACACCGAGTACGCCACCAGCGCCCGCGAGGCCGTCGACCGCCTCGTGAACGAACTGCGCGAGCAGTCCGGAATCGGCTCGTACGGACTGGCCGCCGACAGCCAGCTCGGCAGCCTCCAGGCGGCCGCTCCCGCCCCGCCGGCCCCCGACGAGCCTGAGCCGTTCGGCCGCGCGCAGACCACGTCCGGCACCCGGGACGCCGGATACGCGATCGAGGTCAGCAGCGTCCCCGGCACCGCCTCCTTCGCCGTCACCGGCCTGCCCCTCCGATACCCGGACGCGACGCGGGACCGCGTGCGGGCGGGGGTCATCAACAGCGGCCTGGCCTGGCCGATGAGCAACGTGCTCGTCAAGGCCGCCTCGACCGGCGGCGGCCGGGACGACGTCACGAGCGTCGGCATCAGCGGCTTGGACCTGCCCATCGCCTGCACCATCCTCGCGGCGTCCGGGCACATCCCGGCGGACTGCCTGGCCGGTGCCGTACTGGTCGGCGAGCTCGGCCTCGACGGCGCCGTACGCACTCCGTACGGCCTGCCCAGCACCGTCCGCCGCCTCGGCGCGGGCAATGCAGCCGTCATCGTCCCGTCCGCCGCGCTGAGCGACCTCAAGCACATCAACGCCCGGGTCATCGGGGTCGCCACTCTCAACGAGGCCCTGGCCGCACTCGCCGGCCACTGGCACCACCCGGAGGACTGCGCCCACTGCACCCCCGACGGGGACGCCGAGCCGCACCAGCCGTGCACCCCGACCCCCTACGGCCTGTGCCCGGCCTGCGCGGCCCGCGCCCCGTTCTGACCGGCGGGCGCCGGGCGGGCCCCGCACTGGCCCGCCCGGCGCCTCCCCTCCACCACCACCCGTAACGCCAGGAAGGGCAGCACCACCATGAGCGTCACCGCCGATCAGATTCAGTTCACCCCGTACGGCCCCGACCGATTCGCCGAGCACCAGCCGTTCGCCCGGCGCGGCTACCTGTTCACCGTCCCCGGGAACTTCCCGGACAGCACCCCTACGCACACCAACGTCACCGACTGGGAGATGGCCGTCTACCGCAAGCACGGTGAGTGGGAGGTCCGCGACGTCAACGGCGACCGGATGGTCTGGGCGGTCGGCCCCACCCGCCGAGAAGCGGCCGGTCTCGCGTTCCACCACATCGCCCGGAAGCGCCGCTACCGGGCGGCCGACATCGCCGACAAGCGCCGCTTGTGCGGTCTCGAGACCGTCCCCCCGTACGTGGTCGAGGTCACCGACAGCGTGACCTTCGTCCTCACCTCCCAGGCCATCGCCCACCTGGTACGGATCGAAGCCGCCGACCCCGGGCACCCGGCCAGCTACCACGTGACCGACCCGAAGCGCGGCGGCGCCTACGTCATCCCGGCCGGCGACGGCGTCGAGCTGCGGACCCTGGAAGTCGGCATCCTGCACATCCGGTGCGGCCACGAGGTGGACATCGCGGACCGGTTCGAGACCGAGGTCGACGCCCTGACCCACGTCCGCAAGGTGCTGGCCGCCTGGGAGATCTGCCCGCAGTCCCCGGGCGCCCCGGCCCTCGAAGACCAGCAGCCCGAGGACGACGAGGAACAGGCGGCCGTCGAACTGGCCGCCCAGTAGCCTCCGCCACCCGTGTGGGGCCGTGACCGGATGCCGGTCACGGCCCCACGTCGCGTTCTAAGCGGGCTAACTGCCCAGGCTCACCTCCCCTCACGCGGCGCCAACACGGCCGTCCAAGACCCGGCCAGCAGCCTCCCCGCCCGTGATCCGCACCGCCCCGAAAGGGTCCAGGATGACCAGCATCGGACAGATCGCGTTCGACCTTCCCGGCCTCGATACCGGCCCCGACCTCGCCTCGTACCGCTGGATTCTCGCGAACGTCAGCGGCGGCAAGGACTCGGCCGCGATGCTCTACGAGCTGGTGCGCCAGGCCGACGCCGCCGACGTCCCCCGCGACCGCATCGTGTGCGTGCACGCCGACCTGGGCCGCGCCGAGTGGGAGGGCACCCGCGAACTGGCCGCCGAGCACGCCGCCGCGTACGGCCTGCGGTTCGAGGTCGTCGCGCGCATCGGTCTCGACCTCGTCGACCGCATCGCCGAACGCGGTATGTTTCCCGATGCCTCGAACCGCTGGTGCACGTCGGACTTCAAACGGGGCCCGGTCCGGCGGCTGATGACCGCCCTCGTCCGCGAAGCCGAGAACGCCGGGCACCTGGGCCGGGTCCGCATCCTCAACGTGATGGGGCTGCGCGCTGACGAATCCCCGGCCCGGCGGAAGCTCCTCGCCTTCTCCCACGACGGTGCGCTGACGTGCCCGTGCCGTGACTGCGTCCTGCGCCGCGCCGCGCTGGAGAGCGCCGAACGACGCGGCGTGCCCTGCCCGAAGGACAAGAAGACGGGACACGGCGCGTCGAACACGCTGCGGCACGTCGACACCTGGCACCCGGTGCACTCCTGGTCGACCAACGACGTATGGGCGGCCGTCAAACGGTCCGGGCTGCGCCCGCACCCCGCATACGCCGCCGGGATGCCCCGGCTCTCCTGTTCGTTCTGCGTCCTGGCGTCCCGGCCGGCTCTCGTCCGCGCCGCCCAGCTCCGCCCGGAGCTGGCCGCCGAGTACGCCGCCATCGAGGAGAAGACCGGGCACCGCTTCCAGAACGACGTGTCGATGGCCGAGATCATCGCGGAGGCAGCGGACGCATCGTCCGAGGTCACGGCCATTCCTTGCTGGTCGGGGTGACCACTCTGAGTGTGTGTATCATCCCTGCCCGCGATCGGCCGTCCTGAGCAGCGGCGCGGCCGATCGCGGCAAGCGCCGGTGGTGCCAATGCAGCACACCCGCCTTCCGGGCGGGAGGTCCAGGTTCGAGTCCTGGCCGGCGCTCTACCCCACCGCCTCACCCTCGGGGGCCCCGATGTTCCACGGTTCGATTCCGGCGCCCCTTCGCTCGATCATCTACGAGCACGCCGGTTCCTGGCCCGAGACCGACATCTACGTCGGCTGCTCGGGCAACTTCACGATCGAGCGGGTGCTGCACTCCCGGTTCGGGAACGCGCGGCCGGTCCACGGCAACGACATCACCGCGTACTCGTGCGCGCTCGGCTGGTTCCTCGCCGGGGAGGAGCTGCCGTACACGCTGCGCCCCGAGTACGAGGAGACGCTGGGCTGGCTCGCCCCGTACATGGAGGACCGCGCCGACCGGCTCGCCTGCCTGATGCTGGGCACCCGGTTCCTCCAGTACGTCGGCAAGGAGGGCGCCTACTACCGGCGGATGCTCGACGCCACACAGGACCAGTGGCCGCGCATGCACGAGAAGACCGCGACGAAGCTCCGCGCGCTCGAGACCCGCCTCGGCTCGTTCTACGCCGGCGACGTCCGCACGTACCTCCGCGAAGAGGTCCCCGAGCAGGCCCCCGTCGTGATGTTCCCGCCGTTCTACGCCGGGGACTACGTCTCGCAGTTCGCGAGCATCGACGCCGCGTTCGACTGGCCCGAGCCCGACTTCGGCGAGCTGACCGAGGAGGGCAAGGAGGAGATCATCCAGCAGGTGCAGGACCGGCCGCACTGGGTGCTGGGCCTGCACATCGAGCGCCCGGAGCTGCGGCATCGGCTCGCCGGCGTCGTACAGACCGCGAACCGCGGCCTGCCGATCTACGTGTACGCCGCCGCCGGGCCGCGCCGCATCGTCCGGCCCCGGCAGCCCGTCGAGCCGATCCCCATGCAGAAGATCGGCGTCGGCGAGGACCTGGGCGACAAAATGACCCTGCACGTCCTCACCGGCGGGCAGTTCGCGGGCATCCGCTCCCAGTTCATGTCGAAGAGCATCAAGCCCGGCAGCCCGCTCCTCGCGTGCGGCGTCGCCGTCGACGGCAAGCTGATCGGCGCGTTCGCGTTCCTCCCGCCGAAGTTCGACCCGGCGACGGCCTACCTGATGTCCGACTTCCCGGTGTCGTGGACGAAGTACCGGCGGCTGGCCAAGCTCATCGTCATGGCCGCCTCCACCAGCGAGGCGCAGTTGCTGCTCCAGCGGTCGCTGTCGAAGCGGCTCACCGCCTGGTCGACCACCGCGTTCACCGACCGGCCCAACAGCGCGAAGTACGGGCGGGGCATCCCCGGCGTGAAGCTCCAGAAGCGCACCGAGGCGTCCGCGAAGGACCCGGGCGACGGCATCCACCGCTACCAGCTCCAGTACGGCGGCCCGCTCGGCAAGTACGACCTCGCCGGGGCCCTGGACCTGTGGAAGCGGAAGCACGGCAGCGACATGAAGAAGGACGAGGACGCCCGATGAGCGACAGCACCCCGACCCCTCCCGCACAGACGATCCGGCCCCGCCTCGTCCGCCGGGACCCGCGGGCCCTGACCCCGCTCGACATGAACGCCCGGTACATGCGGAAGGAGGAGTGGGACCGGCTGGTCGCGAATGTCGCCGCCGACGGCTGCCTCACCTCCGTCCCGCTGATCTACGGCGCGGGGGAGTACGAGGAGGGCCGCGAGCTGATCCTGTCGGGCAACCACCGCACCGCGGCGGCCGTGGAGGTCGGGCTCACCGAGATCGACTGCATGCTGATCGACGACCCCCAGCAGAAGGACGAGCTCCTGGCCCGGCAGCTCTCGCACAACAGCATCGCCGGCCAGGACGACCCGGCCACCCTCAAGGCGCTGTACGACCAGATCGAGGACGTCGACTGGCGGGCGTACTCCGGCCTGGACGACGACTCGCTCGGCCTCCTCGCCGAGGTGTCCCCCGAGGGCCTGTCCGAAGCCAACCTCGACTTCGCGACGGTGTCGCTGATCTTCCTGCCGAACGAGCTGGAGGCCGCCCGGAAAGCGTTCGACGACGCCCGCATGGGGCAGAACGAGAGCTGGCTCGCCGCACGCGCCGACTACGACCAGACGCTGGACACGTTCGCCTCCACCCACGCCGCCCACAAGGTCGGCAACGTCGCCACCGCCCTCCACGCCATCCTCGGCATCGTCGAGCAGCACCTCACCGACCTCCAGGCCGGCTACCAGTCCCCCCAGGGTGAACCTCTTCACTCGGGCCTCGTCGGCCTGGAGACCGTGCTCGGCGCCCGGCACCTCCCCGCCCCCGCCGCCGTCACCCTCAACAAGGCCATCGCAGCAGCAGAAGGCAGAGGCGAGATCGAGCAGGGGCAGGGCTGGCGCCTCCTAGAGCGTCTGGCGGGTGAGTACCTGTCCGGCCCCAACCACGTCCCCACTGAGCCCGCACAGACCTCATGAGCACCACCCTCGCCCCGATCAAGCTCGACCCCGCACTACCCCCCTGGGAACAGCAGCCCGGCGAGACCAGCAAGAAATACGGACAGTTCGTCACCTATCGGGACCTCGGCCGCGCCAGGACCCTACCGAGGGCTGCGGAACTGCTACAGCGGCACCCGGTGACGATCAGGAAGGCGTCGGCCGAGTTCCGGTGGTTGGAGCGCGCCGAGGCGTACGACCGGCACCTGGACCGGCTGTACGAGGCGACGTGGCTGGAGGAGCGCCGGAAGGCCGCAGAGGCCGATGCCCGGATCTTGGGCGCGGCGATCGGGAAGGTGGCGCAGCGGCTGCCGCACCTGAACGCCGCCGAGATGTCGGCCGGGGACGTGATCCGGCTGATGGACGTGGCCATGCGGCACCGCAGGGTGCTGTTCGGTGACCCGCTGGAGACCGTGGTCGTCACGACGGAGAGCCGCTCGCCGCTCGCCGGGGCGCTGGAGGAGTTCGCCGGCCTGCCCGCCGCGCAGCGGAACGCCCGCCTGGCGGAGCTGGCGGCGACGGTCGCGCGCCGGGTCCGCGCGGTCGAGGGCGGCGACGACGAGGACGACGAGGAGACGTACCCGGACCGACGGGCCGGGCGCAGCGTTGAGGATGCCGACGCCGAGTGATCATCCCTGCCGCCGCCGACGAGCTGGGCGACCTCGACGACGTCGCGGTGTACCAGCAGCTCACCGCTGCCGAGAAGGCGGTGAGCCGTGACCTGCTGCGCGATCCGGTCACGCTCGCCCGGGGCCTGGACTCGACGTTCCGGATGCGCCCGCACCTGCGGGTGATCGGTGATGCCTTGAAGGCCGTGGAGCGCGGCGACTACGACCGGCTGATGATCTTCACACCGCCGCAGGTCGGCAAGAGCACCACGGTGGCGGAGTGGTTCCCGTTCTGGTGGCTGTGCCTGTACCCGATGGACCGGATCGGCGTCACGTCGTACGGCGACGACCTGGCGCTGCGCCGGGGCAAGACGATCCGCGGCTACGTCGAGGAGTACGGCGCCGAGTACGACCTGCGGATGAAGGCCGGTTCCGGCGCCATGCAGGACTGGGCGGTCACCGAGGGCGGCGGTGTCCGCTCGGTGTCGGTCGGCAAGGGCCTCACCGGGCACCCCGTGAACGTTCTGATCATCGACGACCCGCACAAAGACAGGACGGACGCGGAGTCGCAGGCGTCCCGGCGGGCGCTGCACGACTGGTACAGCTCGACCGCGCTCAAGCGGCTCCAGCCGGACCGGAACTGTGTGGTCGGCATCCAGACCCGCTGGCACCCGGACGACTGGGCCGGCCGTCGTCTCGCCGACGAAGGGCGGCTGGAGGAGGGCGGCCGGTGGAAGGTGATCCACCTCCCGGCGATCGCCGACAGCAAGTTCGGGCCCGACCCGCTCGGCCGCGCCCCCGGCGACCCGCTGCCGCACCCGAAGATCCCGACGCGCAACCGGCCCCGGCTCCTCGCCTGGTGGGGCGACATGAAGGCCACGTCGATCCCTCGGGACTGGCACGCGCTCGCCCAGGGCGACCCGCAGCCCGCCGAGGGCGCTCTCGTCTCCGAGGAGCTGCTGCGCCTCCTCCGAGACGGCGTGACGAAGGTCGAGCCGCAGAGGATCGCCGTGGCGGTCGACCCGTCCGGCGGTGGCCGGGACGTCGCCGGTGTCGTCGGCGGCTTCCTCGGCGACGACGGCCGGGTCTGGATCACGCATGACGTGTCCGCCCCGATGTCATCGGCCGAGTGGTCCACCGCAGCCTGTCTCCTCGCGTACGAGACGAACGCGGCGATCATCTACGTCGAGGGCAACTTCGGCCGAGACATGTGCGATCTGGCGATCCGTACGTCCTGGGAAACCCTCCAGGAGGCCGGGGACATCCCGAAGGACGTCCTGATGCCAGCCATCGACTTGGTGACCGCGAAGCAGGGCAAGTTGCTCCGCGCGGAGCCGGTGGCGCAGCAGATGGTGCAGGACCGGGTTCGGTTGCGCGGACTGTTCACCGACCTGGAGAAGGAGTGGGCGACGTGGCAGCCGACCGACCCGGCGTCGCCCGGCCGGATCGACGCGTCGTGCATCCTCGTGTACGGCCTGATCCCCGAGGCGAACAAGGGCGCGATCGTCCACGCCCCGTTGCCGCAGGCGCCGCAGCCGGGTGGTGCGGGTCGTCAGCCGTCCCCGGCGGCCGGGGCGTACGGGCGTCGGATCGGGAAGTGAGGGCCCCTCACCGGCCGTGGGACACTGCCGAGGTGGACACCCTTGACGGCGGGGCGGCGCTCCGCGAGCACCTAGACCGCAACCCGCAAGCCCGGCACGCCGCCCTCCACGACCCCGAGTACGCGGCCGAGGTCCAACGGCTGCGTAGGGTCCTGGGTCACCTCGACGCGGCCCTCACGGACGAGGGCCTGACCGGCGAGGCCCGGCAACGGGTCGTCGCCCGCCTCGTCGCCGACTGCCTCGGCACCGACGAGGCCAACGCGCGGATGCGGGCCCGCGCCGAGGCCGTGAAGAAGCTCATGGAGCAGGGCGTCGTGCACGTCGACGCCGAGACGGCGAGGCGGCTCCTGGAGCAGGGTGTGCCATCCGTTAGCGCCCCGTGACCGCGATGGCCGACGAGACAGCGGGTGATGAGCCGGTGGCCACACCGCTGCCCCGCCTCGGGTGGCGCGCACAGTCCGTCCTCTACGTGCTGCTGGAGGACCCGAGCCGCGAGGTGTGGCCGTACTGGGTCGACCAGCGGGCGAAGCCTCGGAGCGACAGCGCCCCGATCCTCAAGCGCCTCGCCCGAGCTGGCTGGCTCAGCACTCGCCGCGAGACGGGTACGCCGAACGCGAGAGTCCTGTACCGGCTCACCCCCGCGGGAGAGGTTCTGGCCCGTGAGGCGGTGAAGCGTCCGGTGAAGTGGCCCGACAACGTGGCGCACCAACGCCCCAGCGCGGAGCCGTAAATCGTCGGCCGTGACCACGCAGGTATCGGACCACGAGGCGGCCTCAGCGTCCGGGCCTTCGGACGACCACCGGATTGCCGTCCTGGTCGGTCCCGACCCGGTACTGAACGTACGCCGACACCTCGGAGTACGCCTGCAGCAGCAGCTCCGCATGCTCGGCGGCGAACTCCGGGCCGGTGGTCTCCTCGCTGCCCACGTGGGAGTGCCAGCGGACCGTGCCGTCAGCGGTCACGGTGACGACCAGCACGGCGATCGGCTGCTCCCGCTCGTACTCCGGGGTGCCAGGCTCGTAGACGGTGGACGCCGGCATGTCGCACCGCTCGGGGGCACGGAAGATGATCGGGGTGCCGGGCGGGATCGGGTTGCCGCACGGGTAGGCCCACTCATGACGGGTGATGTCCAGGGCAACCGGAGTGATCTCTACAGGTGCAGGCGCGGCCGACCCGTGGGTTCCGTCGTGCTCGGCACTGGTCATGGCGAGGCTCCCAAGCCCCGGCCTGCTCGCGGCCGGGACCAGGACTGCCCCCTGCCCGGCCTAGTAGCCAGCAGCTCAGGGGCGCCGCCGGGTTTCCCCTGACGGCTGATCGAACGTAGCACACGGCGGTCCGGTGCAGAGGGAGGAAGCTGACGAGGACCAGACCAACGCCCCTGCGGCCGACACCGAGCGGGAGCCCACCCTGTTCGTGATCTAAAAGCGGGGCCTGACCTGCGCTGATGCTGTCGGACCTGATCGTGCGAGATGGCTTATCATCCCCGCCCTAACTCGGCCGGATGATCTCCACAGGGGACGCACATGATCAGCCCCGCAGAACTCGCCCTCCTGGCGCTCGCCGGGTACCGCGGTACTCAGCTCGTCGTCCATGACTCGATCCTCGACTCGGCACGCATCCAGCTCGACGCCTGGCAGCAGAAGCGCCCCACCTCGGCGGTCCGCGACGCCGTGGTGACGCTGATCTCCTGCGTCTACTGCACCGGCTGGTGGGTCGCCGGCGCGCTCCTGGCGACGTGGCTCCTCGTCACCGGCACCTGGGGCAGTGCCCCGCTCCTCGTCCATGGCGTCGAGTGGCTGGCCGTCGCCGGTGCCGCCGCCCTCCTGAACCGGTGGGACGACTCCCGTAAGGACTGGGCCTGATGGCTCGCGGGGAGCTCACCGCGGCGGCGTCCCGGTACACGTCCCGGAAAATTCGGGGCCGGGGCCCGGGTGACCAGTCCTGGCAGGGCCGCGCCTACGACATGTACCACCAGGTCCCCGAGGTCCGTTTCGCCGCCTCCTGGATCAGCAACGCAATGTCCGGGGTCCGCCTGTTCGCGGGCCGCCGCGCCGACGACGGCACGATCGAACCCGCCCCGCCCGGCCACCGCGCGGCCGAGATCGTCTCCCAGATCGCCGGAGGCCCCGACGGGCAGGCGAAGCTGCTCGGCGCCTTCGGTAAGCACTTGACGGTCCCCGGGGAGGGCTGGGTCGTCGTCCGCCCCAACAGCGAGGTGCTGTCTCCGTTCAGCCCCGAGGACGGGCACGACTGGCGTGTCCTGTCCGTGAAGGAAGTCCGCCAGCAGTCCGGGAAGCTGATCGCCGAGATCGAGGGCGAAGAGGTCGCGATCCCCGAGGCCGCCCCGGACAACCTCGACCCCAACGCACCCGTGGCGATCCGCGTGTGGGAGCCGGACCCCGAGCGCGCCATCGAGGCCGACAGCCCCGTTCGCTCCAGCCTGGACCTGCTGGAGGAACTGCTACTGCTGAACGCGGCGGTCAAAGCCATCGCCCGGTCGCGCATCACCGGCCGCGGCCTGCTGCTCATCCCGAAAGGCACCCGCTTTCCGACACAGGGCACACAGCAGGGCCAGGCCGAGGACGACCTGATCGAGATCTTCATGACGATCGCCGAGACGGCGATCCGTGATCCCGAGTCGGCAGCGGCGACCGTCCCGATCATCCTGGAGCTCCCGGCCGACGCCATCGCCGAGTTCAAGCACATCAAGTTCGAGTCCGAATTCGACGAGCTGGCGATCAAGCTGCGCGAGGAGGCGGTGCGCCGCTTCGCGACCGGCCTGGAGATCCCCGCCGAGATCCTGCTCGGCCTCGGCGACGTGAACCACTGGGGCCAGTGGGCGCTGACCAGCGAGGCGATCCGCCTGGGCATCGAGCCGAAGGCCGGCACTATCTGCCACGCCTTCACACAGCAGTGGCTCCGCCCGATCCTCGAATTCGAGGACGACCCGGAATGGCACCGGTGGCTCGTCTGGTACGACACGAGCCCGCTCCGGGTGCGTACCAACCGGTCCGAGACCGCGCTCCAGGCGCACGATCGAGGCGTCATCTCCGACGCCGCCCTCCGCCGCGAGACCGGATTCGACGAGGCCGACGCCCCCGACGCGGAAGAGATCGCCCGCCGCAAGCTGGACCCGGCCGACGAGACCCCCGAGGGCGAGACCTCCGAGGACGAGGAGGCGCCGCCCCCGGCACCAGACCTGCCCGTCGACGAGTCCGAGGCGCCGCCCAAGACCCTGGCCGCCGCTGCCCGCCCCACCGAAGCGCTCACCGCGGCGGCAGACGGCCTGATCTGGGGTGCGCTCACCGCAGCCGGCAAGACCCTCCGCAACACCCCGGCCTGCCCCCGCAGTGAGCGTGGGAAGTTCCGCGCCGTCGAACCGGCCCGGGTCCACACCATGCTCCCCGTCAACTTCGACGAGGCCGAGCAGTGGCGGCTCCTCGATGGCGCCTGGACCCGGGTGCCCGAGATCGCCTCCCGGTACGGCCTCGACCCGGAGTGCATGACCGAGTCCCTGGACACCTACGTGCGGGGCCTGATCGTCGCCGGGATCGAGCACGATTTCACGCTCGTGCCGACCGTCCTCACCGCATGCTTCGAGGCGGCGGCATGACGCCCCGCCCGTCGCCGCCAACCGCCGCCAGCCCCGGCCTGGTCCTCCACCCGGGGGCGCTCCAGTCCGGCTGGTGCACGGTCTGCAAGGCGTGGACGCACATCACCGCCGACCTGCTGCTCCTGTCCCCGGACGGCCTCACGGTCGTGGGCACTTGGGCGTGGTGCGAGATCTGCGACGACCCCGATAGCCCGCTGCCCCCGAGGAGGATCGACCGTGACTGACCTGTCCGGCCTCATCGCCGACTGCCTGCGTCGCTGCGACGAGGACGCCGCGCGGGCCGTCGCCCACATCCCCGCGGGCCAGGTGGCGATCGTCGTCGTCACGCCCGTCCTCGCCGCCGACGGCTACCGAGCCGAACTTGAGCCGATGGCCTACTACCGCCCCGGGGAGGCTTCCCGTGGCTGACCACGACCGGCACAAGGCCCCGCTGGGGCACAGCATCCCCGCGCACCGCGCCCTCGGCTGGTGCTCGCACTGCCCGGACCGGTCACTGGCCGAAGAGGCCATGGCCTGGCAGCTCGACGCGCAGGAGCGGTACGCGGCGGACGACGCCGACGGCCCGTTCGAAGCGCTCACGGACTGGCGGACGTGCCCCGAGTGCGGGTACGTCGCCTCGCTGTCCGTCGTCACCATCCGGGTGCGCACCACCACCGGCGCGAAACGCGCGGGTGGATGGGCGTTCTGCCTGAACTGCGAGGCCGTCCCGGCTGTCCCCCAGGAGGCTGCTCATGCCGGGCCGTGACGCCCAGCTCGACCAGGCCGAGCGGGAGTTCACCGAAGCGGTCGCCGCCGCGCTCACCGGCACGGCGGACGAGTTCGCCGACGCCGTTCTCGCCGCGACCGAGCTGGTTGCTGCACGGTTCTCCGTGGGCCGGATCGCCCGCATGTGGGGCGGCCGAGTGTCCGGCCTGGTGCGGCGCCTCCTCGGCACGGCGGAGGAAGCGGCCACCGCGGCGGCCGAGGACATCCGTACCGACCTCCCCGACGGCTGGGACGACCTTCCCGGCCGGTACGACGACGGCACCCTGCCCGAGGGCATCGGCCAGTACGTCGAGACGACCGAGCACCTGCTGCGCGCGGTCGGCAACCGGCTCGCGGAGGCCACCCGCGCCGAGCTGGCCGCCGGCATCGACGCCGGGGAGGACATCGAGCAGCTGAGGGCGCGGCTGCGCGCCGCGTTCGCCCGCGACGGCGCGCACCTCGGGCCCGTACGGGAACGGCGTATCGCCCGTACCGAGGCGTCCCGGGCGTGGAACACGGCGACGCTGGCCGCCGCACAGGCAGCGAGCGGCCCCGGCCGGCCGGTGGTGAAGCAGTGGATCACCCGCCACGACAACAGGGTGCGTAGCAGTCACGACCGGGCGGACGGTCAGATCCGCCTCCTCAGCGAGCCGTTCACGGTGGGCGGCGTCGCCATGCAGGCCCCCGGAGACCCGACGGCCCCGGCCGGGCTCGTCATCAACTGCCGGTGCCGCCTTGCAGTCGCACCCGAACTACGAGCTACCGCCTTGGAATCTCAGACGAGCGCCGGAGCAGGATTTTCAGATGCAAGGGAGAACCGCGTGAATCCCGACGAGACCCTGACCGCCGCCGGCGGGCACACCGGCGCGATGATCGCCCTGATCCCGAGCGAGGAGGACGCGGAGCGCCTGGCCCTCAACGCCGTCGGCGCCGAGCCCGCGCACGAGCTGCACCTGACGCTGTTCTACCTCGGCGAGGGCGCCGACTGGGACGAGGAACACCGCGCCGACCTGATCGCCGGCATCCGCTCCCGGGTCTCCGACATCGGCGAGCCCCTGGCCGGGCGGGCGTTCGGCGCAGCCCACTGGAACTCGGACGGCGACGACCCGTGCTGGGTGTGGTCCGTCGGCGACGACCGCGACCGCCCCCAGGACGCGCCGAGGCTGGAGACCGCCCGCTGGGCGGCCACCTACGCGCTGGAGGACATGCACCGGCAGCCCGACCTCCCCGCGCAGCACACGCCCTGGCAGGCGCACGTCTGCGCCGCGTACACGAGCAGCCCGTCGCTGCTCACCGCGATGAACCAGCGTCTCGGCCCGATCCGGTTCGACCGGCTGCGGGTCGCGTTCGCCGGGGAGCACACCGACATCCCGCTCGGCCGGGAAGAGGAGGCAACCACGATGGACGAAGACGAGTACCTGACGATGGGCCCGCTGGCGCCGCGCGCCTGGTCGACGCCCGGCGACACCGCGTTGGCGTTCGAGAACACCGAGACCGGCGACGGCCGCGTGTTCCGGCCCGGGTCGCTGTACTGGTCCGGGTCCGGGCCGTGGCCGCTCCAGCACGCCGACGAGATGCTGATGGGCCACCAGGGCGCGGAACTCGCGGGCGCCATCCAGCGGATCAGCCGCGAGGGCGACCGGATCGCGGGCGGCGGCGTCCTCTACCCGAACCGGCCGGCCGGGGCCGACGCCCTGATGCTGCTGTCGGAGGGCGCACCGCTCGGCGTCTCGGTCGACCTCGACGACGTGTCCGTGGAGTTCGTGGACCGCTCCCCGGCCGCCGAAGAGGACGAGGGCGCCGTGGTGCTGCTGGCGTCGCTGCCGTCGGCGTCGCTGCTGCGCCTGGATGACGGCTCCTGGTCGCTGACCGCCACGGCGACGACCGAGTGGACCGCGTCCGGGTCCGCGCTCTCCCGCCACGGGACGACGGTGCAGCTCATCACCGGGCAGGACGGCCAGGTGTCCGCCGACGCCGTACGCGCGGCGCTCGCGTCGACCGGCACGCTCACCGCGGCGGCTGGCGACCGCGACGACCAGGACCTCGGGACGGTCGTGCACAGCGAGTCGTCCGGCGACCTGCTGATGCGGGTGACCCGGGCGCGGCTGCGCGGCGCCACCCTCGTGGCCATGCCCGCGTACGACCAGGCGCGCATCGTGCTCGACGACCAGCCTGAGCCCGCCCTCGGACCCGGCGAGGGCGAAGAGGACCTGTGGGCCGCCGGGTCCGTGCCGAGCCCTGCCCACATGCAGGTTGTCCAGTACGTGAAGGGTTCGCCGATCGCGGTCGGTGCCCGCGAGGTGGCGCGCGCCTGCTCCATGAAGATGGACTCGGCGCGCGGGCACCTCTCCCGGGCGGCGAAGGCGGGCCGGATCGTACGGCTCGCCCCCGGCCTGTACGTCGGGCCGTCCTCGGAGGGGGCGCAGGACGAGGCGACCGCCGCGGCACTCCCCGACGACGAGGGCGACGACGAGACGGAGTCCATGTGGGACCTGGTCGCGTCGGCGTGGACCGCGATGGCCGACCTGCCGCCGATGCCCGCCGCGTGGTTCCGGGAGCCGACCGCCGCCGAGCTGCCGCCCGGGTCCGGGGGCGTGCACTACGCGGACGGCCGGATCTACGGATGGGTCGCGCAGGCCGGGGAGCCCCACGCCGGGTTCCCCGGACGGAAGTTGACGATCGAGTCCCTGGGGCGCCTGGACCTGACGCACTTCCTGCGGGCCCGGTTCCAGCTCGATGACGGGTCGACGGTGCGGGCCGGGGCGTTCACGATGAACGCCCCGCACGCCAGGGACGGCGCCGAGTGCAGCGACGTCACGTGCCAGTTCGATGACACGAGGACCGTCGCCGGGATCGTCACGGTCGGCCAGAACGCGGGCGGCCTGTGGTTCTCCGGGGCGGCCGGCCCGTGGTTGTCGGACTGGGACCGCGCGGTTTTCCAGGGCTGCCAGCCGAGCTACCACATGAAGCAGGGCTCGGGCGGCCGTTGGCAGCTCCGCGCCGTCCTGTCGGTGCCCGTGCCCGGCCACAGCTCGCCGCTCCTCGCCACCGCGGTGACCGAGCGGTCGAATCTTGCCCTGGCGGCGTCGGCGGCCGGTGTCCTCACCGTCCCGGGCATGTCCGGACACGGCACGGACACCGCCCCGGCCAGTGCGGCGCGGACGGCCTCTGACCTGCCCGGACAGCGTCCGGACACGCATCCGGGCACGCGTCCGGACAGCCCGGACCTGCCGAGCAGTCAGGTCGACGCCATCGCTTCCGCGCTCCTCACATCCGTGCCGTTCCTGGACTTCCTCCTGACGGCGATGGACCGCCGCCAAGAGCAGCGCGACGACGCCGCGAAGGCCGAGGCGCAGCGCCTCGCCGCGTCCGTCATCGCCCCCGCCCGCGACCAGATCGCGGTCGGCACCACCACCGAATCGGAAGGGACAGCCTGATGGGTTGCTCGTGTGCGAAGAAGCGTCAGCAGTACGAGGTCGTCGCCGACGGCGGGAACGGCAAGGTGCTGTACAGCTCGGTGTCGAAGGCCACCAGCGACGCGGTGTCCCGCCGGTACGAGGGCAGCATCGTCCGCGAGAAGGAGAAGGAGACCACCGGCGTGAAGACGGAGAAGACCCCCACGCGGTAGCCCGCCCACCCCGCTCGGTGGACAAGTCGCAGATACCGGCGCTGTCGCCTGGCCTATGCTGGGCGGCAGCGTCGCTGGTTTTGGGCCGGACTCTCCAAGAATGATCACTGGAGATCCGAGTCATGGCCGACTTCGAAGTACCCGAGGACATCACCGCTCTCAACGACGACGAGCTCGCGGAAGCCCTCGCCGGCGCGGTCAGCGCGTTCGACGCCAAGTCCCAGTCGACGAGCGTCACCTCCAAGGACCTTGAGTCCCTTCGGTCCCTCGCGACCACCGTCGAGGCGATCCGCGCCGAGCAGGGGTCTCGCCGAGAGGCCGCCGAGCAGGCCGCCGCCGAGATCGACGCCCTGGCCGCGCAGGTGCGCGGTGGAGACGCCGCCGACACGGACACCGACGCCGCCCCGGAAGGCACCGAGGGCGCCCCCGCCGACGAGGCCACCGCGGCGGCCACCGACGCCGAGCCGGAGCCCGAGGCCGACCCCGCCCCCAAGGCCGTCGCCGCGTCCGCGCACCGGCCGGCGCTGAACCTCTCCGGCGTCCGCCGCCGTCAGCCGCGCGTCCTCCCGGAGGCGCCGGCCCCGACGACCACGATCACCGCGGCCGTCGACGTCCCGGGCTACGCGCCGGGCTCCCCGCTCGACTTCAGCGACATCACCGCAGGCATCATCAGCCGCGCAAATGCCCTCAAAACTGCAGGTGGCGGCGTTGGTCAGGTCATCTCGTACCGGCACCCGTACGCGGACGACCTGATCGTCACGGACTCCAGCTCGGCGCCCGAGGGCACCACCGTGGCGCTCCACGCGTCGAGTCAGCGGCGCCTCCCGGAGAAGGATCTCGTGGCGTCCGGCGGCTGGTGTGCGCCGTCGGAGACGATCTACGAGCTGACCGACACCGCATGCCCGGACATGCTGTGGGACGCCCCCGAGATCCAGCTCGCCCGCGGCGGACTCCGGTACTACAAGCCGCTGTCGCTCGACGTGTCCGCGATGACGTGGGTGCACACCGAGGCCGACGACATCAGCGGCGCCGAGAAGCCGTGCTTCCGCGTGCCGTGCCCCGACCCGGTCGAGGTGCGCTGCGAAGCGGTCGGTGTCTGCCTGGAGGCGGGCATCCTGACGCAGCGCCACTTCCCCGAGTTGGTCGCCTGGTACCTGCGCAACGCGATGGTGGCCCACGAGATCAGGCTGAGGCAGGTCCTGTTCCAGCAGGCCGTGGCCACTGCGACCCCGGTGATCCTGCCGGAGACGATGGCCGCCCTGTCGGCGATCTATGGGGCCATCGGCCTCCAGGCCGCCGACATGATCGAGCGGCACAGCCTCTGTGAGTCCACCGCGATCGAAGTGGCTCTGCCGTGGTGGTCGAAGAACCTCTTCCTGGCCGACGTCGCCCGGCAGAACGGCAAGGACATCTGCGACGTCGACCCGGGATGCATCCAGAACGCGTTCAGCACGCTGGGCGTGCGGGTCCAGTGGGCGCGCGGTCTCGCGCCGACGCCGACCACGGGCGTGCCGACGGAGATCGGCGGTGAGACCCCGGCCACCGCTTGGCCGTCGCAGCTGTCCTTCCTGATGTACCCGGCGGGCTCGCTCCAGATCGGCCGTGGCGAAGAGGTCAACCTCGGCGTCGTGCACGACAGTGCGAAATTCGTAACAAATGACTACACGGCCTTGTTTGCGGAGGAATGTGTCGCTTTGGTCGACCGCTCCGTGGACACGCGCCTGGTCACCGTCCCGGTCTGCCCGACCGGTGCCACCGGCGCGCAGACCGAATTCGCCTGCCCCATCGCCTGACCTTTCCCGCCCCCGATCGTGCCGGGCCCGGTGACCTGAACCCGGGCCCGGCACACCCAAATAGAACGGAGGTGAGCTGTGGCAGGCATGAGGAAGTACGTCGAGGCCATCCCAGGCGAACCGCTGCCCCACGGCATCCTCGGCGCCTGTACGGACATCCGCGATGTCGCCGATGTCCACGAGCTCCTCGGCGTCGAGTGGCTGGCGCTGGGCTGCTGCCCGGTCAACGTGTGGCGCGACCCCTGCCTGGACGACGAGAGCCCAGGAGAGGGCCCGCCGCAGAAGGAGTTTTGCCGCCCGACGGCCGAGCACGCCGACCCGATCACCGTGTACGCCGGCGCCGAGTGTTCCGCGCTCGGGTGGACGTACGCCGAGGCCCGCACCCACGCCGAGGCGTCCCTCGCCCTGGGCGAGCAGGAAGCCGTCGAGGCCGGGTTCTGGACCAACACCCTGGCCATGTCTGCCGTCGACCTGACCCCGCCCGAGGGGCCGGTGAACATCGCCCAGGGCGTCGCCGCGCTCGAAGGATGTTTGGCCGAGTCGTACGGCGGCCGGGGCGTCCTCCACGTCCCTGCGGGCGCCGCCGCGCTCCTCGGCTGCTGCAACCTCGTCAGCGAGAACCCGGCGACCGGCAACCTGCGGACCCTCGCCGGGAACTGCGTGATCATCGGCTCCGGGTACAGCGCGATGAACACCGGCCCCGGGAACCTCCCCGCGGACCCGGGCACCGCCTGGCTGTACATCACCGGGCCCGTCATCATCCGGCGCGGCCCCGCCGAGACCATCCCGGACCGGCCCGGCCCGTCCGTGAACGTCCGGAACAACGACAGGAACGTCTTGGTCGAGCGGGCGTTCATCGTCGGCACGACCTGCACCATCTGCGCCGTGAACGTGGTGACTTGCCCATGAACGACATGATCAAGATCCAGCCGGCCAGGGCGCGCCGCCGCGCGTTCGCCGCGTGGGCGGTCGCCCAGGTGCCGAAGATCCGAACCGTCGGCACCAACACCTTCGCAGTCCCTGCTGCTCTGTTTACCGAGGCACCCGAGGACATCCTGATCGGCTCCCTCGTCGACGGCCACCGCTACGTTTCGCCGGCTGAGGACGCAGCCAGCTCGGAACTGGTCGGCGTGGCGACCCCTGACGGCTTCCGAGAGGCCGTGCCCGGGGGGCCGCTGCCCGAGGCGCCCGGCAACGCGTACGGGCCGGACTCGACCCCGGTGCCGGACGCGATGGAGGGTGGCGACTCCGGCGGCCCGTCCGCCGAGACTCCGGAAGGGGTGTTTCTCTGCACGACCTGCTCCCGCGAGTTCACCAGCGAGCGCGGCCGGGACACCCACAGCCGTCTGAAGCACCCGGAGGCATGAGCCGTGCCCGTCGAGCCTGTTCCCTGCGCCGCCCCCGAGCCGGAGCCGCCGGTCCCGCCGTGCTGCTCTCCGGGCCTGGCCTCCACCGGCCTGTGCCTCGCGGACGGAACGCCGATCGCCGTCCTCGCCGTCACCGCGTGTGCCGACTGCGACACCGCCGCCGCGGCGCCGGAGCAGACGGGATGGCTCAACCTCCTCACCGGCGGCTTCACCGCTGGCCCGCCGCCGGTCGGCACGGAGGCGTGCACCGACCGGCAGCAGTTCGCCGTGGCGCAGTGGTGCGACCTCGACGCCGACGGCGACCCGATCGCCCCGGTGCTCGTGGAGTACGAGTACGACGACACCGGCCAGCTCACCGGCGTCCGCACGCTCACCCCGGGCGGCGACCCGTACACCGTGGCGGGGACCCTCGGTCTCTGCCCGGGGCCGGTGGACGACGTGGAATACGTGGTCCTGTGCGACGTCCAGGACGACGGCGGCGTGGTCGAGTTCCTGCGGGCGCTCACCCCGACCGGCGACGACACCTCGACCGCCCGGGACACCACCCTGGACGGCGCGACGCCGTACGCCCCGACCGGCACGGTCGGCGCCTGCCACCCGCCGGAGTGCCGGCACTGCGAGACCACGACCCTGTGCGACGTGCCGGCGAGCACCGTGACGGCCCCGATCCTCAACCCGCCCCAGCCTCCGGCCGGGGCCCGCTCCGGCACCCTGCCGAACGGCGTCGGCTGGGAGGTCTACGGCGGATCCAGCAGCCTCCCGAACTGGTGGGCCATCGCTCTCCTGCCCTCGCCGTCCGCCGGCCCCCTGCCGGTCCGCTTCACCCAGCCCGTTGAAGTTGAGTGGTCTGCGCAGGTCGGACGGCTCGGCGTCGGTACCGGCATCATCGTCATGCCGCCCGGCACCCAGCTCGTGTCCCTCGACCCCGCCCACCTCTGGGACCCGGCCACCCGCGTGCTCCGCCCGGATCCGGCCTCCGGACCGGTCGGCGCGGACGCCCCCACATCCCGCTTCCGGCACACCGGGCCCGTCACCGAGCTGCTGTTCGCTACGGACGGCGCCACCGGGCTCAACGCGACCCAGCGCATGGTCGGCGACTTCCTCGTCACCCCGGCGACCGTGCCGTTCCTGCGCACGGTGTGCCGGGACTGCGACGGCCAGCCCCTCACCACCACCGACACCCTCCTCGATGGCACGACCCCGTACGAGCCGGTCGGCACGGTCGGTGTCTGCCACCCGCCCGAGACGAAGCCGTGCGCGTCCACGGTGGACGCGCTGCGGCTGTGCGATCTCAACCCCGACGCCGTACCGGACGAGCAGGGGCGCCGCTGCGCCGTGCCGTTCCTGCGGCACTTGGTGCACGACTGCACCGGCGCCCTGGTCGAGACCCGCGACACCGGCATGGACGGCTCCACGCCGTACACGCCGGTCCAGGTCGTCGACTGCGGCAGCGGCGGCGGCGTGCCCGCGCTCGTCGAAGTGCCCTGGGAGGTCGTCGATATCAAGCCGGACCCGGCCAGTCCGGAGGGCCGCGGCTTCCTCTTCTCCCTGTCGCCGGTCGATGACCCCGACACGGTCGGCACCGTCACCGTCACCACCACGGCGACGGCCAACACCGACTGCCCCGGCACCCCGCCGTCGTTCATCTTCCGTAACCCGTGCACGTACACATTCACGCCGGACCAGGTGCTCCGGGACGCGGCCACCTACGTGCGCTGCGACCTCCTCGACTTCGACACCTTCGAGCCGATCACCGGCCTCACCCCGCCCCCGTCCCGCCTCGGCGGCACCGCGTACTGGGACGGCACCACGGTCATGCCGACCGAGTCCAACGGCACCGGCCAGCTGTTCTACGACGGCCCGCCGGCCACCTGGTCCTACCGGGTCGGGAACACCGGCGGCGGCAACTCCTGCTCCTCCCTGTCCTTCGCGGCGGTCTCGCTGCGCCCGGAGGGCTGCTGTGGCTGCGACGCGGCCGAGCCGTGCCGCGACACGTCCAACACCCTGCTCTGCGACACCACGACCACCGAGGCCGTGACGGTCTTCGACCCGGCGGGCGCGGCTGACGCGGACGGCTGGGAGGTCATTTCCTTCACCGGGGCGCAGCCGGGGTACGGGCCGACCGGTCCGATGCCGTACCCGGTCTACCGGGGCACCAGCAACACCGGCCAGACCTCCTACGGGGCGCGGCCGGACCTCAACGCCGGGCCTACGGCGATGCCGTGGCCCGGGTACGACAACGCCCCGATCCGCTGGATCATCCGGAAGGAGTTCACCGCTCCCGAGGACGGTACGGCGACCGTCACCGCGACCGGGTTCCGGGCGGACGGCGGCGGCCGGGTCCGGATCAACGGGACCGACATGGGCCTGTACTCCCAGTGGGGTCAGCCCGGCGTCGGCGGCGGCGGCCAGGCCCTCGTCACCGCTGGCCCCAACATCGTGGAGATCGAGGTCCGGGACGACTGGGGCTACAACTGGGCCACCGGCCGCCTCGACATCGTCATGACCAAGACGATCGAGTTCCTGCGGCGCACCGTGGTGGACTGCGAGACCGGCGAGACCGTCTCCATCACGGACACCACCCTGGACGGGAAGCCGTACGAGGTGACCGGCGAGGTCGGCACGTGCACCCCGGTGCAGGAGTGCTGCCCGCAGCAGAACACCGAGACCATCCAGCTCTGCGACACCGCCGAGGACGGCGCGGTGACGCCGTTCCTGCGGCACCTCACCCACGGCGAGGGCGGCGTGATCACCGCCGCTGTCGACACTCTCCTCGACGGCGCGACCACCTACACCCCGGCCGGGCGGGTTGGCGTCTGCGGGGCGGACAACGACGGCCAGGACGTGGAGGTCATCCAGCTCTGCGACAAGACCGCCGGAGCTGCGCCGGTGCCGTTCCTGCGGCATCTCATCTACACCGCCGGGACCGTCCCGCCGGTCGTCATCGACACCCTGCTGGACGGGACGACCCCGTACGCGCCGGTCGGGGAGCCCGGCGACTGCGCCGAGCAGTGCCGGGATACCTCCTCCACCCTGCTGTGCGACACCTCGGCCACCGACCTCATCACCGTGTTCGACCCGGCGAACCGGCCGAACGCGGACGACTGGCAGGTTGTGTCGTTCACCGGGTACAACCCGGATGCTCCGCCGGAGGCGCCGATGCCATACCCGGCCCGGTACGGCACGGTCTACAACTACCCAGCTCTGGGCGCCCGCGCGGACCAGAACGGGGGATTCGGTGGCGGGAACTGGGCCGGGTACGACGCCGCCCCCGTCCGCTGGGTCATCCGCAAAACCTTCGACGCGCCGGAGGACGGTGTCGCGGTCGCGCAGTCCGTCGGCTTCCGAGGTGACGGCGGTGCCCGCGTCCGGATCAACGGCGTCGATGCCGGGATGTACGGGCAGTGGAACCAGCCCGCCACCAGCGGAACCGCGCAGATCCCCGTCACCGCTGGCCTGAACACGGTAGAGATCGAGGTCCGGGACACCAACGGGATCAACAACGTCGTCGGCAGGTTGGACATCGCCCTGCCGAAGACCGTGCAGTTCATGCGCCGTCAGACGGTGGACTGCGAGACCGGCGAGGTCATCTCGACCACGGACACGACCCTGGACGGGCAGCCGTACACCGTCGTCGGCGAGGTCGGGCAGTGCGAGCCGGTCGCGGAGTGCTGCGAGCAGGCCCCGCCCGAGACGCGGGTCGATGTCGAGACGCAGCTCCTGTGCATCCGGGACGCCGCGACCGGCGAAGTACTGGGCCAGGTGCTTGAGGAGCGGGTCTACGACGACCAATCCGGCGACCTCGTCGAGCAACGCCTCACCAACCCGACCACCACCGAGCCGGTCACCCTCCCGGCCGGGGCCGAACTCGGACGATGCCCGTCCCCGGACCGCATCACCCGGCAGATCTGCGTTGCCGCTTCCGGGCGCGCGGAGTTCCTGACCAACGCGGCGAACGCCACCAGCGGCGTGGACACGGACTGGACGTGGTCGCCGAGCCCGGACGGGCCCTGGCACCCGATGTACCGGGTCGCCCCGAACTCGCTGTGGACGGTGACGGACACGGCGCCGAACCAGGCGCACTGGGTCGGGCCGCACGCCGACCGGACGGTGTGCCCGACCACGGGGGAGACGTCGCCGCCGGTCCCGGGCACCTGGTACGCCCGCGCATCCTGGGCGCTGCCCGTGGACGTGGACCCGGCGACGGTCCGGATTGCGGCGAGCATCCTGAACGCGGACAACGACGTCGCCGCGTGGCGACTGAACGACGGGTCCTGGCAGCCCGTGGGCGGGGCGGGCTTCTCCGCTCCCGCGCACCAGCAGCTGCCGACCGCCGTCCCCGGCGGCCGGGCCGGGCAGAACGCCGTTATCGTCCAACTCGTCGAGACGCAGCCTGGCACCACCTGCCCGAACACGAACCAGTCCGGCATGATCCTCCACGTCGCGGCCACCTACGACCACGAACCGCGCACGTGGACGCAGGTCCTGGAAGACGGACGGGTCTACTACCTCGACGAGAGTGGGCAACGGCAGGAGACCATCCCGGCCGGGGACCGGATCGTCTCGTGCGGTGGCACCGGTGGCGAGTGCTGCCCGGTCCAGGACGCCGAGGTTGTGCAGCTCTGCGACGTCAGCGACGACGGGTCTGGCGCCACGCTCTCGACACCGTTCCTGCGGCACCTCGTCTACGAGAGGAGCGGTGCCGTCGCCTTCGCCGCCGACACCGGTCTGGACGGCCTCACCCCGTATGCCCCAGTCGGCACCGTCGGCGTGTGCGCGTCCGCTTCCGAGGGGTGCGCGCAGCACCTGCGCGAGGAGTGCCGGTGGGACGACGTAGACGGGGACGGCGTCGGAGACGTCCGGTACGCCGAGCTGATCGTGGTCGACGGCTGCACCGGCGCCCTGACCACGCTCGGCACCTACACCTCGGACCTGACGGGCCCGTATACGCCGGTGGCCCCGGTCGATGGCGGGCCTGTCGGCCCGGCCCCGGCCGCACGCGGCGTCCGGGCCCACCGCCTGGTCCTCGCCCCCGGCGCAACGTGGGACGCTGCCGCGGTGCCGCTACTCCAGTCCGTGACCGTCGTCGCCCGAGGCACCGCAACCGTGACCACCACGGACGGCACCAGCGACCTCGTCGCAGGGGAGAGCATCGGCTGGTCCGTGGCCCGCGACGGTGACGCCGCCCTTGTCGGCCCGCTGACCGTGACCGCCGGCGACGCCCCGGTGGCCGTGGCCTGGACTGCGGGGGTGACGCTGTGAGCGGCACCACCGGCAGCCTCGCCGTCCCTGGCCCGTCCGGCCCCCCTGGCGAGCCGGGCCCGCCGGGGGCCCCGGGGGAGCCCGGCGGCCTCGGCGTCCGCATGGCGCGCGCGACGGCCGTCACCAACAGCAGCGGCCAGGCCGTCGTCGTCTGGAACCCGCCTTTCGTGGCCCCGCCGGTCGTCACCCTCGCCGTTCAGGCCAGCAGCGGCGGATTCCGCTCCGCCCGCATCACCGCCAACTCGCCCAGCTCCACGACGGTGCAGGCCGGCGGCGCCGCCGTCGTGGAGCTGCTCGGGATCTCGCTCCTTGCCGCCGCGCTTCCGGCGGCCGGCGCCACCGTCCATCTGACCGCCACCGAACCCCAGGAGGGGGCACCATGAGCTGCTGCGACGAACGCTCCTGCGACTGCATCGTCACGGCCGGCCCCGGCGTCACCGTCGACGGCGACGGCTCCACCGGCGCGCCGTACGTCATCGGTGCTGCCGGGGGCGGCGGCGGCCCCACCGCGCTCACCGTCACCGACTCGCCGACCGTCGACCTCACGCTGACGGGCGCAGGCACTGCCGTAGACCCGTATAACGTGACGGCGGAGGTGATCGTCGACCCGGCCCCGCCCGGCGGCGGCACCGAGCTGCTGCACGCCGGACCGAACGGCCTGAGTCTGGAGTGCGCCGACGTGCGCGGCTGCTTCTCCGCCGGGGACGGCGCGGGCTACGACCCGGACACCGGTGTCATCACCGCGCGGCCGTCGACCGATGCGGGCAACGGCCTCTCGTACGGCACGGACGGCGGGCTCCTGGTGCCGTCTGCCGCCGCGCTGACGGTCGGCTGCGGTCTCCAGGGCGAGGGCACCGCGGCGGCGCCGCTGGCCGCGTTCCCGATCGCGGGCGAGCAGCCCTGGGCGGATGACTGGGACTGCGACGCGGCGGCGAACTCCACGCTGAAGTGCGACCCGGACTCGGGTGCGCTGTGGACGCCGCCCGAGCACACGTCGGCGGCGGTCACCCTCCAGCAGAACCACCCGATCCCCGCGCCCACGTTCACCGGCACCGGCGGATTCGTCCTCGTCGACGCAGACGTGTGGTCCGAAGGCCGGTACACCGCTGATTCGTTGACGACCTGCCGTGGGGTCAGCTTCTCCACAGCGTTCACCGGACACGTCGAGGCGACGTGGACGTCGGGCGCCGTGTTCGACCTGGGGTATGCGGTGACGATCGACGGGGGCGGTCCCGCCGTCCGCGTGATGCACAGCAAGCTCCAGGCGGGCGGGACCGCCGGGCACGAGCGCTGGACGGTTGCTGTGTCCCAGGCCGCCGTTCTCGCCGCGCACACCGGGTACGTGGTCCGGGTCTACCCGGCGATCAACGTCGTCTCCGGGAGCGTGACGTTGAACCAGTGGATTACCGACACCCACCTGATCGCCATCACTCGCTGAGGAGCCTGACCATGCGCTACTTCCTGAACGGCGACGGCGGCTGGCTGACGATCAGCGGCGACCTCGACCTGTTCGGCGCGGTGCCGGACGGGTACCGGGAAGTCACCGAGGAGGAGTACCGCCAGGCGGCCGACACGGTTGTCCTGGAGCTGCCGGGAAATCCGCCCGCCAAGGCCAGGTAGGGCCGTACGCCGCAGCCGGATGCCGTTGCCCGGTCGCGGCTAGACTCGTTTCGACGCCGCTGGTTTTGGGCCGGGCCTCCAAGGAGTGATGGAGGTTCCCGGCATGTCCTGTCCGCTGATTGCCAACGCCGACACCATCCGCGTCACGAGGGTGGACGGCTGTGGCCGCCCGATCTGTGGCGACGACAACGGCTTCGTCTTCGACTGCTTCGCCACGCTCGCGATGAACGCCAACGTCGACGACGGTGAGGACGTCGAGTACAAGGCGGCCAACGGCCGGATCTGCGGCTTCAAGCGCGGCTGCCCGTCCTTCAAGGGCTACGACGTCGAGCTGAGCTTCTTCTCGGTCAGCCCCGAACTCGTCGAGATCACGACCGGCAACCCCGTCGTGTACGGCTTCGACGGCCGACCGATCGGCTACGACGACTGCTCGATCCAGTGCAACTCGGGCTTTGCGATCGAGCTGTGGGCGGAGGTCCTCGAAGCCGAAGCCTGCGACGCTGCAGGCGCGGGCGCGGGCGCCTGGATCTACTTCCTGATGCCGTGGGTCACCAACGGGCAGCTCGGTGACCTGGAGGTCGGAAGCGAGGCGGCGTCGCTGACCCTCACGGGCGCGACCCGGGCGGGCGGCGGCTGGGGCACTGGCCCGTACGACGTCATGGCCGTCGACAAGGCCGGGACCGCCGGCGGGCTCCTCACCCCGCTCGGCCCGACCTGCCACCGCAGGACCATCGTCACGACGGTCGCACCGCCCGAGCCGGTCTGCGAGTACACGCCGGTCACCGGCGGCCTGTGCCTGGCGTCGTGACGATGCGGGCACCCGACCTTGTCGTTCCGGTGCGGGAGACCGCCGTCAACGAACAGCTCCGCTACGCGTTGCGGAGCTGGGCGGCGAACCTCCCGCACCGGAAGGTGTGGGTCGTCGGCTACCGGCCCGCGTGGCTGCGCAACGTCGAGCACATCCCGACCGTGCAGCCGGGGACGAAGTACCAGAACACGACGATCGCGGTCCGGGCCGCGTGCGAGCACCCCGACGTCAGCTCGCGGTTCCTGCTGATGAACGACGACTTCTTCGTCATGCAGCGGCAGACCGAGATGCCCGTGCTGCACCGCGGGCCCGTCCGGGACGTCGAGCGGTACTACGCCTCGCGCGGGAACGGCAAGTACCTGGCTGGGCTGCGGGAGACCCGGGACCTCCTGGTCTCCCTCGGGTACGACGACCCGCTGTCGTACGAGCTGCACACTCCTTTGCCCGTGGAGAAGGCCGGGATGCTGGAGGCTCTGGACGTCGGCCGCCACCTGCAAGTTGTGCACAAGCGGACCTTGTACGGGGCGCTGGCCGGGCTCGGCGGGCAGCGGATCGAGGACGTGAAGGTGCTGCACCGCGGCCCCCGATTCCCGCATGGCCCCTGGCTGAGCACGATGCCCGACGCTTTCGCGAACGGCGCGGTCGGCCGGCATATCAGGGCCACCTTCTTCCGGCCGTCGCGCTACGAGAGCACGGGGAGGCGCTGATGCCGCTCCGGACAGGGCCGTGCGAGGCGTGGCCCACGAGCTTGTGCTGCGAGGTCCCGGAGGGGATGGAGCAGGACGACGTCGACCGGTGGACGCTCGTCGCCTCTCAGATCCTGTGGGGCCTGTCCGGTCGGCGTCTCGGCCCGTGCCCGATCACGGTCCGGCCGTGCCGCCGGGCCTGTCTGGACGCCGCGCCGGTCAGCTTCCAGGCCGGGTACAGCGGCGGCCCGTGGGTGCCGTACATCGACACCGGCGGCATCTGGCGCAACGCGTCCGTCTGCGGCTGCAAGTCGGACTGCTCGTGCGGTGAGCTGTGCGAAGTCCGGCTGGAGGGCCCGGTCTACGACATCGTCAGCGTCGACGTCGACGGCGAGGTCCTGGTGCCCGAGGCGTACCGGGTCGACTCGGCCGGCCTCCTCGTGCGCACGGACGGTGAGTGCTGGCCGGACTGCCAGGACATGGCCGCGCCGCCCGGGACCGAGGGCACCTTCACCGTCGAGTACCGGGTCGGGCTGCCGCTCGACGAGGCAGCGGTCGCAGCCGTGTCGGAGCTGACCTGCCACCTCCTCAAGGGGTGCTCTCCTTCAGGGAGTTGCGGCTGTCGTGCGAACCGGAACATCACGCGGATCTCCCGGCAGGGTGTGGACATGGATATGCCGGACCCGAGCCTGACCTACGCCGAGGGTCGTACCGGCCTGCCGCTGGTCGACCTGTGGCTGTCCGTCGTGAACCCGTACCGGATCGACTCGCCCAGCCGCGCGTACAGCCCGGACTACAAGCGGCCGAGGGTGACGACGTGGCCCTGACCCCGCTCGCGATCCGCGACCTGACCGAGGCCGTCGTCGGCTGCGTCTGCGCCGCTCTCGCCCGGACCGCCCAGGAGATTGAAGGGCAGCCCGGGTGCCCTTGTCGGGCCTGCGTCGTCCCGGGGGCGCCGGCGTGGGACTCGTGCGACGACCCGTGCGGGGAGGAGGGCGGCGGCGGGCAGTTGTCGGTGTCCGTTGCCCGGATCTACCCCAGCAGCGACGCGGACTTCCCCGGTGAGTCCCGGGTCGTCCAGGGTGTGCGCGGCTGCATGCCGCCGTCGGTCACCGCGCTCGAACTTGTTGTCACGCTGCTGCGGTGCACGCCCACGTTCAACGAGAGCGGGTGTCCGCCGACCTGCGACGAGCTGGTCGCCTCGGCGCAGATCCTCCACATCGACATGGTCACCGTCTTCAACGCGCTGCTGTGCTGCCTGCCGGGCACCCAGCAGACGCGGCGCGGGCGCCGGTTCGTGATGGGTCAGCAGAAGACCATCGGGCCGGAAGGCGGCTGCGTCGGCCTGGAGCAGCGCGTCATCGTGGCGCTCCCCGGCTGCGGGAAGTGCCCGGACGGTGAGGATTCGCCGTGAGCGTCGAGGTGAGAGTCGACCCCGGGAAGATCGCCCGGACCCTGCGGCTGCGGAACGGGATCGTCGCGCGGCGCCTGGCCGAGCGCACCGCGCGGACGGCGCGGATCGCCGAGCGCGAGGCGCCCGGGTCGATGGGCCGCTACATCACGTGGAAGGTCACGGACGGGCCGCGCGGTCTCCAGGGCGTCATCGTCTGCGACCACCCTGCCGCGCGCTACGTCCTCGACGGCACGAGGCCCCACATCATCCGGCCGCGTAAGAAGAACGGTGTGCTCAGGTTCGAGGTCGGTGGCCGGGTGGTGTTCTCCGCCTACGCCCGACATCCCGGAACGAGGCCGAACAACTTCCTGGAGCGCGCCCTGAGACAGGGGAGATAGCCGCAGAGCCTACGGATATGGATCGACAGTTGAGAAATTGATGGCTGGGGCAAATGCTTCACTCGTTGGGTTACTGAATTCCATTCCATTTCCGTCCGGCGACGGCTTAACGAATGTTCCATATTTGTCGTAGGGCGCGGCGATTGCCGCACCCTTGCCCTTCCCCCATGCGGGTTCGATTGGGATTTCGATCCACTCGTCACTGCCTCCGCTTGTAACGTTCATCTCCAGTCGGAAGGTGCAATCAAGGTTCGACCCGAAGTAGATGTCGAACGTACGTGCATCGTTCTGTTCCAGGACGACCGTTTGCGTAGAGAAATCGTCAGTGAGGGCCAGCCTGGTGTTACTGCGCTTCTTCATGTTCCCTAGTCGGGGGTCTCCCCTCTCGACGAAGCGGGCCTTGGTTGCGTCGTATTGGCTGACTTCAAATCCGATCACCGTGCGGGTCACGTCCTCGCCGGAACCGCCCATGGGTGGTGGATATACGATCGTTTCGTCGTAGAACGGCTTGTCTGGTGATTCCGGAATTTCATAAACCTCGTACGGACAGTTCCTATCCTTGAGCTTGAAATCCTGAATGATCGTTGTCTCATCCTTGAGTGCTTTCACTGTTACGCGTGTTGAATAGAGGCCGATAGGGCGCGCACTCTTGGATGCCAGCCAATTATTGAATGTTTCAGACCAGTCAGTAGTCTTGGCGATTGGGCCGATATAGACCTGCTCCTCTGCCATGGCGAAGGCTGAGGGGATCACCGGCGATTCTCCCCGGGTGACGGAGACAGACGGCCCTCGCGCGATTTTCTTCTTATCTGTGTCATCTTGCATGGCGCGTTTCTTGCTGTCCTGGTCGGCGTCGGCGCTTTGCTCTGCTGCGTTGGTCGCCCTGCAGCCCTGCTGGACGGCGATTCCTCCGAACACAAGCGTGGGGACGAGGGCAGCGATGATGGTGGAGTTTTTCCACCATGGCGGAGATGGTGGCTGTGGCTGTGGCTGTGGCTGTGGATCGGGAGAAGGAACCGGGCCGAAGGGCGGTGGAACAGCGGGCGGCTGCTGGCTTGACACGGATCTCCCTATCGGAGCGCTGATCAGGCTCGTGTTCTAGCAGGGTGCTTACAGGCCGGGCAACGAGCGAAGCGTCAAAAGCAGCGGGTTTCGGCCACCGCCTGAGTGCGCCACTGCCCCGTGTGCCGAGGGCCGCTAGCCTTCTGTCTACGCTGCTGGTTCTGGGCCGGGCGTCCCGCGCGGGAAGAGAAGGGCCACCCGTGGCTAAGAGGCAGTTCACGCTCAACACCCAGCCGCACGAGGCGGAGATCGGCGACGCCGTCTACCTGTTCGAGCCGGAGGTCTTGGGCGACGAGTTCCTGGACCGGTACGAGCGGCTCCAGGAGGCGAACCGGCGCCTGAACATCGACCCGGGGAACATGGTGAACGCCGACCTGTCGAAGGTTCGCGAGGCCGCGGTCGCCATGCGTGTGTTCCTCGCCAGCCTGATGCTCCCCGAGTCGGCGGCTGAGTTCGCCCGCTGGGACGTCATCACCGGCGGGAAGACGGTCAGCTCCCACTCGACTCCGGAGGAGGCTGAGGAGGCTGCCGCGAAGCGGAAGGACGCCACGGTCAAGGACGCCGGCCGCCGGTACCCGGACCGCGTCCTCGTCGAGTTGATGGAGTGGGTCGTCGAACTGTACGGAGGGAACCGCCCTCCTACGTCGTCCAGCGGCTCTGCGCCAGCATCGCCGCCTCCTGGGAGGAGTGGGAGGGGAGCCTCGCCCTCCAGGGCGTCGACATCCACGCGTGGCCGCTGAGGGTGATGCTGTCGGCCGCCGAGGCCACGCTGGAGCAGGGCGCCGAGGACGATGCGGAGCGGCAGCGGATTCGGGCGAGGCTGTACGCACCGCCCAAGGGGCAGGGGCTGGCGAAGAGGGTGCGGCCACCCGGCGGCGGCATGACCATGAGTCAGGCGCAGAGCCTCGCGGCGCAGCTCGCGGCAGAAGACGCCCGGGTGACGGGTAGCCACACCGGCTAGTCTGGGGGCGCCGCTGGTTTTGGGCCGGGCAACATCGCTGTTTCGCGAGGTTGCCCGGTGGCCGACGACGAGGACTACGGGACAGGCCGTATCCGCATCATCCTGGATGATGCCGAAGCGGTCGCCGAGGCCCGCGACCTCGGCATCCGGATTTCACGGGCCCTGGACCGGGCCACCCGCACCGTCGGCGCGCAGATCCGGCGGAACATCCAGCGCGGCCTCGACGCCGCCAACGTCTCCGTCGAGGTCGTTCCGGACCTTCGCCGGTTCGACGCCCAGCTCCTGACTCAGCTCAGGTCGCTGGAGAGCATCAACGTCCCGGTCGCGCCAGACCTGACCGGGTTCGTCGAGCGCATCCGCGCGCTCCTCGCGGGCGAGGAGGTGTCGATCCGGGTCGTCCCGGACCTGTCCGACTTCGACGCCCGTATCCGCGCGCACCGGCCACCGGACGTCACTGTCCGGGTCAACACCGACGCCGACACCGATCGTTTTGCGCGGGCACTCAGCGGCCTGGGGGGTATCGCGGGTCGAGTCGGCGGCGCTCTCGGCGGCCTGCTGAAGCTCGGGGCGGTCGGGATCGCGGCGGCCAGCGCCGCGCAGTCGATCGGCGGGCTCGTAGCCGCGCTGGCTCCTGCCGCCGGGATCATCGTGGCGTTCCCTGCCGCGATCGTCGGGGCCCAGGTCGCGCTCGGCACGCTGAAGGTCGCGGTCCTCGGCGTCGGCGACGCCATCGCGGCCGCGTTCGGGGACGATGCGAAAAAATTCCAGGAGGCGCTGGAGGGCCTGGCCCCGGCCGCGCAGACGGCGGTCCTGGCCATCCACGACCTGGCGCCGGATCTCAAAGAGGTCCAGCAGGCCGTCCAGCAATCGTTCTTCGCCCAGTTCGCGGGCCAGATCTCCGGGGCCGTCCAGAGCCTCCTGCCGCTCCGCTCGGAGTTGGCCGGCCTCTCGACGGAGTTCGGTCGGGCCGCGAGCGAGGGGCTTCGGTTCGCCGCGTCACAGCAGGCCCTTGCCCCGCTCCAGACGATCATCCGGAGCACCACACAGGCCGCGTCCGGCCTTCAGGTCGCCATCGCCCCGATCGCCAAGGGCTTCCTGGACATCGCCGCGGCGGTCCTCCAGGCGTTCGGGCCGGGGGCCGGGACCGCGATCGCTCAGGTCGGGGCGCAGTTCGGGACGTGGCTGTCTACGGTCTCGGCCTCCGGACAAGCCGTTGAGTGGGTACGCGGGGCGCTGGACGTTTTCCGGCAGCTCGGCGCGGTCGCTGCGAACGTCGGCGGCATCATCAGCGCAATGTTCCGGGCGGCCGGAGACGCGGGTGGTGGGCTCCTCGGGAACCTCCAGACGATCACCGCCTCGTTCCGGGACTTCCTGTCCTCCGCCCAAGGGCAGGAAGCCCTCACCGGGATCTTCCGTACGGTCGCGACGATCGCGGCTCAGCTCGGCCCGATCCTGTCCGCGGTCGTCCAGCAGATCGGGGCCATCGCCCCGGCTCTCGCCCCCGTTTTCACCGCGCTCGGCCCGGCCCTCGTCGGGGTCATCAGCGCCCTCGGCCCGGCCCTGGCGGCCATCGCGCCGAGCCTCCAGGACGTAGCGGGCGCGCTCGCAGCCGCGTTCGGTGCGATCGGCCCGGCGCTCGGCCCGGTCGGCGCCGCGATCGGCTCCGTCGTCTCCGCGTTCGCCCCGCTCCTGCCCCTCGTCGGCCAGCTCGTTGCTGCGGTGGGGACGATGCTGGCCCCCGTCCTCCAGGCCCTGGCGGCGCTCTTCGAGCCGATCGTCACGGCGCTCGTCGACGCGCTGATGCCGGTCCTGCCGGTCGTCGCGGCCGCGTTCGTGCAGCTGGTGGCGGCGCTGATGCCGCTGGTGTCCGGCGTAGGGCAGGCCGTCGCCGGCCTGATCCAGGGCCTGTCCCCGCTGCTGACCGAGCTGGCCACGACCCTTGGGCGCTTGGTCACCGCCGTCGTCCCCGTCGTGAACGCGCTGATCGGCGCGCTCCTGCCCGTACTACCGGACCTGGTCGCGGCGTTCAACGCGGTCGTCCTGGCGCTCGTCCCGCTGCTGCCGTCGATCGCTGAACTCGCCGAGGCCCTCGCCCCGCTGAACGCCCTGGCGGTCCAGCTCCTCGCGCCGGTGGTCGCGATCGCCTCGGCCTTCGCGTCATGGGTGATCATCCAGGGCGTCGTACCGATCATCTCGCTCGTCGTATCAGGGCTGACCGGCCTCGTTTCCGCCGCGACCTCGACCATCGGGTTCATCGTGGCTCTGCCGTCGCAGGTCGTCGGAGCGCTTTCGTCGCTGGCCGGATTCTTCGGCGGGCTGTGGTCGAGCATCACCGGCAGCGTCTCGGCCGGCCTCGATGCCGTCGTGGAGTTCTTCGCCTCGTTGCCGAGCAGGATCATGGGCTTCCTGGCGTCGCTGCCGGGCGCGCTGGTGGATCTCTTCACGACAGCGGTCGCGCAGGTCGCCATCGCGGTCCTCACGGCCATCGCCGGTGTCGTGTACCTCTTCACGGAGCTGCCGCAGAAGATCGCGTCGGTCTTGACCTCGCTCGGCTCCCTGCTCGCCAGCGCGTTCATGTCCGCGTTCACCTGGGTCACCTCGACGATCACCGGGTTCATCGCCTCGGCCGTCGCGTTCTTCCAGTCGCTGCCCGAACGGATTGGGGCGGCCCTGGCTGCGCTGCCGGGGAAGGTCGCCTCGATCTTCACCACCGTGAAGAGCACCACGATCTCGACCGTCACCGGGCTCATCACCTCGGTGACGACGTTCTTCTCTGCTCTGCCCAACCGAGTCGGATCTGCTCTGTCGTCCCTCGGGTCGAAGATCGCCGGGGCGTTCCGGTCAGCGCTCGGGTCGGCTCGCGCCGCCGCGAGTTCGTTGATCTCCAGCATCGCGTCGATGTTCACGAGCCTGCCGAGGAAGATCATCGCGGCGATCGGTGACATCGGCTCGCAGATCATGGGGAAGATCAAGCGCGGGCTGCCGTCATCCGTGCGCGGGCTGTTGCCGTTCGCTGCCGGCGGGATCGTCACCCGGGCCACCCCCGCCCTCGTCGGTGAGGCCGGGCCGGAGGTCATCATCCCGCTGACCCGGCCCGCCCGCGCCCGCCAGCTGGCCGAGCAGTCCGGCCTCACGGACCTCCTGGCCGCGGCCGCCCCCGCGCCGACGCGGGGGAGTGCTCCCCGGGCGGGCGCGACGATCACGAACCACTGGACCATCCACGAGGTAGGGGATGCGCACGTGACGGCCCGCCGCGTACTGAACCGGATGGCGATCTCGGCGGGGGTGGCGTGATGTTCACCGACTACCTGACTCTTGGCGGCACCGAGATCTACAACTCGGCGCGGCTGGCCGCGTACCTGGAGTCGGTCGGCTCTGCGCTCGACAGCGTCGGGGATTGCGGATGCCCAAGCTTCGACGCCGCGCACGTGGGCGACGATCCGTACACCACCCCGTGGGACGACGAGGCCCCCTGGTGGGATCCCGACGTGCCGGACTCCGCAGATTTCGCCGGCCTGCTCGTCCTGGACGTCGACGGGCTGGACGACCACCCGGTGACCAGGTCGGTGACCCGGGCGGTCGTCGGCGGCGCCGCGATCGGGAAACCCCGTGTGCAGGCGCGGACGATCACCGTGACCGCAGTGCTCCTCGGCGCGACGTGCTGCGGCGTCGCGTACGGGCTCAAGTGGCTGGCCCAGGCCCTTTCCGGGTGCACGGACGGGTGCGGTGGGGCCTGCCTCACCGTGTACAACTGCTGCCCGAGCGGGGACGAAGACCCCGCCGTTTTCACGGCCCGGCACCGGCGGACGCTGCGCCGGGCCGCGCTCACGGACGGGCCGCGCGTCGTCGACCGCAACGGGCACGGTTGCACCGGCAGGGGCTCGTGCCAGAACGGCGCCGACCTCGTCCGTGTGGAGTTCGTGCTGACGGCCGGGCCGTGGCTGTGGGCGGACCCCGTGCCGGTCATCACCGCGCCCCTGCCCGGGGACGACGGGGAGTGCATCACCTGGTGCATCCACCGAGGCCCGGCCGGGCCGCCGCCGCCCGTGTGCGTGGACACCACCGACACCCGGTGCGCCCCGGAGGCGGTGACCGTGCCGCTCACGGACGCGGCGGGCTGCGCGGTGCAGTGGCCGGAGGTCGAGCCGGTCCGGGACCCGTGCGATGCGACGTGTCGTCTGGCCGCGTGCCCGGACCCGGAGTCCCTGTGTGCGGACTGGACGTGCCGTACCCCGACCCCGCCGCAACTTCCGCCGCCGGAGACGTGTTTCCGGCACGCCCTGGCCGTGAACACGGAGACGTACGAGCTGGACCTCAGCTCGTGGCCGGCCTGGTTCGGGGCGGTGCCGTTGATCGAGGTGAGCGCCGGGAGCAGCGACCTGCGCCGCGTGACGGTGACCTTCTACGAGCGCACGGCGGAGCACCAGGGGATGAGCTGCGAGGAGGTTGTGGAGCTGGAGCGCTGCAACCCGCACTCGACGTACGAGGTCGGGTTCGTGGCGGCCGGGGGGACGATGACGCTCGACGGGCAGGTCGGCCGCGCGTCGGTGGAGTGCTACGGCCGGTGCGAGACGACGACCGATGCGTACGGGCGCGACGGCGGCCCGCTCGACTTCCCGCTGCTGACCTGCGATCGGTACTGCGTGGAGATCGCTGCTGACGCCATCGTCCCGCCGGCCCCGGACGCCACGGTGACGATCTCCCTGTCCGGCCGAGAGTACTGAGGGAGAAGGGGGCACGCTGGTGGGTGAGTGCGCGTCGCACACGGCGCAGATCATCGACCGTGACGGAGCGGCCGTCGCGGGTACCGATGTGCTGGTGTCCGTGGAGTGGTCCCGCGTCCTGGACGACCTGTCCGAGGCCAGGGCCGTGATCGCCCCGGATGCGGACTGCTGCGCCGCGCTCGCCCGCGTCCGCACGTGGCGGCACAAGCTCGCGATCTTCCGGGGGACGGCGCCGGTGTGGGAGGGCCCGATCACCAGCGTGGAGTGGACAGTCGACGGGGCGGAGATCAGCGCCGTGGATGTCCTCGGCTGGCTGGACCGCCGCACCCCGCACCAGGACCAGGAGTTCATCGACCACGAGCTGACCGAGGTGGCGGCCTGGCTGGTCGACGACGCATTCGAGCCGGACGACCCCGGGCACACCACGACGATCGTCGCCACGTCCGGCATTCGCGGCCGCCGCTCCTACCAGGCAGATGTTGGGCAGACGGGGGACCACCTCCGCGACTTGGCAGCGACCGGCATCGACTTCACCGCGCTGGGATCGAGGATTCTGATCCTGCCGGAGGACCACTCCGCCCGCCTCGCGTCGCTCAGCGATGCGGACTTCGCCGACGAGCTGGTGGTTGTCGAGGACGGGCTCGCGCTCGCGACGCGGTGGGTCGTCCACGGCAAGGACGGCGTGAAGGGCGTCGCGGGCGGGGCGCATCCCTACTACGGGCTGATCGAGCGCGTCGTCGAGGAGACCTCCATCCTGGACGACGCCTCGGCGGAGGCTGCGGCCCGATCTCGGCTCGCCGCCTCATCCCCGGCCCCCGTCTTTCTCGACTCCCAGGAGGCCGTGCTGTCGCCGGATGCGGGCCTGGACGTGACCGTGCTGGTACCGGGGTGGTGCGTGGACGTCACGACGACGCAGACCTGCCGCACCATCTCCCAGGCCCTCAAGATCGCCACGGTCAAGGTCAAGGAAGACGGCGACGCGGAGACCATCAGCCTCCAGCTCACCCCGGCGGGGGTGAGTGGCTGATGGCACTCCGAGGAACAGCCGCCCGCCGCAGCCCGGACAACCCCCTTGGCGGAGTGCTCCGCGACTTGGACCGGCGGACCCGGTCGATCGAGCACCAGCCGAAGACCACCCCCGAGCCGGGCCCGCAGGGCCCGCCCGGCGAGCCCGGCCCGGCAGGACCACCGGGCCCGGCCCCGGCCGCCGCAGCCGTCCGCACGGGCGACGACGGCCGAGCCACCTGGACACTTCCGGTCGCACTGCCCGTGCCGCCGGTCATCAGCGCGGTCGCCGCCGCCCCCGAGCGGGATGACGGCCCGCTGACCGTCACGGCCGAGGACGTGACCGGGGCGACGGTGACCGTACGGGTATGGCGCACCCGGCCCGTCCTCGGGCTGGGGCTGCTCCCCGCCGTCCCGGCGGCCGGGGTGATGGTCCACCTCACCGCCACCCCGATGCCCGCCGCTCAGGCCGTGCAGCCGGAAGGCGACTAGGATCCCGGCGCCGCTGGTTGTGGGCCGGGCCACTCTTCAACCCCTAGGAGGGGATCGCTGTGGCTTCGGTCTGCGCGTGTGGCGAGTACTTCAACGTGGATGACACCGGCGAGTTGTGCCTGAATCCAGGCACCATGGGGCTCCGGCGCGTCATCGTCCGCAAGACGGCGGGCACCTCGCAGTTCCGCAAGGGCGACTACCCGTGGCTGGCCCGCATCCGGGTCAAGGTCCAGGGCGGCGGAGGCGGTTCGGCCGGGGCCGCGGCCGCCGCTAACCAGCTGATCGCCCGCAACGGCGCGAGCGGCGGCGGGTACGGGGAGTCCGTGATCGAGGTCGGGGCGCTCGGCGACGTCGAGACCGTAGTCGTCGGGGCCGGTGGCGCGGGCGGGATCGGGAACAACCCGGGGAGCGCCGGCACGACCAGCAGCTTCGGGGGTGTGGTCACCGGCACCGGGGGCAATCCGGGGACCGACGGGATGGACTCTGGCACCTCCAACACGACGTCGAATGGGGTCGCGGCGCCGGGAGGCGGGTCCGGGCAGATGACGGATGGTGGCGGCGCGGGAGAGGGCGCTCTGCGGATGGGCATGCGTGGAATGTCCGGCCGGGGCGGTGACTCGCGGATGGGCCACGGAGGGTACGGCCGCACGACGTCCGGGCCGGGCAGTGCCGGGCGAGGGTATGGCGGTGGCGCGGGCGGTGCGTTCTCGGCGGACGGGAAGTCGTACGACGGGGCGACGGGTGCAGTCGGGATCGTCGTCATCGAGCTCTACGGATAGCTGGGTACGCTGGTAGGGCCGCTGGTTCTGGGCCGGGCCGCCTCATCAGAGAGATGGAGTTGGCCCGTGGCTCGATGCGGTTGCGGTGGTGGCGGGTGTTCCTGCGTAGTTGTGGGCGGTGACGGGGTCGTCGTTGAGGGCGCGGGAAGTCCTGCGGACCCCCTCGTGATCACAGCATCGCCCGCTCCGCTCGTGGTTGAGCCGGGCGATGGCGTTGCCCTGTTCGGGGAAGGCACGGAAGGTGCCCCGCTCACGGCGTCCTTGATGTACGACGGCCGGTCAGGGTGCGACGGGATCGTGGCGTGCGTCTGCGACCACTCCGGGGACGGGCTGTCGTGCGCGGGCGGCGTGCTCGCGGTCCACCCGTCCGGCGACGAGGGGAACCTCGTGCGGATCGGTACGGACGGCGGGGTGTTCGTCCCGACCGCGGGCGCCTCGGCCGGCCTTGTGGCCGGGCAGGCGATCGACATCGCCGGTGACCAGGCGAGCGGCTACACGATCGGCGCGCGGATCAGCGCCGACCCGGGCAACGCGATCGGGCTTGGGTCGGATCGCGGTCTCTTCGTTCAGGGGCCTCGGTACGCGTACGGGAACCTGGCCCCGAAGACGATCACGACCGACACCACCGACAACTGGCTCGTTCCGTCGCTGGTGGCGGAGTCCGGTGGCTTCTCCGTGGTCTCCACCGGCGGTACGAGCCGTGTTCGTGTCCCTGATGGTGGGACCTGGTTTCTCCAAGCCCAGTTCCGGTGCGACACCTCGGC
The DNA here is from genome assembly GCF_044754785.1 of Streptomyces sp. NPDC092952. Classification (NCBI taxonomy): domain Bacteria; kingdom Bacillati; phylum Actinomycetota; class Actinomycetes; order Kitasatosporales; family Streptomycetaceae; genus Streptomyces; species Streptomyces sp. NPDC092952. The sequence continues at coordinate 66,904 of NZ_JBIVPT010000008.1, read as the reverse complement.
GGGGTTCACGGCGCCGAGCGGCGCCGTGTTCTACGCGGCGATCAGCGCAGCGGGGCGGGGGTTCATGAACGCGGTCACGTACACGCGAGGCAGCTCGATCACCGGGCAGCACTGCACTGCGATGGACGACTTCACGGGCGCGGCCACCCCGAGCATCGGGTTTCGCGTGCAGGCGAACAGCAGCCATCAGGCCCGGCCGTCGGTGTCCGGCTGGTGGTCAGCGTTCCGTGTTGGCCCGAGCATCGCGTGATCGCGCCAGCGCCCCTGCGGACACCGTTGCCCGGGTTGTGTCCGGACAGTGTCCGTGCAGGTCACCGCACCGCGTCCCTCGTGTCCGGGCTGTCGTCCGGACAGGGATCCCAAGTCCGTCCGGACGCTGTCCGGACATCTTCGTCACTCCTGGAGGTGTGCATGTCCCAGACCCCGACCGTCGGCCGGACGGTCCACTACGTCAGCCACGGAACCCCGATCCGCAGTGACGGGAGCCAGGCTTTCCCGCCGTCCTGCCGGTCCGCGATCGTGACCGAGGCCGACGCGGACGACCCGGGCCGGGTCGGGCTGGTCGTCGTCAACCCGACGGGCCTCTTCTTCCTCCCGCTGAGCGCGGGCGGGGCCGTTCACGACGACACCGGCGCCCAGCTCGCTGGCACGTGGCACTGGCCGGAGCGAGTCTGATGGCCAGCCCGATGACTTCTGGTCAGCTCATGAAGGCGCTGCGCGCGGAGGGTGTGCGTGTGGTCGAGGTCGGGAACTGGCGCACGCACAACCGCAACGGGAAGGGCCCGTGGGGGCCGGTCAACGGGTCGGTCGTCCATCACACGGTGACCAAGGGCACCGCGAACACGGTCCGGATCGTGCGCGACGGGTACCCGGACCTGCCCGGTCCGCTGTGCCACGGCATGGTGGCGAAGGACGGTGAGGTGCACCTGGTCGGCTGGGGCCGCACCAATCACGCCGGGGGCGGCGACCCGCACGTCCTGGACCAGGTGGTCGCGGAGTCCTACAACACCCGCCCCGCCGTCCCCAGGAAGGGGAACGCGAACGGGGTCGACGGCAACGCCCGGTTCTACGGCTGGGAATGCGAGAACCTCGGCGACGGCAAGGACCCCTGGCCCGCCGTCCAGTACGACGCGATCGTCCGCGTCCAGGCCGCCCTGTGCCGGGCGCACAAGTGGTCCGCCAAATCCGTGATCGGACACCTGGAGTGGTCGAACGACAAGGTCGACCCCCGCGGTTTCACCATGGCCAAGCTCCGTGCCGACGTGGCGGAGCGGCTCAAGCACCCCGCGAGCTGGAACGGCTCCGACCCCGAGGAGGACCCCATGGCCGGAATCACCAAGCGCGACATCTTCGACGCCGTCTGGAAGACCGACGCGATCGGCGGGCCGGCCGACGCGGCGGACCACGCGACGAACCCGACGTGGCAGCCGCAGTCCATCCTGAAGGACATGCAGGCCCGCATCCGATCCATGGACAAGCGGCTGGCCGCCCAGACGGCCGCTATCACCGCTCTCGCCGCCCAGCTCGGCACCGGCGCCGACGCCGCAGCGATCGTCGCGGCGACGGAAGCCGCGATCGATCGCGCAGCCGCGGACACCACCGAGGATGAGACAGGATGACGGGCTCGCTGCTCACCGGGCGGTTCTGGGCTGCCACCGCCGAGCGGGCCGTACGGACGGCTGCTCAGACCCTGCTCGCCGCCCTCGGGCTGTCTGCCGCCGACGTCCTGGACGCGGCCTGGGGCCAGGCCCTCGCGCTCTCCGGTAGCTCGGCTGTCCTGGCCGTGCTCACCGCGCTGAGCACGGCCGGGACCGGCGAGGGCCCGGGGCTCACCGAGACCGTACGGAAGGGGGAACGGTGACCCCGCCCTCGGCCGGCCCCGACCGGGTCGCCGTCGAACTCGCCGAGCTACGCGGCGAGATCAGGACGGGGTTCGCGGAGCTCAACGGGAGGATCGACCTCGTCCTCCAGCGCACGGAGGCGACCGAGGGCGACGTGAGCGCGCTCGACGGCAGGGTGACCGCCCTGGAGCGCAAGGTCTTGGCCCTGCCTTCGGTCGGTGCAGTGACCGGGGTCATCGGGGCAGCCACCGGAATCGTCGCCCTGCTCCGATGACCCCGGCGAAGGGGTGGTGCCGGTTCCAGCGTGTTGGGCTCCGGCTACGCCCCGCGTAGGGCGGCATCGGTCGTCTCCGCCGCACTGAGCGCGGCCAACACCTGGTGCCGCCCCGACTCGATGTTGAGGCTGCCGGCCTCGATCGCCTCGGCGACCGTGGCGGCGTGCCCGAGGACGACGGCCAGGGCGTGCTCGCCCCGGCTGTCCTGCTGCGCCCAGGCCGCGGCCGCGCGCAGCAGGCGGGCGGCGCTCCCCCCGTGCTCCGGTAGGTCCTGGGTCGTCGCGGGCCGGATCCACAGGTCGATGTGGGACTGCACGACGCCGTCGTAGGTGCGGTGGTCGACGGCGGTGCCGCAGCGCCCTGACCCGTCTGGTGCGGTGGTTCGGGTGCCGGGCCAGTCCTGTGCGAGCCACCGGTGCCGGTGGCACACGCCGAGGCGGTAGAGCACCTGCCGGTCATGGCCGCGACTGCGGGCCGTCGCGATCGTGGTGGCGGGGGCGGCGCACGTGGTGATCTGACGCAGAATCATGTGTCTCCTCGGCGTGGGGGTTCCATGGTCGACGAGGGACAGAGACGAGTCTGCTCCCCCAGCACATATCTGGAGTGAGGCAGATCACAGGGGTGTCGGGGTTGTTAGCGTCAGGCGCCGTCGGCGGGTGAGCCCGGACGCGCCGCCGCCTTCGCCGCCATCTCCAGTGCATATCGGCTCTGCCCCGTTGCCGCCGCCTCGGTTGCCACGGCGGCCAGGAACTCCTCGGCGGCCGTCCGCCACGTACCCCACGCTTCCCCCGAATACGGGCCACTCAATGCCTTCGCCTTGACCTCTGCAGACGCGCGCGCCAGCTTGATCAGATCATCACTCGGATTTGCCACGGTGGAGATCGTAAACACCGGCGTGAGCAAAGCCGAGGAGGGGGTGCTGCGAGCTGGAGGTCAGCGAAGGTCCGCGATGGCCTCCAGCGCGGCGTGCCAGGGGTACGTGGACGGGTCCCCTTTGCCCGGCTCGTTCGGCACGAACCCGCCTTCGCCGTAGAGCACGCGCACGCCGGCGGCGCGCAGCGTCTCGATCGACTTCGGGAACTGCGGGTGTGCGACATAGGCCCAGTTGACGCACGGCATCATCGCGATCGGGGTCCCCTTGCCGATGCCCTCCGCGACCACGCCGACGATCCATTTGTCTGTGAGGCCGAGCGCCCAGGCGTTCACGGTGTTGAAGGTGGCCGGTGCTACGAGGATGGCGTCCGCCCGCGGCCACACGTCTGGCTGTCCCGGGACACGGTAGTCCCACCTCACGGGCCGGCCCGTGAGAGCGGCGAGGTCGTCCAGGGATTCGTGGAGCCAGCGGGCTGCTGTCGGAGTGAGTCCGAGGCACACGTCCCAGCCGGCAGCCTGCGCCTTCTCGATGACTTGGGCAACGTCGAAGACCGGAGGCGCCGCGCTGCAGAACAGGTACAAGATCCGCGTACTCATGTCGTCATCTGATCACACGGAAACACCCCCGACCCGAGGGAGTCAGGGGTGAACCCGTCTCGTGCGGCACTGGGCACGAGTAGCGTCCCGGATGACGAGTCAGGAACGGAGTACCAGTATGCCGACACTGGACGACGACCACACCGGAACGCGCATCAAGGAGCAACGAAAGCTGGCGCGATTGACTCAACGGGAGCTCGCTGACCGAATCCCGTACTCGTACAGCTGGCTCACCCAGGTCGAGTGCGGGGCGAGACCGGCGTCCGTGGACTTCCTTGCCGCCGTGGCCCGAGCACTACGGATCGACGTCACCGTACTGACGGGCCAGCCCTACGTGCCCCAGCTGCAGGAAGACCGGCTCGCGGAGCTCATCCGCCCGATCCGGGAGTCTCTTGATCTGTACGACCTCGGTGACGACCCAGAGGTCATCGCCCGCCCCGGCGTAGAGCTTGTCGCGGCTGCCGATGAACTGTGCGCTCATGTCCGGGCTACTCACCTCCACACGGCTGCGGTTGCCCTTCCAGATGTCGTCACCGAACTGACCGTCTCGTGCTGGCGGACACCGACGACGGAGCTATGGCGGGCGCTGGCCTCCGCGTACCGGACGGCGCATGACGTCACGGTGAAGTTGGGCTACGTCGATCTGGCCAGCGTCGCCCTAGACCGCATGGGGTGGGCGTCGGAGCGGGCCTCCGACCCCTGCCTTGCCGCCATGCGGCAGTACTTCCGCAGCCTGGTGTACTTCCGTGAGGGGGAGTACACCATCGGCCTGCGCCTCGTCCGCTCCGGTCACTCTGTCCTCGACCCGGCCGACCAGTCCCGTAAAGCCCTCACAGTCGCCGGCCAACTCCACCTCGGCGGGTCCGTCCTTGCCGCGCGGGCCGAGTACGGAGGTACGGCCGCCGCACACATCGCGAGCGCCCGGGAGTACGCGGGGCGGGCTGGCGACGCCAGCCGAGTGCACTGGCTGAACTTCAGCCCGACCAACGTGGACCTCCACGAGATGAGCGTCGCAATGGAGATGCGGCAGTACGACGAAGCGCTGCGGCAGGCGAAAGCGATCAAGCTCCCGGCCAGCATCGCGACCTCCCGCCGCGCGCACTACCTCATCGACCGGGCCCGCCTGGAGATGGAGCTCGGGCGCCCCGAGGCGTCCTTGAAGTCCCTGTGGGCCGCGCGGCGGGCAGCACCAGAACAGACCCGCTACCACCCCGGGGCGAGAGAGACCGTGCGCGGCCTCGTCCACCTGTCCCGTCGAACACCGGAATCCCTCGGCAGTATGGCGGCGTGGGTCGGGATGTAGCTCGCTCAAACTCTCTCCGAAGTGAAAGAGTTTCCCGCCTCCGCGCTCGCCACGATGGTCCTGGCACTGTTCAACGACGAGGGTCGGGGGCGCTAATGGCGAGCCACGACGGCATGAAGAACCACACCTACAGTCTCGGCCCGGCCGCCGGTATCGGTAGCTGGACCGAGGCGTCAGAGATAGACGGTCATCCGGTTCCCGCGGTCTTCGCGGCCCCACCGGAGCCGGCGCTGGGAGTGCTCGTGCACTCACGCAGGGATCGGGAGGTCGCTGCCACCACGTGGTTGGTCCTGGCCGCCAGCCACAGCGAGAAGGCTCGGCGGGAGTGGTCGAGCTTCGGGCTGGCTCTGCTTCGGTGCGGCGTTCTGTTCTCTGCCGTGCGCATCCCGGCGACCTTGATCTACGCGGCGGCTGGCACTGAGGAGCCGGACGCCGTCCGTGGCTTCCTGGCTGAGGTGCTGGACGGCGGCCCGGTCTTCCACGACGTCGGCGGTCGGCAGTTCTACGCCCTCACCCCGGCGAGCACCCCGCGCTCCTGGCGGTTCGTGGCTGCGGAGTGCCTGGACTCGGACACCTTCCTCGGCGTACCGGCCACGGATCTCACCGAGTTCGCCCCTCAGTATCCGGCGTACTGGGTTGTCCCCATGGACGGCCCGGGTTCCCTGTGCGCGCCGGCCGACGTCGCCCGCCTGGTCCTCATCGGCTACCGAGCGGCACAGAAGAACGCGGAGGTCGCCCGGTGACCGTCCTCTCCGCCCGCTACGTCACGGCCTGGCGGCGCACTCGTCCGGAGGGGCGACTCCACTCCGCTTAGACGCCCCGTCCGCGCCCCGCGTTGACAGGGACACAGACGGGGCCAGGGGCTTGCTGGCCCCATCCCCACGAACGCCCTCCGCCTGGGAAGACCTGGTGAGCTCCCCATGGCACGTCGTGGCCCCGGGCGGAGGGCCCTTACCTCTATGGAGCCGACCCGATGACCTTCGACACCCCTCCCGTCCACCTCGCAGTCCTGGCCGGCCTCGCCTACAGGATCTTGCGGTGAGCCTTCCGGACCAGCCGGAGGCCGGACGCCGACTGGCCTGGGTCATCGGCCGGTGCTGGAGGTGCGAGCTCGCCGAAGTCCCCGTCATCTGGCTCGGCCCGGTCCACAGCGATGGCCACGGCGGCAGCGGCCCGTTCCACGCGTGCGAGCCCTGTATCCGGCGCCTGGAGGAACTGGTGGCCGAGTACGGCACCTGACCGAGACACCTGAGACTTCCGCCCCGGTCGGGGATCTTCCCCACACGTCCGGTACCGGCTCACGCCGGGCGCATCCGCGGGCGGCGCGGCTGCTGCTGTGACGGGCAGGACGGCCGCCGCCCGGCCCAGGACGGGCCGGGACCATCCACACACAGAGGGAGACCGCTTTGAGCGTGCGCCCGATCATCACCGGAGAACAAGCCGCCTCTTGCTACTTCCGCACGACCGTGGACCACCCGAACCGTAAGTCGCTCGTCCAGATCTGCGAGCCGTGCAACGCGCTGTGCGCCCACTGCTTCGTCACGGCGACGAAGCGCGGTAACTACATGCCGCTGGAGAAGATCCGGGCGCAGCTGATTCCCCAGCTCGCGGAGGCCCGCGTCACGCGGGTGACCATCACTGGCGGCGAGCCGTTCATGCACCCGGACCTCCTGGAGGTCATCGCCGCGGTCCGCGAGGCCGGCATGTCCGTAGGCGTGTGCACCAACGGCACGATGTGCAGCGATGAGCAGATCGCCGCCCTGGTGGAGCTCGACGCCCACATGAACGTGTCGCTGGACGGCTTCGCGGAGGAGTCGCACTCCGTCTTCCGCAGCTTGCCCGGGTGCTTCGCGGAGACCGTGGACACCGTCCGGAGGTTCGCCGCCGCCGGCATCCTCCAGGGCCTCCTGTGTACGCCGAACAGCTTGGCCGAGGACCGGGAGTACCGGGACCTGGTCAGGTTCGCGCGGGAGCAGGGCGCGAAGTACGTGCTGATGAACCCGCTCGGGAACATGGGGCGCGGCCAGTCGAGGACGGCGCAGGGCAAGTTGCGTACCCCGGATGAGCAGATGCGGGAGATCGCCGCGCTCACCGAGCCGTTCGGGGAGGACGTGGAGCTGGTGAACATCCGGTTCCCCAATGAGGACAAGCCGCTGGCCGGCTGCGAGGCCGGGACCATCGTCTACGTCTTCACGGACGGCGGCGTGGCGATCTGCCCGTACCTGGTTTTCGCGGCTCGGACGAAGGTCTCCCAGCACCCGGACACGGACTTCCTCGTGGGCAACGTCTGGGAGCACGACGACATCGCGGCGAGGTTAGACGCGTACGGGCGGTTCTCCGACCGGTGGGACCTCGGCGGGAACGAGACGTGCGGCTCCTGCTCCCTCTCGCCCTCGTGCGGGAAGGGCTGCCCGGCCGCCGTGGTGGCCTCCGGCCAGCGGATCGGGGCGGTGGACACGGAGCAGTGCCCGGTGGTCCCGCCCCAGACCCGCGTCCTGCCCGTGGTCGGTGTCTCGTGATCACGCGCCGCGGCCTCCTAGTCGCCATCGAAGGGCCGGGCGGAGTCGGGAAGTCCACCGTCACGGCCCTCGTCACCCGACTCCTCCACGCGGAGGGCGTGCCCGCGCTCGCCACCCGGGAGCCCACGGACGCCCCTTTGGGCAACCTCGCGCGGCACGGCACGGACGAGTACCAGGGCGAGGCCATGGCGTGCCTCATCGCCGCCGACCGCTTCAAACACGGCGAGACCATACGACCGGCGCTGGAACGCGGGGACGTCGTGGTCTGTGACCGGTACATTGCCAGCAGCCTCGCGCTCCAGTGCATGGACGGCGTGGACCGGGAGTTCGTGTGGCTCCTCAATGAGCGGGTGACTCAACCGGACTTGACCGTGATGCTGACCGGTCACCCGGACGTGATCGAGGCCCGGCTCACCGCGCGGGGCGCGCACTCCCGGTACGAGCGCGCCGAGGACTCCAGCCGCGTGGAGTGCGGCTACTTCGCGGAGGCCGCTAGGTTCCTGCGGAGCAAGGGACACCGCGTCTTGGATGTGGACGCCACCCAGACGCCGGCCGACGAGGTCGCCCGCACGATCGCCGCCGCGATCACTCGACTCCGGAAGGACCAGCCGCATGACTCTGGACGTGCTCACGTTCAACCTCAACAACCCGTCCCTGTCCCGCGCGGAGCGGCAGCTCCGGTATCTGGCGCAGCGGCCGGAGCCGGTGCTCGTCCTCACGGAGACGGCGAGGTCCGCCGGATGTGAGTTCCTGGCCGAGCGGTTCGAGCGGGCCGGCTACTCGGTGACCTTCCCCCGGCCTCCGGAGGGCGCCCGGGAGCGAGGCGTGATGATCGTGTCCCGCCTCGCCACGAGCCCGCTCCGGCTGCCGGTGGACTACCTCCCGCACCGGGTGGCCGCCGTGACCGTGGAGACCGCCACGGAGCTGCTGGAGGTCGTCGGGGTGTACGTACCGTCCCGGGATGCCACGGAGGCGAAGCTCACCAGGAAGCGGACGTTCCTGGAATGCCTGGCCGCCGCGCTCCCGACCGGGGAGGACGGCCACCGCCTGGTCCTCGGGGACTTCAACATCCTGGAGCCCACCCACGTCCCGCGATACCGGATCTTCCAGGAGTGGGAGTACGGGTTCTACACCGGGCTCGCCGCGGCCGGCTACCGGGACGCCTTCCGGCTCCTGGCGCCGGACGCCCTGGAGTATTCCTGGGTGGGGCGCACCGGGGACGGCTACCGCTACGACCACGCCCACGCATCCGGACCCCTCGCAGGCCAGGTAACGGGCTGCCGGTACGTGCACGAGCCGCGCACCGACGAAGACCGGCTCACGGACCACTCCGCCCTCACGGTCGCCCTGGCGCTCACCGCCACGGCGCCCCTCGACGTGACCGACCCGGCCGCCGCGGAAGTCGTGGCAGCGGCACTGTTCTAAGGAGGCTCTGTGGTATCGCCGTTGGTCGTGCTTCTGCCGCCCACCGAGGCGGACGAGGACGAAGCCGCGTACTACCGGGAGCGGCTGGAAGATCTGTCGCTCATGGAGGCGGCGCTGACCGTCCGCGTGGGCGGGGTCGCATACCTTGCGGTCCCGGTCGGCGGCGCCCGCCGCGGCGGGTACCTGCCGATGCCGGAGCTGGCGATGGGGTGCGCGGTCCGGGACGCTCTCCGTGGCACCCCCGGCTTCCCCGACGTCCGGCTCCGCTGGTCCCCCTACGAGGACGCGTGCCACGTAGTGGCGTGGGGCGAGCGGGCCCCCGAGGACGACGAGCTGCAGGGGCGGTTCTACGGCTACAGCGCCGAGGCCATCACACAAGCTCTGGCGCGGTGACGGCCGCGCCGCCTGTTCGTGACCTGTACGACCCGAGGAGGACGGAAATGAAGGCTGACAGCTGGGGCTACGTGACGCGGCTGCGGAAGTGGTTGGACTCGGACGCTGCCCCGACGTCGGTGGAGGACGCCCGGCTCCTGCGCGTGCTCAAGATCAGTGAGGAGCTGGGCGAGGTGGCGGAGGCCCTTCACGGGGCGCTCGGAGCGAACCCGCGGAAGGGCGCTTCCCACGGGTGGAACGATGTGGCGAAGGAGCTCGCGGACGTCATCGTGACGGCTGCGGTCGCCCTGGACAGCGTGAGCGGGGACGGCGCTGCCGTGGTGGAGCACCAGCTCCAGGCCCGCGTGGAGGACGAGATCGCGGCGACCGGGGACGTCCGGCTCCTCCAGGTCCTCGCGATCAGCGGCGACATGGGCGAGGTCGCGACCGCCGTGTACGGCGCGCTGGGCACTGGCCCGCGCGGTGAGGCGGCCGTGATCACGCACACGTGGGACGACGTCGAGGCACGCCTCGCCGAGCTGATCGGCACGGCGGCCGCCGCGCTGGACGAGGTCACCGGCGACGCCTGGGCGATCGTAGACGAGCGCCTGCGGGCTCTCGTGGACAGGGTCTCGGTCTAGGCCCGGCCATACCTTGGCCCCGGCACCAGAAGGGAGTGGTGCCGGGGCCGAGGTGTGCGCCTGCTGCTTAGGGGGAGGGGCCGGGTCAGCATGGCGGTCGTAGTCGGGAATGCCGCCGGGGCCGGGCGTTCCCGCGCTTGTTCCCGTGGGAACAGGCGCGGGAGTCGAAACGGCTTCGCTCGGGGGAATCCGGGTAATCTCGGGGATATTCGTGCAGGTCAATCACGTCTTCGCAGGTCAGGGGTCAACTCAAGGCCCACTGTGCGGGGGTTCGGGCCGTTCCGCGTTTCCCCGGAACGGGGTCGTCCGGCGCCCTCCCGTGCCCCGACACCCCCTCGCGCAAGGGCCTTTCGGGCCGTCTCGCGGGACGCACTGTCCGCGCACACAGGTGTTGCGGCAACAATGGGGGGCATGAGCGACAGCCCTGCCCCCCTCGCCGATCCGCATCTCGTCTTCGACGCGACGGAAGGCCGACGGGATCTCGTCATCCTCGGCTCCACCGGTTCCATCGGCACCCAGGCCATCGACCTGGTGCTGCGCAACCCCGACCGTTTCCGCGTCACCGCGCTCTCCGCCGCGGGCGGACGGGTCGCCCTCCTCGCCGAGCAGGCGCGGCGGCTGCGGGTGCGCACCGTGGCCGTCGCCGACCCCGCCGCCGTACCGGCCCTGCGCGAGGCACTGAGCGAGCAGTACGGGACGGGCGAGCCGCTCCCCGAGATCCTGGCCGGCCCCGACGCCGCCGCCGAACTGGCCGCGAGCGACTGCCACACCGTGCTCAACGGCATCACCGGCTCCATCGGCCTCGCCCCGACCCTCGCCGCGCTCGAAGCGGGCCGCACGCTCGCCCTGGCCAACAAGGAGTCGCTGATCGTCGGCGGCCCGCTGGTCAAGGCCCTGGCGAAGCCCGGCCAGATCATCCCGGTCGACTCCGAGCACGCCGCCCTCTTCCAGGCCCTCGGCGCCGGCACCCGCGCCGATGTGCGCAAGCTCGTGGTCACCGCCTCCGGCGGCCCCTTCCGCGGCCGCACCAGGAGCGAGCTGGCCGACGTCACCCGCGAACAGGCCCTCGCCCATCCGACCTGGGCCATGGGGCCGGTCATCACCATCAACTCCGCGACCCTGGTCAACAAGGGACTGGAGGTCATCGAGGCCCACCTCCTCTACGACATCCCCTTCGACCGGATCGAGGTCGTGGTCCACCCCCAGTCCTACGTCCACTCCATGGTCGAGTTCACCGACGGCTCCACCCTCGCCCAGGCCACCCCGCCGGACATGCGGGGCCCGATCGCCATCGGCATCGGCTGGCCCGGCCGCGTCCCCGACGCCGCCCCCGCCTTCGACTGGTCCACGGCGTCCACCTGGGAGTTCTTCCCGCTGGACGACGAGGCCTTCCCGTCGGTCGGCCTGGCCCGGCACGTCGGCACGCTCGGGGCGACCGCACCGGCCGTCTTCAACGCCGCCAACGAGGAATGCGTCGACGCCTTCCTCGCCGGACAGCTGCCGTTCAACGGAATCATGGATACGGTCACCGAGGTGGTGACCGAACACGGCACCCCCGCCACGGGAACTTCGCTCACGGTCGCGGACGTCCTCGAAGCGGAGACCTGGGCACGCGCCCGGGCCCGTGAACTCTCGGCGAAAGCGACAGCGGAGGCGCGCGCATGAGTCTGACGACGGTCCTGCTGACGATTCTCGGCATCGCCGTGTTCGTCCTCGGCCTGCTCTTCTCGATCGCCTGGCACGAGCTCGGCCACCTGTCGACCGCGAAGCTCTTCGGTATCCGCGTCCCCCAGTACATGGTCGGCTTCGGGCCCACCATCTGGTCGCGCAGGAAGGGCGACACCGAGTACGGCATCAAGGCCATCCCGGCCGGCGGCTACATCCGCATGATCGGCATGTTCCCGCCCGGGGCGGACGGCCGGCTGGAGGCGCGGTCCACCTCGCCCTGGCGCGGCATGATCGAGGACGCCAGGTCCGCCGCGTTCGAGGAGCTCGAACCGGGCGACGAGAAGCGCCTCTTCTACACGCGCAAGCCCTGGAAGCGCGTCATCGTCATGTTCGCCGGACCGTTCATGAACCTGGTCCTCGCCGTCGCGATCTTCCTCGGCGTGGCGATGACCTTCGGCTTCCAGACCCAGACCACCGAGGTGGCCGGGGTCCAGAAGTGCGTGATCGCCCAGAGCGAGAACCGCGACACCTGCAAGAAGTCCGACCCGGTCAGCCCCGCCCAGGCGGCGGGACTCAAGAAGGGCGACAAGATCGTCGCCTTCGACGGCAAGAAGGTCGACGACTGGGCCACGCTCTCCGACCGGATCCGCGACACCATCGGCCCCGCCACCCTCACCGTCCTGCGCGACGGCCAGGAGCAGACCCTCCACGCCGTGCTCAGGGAGAACGCGGTGGCGAAGAAGGACTCCAAGGGCGAGGTGATTCCCGACCAGTACATCCGGGCCGGCTACCTCGGCTTCGCCGCCCAGACGGAGATCGTCCCGCTCTCCTTCGGCGACTCGGTCGTCCGCATGGGAGACATGGTCGAGAACGGCGTCGAGTCGATCATCGCCCTCCCGTCCAAGATCCCGGGCCTGTGGAACGCGGCCTTCGGCGACGGCGAGCGCGCCGCGGACTCCCCGGTGGGCGTCGTCGGCGCGGCCAGGATCGGCGGCGAGGTGATGACGCTGGACGTACCGGCGGAGAACCAGGTCGCGATGATGCTGTTCCTGCTCGCCGGGTTCAACCTCTCGCTCTTCCTCTTCAACATGCTGCCGCTGCTGCCCCTGGACGGCGGACACATCGCCGGAGCGCTCTGGGAGGCCCTGCGGCGCAATGTCGCCCGGGTCTTCAAGCGCCCCGACCCCGGCCCGTTCGACGTGGCCAAGCTGATGCCGGTCGCCTATGTCGTCGCCGGTGTCTTCATCTGCTTCACGCTGCTGGTGCTGGTCGCCGACATCGTGAACCCGGTCAAGATCTCCTGATCCCGGCCCATTCCGCGCATCACGGACGACGGTTCCCCGGCACACGGTGTGTGCCGGGGCCGTCACGGCTTCGCGGCACTCCCGTACAGGTGTGCTTCCGCCCTCCGCCGGTGCCGTAACCTCGAAGCTCAAAGCCCGCCGTCTCGGGACCTTGATCCACACCTTGGGGATGCTCAGCGCATGACTGCGATTTCTCTCGGAATTCCGTCCGTTCCGACCAAGCTCGCCGACCGGCGGGTCAGCCGCAAGATCCAGGTCGGGTCGGTGGCCGTCGGCGGGGACGCGCCGGTCTCGGTCCAGTCGATGACCACCACGCGCACCTCGGACATCGGCGCGACGCTCCAGCAGATCGCCGAGCTGACGGCCTCGGGCTGCCAGATCGTCCGCGTGGCGTGTCCGACGCAGGACGACGCGGACGCGCTGGCGACCATCGCCAAGAAGTCGCAGATCCCGGTGATCGCGGACATCCACTTCCAGCCGAAGTACGTCTTCGCCGCGATCGACGCGGGCTGCGCGGCGGTGCGCGTGAACCCCGGCAACATCAAGCAGTTCGACGACAAGGTCAAGGAGATCGCCCGGGCCGCCAACGACGCGGGCACCCCGATCCGCATCGGCGTGAACGCGGGCTCGCTGGACGCGCGGCTGCTCGCCAAGTACGGCAAGGCGACCCCCGAGGCCCTGGTCGAGTCGGCGCTCTGGGAGGCGTCCCTCTTCGAGGAGCACGGCTTCCGCGACATCAAGATCTCCGTGAAGCACAACGACCCGGTCGTGATGGTCAACGCGTACCGTCAGCTGGCCGAGCGCTGCGACTACCCGCTGCACCTCGGTGTGACCGAGGCCGGCCCGGCCTTCCAGGGGACGATCAAGTCCGCGGTGGCGTTCGGCGCGCTGCTGTCGGAGGGCATCGGCGACACGATCCGGGTCTCGCTCTCGGCACCGCCCGCCGAGGAGGTCAAGGTCGGCATCCAGATCCTGGAGTCGCTCAACCTGCGCCAGCGCCGGCTGGAGATCGTCTCCTGCCCGTCCTGCGGCCGGGCCCAGGTCGACGTCTACAAGCTGGCCGACGAGGTGACGGCGGGCCTGGAGGGCATGGAGGTCCCGCTCCGGGTCGCCGTGATGGGCTGCGTCGTCAACGGCCCCGGCGAGGCCCGCGAGGCCGACCTGGGCGTCGCCTCCGGCAACGGCAAGGGCCAGATCTTCGTGAAGGGCGAGGTCATCAAGACCGTGCCCGAGTCGAAGATCGTCGAGACGCTGATCGAAGAGGCCCTGAAGATCGCCGAGCAGATGGAGAAGGACGGCATCGCCTCGGGCGAGCCCGAGGTCTCCGTGGGCTGACCCGCCGCCCATGGCAGCCGCGCCCCGCCGGACGGACACCGACCGGCGGGGCGCCGCCATGAGCGGACCCGTCGCGACCTCCGCCCACCGGCGGCGTCACTGGGCCACTTCGGTTAAAGTGCGGAAATCAGCAGACCATATGGTGAGGCCCCCTCGTGTTGACGCAGACCACCACCCGGGTCCTCGAACCCGGCGACCTCGGTGCCGCTCTCGCCGTCCTGGAGAGCGAGCCCGTCGCCAACGCCTTCGTCACGTCCCGGGTCCGGATCGCCGGGCTCGACCCCTGGCGCCTGGGCGGTGAGATGTGGGGCTGGTACGCCGACGGGCGGCTCCGCTCCCTCTGCTACTCCGGCGCCAACCTCGTCCCGATCTGCGCCACCCCCGAGGCCGTCCGCGCCTTCGCCGACCGGGCCCGCCGGACCGGCCGCCGCTGCTCCTCCATCGTCGGCCCCGCCGAGCCCACCGCCCAGCTCTGGCGGCTGCTCGAACCCGGCTGGGGCCCCGCCCGCGAGGTCCGCGCCAACCAGCCGCTGATGGTCACCGAGAGCCCCTCCGCCGACATCACCCCCGATCCGCACGTCCGCCGCATCCGCAAGGACGAGATGGAACTGCTGATGCCGGCCTGCGTGGCGATGTTCACCGAGGAGGTCGGCATCTCCCCGCTCGCGGGCGACGGCGGGCTCCTCTACCAGGCCCGCGTCGCCGAACTCATCGGCGCCGGCCGCTCCTTCGCCCGGATCGAGGACGGCGAAGTCGTCTTCAAGGCGGAGATCGGCGCCGCCACCCCGCAGGCCTGTCAGATCCAGGGCGTCTGGGTCGCCCCCGGACACCGCGGCCGCGGACTCTCCGAGACCGGCATGGCGGCGGTCCTGCGCTACGCCCTGGCCGACGTCGCCCCCGTCGTCAGCCTCTACGTCAACGACTACAACACCCCCGCGCGCCGGGCCTACGCCCGGGTCGGCTTCCGGGAGACCGGCGCGTTCATGAGCGTGCTCTTCTGAGCCCGGGGCGGGCCGCACCCCGGTCCCGTACCCCGCACCCCGCCCCGGCCAGTAGGGTCGGCACATGGCAGCACACTCCGAAGGCGGCCCCCGCGGCCCCGGCGTCCGGATCGGGCCCGTGGACCTCGCCGCCCGCGTGGACGAGGCACTCGCCGTGCAGGCCGTCGCCTTCGGGCTCGGGCCGGAGGAGGTCGAGGTGCGCCGCCACATCGTCCTCAGACACCTCGACCACCCCGAGGCCCGCGCCCTCGGCGCCACCACCGCGGCCGGACGGCTCGTCGGCTTCGCCTACGGCATGCCCAACGAGCGCGGCCAGTGGTGGTCCACCGTCGTCGAGCCCTACCTCCGCGACACCGGCCGCGCCCACTGGCTCGACGACGCCTTCGTCGTCACCGAACTCCACGTCCTGCCCGGCTTCCAGAACCTCGGCATCGGCCGCGCGCTGATCACCACCCTCACCGACGCCGTCGGCCACCCCCGGTCCATCCTCTCCGCCATCGACACCGACAGCCCCGCCCGGGGCCTGTACCGCAGCCTCGGCTACCAGGACCTGGCCCGGCAGGTGCTCTTCCCCAGCGCCGCCCAGCCCTACGCGGTCATGGGCGCCCCGCTCCCGCTGCGCCGGCGCCCCCGGGACGGGTGATCGCGGGGGTTATGGATTTCCGCCCACCCGCACCGCCCGGCTAACCTCCTGCACATCACCCTTCCAAGCAGGAGTTCACCATGGCCCAGGTCCAGCGCATGTCCCGGTTGATGATCAAGACACTGCGCGACGACCCGGCCGACGCCGAGACGCTCAACCACAAGCTGCTCGTCCGGGCCGGATACGTACGTCGCACCGCGGCCGGAATCTGGACCTGGCTGCCGCTCGGCAAGAAGGTCCTGGAGAACATCACCCGCGTCGTCCGCGAGGAGATGGACGCCATCGGCGGCCAGGAGGTGCTGCTCCCCGCCCTGCTGCCCAAGGAGCCGTACGAGGCGAGCGGCCGCTACGACGAGTACGGCGACCTGCTCTTCCGTCTCAAGGACCGCAAGGGCTCCGACTACCTCCTGGGCCCCACCCACGAGGAGATCTTCACCCAGGTCGTCAAGGACATGTGCTCGTCCTACAAGGACCTGCCCGTGATCCTCTACCAGATCCAGACCAAGTACCGCGACGAGGCCCGCCCCCGCGCCGGTGTGCTGCGCGGCCGCGAGTTCCAGATGAAGGACTCGTACTCCTTCGACACCACCGACGAGGGCCTGGCCGAGGCGTACCAGCTGCACCGCGGCGCCTACATCCGGATCTTCGAGCGGCTCGGCCTCGACCACCGCATCGTCTCCGCCGTCTCCGGCGCCATGGGCGGTTCGGCCTCCGAGGAGTTCCTCGCGCCCGCCCCGGCCGGTGAGGACACCTTCGTCGACTGCCCCGCCTGCGACTACGCCGCCAACACCGAGGCCGTGACCTTCAACGCCACGGCGGCGGACGGCTCGGCGCACGGCCCCGTCGAGGAGCTGGACACCCCCGACACCCCGACCATCGAGACGCTCGCCGAGCACCTCGGCGTCCCCGCCTCCGCCACCCTGAAGAACCTGCTGGTCAAGGTGGACGGCGAGATCGTGGCCGTGGGTGTGCCGGGCGACCGCGAGGTCGACCTCGGCAAGCTCGGCGAGCACCTGGCGCCCGCCGTCGTCGAGCTGGTCACCGCCGAGGACTTCGTCGGCCGCCCCGACCTGGTGCGCGGCTACGTCGGCCCGCAGGGCCTGGAGAAGGTCCGGTACATCGCCGACCCGCGCATCGCCCCCGGCACCGCCTGGATCACCGGCGCCAACCAGGAGGGCAAGCACGCGAAGAACGTCGTCGCGGGCCGCGACTTCGAGGTGTCCGACTACCTCGACGTGGTCGTCGTCGAGGCGGGCGACCCCTGCCCCAAGTGCGGCACCGGCCTCCAGGTCGACCGCGCCATCGAGATCGGCCACATCTTCCAGCTCGGCCGCAAGTACGCCGACATCTTCCAGCTCGACGTCCTCGGCCAGCAGGGCAAGCCGGTCCGGGTCACGATGGGCTCGTACGGCATCGGCGTCTCCCGCGCGGTGGCCGCCCTCGCCGAGCAGACCGCCGACGACAAGGGCCTGTGCTGGCCCCGCGAGGTCGCCCCGGCCGATGTGCACGTCGTCGCGGCGGGCAAGGCGCTCCAGACCGAGCTGGCGCTCGACGTCTCCGAGAAGCTGGGCGCGGCGGGGCTGCGGGTCCTGGTCGACGACCGCGCGGGCGTCTCGCCCGGCGTGAAGTTCACCGACGCGGAGCTCATCGGCGTCCCGAAGATCCTGGTCGCCGGCCGCCGCTCGGCCGAGGGCGTCGTGGAGCTGAAGGACCGCCGCACCGGCGAGCGCGAGGAGCTCACGGTCGACGAGGCGATCGCCCGCCTCTCCGCCTGAGCCCCGGACACCCGGCAGGCCCCCGCGCACCTCGCGCGGGGGCCTGCCGGGTACGGGCCCTCAGAGCCAGCTCGCGAACTCCAGCGTCAGCTCGCCCTCCTGGCGGCGGCCCGCCGCCAGCGCCCGGGCGCCCGACTCCACCGCGCGGAACAGCGTCCAGCCGCGCAGCCGCTCCCGGTCCACCTCCAGCGAGTCGGCGAGCTTCCCGATCCGCCGCCGGGCCGTCACCGCCCCGTTCGACGAGGCGATCAGGTCCTCCACGCGGTCGCGCACCAGCCGGGCCAGGTCGTAGGCGCGCTCACCGACCAGCGGTTCGGGGCCGACCGTCAGCCATGGCACCCGCTCACCGGCGAGCACCTTGCTCTGCCGGAAGTTGCCGTGCAGGAGCAGCAGCTCCGGGGCGTCGGCGACCAGCTCCTCGCGGACCGAGAGCGCGGCCGAGACCAGCGGTGCCAGCTCGGGCTGGGCACCGGCCAGCGCCCGCATCGCCCCGATCCGTTCCCCGGTCCGCCCGGCGACCGTCTCGAAGGCGTGCCCGGCCGGCGGCTCGACCCAGAGCCGGCGCACCGTCCCGGCCGCCTCCAGCAGAGCCTTCGCCTCCGGAAGCGAGCGCAGCGACACCTCGGGGTGCAGCCGCTCCAGCAGCAGCGCGCCCGGGGCGTCGGCCAGGAGCAGCACGGCGCCCCAGCCGTTCCAGTGGGCCAGCGCGGCCCGTTCCCGCTCCGGGGCGGCCGCGGGCGGCGCGAGCTTCAGCGCGGCCGGAGTGCCGTCGGCGCAGGTCACCAGCAGGACCAGGCTGCTGCGGCCGCCCGGTGCGGCGACCCGTTCGACGGCCGGTGCGCGCCCGGTGGCGGCCAGCGCCTCCTCGGTCAGCGCGGGAAGCCGGCCCAGCCAGTCGGCGGCGGACGTGTCCTCGTGCGACTCGCCCAGCGCCCGGACCAGACGCTGCGGCGGTTCGAAACCCATACGTGCTGTGTTCCCTTTCAGAGCCTGATCAGTGCGGAGCACCCGGCCCGTTCGTCACATCGGCCCCGTGCGGGGCCGTACGGGCCCCGGTCTGCGCCGCGGCCCCGGCCCGTGTGCCGGCGGTGTTCCGCTCGACGAGCCCGGGAAAGGGTACGCCGCCGCCCCGCCAGCGGACCGCGCGCACCGCGGCCTCCCGCAGCGCGTCGGCCGCCTCCCGCCGCAACGGCCCCTCGGCGGCGCGGACGAGGTCGGAGTACACCCCGGCGACCCGGTCCTCCAGCACGGCCGCCAGCCGTACCGCCGCGGCCGGGTCCGGCACGGTGAACGGCAGGGCGTACGCGGCGCGGGCCGCCTCCGGCTCACCGCCCAGCCCGCGCACCGTCCGCACCAGCGCGTCGCGGCGGGCCCGGTGCGCGTGGTACGCGGCCGCGGCCTCGGCCCGGCGGCCGGCGGCGACCCGGCCGCCGACCACCCCGTAGCCGTACACCGCCGCGTGCTCGGCGGCGAGGGCCGCCTGGGCGGCCCGCAGCGTCGTGGCGCTCATGCCCCGGCCTCCTTGGCGATCCCGGTCAGCAGAAAGGCGTGGGCCGCACCGGCAGCGGCGACCGACGCCAGCAGCCGGGCCAGTTCCGGCGGGGCCGCGGCCAGGGCCGCCAGCCGGGCGTCCGAGGCCCGGCGCTCCGCCGCGGCGAGCTCCTTCAGGGCGGACCGGGCGCTGCCCGGG
Organism: Streptomyces sp. NPDC092952; assembly: GCF_044754785.1. Taxonomy (NCBI): domain Bacteria; kingdom Bacillati; phylum Actinomycetota; class Actinomycetes; order Kitasatosporales; family Streptomycetaceae; genus Streptomyces; species Streptomyces sp. NPDC092952. The sequence continues at coordinate 47,642 of NZ_JBIVPT010000008.1, read as the reverse complement.
GCGGCCGGGGACGGCACGGCGACGCCCTTGCCCGCACCGGCCGGGGCCAGCGCCTCGGCGTGGGCCCGTACCGCGTCCCGCAACGGCGCGAGGGCGGTGGCGGCCGACGGATGGGCCGCCGCCACCCGCTCGTACCGGCCGAGCAGCTCCAGGCTGGTCCGGGCCTCGGCGGTCCGGATCCGCTTCTCCACCCGTACCGCGGCGGCCTGCTCGGCCGCGGTCGCCGGGCCGGACCGGCCGGAGCCCTCCTCGCGCCCGCCGCCGCAGCCGGCCAGCACCGCCCCGAGGGCGGCCGCTCCCGTCGCGGTGAGCGCACCCCTGCGCGTCGTCCCCGTGCGCCGCACTGTTCTCCTCCGGGCCTGTACGTGTCTTGACTGGTTCTGTCCTGAAGTGATCACCGCAGGCGAGCGTACCCGCGGCGGGGGAGCGGGCGGACGGCAACACCCCTCGGGACCGGATACCCTTTGACCTGACACACGACGATCCCCACAACAGCACACGCGGCCGAGGAGTCACCCGGATGAGCACCACCCAGAGCGAGAGGCTGCGAGGGCTGCTCGAACCGCTCGTCAGCGCCGAAGGACTCGATCTCGAGGAGATCGACCTGTCCCGGGCCGGCCGCCGCCGCGTACTGCGTATCGTCGTGGACTCCGAGCAGGGCGTCGAGCTGGACGCCTGTGCCGATCTGAGCCGCGCGATCTCCGAGAGGCTCGACGAGACCGACGCGATGGGCGAGGACGAGTACGTCCTCGAGGTCAGTTCCCCCGGTGCCGACCGTCCGCTGACGGAGCACCGCCACTACGTACGTGCCACGGGCCGCCTGGCCAAGCTCCAGCTGCGCGAGGGCGGCGACCTGGTCGCCAGGATCCTCGCCGTCGACGAGGAGGGCCTCGACCTGGAGGTGCCGGGCGTCAAGGGACGCAGGCCCACCTCCCGCCGGGTCGCCTTCGACGAGATCGCCAAGGCGCGCGTGGAGATCGAATTCAACCGCAAGGACAAGAAGGAAGAGGAGGCGTAGCCGTGGACATCGACGTGAAGCTCTTGAAGGGCTTGGCGCAGGACAAGGAGATCCCCTTCGACGTGCTCGTCGAGGCGATCGAGTCGGCCCTCCTCATCGCTTACCACCGGACCGACGGAAGCCACCGCCGTGCGCGGGTCGAGATCGACGAGCGCGGCCATGTGACGGTGTGGGCGAAGGAGGACCCGGCCGACCTGGAAGAGGGTCAGGAGCCCAAGGAGTTCGACGACACCCCGTCCGGGTTCGGACGGATCGCGGCGACCACCGCCAAGCAGGTCATCCTCCAGCGGCTGCGCGACGCGGAGGACGACAAGACCTTCGGCGAGTACGCGGGCCACGAGGGCGATGTCGTCACCGGCGTCGTCCAGCAGGGCAAGGACCCGAAGAACGTCCTCGTCGACATCGGCAAGCTGGAGGCCATCCTGCCGGTGCAGGAGCAGGTCCCGGGCGAGGAGTACACCCACGGCCTGCGGCTGCGCACCTATGTCGTGCGGGTCGCCAAGGGCGTGCGCGGCCCGTCCGTGACGCTGTCGCGGACCCACCCCAGCCTGGTGAAGAAGCTCTTCGCGCTGGAGGTCCCGGAGATCGCCGACGGTTCCGTCGAGATCTGCGCGATCGCCCGCGAGGCCGGCCACCGCACCAAGATCGCGGTCCGTTCGACCCGCTCCGGGCTGAACGCCAAGGGCGCCTGCATCGGCCCGATGGGCGGCCGGGTGCGCAATGTGATGGCCGAGTTGCACGGCGAGAAGATCGACATCGTGGACTGGTCGGACGACCCGGCCGAGATGGTCGCCAACGCGCTGTCACCCGCGCGGGTGAGCGAGGTCGAGGTCGTCGACCTCGGTGCCCGCTCCGCCCGGGTCACCGTGCCCGACTACCAGCTGTCGCTGGCGATCGGCAAGGAGGGGCAGAACGCCCGCCTCGCCGCCCGGCTCACCGGCTGGCGGATCGACATCCGTCCGGACACCGAGACCGACGACGAGCGCGACGCGGCCGACCGGGAGCGCGCCGAGCGGGCCCGCGAGCGGTCCGAGCGCCGCTGACCCGGCCCGTACGGCAGGGAATACATCTCGGCGCCGAGTCGCTGAGATCACGACAACATCCGTTCGATTCTTGCCCCAAAGGGGTGAGGTCGATGCGGGGAGGTAGACTTAGCCGTGTCTGGCCGAACGCGCGCCCGCGCTTGCCCTGAGCGAACCTGTGTGGGATGCCGGGAGCGGGCGGCCAAGAGCGAGCTGCTGCGCATCGTCGTGGACGGGGACACCTGTGTTCCCGATCCTCGCGGTACGCTGCCCGGCCGGGGTGCCTACGTACACCCCGCCTCCGTCTGTCTGGACCTGGCGGTTCGCCGCCGGTCCTTCCCCCGGGCCTTCAAGGCCAAGGGACCGTTCGACCCCGCCGAGGTACGGCGGTTCGTCGAACGGGGGACACCGTAGAAGAACGAACGGCACGGAACCCCGTGCGGTCAGGTACCTCGCGAGTTGGAAGTAGGTCGAGATTGCGATGAGCACTCGATGAGTACGCGATGAGTACGCCCATGAAGTAGCGACGGTCCGGCGGTAACCCGGACCTAAAAGGAGCGAAGTGGCTAAGGTCCGGGTATACGAGCTCGCCAAGGAGTTCGGTGTGGAGAGCAAGGTCGTCATGGCCAAGCTCCAGGAACTCGGTGAATTCGTCCGTTCGGCGTCCTCGACGATCGAGGCGCCGGTTGTACGCAAGTTGACTGACGCACTGCAGGGGCCCGGCGGCAACGCCGGCAAGTCCGCTGCGAAGCCCGGCGCGCCCCGCAAGGCGACGCCGGCCAAGCCCTCGGCGCCGTCCCCGGCCGCCGCGGCACGTCCCGCTGCCCCGAAGCCCGGCGCACCGGCCCCCAAGCCGGCCGCCGCCGCCCCGGCGAGCAGCACCCCCGCGCCGTCCGCGGGCCCGCGTCCGGGTCCGCGTCCCGCGCCCAAGCCCGCCCCGGTGACCCCGGTCCCGGCCGCCGAGTTCTCGGCGCCGGCCCCGGCCCCGCAGCAGGCTCCGCGTCCCTCGGGCGCCACTCCTGGTCCGCGTCCCGCCCGTCCGGCCCCGGCCGGCGGTCAGCGTGACGGCGGCCAGCGCGGCGGCGACCGTCCGGCGCGCCCCGGTGGCCAGGGTGCTCCGCGCCCCGGCGCCCGTCCGGCGGGTCCCCGTCCGGGCAACAACCCCTTCACGTCCGGCGGCTCGACGGGCATGGCCCGTCCGCAGGCCCCCCGTCCCGGTGGCGCCCCGCGTCCCGGCGGTGGCCAGGACCGTCCCGCCCCGCGTCCGCAGGGCGGCCCCGGTGGCGCCCCGCGTCCCCAGGGTCAGGGCGGCGCCCGTCCGACCCCGGGTGGCATGCCGCGTCCGCAGGCGCCCCGTCCGGGTGCCCCCAGCGGTAACCGCCCGAACCCGGGCATGATGCCGCAGCGTCCCGCGGCCGGTCCGCGTCCCGGCGGCGGCCCCGGTGGCCGTGGTCCCGGTGGCGGCGGTCGTCCGGGCGGCGGCGGTGGCGGTCGTCCCGGCTTCGCCGGTCGTCCGGCCGGTCCCGGCGGCGGTGGCGGCGGCTTCGCCGGCCGTCCCGGTGGCGGCGGTGGCGGTGGCGGCGCGGGTCGTCCCGGCGGCGGTGGCGGCGGCTTCGGCGGTCGTCCCGGCTTCGGTGGCCGTCCCGGCGGCCCCGGTGGCCGTGGTGGCACGCAGGGTGCGTTCGGCCGTCCCGGCGGTCCGGCGCGTCGTGGTCGCAAGTCGAAGCGGCAGAGGCGCCAGGAGTACGAGGCCATGCAGGCCCCGTCGGTGGGCGGCGTCATGCTGCCCCGCGGCAACGGGCAGTCCGTCCGTCTGTCGCGCGGTGCCTCCCTCACCGACTTCGCGGAGAAGATCAACGCCAACCCGGCGTCGCTCGTCGCCGTGATGATGAACCTCGGCGAGATGGTCACGGCGACGCAGTCCGTCTCCGACGACACCCTCAGGCTGCTCGCGGACGAGATGAACTACGTCCTCGAGATCGTCAGCCCGGAGGAGGAGGACCGCGAGCTGCTCGAGTCCTTCGACATCGAGTTCGGCGAGGACGAGGGCGGCGAAGAGGCTCTGGTCTCCCGTCCGCCGGTCGTGACCGTCATGGGTCACGTCGACCACGGAAAGACCCGACTGCTGGACGCGATCCGCAAGACGAACGTCGTCGCGGGCGAGGCCGGCGGCATCACCCAGCACATCGGTGCCTACCAGGTCTCCGCCGAGGTCAACGGCGAGGACCGGAAGATCACCTTCATCGACACCCCGGGTCACGAGGCGTTCACCGCCATGCGTGCCCGTGGTGCGAAGTCCACCGACATCGCGATCCTCGTGGTGGCGGCGAACGACGGTGTGATGCCCCAGACGATCGAGGCGCTGAACCACGCCAAGGCGGCCGAGGTGCCGATCGTGGTCGCGGTCAACAAGATCGACGTCGAGGGTGCCGACCCGACCAAGGTGCGCGGTCAGCTCACCGAGTTCGGTCTGGTGGCCGAGGAGTACGGCGGCGACACGATGTTCGTCGACATCTCCGCCAAGCAGGGTCTGCACATCGACCAGCTGCTGGAGGCCGTGGTCCTGACCGCGGACGCCTCGCTCGACCTGCGGGCCAACCCGGAGCAGGACGCGCAGGGCATCGCGATCGAGTCCCACCTCGACCGCGGCCGCGGTGCGGTCTCGACCGTCCTGGTCCAGCGAGGCACGCTGCGCATCGGTGACACCATGGTGGTCGGCGACGCGTACGGCCGTGTCCGGGCGATGCTCGACGACAACGGCAACAACGTCGAGGAAGCGGGTCCGTCGACCCCCGTCCTCGTGCTCGGTCTCACCAACGTCCCGGGTGCCGGTGACAACTTCCTGGTGGTCGACGAGGACCGTACGGCCCGTCAGATCGCCGAGAAGCGTGCCGCCCGCGAGCGCAACGCCAACTTCGCCCGCAAGGGTGTCCGGTTCTCCCTGGAGAACCTGGACGAGGCGCTCAAGGCCGGTCTGGTCCAGGAGCTCAACCTCATCATCAAGGGCGACGCGTCCGGTTCGGTGGAGGCTCTCGAGTCCTCGCTGCTCCAGCTCGACGTCGGCGAAGAGGTGGACATCCGGGTCCTGCACCGCGGTGTGGGTGCGGTCACCGAGTCGGACATCGACCTGGCGACCGGCTCCGACGCCATCGTCATCGGCTTCAACGTCCGCGCTGCCGGGCGTGCCCAGCAGATGGCGGAGCGCGAGGGCGTCGACGTCCGCTACTACTCGGTGATCTACCAGGCCATCGAGGAGATCGAGGCGGCCCTCAAGGGCATGCTCAAGCCGGAGTACGAAGAGGTCGAGCTCGGTACGGCGGAGATCCGCGAGATCTTCCGCTCGTCCAAGCTGGGCAACATCGCCGGTGTGCTGGTCCGCTCCGGCGAGGTCAAGCGCAACACCAAGGCGCGGCTGCTGCGCGATGGCAAGGTCATCGCGGAGAACCTCACCATCTCCGGTCTCCGTCGCTTCAAGGACGACGTCACCGAGATCCGCGAAGGCTTCGAGGGTGGTATCAACCTCGGAAACTTCAACGACATCAAGATCGACGACGTCATCGCGACCTACGAGATGCGCGAGAAGCCGCGAGGCTGATCCACGGGGAAACCCGGGGGTGCGCCCCCGGGTCCTTCCGCAACAGTCGGGGCCGGTCGACGGGTCGTATTTCCGTCGATCGGCCCCGGCCGTTCCGTGTACGGTTCTGGTGTCCCCGCCCAGCACGGGCGGGGCACGAACCCGAACCGGCGGGACATCCGGACACTCATGTATGTGGGGACACTGTCCTTCGATCTGCTTCTCGGCGACGTACGGTCGTTGAAGGAGAAGCGCTCCGTCGTCCGCCCGATCGTCGCCGAACTCCAGCGGAAATTCGCGGTGAGCGCGGCGGAGGTGGGCGGTCAGGATCTCCATCGCAGGGCCCAGATCGGCCTTGCCGTGGTCTCCGGGGACACCGGACACCTCACAGATGTTCTGGACCGGTGCGAGCGGCTGGTGGCCGCTCGCCCCGAAGTGGAGCTGCTGTCCGTACGACGGCGGGTACACAGCGACGAAGACGACTGAGCAAGGCGAAGAAGGAGACGGACCAGTGGCCGACAACGCGCGGGCTAAGAGGCTGGCGGACCTCATCCAGGAGGTGGTCGCCGAGAAACTGCAGCGCGGCATCAAGGACCCGCGACTGGGTACGCACGTGACCATCACGGACACCCGGGTCACCGGTGACCTGCGGGAGGCCACGGTCTTCTACACGGTCTACGGCGACGAGGAGGAGCGGGCGAGCGCCGCGGCCGGTCTGGAGAGCGCCAAGGGCATCCTCCGGTCGGCGGTCGGCGCCGCGGCGGGTACGAAGTTCACCCCCACGCTCGCCTTCGTCGCGGACGCCCTGCCGGACAACGCCAAGGCGATCGAGGACCTCCTCGACCGGGCACGCGCCTCGGACGCCCGGGTGCGCGAGGCGTCCTCGGGCGCCAGCTACGCGGGCGGGGCCGACCCGTACCGCAAGGCGGACCACGAGAACGACGAGGACGCCGCCTCCGAATGACATCGCAGAACACGCCGGACGGCCTTGTCATCGTCGACAAGCCGTCCGGCTTCACTTCGCACGACGTCGTCGCCAAGATGCGCGGCATCGCCCGGACCCGGCGGGTCGGCCACGCCGGCACGCTGGACCCGATGGCGACGGGCGTCCTGGTGCTCGGCGTCGAGCGGGCCACCAAGCTGCTGGGCCACCTCGCCCTGACCGAGAAGGAGTACCTCGGTACGATCCGGCTCGGCCAGAACACCGTCACGGACGACGCGGAGGGCGAGATCACCTCGTCCACCGACGCCTCCGGGGTGACCCGCGAGGGCATCGACGCCGGGGTCGCCGCCCTGACCGGCCCGATCATGCAGGTGCCGTCCAAGGTCAGCGCCATCAAGATCGACGGCAAGCGGTCCTACGCGCGGGTGCGCGGCGGCGAGGAGTTCGAGATCCCGGCCCGCCCGGTGACGATCTCGTCCTTCCGGGTCTACGACGTCCGCCCCGAGACCGCCGAGGACGGCACCCCCGTCGTCGACCTGATCGTCTCGGTCGTCTGCTCCTCGGGCACGTACATCCGTGCCATCGCCCGGGACCTCGGTGCCGGGCTCGGCGTCGGCGGGCATCTGACCGCGCTGCGGCGCACCCGGGTCGGGCCGTACGGTCTCGACGCGGCGCGGACGCTCGACCAGCACCAGGAGGAGCTGACCGTGATGCCGGTGGCCGACGCCGCCGCCTCGGCCTTCCCGCGCTGGGACGTGGACGAGAAGCGCGCCCGGCTGCTGCTGAACGGCGTACGGCTGGACATGCCGGCCTTCCCGCCGGGACCGGTCGGTGTCTTCGGGCCCGACGGGCGCTTCCTCGCCCTGGTGGAGGACCAGAAGGGCAAGGCCAAGAGCCTCGCCGTCTTCGCCTGAGGACGGGGCGGCCCTCCCGGGGCCACATTCCCGCCGCGGGGCGGGTGCGGAACGATCCGCACCCGCCCCGCATCCGTCCACCCGGCGCCGGTCATTCACCCGCCCGGGGCAGCGCTCGGAGTGAATCCAGGGTGCATACAGGGGCGTTTCTACTCCGAGTGGCGCAGTCGCCGATCATCCGGGCCTAACGTCGGACCATGCGAAGCGGGGACCGGGCAGCGCTGGTGTGCATCTGCGATCCGGGCGGCCGGCCGAGAGGCACCGGATTCGTCGCCGACGACCGGGGCACGGTGGTGACGAGCCACGAAGCCGTGACCGGCCTGGCCCGGCCGGTGCTCCACGGGCCGGACGGCCGCGGCCACACGGTGGGGCCGGGCGACATCACACCGCTGCCCGCCCTGGGCCTCGCGCTGCTGCGCACCCCGGGCCCCGGCGCGCTGGGCGCGGAGCCGGTCCCGATCGCCCGGCGGGACGACATCGAGCCCGGAACGTACGTGACGATCGCCGCACACGGCCGGCGCGAGGCCCGGGTGCTCGGCACCGCCCCCGTGACGTACACCGCCGACGGCCGCCCCCACCGGATCGGCGCGGCGCTGGAGCTGGCGCTCGGGACGGACGGCCGGGACGCCGTGCGGACGGGCGGCGCGGCCGTCGGGGGGCCGGTCTTCGACCCGGAGAGCGGTGCGGTCCTCGCCGTACTGGGCACCGCGCTGCGTGCCGAGCACCCGGGCGCGGCCTTCGCCGTGCCGCTGTGGACGGCGGCGGGCGGTCGCGGCCCGCTCGACGAGCTGCTGCGGCGCAACGCGTGCACCGTCCCCGGATACGGCCGGGACCTGAACCTGGCGGGCGCCCTGCACCTCACCGCGACCTCGCTCGGTTCGGCGGACGGGCCGGGCGGCGGCCCCGATCCGGTCGAGCGCCCCGACGTCATCACCGAGTTCAACGCCTTCGCCGCCCCGGACCGGACGACGCCGGCGGTGGTCCTCGGCCTGGTCGGGGCGCCAGGCACCGGCCGCACCACGGAGCTGGCCGCGCTCACCGCGCGGCGGGCGCGCGGCCCGGTGCCCGCCCCCACCCTCTGGCTGCGCGGCGCCGACCTGCTGGCCGACGACACCTCGGTCGCCGACGCCGTCGCCCGCGCGCTGAGCAGGGCAGGGCGGATCGTCTCCGCCGCAGGGGCCCCGGGCGACATGGCGAGTGCCACACCCGAGCGGGTGGCCCGGCTGGCCGAGGAGTCCGGCAGCCCGCTGCTCGTCCTGCTGGACGGACCCGAAGAGATGCCGCCCGCCCTGGCCCTCGAACCGGCCCGCTGGACCACCGCCACGGTCGCCTGGCTGCGCGAGCACGGCGCGCGGCTGGTGATCGGCTGCGGGCCCGAGCACTGGGAGACGGCCGGGGCGCTCTGCCCGCCCGGCTCGCTGCACCGCCCCGCCCGCCCGCTTAAGCGGCTGCCGGACGCGGTCCCGCTGGGCGAGCTGACCGCCGTCCAGGCGGAGCGGGCCAAGGAGCGGTACGGCATTCCGCCCGACGCCCTCGCCCCCGGCCACGACCGGCACCCGCTCACCCTGCGGCTGCTCGCCGAGGTGCGCGCCGCGCTCCCCGGGGAAGTGGCCGGACAGCCCGACACCGAGGAGGTGTTCGCCGCGCATCTGGACCTGATGTGCCTGCGGATCGCCGTCCGCATCGCGGCGGCGGCCGGTCCGGCGCCGGGCGGGACGGCGGTCCGCAGGCTGGCCGCCCGGGTGGCGGGGCAGGTCCACGAGGCGGCGCGGCGCTGCCTGGGCCCCGGGCAGGGGGAGCTCGGCCGGGAGGTGTTCGAGGCAGTCTTCCCCTGGCGCACGGGCTGGGCCTCGGCCGTCCTCACCGAGGGCCTGATCGTCCCGGCGGGCAGCGGCTACCGCTTCGCCCACGAGGAGCTGGGCGACTGGGTGCAGGGCACCCACCTGGACGTCGACGCGGCGCTGCGCGCCCTGGTCCACCGCTGGCACGCACCGGCCGGCCCGGACGGGGAACCGGCCCCCGACACCACCGCGGCCGCCGGGGTCCGGGTACCGAGGCCGAGGCGCTCGGCCGCCCCACCCCCGCCGGAACGGGCACCGGAGCCGGAGCCGGACGCGCCGCGCACCCTGCCCGTGCCGCGCCACCGCATCGGTCCGGTGGTCCAGGCCCTCCTGCTCATGGGCCGCCGCCAGGGGCCCGCCGCGCTCTCCCACCAGCTGGCCGATCTGATCGGCGCGCTGGACCGCCTCCCGGCCCGGGGCGTTCCGGAGCCGGAGCGGGAGCCTGATGCCGGTTCCCCGGAGCGCGACGCCTGCTGGTGGGCGGTCCGGCTGATCGCGCAGACCCTGCTCCGGGTGCCCGACGCGCGGCCGTACCTCGGCGTGCTGCGGCTGCTGGCCGGCCGGGTGGTGCGCCGGGCGGCCACCGGAGGGCCGGGCGGGCCGGGGACGTACGCCGTGCTCGGGCCCTGGTTCTGGCGGCGGCTCAGGCTCGCCGAGAAGGACCGGCTCGACCTGTTCCGCCTCCTGCTGCCCGCCGACGTTCCGGGCGGGGGCGGCGAGCGGTTCCTGGACGCCGTCGCGCGGCGGCTCGCCGAACGCCCCCGGGAGGTGCAGCCGCTGCTCTGCGGCTGGTTCACCGACGAGCGCCCGTTGGCCGCCGGGGCCGGGGACACCGCGCGCCCGACCGTGGCCACCGCCGTCCAGGCGCTTCTGCACACCCGCCGCGACCTGGCCGTCGACGATCTGACCGACGCCCTCGTCTCGACCCACCACCCCAGGGCCGAGGAACTGCTCGCCGCCCTCGCCGAGGACGAGCCCGCCGCGCTGTGCCGGGCCGTCCACCGCTGGGCCCACGACGAGGAGCGCAGCGCCCGCCGCACCGCCGCCGCCTCCTACGCCCTGCTCGCCCAGGCGCACGCCACACCGGAGACCGACCGGGAGCTGCTGCGCGGCACGGCCCTCGCCCTGCTGGCCCGCCCCGCCGACGCCGCCCAGCACGGGGCCGCGCTCGCCCTGCTCGTCCAGGACCCCGACACCCGCGACCGCTACCTCCCGCAGGCGCTGCGGGCCTTCGTCGCGGGGGAGGCCGGGCCCGGCGCCGAGGCGCTCGCCACCGCGCTGCCCTCCCACCCGGAGCAGGTCCTCGCGGCCTTCCGGGAGCGGCTGACCCGGCCGGACGAGGGGGCCGGCGAGGTGCTGTGGGCCCTCGCCGGGGTCGACGCCCCCGCGCTCGCCCTGCACACCGCGGGGCTCGTCCGCGCCTACGTCGACAGCCACCCGCGCGACGCCGTGCACGCCGCCGGGTACGTGGACCGCAGGCTGGAGCGCGGCCCCGCCGCCCGCGCCCTGCTGCTGCCGCTGGTGACCGGCCTGCTGCGGGGCCGGCCGGTGCCGCCGACGGTCCGGGCCTCGCTCGCCGGAGCGCTCGCCTCGCCCGGCAGCGCCGCCTCCGGGCCGCTGCGCGAGCAGCTGCTGGAGGTCCTCCTCGACTTCGAGCAGGAGGACCACCGCGACCCCGTCGTGCTCGACGCGCTGCTGCGTGCCGCCGCGACCGGCTCGGGCACCCGCGCCCCGGTCCGGACCCGCGCCCTGGTCCACCGCACCGGCACCCTGCTGTCCCGTACCCCCGAGGGCGCGGCCCGGTTCGAGGCCCGGCTGGTGGAGCTGGCCCGTGCCGTGCCAGGATTCGCCGGGCTGGTGACCGGCTGGCTGGCCGACGCGCCGGGGCAGTGGGAGTCCCTGATCGGGCCGGACGCGCGGCGGGCGGTGGCGGGGGCGGGCGACCCGAAGGCGATGCCGATGCAGGCCGCGCGGCGTGAGCATGGCAGTCTTAGACCTGCGTAAGGGACACCCACGTACACAGGTGAGGGCGAGGAGCGGTCAGAGTGCAGCGCTGGCGTGGCTTGGAGGACATCCCCGAGGACTGGGGACGCAGCGTCGTCACCATCGGCTCCTACGACGGGGTGCACCGTGGGCACCAGCTGATCATCGGGCGGGCCGTGGAGCGCGCCCGCGAGCTGGGCGTGCCGGCGGTCGTGGTCACCTTCGACCCGCACCCCAGCGAGGTCGTACGGCCCGGCAGCCATCCGCCGCTGCTCGCCCCGCACCACCGGCGCGCCGAGCTGATGGCGGAGCTGGGTGTGGACGCGATGCTCGTCCTGCCGTTCACCACCGCGTTCTCCCAGCTGGCGCCCGCCGACTTCATCGTGAAGGTGCTCGTCGACAAGCTGCACGCCCGGCTGGTCATCGAGGGACCGAACTTCCGCTTCGGCCACCGTGCCGCGGGCAATGTGGAGCTGCTCACCGAGTTCGGCGCGACGTACGACTACCGCGTCGAGGTCGTCGACCTGTCCGTGAGCGGCGAGGCGGGCGGCGGCGAGCCGTTCTCCTCCACCCTGACCCGGCGCCTGGTCGCCGAGGGCGACGTCGCGGGCGCCGCCGAGATCCTGGGCCGCCCGCACCGGGTGGAGGGCGTCGTGGTGCGCGGGGCGCAGCGAGGCCGCGAGCTGGGCTTCCCCACCGCCAACGTGGAGACCCTGCCGCACACCGCGATCCCCGCCGACGGCGTCTACGCGGGCTGGCTGAACGTGGACGGCGAGGCGATGCCCGCCGCCATCTCGGTCGGCACCAACCTGCAGTTCGACGCCACGGAGCGGACGGTGGAGGCGTACGCGATCGACCGCGTCGGCCTCGACCTGTACGGGCTGCACGTCTCGGTGGACTTCCTCGCGTACGTGCGCGGGATGCTGAAGTTCGGCTCGGTCGACGAGCTGCTGGTGGCGATGGCCGCCGACGTGAAGCGGTGCAGCGAGCTGGTCGCCGCGTACGAACGGGGCTGAGAGCAGCCGGGGGCCGGGACCGTGCGGAACGGTCCCGGCCCCCGCGCGTCTACGCCCCGGCCTCGGTGGCGGCGGCCCAGTGGCAGGCCACCTGGGTCTGCCCGCCGCCCGTGAGCACCGGCAGGTCCTTCGTACGGCAGTCCGCCGCGACGCCCGCCCGCTCGGCCTCGCCCGAGGCCAGCACCTGGCACCGGGCATGGAAGCGGCAGCCGGACGGCACCTTGGACGGGTCCGGCGGCTCGCCGGTGAGGATCACCGGTTCCTCCCCGGACTCCGGCAGCACCGACAGCAGCGCCCGGGTGTACGGGTGCCGGGGCGCGGTCAGTATCTCCTCGACCTTGCCGGTCTCCACGATCCGCCCGAGGTACATCACGGCGACCCGGTCCGCGATGTTCCACGCCAGGCCGAGATCGTGCGTGACGACCAGCGCGGAGAGCCCCAGCTCGTCCCGGAGCCGCAGCATCAGGGCCAGGATCTCGCCGCGTACCGAGGCGTCCAGCGAGGCCACCGGTTCGTCGGCCACGATCAGCTCGGGCTCCAGCACCAGCGCGCCGGCGATCACCACCCGCTGGCGCTGCCCGCCGGACAGCTCGTGCGGGTACCGCAGGAAGAACCGTTCCGGCGGCCGGAGCCCCGACCGCGACAGCGCGTCGGCGACCGCCGCCCGCTCGTCGCCCGTGTATCCGTGGATGCGCAGCCCCTCGGCGACGGCGTCGTACACCGTGTGCCGGGGGTTGAGGGAGCCGCTGGGGTCCTGGAGCACCAACTGGACCCGCTTGCGGTACTTCTTCAGCGCCCGGCTGCCGTAGTCGAGCGGTTCGCCGTCGAAGGTGACCCGGCCGGACGTCGGGGGGACCAGGCCGAGCAGCGAGCGCGCCAGTGTGGTCTTGCCGCAGCCGGACTCCCCGACCAGGGCGACGATCTCGCCCGGCCGGATGTCCAGGTCGACACCGTCCACGGCCCGCGCCGGGGCGGCCCCGCGCCGGCTGGGGAAGGCGACCTTCAGCTCCTGGGCGCTGAGCAGGGGAGGGGGCGTGGTCATGTTGTGCTCCTTGCTTCCTCGGCGCCCGGCAGGGCCGTTTCCACGGCCGCCCCGGGCCCCACCAGCGCGCAGGCGACCCGCCGCCCCGCGTCCACGGCCCGCAGCTCCTGGTCCTCGCTCGCGCAGGACTCCACGGCCGCCGGGCAGCGCGGGTGGAAGGTGCAGCCGCCGGGCAGGGCCGCGGGGTCCGGCGGATCGCCGGGCAGCCCGCGGGGGGCGAACCGGGAGGCCGGGTCGCCGATGCGCGGGAACGCGCCGGACAGGGCCTTGGCGTACGGATGGTGCGCGTGCTCGTAGACCTCGGCGGCCGGGCCCTCCTCGACGACCCGGCCCGCGTACATCACCGCGAGCCGGTCGCAGGTGTCCGAGAGCACCGCGAGGTCATGGCTGATCATGATCAGACCGAGGTCCTGCTCGGCCACCAGCCGCTCGATCAGCCGGAGGATCTGCGCCTGGATCATCACGTCGAGGGCCGTGGTCGGCTCGTCCGCGATGATCAGGCCCGGATCGCAGGCGAGCGCCATCGCGATCATCACGCGCTGCCGCTGCCCGCCGGAGAGCTCGTGCGGATAGGCGGAGGCCCGGGAGGCGGGCAGCCCCACGTGCTCCAGCAGTTCGCCGACCCGCTTCGCCGCCCCTTCCGGTGTCGCCAGCTTGTGCAGCAGGATCGGTTCGGCGATCTGGTCGCCGATGCGGTGCACGGCGTTGAGCGAGTGCATCGCGCCCTGGAAGACGATCGAGGCGCCCGCCCAGCGCACCGCCCGGACCTGGCCCCACTTCATGGCGAGGACGTCCTCGCCGTTCAGCAGGATCTCGCCGGTGACCTTCGTGCCGGCGGGCAGCAGCCGCAGCAGTGCCAGTGCCAGCGTCGACTTCCCGCACCCGGACTCACCGGCGATGCCGAGCTTCTGCCCCGCGCCGACCGAGAGGTTCACCCCGCGGACGGCCTGTGCCCCGCCCGCGTACGTCACCGTGAGGTCGCGTACGTCGAGGAGCGGCGGCTTCTGGATGCTCGTCGTGCTCAACGGGCCACCCCCAGCTTGGGATTGAGGACGGACTCGACGGCGCGCCCGCACAGCGTGAACGCCAGGGCGACCAGCGCGATGGCGATGCCGGGCGGGGCCAGGTACCACCAGTCGCCCGCGCTCACCGCGCCCGCCGAGCGGGCGTCCTGGAGCATGCCGCCCCAGGAGGTGGTGGTCGGGTCGCTGAGGCCGAGGAAGGCGAGGGTCGCCTCGGTGAGGATCGCGCTGGAGATCACCAGGGTGGTCTGGGCGAGCACCAGCGGCATCACGTTCGGCAGCACGTGCCGCACCATGACATGGCCGTGGCCACCGCCCAGCGCGCGGGCCCGCTCGATGTACGGGCGGGACTCCACGGAAAGCGTCTGGGCCCGCACCAGCCGGGCCGTGGTCGGCCAGGTGGTGACGCCGATCGCGATGATGACCGTCCACATCGAACGGTCCATCACGGCGGCGAGCGCGATGGCGAGGACCAGGGTCGGCATCACCAGGAACCAGTCGGTGATCCGCATCAGGACCGTGGAGTACCAGCCGTGGAAGTGCCCCGCGACGATCCCGACGACCGTGCCGATGGCGACACAGAGGAACGCCGCGAGCAGCCCCACGGTGAGCGAGATCCTGGCCCCCCACACCAGCAGCGCCAGCACGCTCCGGCCGTACGAGTCGGTGCCCAGCGGGAATTCACCGCTCGGCGACTCCATCGCGCTGCCCGGGGCCTCGGTCACGCTCTGCGCGTCGGCGCCCACCAGCTGCGGCGCGAACAGGGCGATCAGCGCGATCAGGGCGAGCGCGCCCAGCCCCCACAGCCCGCTCCGGTGCTTGCGGTACTCCCGCCAGAAGCGGGCGGCGGACCGGCGTCTGCGGGCCCGGGCCAGGGCGCGCGCACTCTGCGCGGGCGCGGGGGCCGGCTCCGTGGGAGTCCCGGTGGACGTGGGCATGGATTCGGTCGTCATCGGCCCACCCGGGGATCGAGCAGCGGATAGAGCAGGTCGGCCAGGGTGTTCGCCAGGATCACCGCGGTGGCGAAGACGAAGAACAGCGCCTGGACGAGCGGGAGGTCGGGCACCCTGAGCGACTCGTAGAACAGCCCGCCGAGCCCCGGCCAGGAGAACACCGTCTCCACCAGGATCTGCCCGGCGACCACATGCCCGAGGTTCACGAACATCAGCGTGAAGGTCGGCAGCATCGCGTTCGGCACGGCGTGCTTGCGCCGTACGGAGTCGTCCCGCAGCCCCTTCGCGCGGGCCGTCGTCAGATAGTCGCTGCCCATCTCGTCGAGCAGCGAGGAGCGCATCACCAGCAGCGTCTGCGCGTAGCCGACGGCCACCAGGGTGACCACCGGCAGCACCAGGTGGTGCGCCACGTCCAGGACGTGGGCGAAGCCGGTCGTGCCGTCGGCGGAATCCAGGCCGCCGGTCGGGAACAGGCCGGGGATCGGACCGATGCCCACCGAGAAGACGATGATCAGCAGCAGGCCCAGCCAGAACGACGGCACCGAGTAGAGGGTCAGCGCGAACGCGGTGTGGAAGCGGTCGCTCCGGGAGCCGTTCCGCCAGGCGGTACGGGTGCCGAGCCAGATGCCGAGCGCGGTGTACAGGAGGTACGAGGTGCCGGTGAGGAGCAGGGTGGCCGGAATCGCCGCGGTGATCTTGTCGATGACCGGCATGTGGTACTGGAACGACATCCCGAAGTCGCCGGTGAGCGCGTCGCCGACGTACGAGACGAACTGCCGCCACATCGGCAGGTCGAGGCCCAACTCATGCCGCATGGACTGGAGTTGTTCGGCAGAGGTGGGACGTCCGCCGGTCATCTGCTTGACCGGGTCGCTCGGGATGAGCCGGAAGAGGAAGAAGCTGGTGACCAGGACCGCGAAGAGCGAGACCGCCGCGCCCGCGATCTTGGTCACGACGTATCGGAGGTATGCCTTGGTGTTGCGCGCCCGTGGGCCGCGTGCGGGCGACGGACCGGACTGTGCCGGGCCCTCGGTCTCCGCATCCGCGTGCTGCACGAGCGCCGGAGTGCTGTCAGCTGTCATGGGGAACTCTCGTTACTCGTGCCGCACGTGCAGAGGGCCGGCCGGTGAGGTGCATATTCCCCGGCCGGCCCCTCTTCACCCGATCAGGTGATTACTCGCGATCGTCCGCCGTGGTGCTGCGGCGCCGGGCGAGGAACAGCCCGCCACCGGCGAGCACCACGACCACCACGATGATGCCGATGACGACACCGGTCGAGCCCGACCCGCCGGAGCCGTCCGAACTGTCGCCGGACGCGGGAACCGCGGACCACCAGCTCCAGTAGCCGTCCTGGCCGTAGATGTTCCCGGCCGCCTCGGGCATGGTCGTGATCGACTTGATCTGGTCGGTGCGGTACGCCTCGACCGCGTTCGGGTACGCCATGACGCTCATGTACCCGGAGTCGTACAGCCACGACTGCATCTGGTTGACGAGCTCGGTGCGCTTCGCCGGGTCGTACTCGGCGAGCTGCTTCTTGTAGAGCTCGTCGTACGTCTTGTCGCAGATGAAGTTGTCGGTGGTGGCGCTGTCCTTCGCCTTGACGGGCAGGGCGGCGCAGGTGTGGATGCCGAGCACGAAGTCGGGGTCGGGGTTGACCGACCAGCCGTCGAAGGCGAGGTCGTACTCACCGGCGTACCAGGGAACGGAGGCCTCGTCCGTGCACTCGACCTTCAGGCCGATACCGAGCTTGCCCCACCACTCCTTGAGGTACTTGCCGATCGCGCCGTCGTTCGGATCCGTGGCGTGGCAGAGGATGCGCAGGTCGAGCGGCTTGCCGTCCTTGCCGACCCGCTTGCCGCCCTTGAGCTCGTAGCCGGCCTCGTCGAGCAGCTTGGCCGCCTTCGCCGGGTTGTAGGCCAGGCTCTGCTCGGCGGTCGGCTTCCACGCGTACGCGGTGTAGCGCGGCGGGATGTAGCCCTGGCCCTCGACGGCGTGGCCCTGGAAGACCTTGTCGATGATGGTCTGGCGGTCGACGGAGAGGAAGAGCGCCTGGCGCACCTTCTGGTCGTGCAGCGCCGGGTTGCCGTCGCCGAACTTCTTGCCGTCCTTGGTCTGCGCGCCCGGGTTGACGGCCAGAGAGTAGAAGCGGCGGCCCGGACCCTCGTTGACCTTGATGTTCTTCTCGCCCTTGAGCGAGGCGGCCTGGGCGGGCGTCAGCGCGGGGGACCCGGCGACGAAGGAGACCTCGCCCTTGCGGAGCGCGGCGACGGCGGCGTCCTGGTCCTTGTACGTCTTGAAGACCAGCTCGTCGAACTTCGGCTTGCCGCGCCAGAAGTCCTTGTTGGCCTTGAGCTTCACGTACTGGTCGACCTTGTAGTCGGTCAGGATGAAGGGCCCGTTGCCGACCACCGGGAACGACTTGTCGTTGTTGAACTTGGAGAAGTCGCCGACCTTCTCCCAGACGTGCTTCGGCACGATCGGCACGTCGAGCGCGGCCATCGTGGCCTGCGGCTCCTTCAGCTCGATGACGAGCTGCGTGGGGCTCGGGGCGGTGACCTTCTTGAAGTTGGCGACGAAGTTGCCGTTGGCCTGCGCGGCGGCCGGATCGGTCATCATCTTGTTGAACGTCCAGGCCGCGTCCTCGGCGGTGGCCTGCTGCCCGTCCGACCACTTGGAGTCGGAGCGGATGGTGTACGTCCAGGTCAACTTGTCCGCGGACGGCTCCCACTTGGTGGCGAGGCCGGGGATCGCGTGGTTGTCCTTGACGTCGTAGTTGGTGAGGAAGTCGTACATGAGCCGGCTGATGCTGGTGCTGAGCAGCTTCTGCGCCAGGAACGGGCTCATCGAGTCGACGCTCTGCGCGACGGCGACGGTCAGGGTCGACTTCCCGCTGTCGGCGGCCTGCGCCTGCTGCGGCGCGGCACCGAACGGCACACCCGGGACGACGGAGCCGGCGGCCAGCGCCAGCGCGGCGGCACCGGAGGCCAGGAGAACACGCAGACGGGAACGTGGCTGGGTGGAGAGTGGTGGGACTCTTACGACCATGGTCAGGGACCTCGCGTCATGACTCGCACGGAGAAGGCGGGTTGATCTGTGGTTCGCCAGCTGGTGAAGCGAAGGTTTATCAGCGGTGGTCGAGCCACGTCAACGGTCGTCCAAACCGCGTGTGGTCTGCGGGAATACCCCAAAGGGCCCGCACCGTACGGACGGTGCGGGCCCTCATTGGTTTAGACCTCTGCTGCCTTACTGCTGAGGCGCTGACGGCGGCTGCTGCTGCCATCCCGCGGGGGACTGCGGGGCGCCCGGGGCCTGCGGCGGCTGGTGCTGCCAGCCGTTCTGTCCCGCTCCGGGGGCGGGCTGCGGCGGGTACGGCTGCGCGGGCGGCCGGCCGCCGTACGGCTGCTGCTGCGGGTACGGCTGGGGCTGCTGCGGGGGGTACTGCTGCTGACCGGGCATCGGTGGGGCGAACTGCGGCGGCGGGGTGGAGCCGTTGGCCGTCCACAGCCCCTGCTGCTGCTGGGCCCGCGCGAAGTCCTCGGCGACCAGGGCGGAGAGGTGGAAGTACGCCTCGCGGGTCTTGGGGCGCATCATGTCGAGGTCGACCTCGGCGCCCGCCGCCAGGTGCTCGTCGAACGGTACGACGACCACGCCGCGGCAGCGCGTCTCGAAGTGCTGCACGATGTCGTCGACCTTGATCATCTTGCCGGTCTCGCGGACCCCGGAGATGACGGTGAGGGAACGCTGCACCAGTTCCGCGTATCCGTGCGCGGAGAGCCAGTCCAGTGTGGTGGAGGCGCTGGACGCGCCGTCGACCGAGGGGGTCGAGATGATGATCAACTGGTCGGCGAGGTCCAGCACTCCGCGCATCGCGCTGTAGAGCAGGCCGGTGCCCGAGTCGGTGAGGATGATCGGGTACTGCTTGCCCAGCACGTCGATCGCGCGCCGGTAGTCCTCGTCGTTGAAGGTCGTGGAGACCGCCGGGTCCACGTCGTTGGCGATGATCTCCAGACCGGAGGGCGCCTGCGAGGTGAACCTGCGGATGTCCATGTACGAGTTGAGGTACGGGATCGCCTGGACCAGGTCGCGGATGGTCGCCCCGGTCTCGCGGCGCACCCGGCGGCCGAGCGTGCCCGCGTCCGGGTTGGCGTCGATGGCGAGGATCTTGTCCTGCCGCTCGGTGGCCAGCGTCGCGCCGAGGGCGGTGGTCGTCGTGGTCTTGCCGACGCCGCCCTTGAGGCTGATCACCGCGATCCGGTAGCAGGACAGCACCGGTGTACGGATCAGTTCGAGCTTGCGCAGGCGCTCGGCCTCCTCCTTCTTGCCGCCCAGCTTGAAGCGGGACGCGCCGGAGGGGTTGCGGCTGCTCTTCGCCTTCTGCTTGCCCCGTACCAGTCGGTCGGAGGAGAGCTCCACGGCCGCCGTGTATCCGAGCGGGGCGCCGGGGACGGAGCGCTCGCGCTGGTCGTGGGTGACCGGACTGGGCCAGGCGGCGCCGGTGCGCGGGTCGACGGGGGCGCCCGGCTGGTGCTGAGGCGGCTGCGGCTGCGGGTGTGGCGGCTGGCCCGGCTGGGGCTGGGGGACCGGCTGAGCCGACTGGGGCTGGGGCTGTTGGGCGGCCTGGGCGGGTGGCTGCGGGGTGTGGGGCGCCTGGGGCGGCAGCGGTGCGCCGGACTGGGCGGGCCACTGGGGCTGGGCCTGCGCCTGCGGCTGGGGAGGCTGCTGCTGGGGGAAGCCGTAACCGCCCTGGGCGGGGTGCTGCTGCGCCGGGGGCTGCTGCTGCGCCACCGGGGGAGCGGGCTGCTGGGGCTGCTGCTGGGGGAAGCCGTAGCCGCCGGGGACCTGCCCGGCCGGGGCCGAAGCGGGCCACTGCGGGGCGGACGGGGGCGCGGCGGGGTGCGGCGCGGCCGGCTGGAAGGCCGGCGGCAGCGGCGGCAGCGCCCCGCCCTGCGGAGGAGCCGACGACCAGGGGCTGGGCGCGGCGGGCGCCGGGGCGCCCGGCAGCGCGCCCGGAGGCGGAGCGTCCTGGGGCGCCGCAGCCGGGGCGGCATCGGCGGGAACGGCGTCCCGCGGCTCCTCGGCCGGACCGCTCGCCGGGTCCGTACGATCCTCGGGCGCGGACGGCTCCTCCGCGCCACCGGCGGATCCGCCCGGGGTCACGGCGGCGGGGGCGTCCTCGACGTCGCCCGCCGGGGCCGTCCCCGTCCCCGGGCCGTTCCCGTCGTCGCTCGCGGAGGCCGGACCGCTACCGGCGCCGTCCTCGGCACCGCCCTCGATCCGGGCGATCTGGCGCTTCAGCGCGGCGGGCGAGAACCGCATCGTCGAACCGCTCTCGACGTCACCGCTCCCGAACGGGTCCGACACCGCAGCGGAGTCCGCCCGGCCGGAGTCCGCCGGAACGGCGGGCTCGGGCATGACGGGCGCGGGCGGCGGAGGCGTGGCGTCGCCGCCCGCCGGGGCCGCCGGAGTCTGGGCCGCCGGGGCCGGGGTCGGCGGAGCGGGCACCTGCGCGGGCAGCGGGACCGGCGAACCGCCCGGCGGGGTGGGCGGCGCGAGGTGCGTCCCGACGCCCCCCGACGAGTCCCCCGGCGCGTTCTGCGTGTACCAGGCGGGCGGGGTGTAGTCGATGGTGAACTCACCCGTCACCTCGACGGGCTCCGCGTCGGACGACTCGTCGACGGGCTTGTTCCAGCCCCCGCGGATCTCGTCCCGATCGCCGCTCACTTTGCCTCCTGGTGTGGTCGAGCACCCTTGTGCCGTGGTGGGTGGGGGCGACCGTTTCCGTCTGCCTGACCGCCTGGCTCTCCCCCCGGGCCCGCATTGCCTGCCCGCAGGTTCTTGCCGCGCCCGGCCCCAGCCTAATCGCCAGGGGGCTCGCTCCGGCAGGCCGTTCCGCAGGACAGGAACTGTCCAGTAGGTCACGTCATGGCCACAACTCACCGGGGCGCGACGGAGCCTGTGGAACGAAGTATTCGATTGCGTGTCGAGAGTGGATGTGCCCGTCAACTCGTCATCACAGATAAGAAAAGGGGCATTCGTCCTGCCGGACGGATGCCCCTCCCGGACCGGTCGTCGCCTACGCGAGGTCGAACTCGCCGTCCCGTGCGCCGAGCACGAAGGCACGCCACTCGGCCTCCGTGTACCGCAGCACGGTGTCCGGATCCAGCGAGGAGCGCATGGCGACCGCGCCACCGGGGAGATGGGCGATCTCGACCCGCTCCTCGACTTCCTCGGTCCCCGGTGCGCACAGCCACTCCACATCCGAGATGTCGAGAGCGTAGAGCTCGTCCTTCTCCTGCTGGGTGCCCATGTCGGCGTCCCTTTCGATCGAACCGTGTCGTTCTCTGGCCATCTTCCCCGGAGCCAGTGGTTCCGGGGCGGTGAATGGACAGTATTCAGTCCATCCGGCGGGCATCCCCCAGCAGTTGTGTCTCGACCTCCGTCGCGTCCGTCCGCACCCAGTGCCGTTCACCGCCCGCGACCCAGAGCGTGACGCCGTCCGACAGGGTCGGCAGTGCCTCGCTCTCGATACGGGAGAGCCCCAGGATCCCGCCGATCCGGTCGGCCTCTTCCGGCGAGACCCGCTGGACGCCCACGAGCGCCGAAGCCCGCATCAGGCGCGGCGCCACCGGGCTCAGATAGGGCAGCAGTGTCAGCACCGACTGCCAGGGCGAGGACACCACCCGGCCCCGGGGCGGCCGCATCCCGCAGTCCCGCACCACCACCACCGGGCTGCCCACGGTCGCCCCGGTCGGCGGAACCCGGCCCACGTCATGGAGGGAGACGCATTCGAGGCCGGCGCCCGCGGCCTGCGCCAGGGCCGTCCACGCCCGGGAGCGCCCGGTCTCGACCGCCACCCGCGCCCCGGTCGCCGCCGCGCGCAGCGCCAGGACCTGGGCCGTCCACAACCCGCCGACCAGCAGGACGTCGTACGGCGCCGGCCGGTGGAACCCGATCATCTGCGAGTGCCCCTCGGCATCGGTGCCGATGATCACGCCGTCGTCCCCGACCGGCAGCGACAGGGCGCCCAGGTGCTCCGCGGTCAGGGTGTGCCCCGCGTGGCGCGGACCGCGCAGCCCCCGTCCCGATGGGATCCGTACCGTCATCGCGCACCTCCCAGCGGAAGCGTCGCCAGCACACCCGGCACCTGCTCCCGGTCCAGGCGCACCAGGCCGACCTCGGCGTGCCGTGCGGCCTGCTCCAATGTCCTTCGCACGCCGACCAGTTCCGTGTCCGATCCGCCCGTGACCCGTACATGGCCGACGACCGACACCTCGCCCCGGTGCGCCCCGCGCCGCACCGTCAGGCTGAAGGCCGTCGCGTACGCCGGGACCGAGGTCAGCAGGGAGACGAGGAGGGGGAGCGGGGTCGCCCCCCGGCCCAACTCGGGCCAGCGGCCCACCACGTAGGCGGTGTGCCGGCGGTCGTCGCACCGCCAGGCCCTCGCCGTCTCAGACGTCCGCCGCTGCGGGGCGGCGTCCGGCCGCCCGGCGCGGGCCGACAGCATGGGGCTGGCGCAGGCGGACGCGGCCACGGCGGAGTGCAGCTCCTCCTGGTCCAGCACCACGGCCCGGAACCCGGCGCCGGTGATCCGGCTCGCCACATGGTCGGCGACCCGTACCAGGCAGCGCTGGGCCCCGCCGATGCCGCCCCCGCGCGCCTCGACCGCCTCCCGGCACAGTTGCGGATCCAGCTTCACGGCCACCCAGGTCATCCGCAGCGCGGGCGCCCCGATCCGTTCCTGGAGCGGGGCGTAGGAGAGCCGCGCCGCCGACCGCTGCGGCAGATGCTGCGCCGGAGCGGGGCGTACCTGCTGCAGGAGCTGCGCGGACTCCAGCACGATGTCGTCCACCGTCAGGGCGTTGCCCAGGAGGGAGAGCGGGAGCGCCCGCGCCCCGCGCGCCCGGTGCAGCGACTCGCCGTCGGCCTCGACCCGTACGACGGCCGTCAGGAACGTGCCGTCCCCGACCATGCCCACCGTGCGCCGGCTCCGGTCGACGTAGGCGTACGGGGCGAGGCCCGGAACGCTCTCCGCCACCGGGGCCAGCTGCGGCTCCGTGCCCGGGGCGGGCGCCGCCGCCGTCCGCCTGCGCTCGCGAAGGGCGAGTGCCGTGGACAGCCAGTCGCGCACGGCCCGGCCCCGACGGCGCACCACCGCGACGACCACCAGCAGACAGGCGACCGGGACCGCGGCCACAAGCCAGGGGCCACCGAGTGCGAGGCCCGCCACGACGAGGGCCAGGGCGGCCTCGACGAGCACCATCCGCCGCAGTACGGCGGCGGGGAGGCCGGTCCGCGCGACCGACCGCAGGGCCGTCGTCGCGGGCACACTCACCGACCGGCCGGCCGGCGCGCCGGCCGAGGCATTGCCCCGTTGCTGTCGGGAAGAACCGGGTGCCCGGCGGGCCTCCCGCCTAGTGCGTTCACGCGTGGCCGCACCCATCGCCGCGTTGCCCCCTTGTGTTCAAATGCGCAGTTTTCTCACGGGTCCTGATCGGGCGATCACCCTACCGGAGCTGCGGTGGCCGAGTGTCAACTGGCTTGATTCTGGCCCTAGTCGGCGCTCCCGGGTCATGGTGCGTGTGGGAACCTTGTCGTTCACCGGGGAAGAGGGGGCGGCGGGCAGATGGCATCGCGACGGGATGAACTCAATGCCTACACATTCGCGAAGCGGCGGTTGATCGCACAGTTCCTGCAGCCCGGACCGAGCGGCTCGGAGGAGGGCGCACCGCGCCCGCTGCGCGCGGTGCTGCCCGGCGCGGTCGTCGGTGTGGTCGTCATCGCGGCGTTCGGGGCCTGGGGCATGTTCAGACCGGTGGCGCCCCAGAACTGGGACACCCCCTACGAGAACGTCATCATCGCCAGCAAGTCCACCACGCGCTACGTGGTCCTCAGGACCGACGGCAGGGCGCAGCTCCACCCGGTGCTGAACATGTCCTCCGCCAGGCTGCTGCTCGAACCGGGCAAGGGCAACGTCATCAAGGTCGACGAATCGGTTCTCGACAGCGGCAGGATCCCGCACGGCGCCACGCTCGGCATCCCGTACGCCCCCGACCGGCTGCCGGACGGGGCCGAAGCCGGTGCGAAGAAGCGATGGGCCGTCTGCGAGCGGCCCGGCGGGGGCGACCGGGCCATCCAGAAGGCGGCGTTCGTCCTCGCCGAGCGCGACCGGGGCAGGGTCGAGGGCAAGGGCCGGCTCCGCGGCGGCGAACTGATGTACGTCGAGGGACCGGGGCCGGACCGGACCCGCTACATCGTGGACGCCGCGGGCCGGGCGTACGAGGTGAAGAAGGACGAGCTGCTGCTGCGCACCCTGGTGGGCGACCGCCGCACCCCCCAACGGGTCTCCGCCTCGTGGCTGGCCACCCTGCACACCGGGGACGCGATCGACTTCCCGGTCCTCCCCGGGAACCCCGGATCGGGCGCGGGAGCGAGGGGGGAGCTGCCCCCCGGGGCGAACAAGGTGGGCATGGTCCTCGCGGCGACGTCCGGCACGAGGACCCAGCAGTACGTGGTCCTGCCCGGCCGGGTCGCCCCCGTCTCGGACTTCGTCGCGAAGCTCCTGCTCAGCAGCCGGACCCTGGTCGGCCTCGGCCAGAACGGCAAGGAGCGGCCGGTCAGCGCGGGGGCGTTCGAACCGGGCGAGCCGTTCGCACGGGACCTGGACTGGCCCACGCGGGCCCCGAAGCCGGTCAACTCCGCGAGTGCTTCGGCCGGCAGCCGCAACACCGTGTGCAACGTGCTGCGCGGTGTCGACGGGAAGAACGGCGCCACCACCCTCGGCACATGGGCGGGCACGCGCTTTCCCGCGACGCTCCCCACCGGTTCCAGCAGCGCCTACGTGACGCCCGGATCCGGCCAGCTCTTCCGGCAGTTCAAGGGCTCCGGCGCCGGATCCGGACCCCTCTTCCTGGTCACCGACACCGGCCTGCGGTACGCCATGCAGTCCAACGGGGACGGGGTGGAGGACGACTCCGGCATCGGCGAATCGGGCACGAAGGAGCAGCGGGCGCAGCGGCAGCAGGAGGCGCAGCAGGCGCAGAACCGGCTCGGATACAAGGACGTCGTGCCCGCCCCCGTCCCGGCGGCCTGGTCCTCGTTCCTGCCCACCGGACCACGGCTGTCCACCGGTGCGGCCCGCCAGCCACAGGGTTCCTGAGGGGCGTGCGCACATGACGAAGCGTCCCTTCGCGTACCGGCGCCCACTGGCGGCGGCGGCCGCCACCGCCGTCCTGCTCCTCGTACTGCCGACGTCGACCGCGGTGGCGGAGGACTCCACCCGGTGCACCTTCCCCTCGAAGAAGTACGCGGGCCGCCCCTGGGCGCTGCAGCGCGTCCTGCTGGACGAGTTGTGGAAGCAGTCCACCGGCAAGGGGGTGCGGGTGGCCGTCATCGACACCGGCGTGGACATCAGGAACCCCCAGCTCAAGGGGGCGGTGGACGTGCGGAGCGGCCACAACTTCCTGCCGCGGGACCTCAAGGACGAGAACGGCGGCAAGGCCGAGCGGGGCAGGGAGGACGGCACCACCGACCGGGTCGGGCACGGCACCAAGGTCGCCGGGATCATCGCCGCGCGCGAGGCGAAGGGCACCGGCTTCACCGGCCTGGCCCCGGACGCGACGATCATCCCGATCCAGCAGAACGACGCCGAGGGCAACGGAACGGCCAGGACACTGGCCGACGCCATCCGCTACGCCACCGACGTCGCCCACGCGGACGTCATCAACATCTCCCAGGACACGGCCAACGCCGTGGAGCCCGAGAGCGTTCTGGAACAGGCGGTGGACGCGGCCCTGGCCAAGGAGGTCGTGGTCGTCGCCTCCGCGGGCAACGACGGGCTCGGCGGCAACGTCAAGGAGACGTACCCGGCCTCGTACGCGGGAGTCCTGGCCGTGGCCGCGTCGGACCGCAACAACGAGCGGGCGCCCTTCTCGCAGTCCGGCGACTTCGTGGGTGTGGCCGCCCCCGGTGTGGACATCGTCTCGACGGTCCCCGGCGGCGGACACTGCGCCGACAACGGAACCAGCTTCTCGGCCCCGTACGTCGCCGGGGTCGCCGCCCTCATCAAGGCCAAGCACCGGGACTGGACGCGGCGACAGATCGTCGCCCAGATCCAGCAGACGGCGGAACGCTCGGTGGCGGGCCACGACCACCTGGTGGGCTGGGGCGTCGTCGACCCGGTGCGCGCCCTGACGGAGGACGAGAAGCCCATCGAGCGTCCGGTGGCACACGAGGGCGTGAGCAGGGGCGAAGCTCCGACACCGGCCGAACTCCAGCTGGGTGAGACGGCGGACGAGCGCAATGCCCGCCTGGCGACCTACGTGATGGTGGGCACCGCCGTGCTGGTCGCCGCGGCTGCGGGCGTCGCCGTGGCCGTGCGCGACGCCCGCCGACGGTCCGCTCGATTTTCGGCCGGAAACAGTTCCATGGACGCCACGTGACGGGCGAGAAGGGCGGCCATGTCGTAGCCAGTGGCTAGGGTGCACGGAAACGGGGCCGGACACCGTTCACTTGAGTGCGAAAGCAACGAGTGGTGGTCCGGACCGGACGGGGAAACGGGGAGGACGGGGCCGTGACCGGTTCAGGCGACCTCCGGCGTGGTGTGGGCGCGCTGGAGAAGTTCAGAAGACGTGTCGACACGCTGCTCGCCGAGCTGGAGGGTTCGGCGGCCGGCCGGTCGAGGATCGCGGCGCAGAAGGTGTCACGGTCCGCCCTGAGCGGCCGGAACACCTGCTTCGCGGAGGCGGACGGGCTGCACACCCAGTACAACCGCGTCCACGAGGAGCTCGTCGCGCTCTCCCGGACGCTCGGCGACCAGATCGAGTACCTGAGCCTGGGCGTGCACGCGGCGTCGGTCGGCTTCGACAACGTGGACGACGAGGTCAGGCGCCGTTTCTACGAGATCCAGGCACGCCTGGACAAGGGGCAGGAGAAGGCCGACGGGGAGAGGTCCGGGAAGCCCGAACAGCCACGCTCCGACAGCAGGTCCGGTTCCGCCTACGACGACTTGGGGGACGACTGATGGGCGAGGGCAGGCTGCCGGAACCGACCTCCGGGGAGCAACGCGCGCGGGACCAGCAGCGCGTCCAGAACGAGTTGATCGCCGCTGACGTCAACCGCCAGGTCCAGGGCGTCATGGAATCGTTCGGTTCCGGCCGTTCCGGTACCTCGGGCCGGACGTCGTTCGAGGGCCACGAGCTCAACACGCTGATCGACCTGATCGAGAACTCCGACCCGGAGAACCTGGAGAAGGCGGGCGAGGCACTCCTGACCGCCAGGCGGGCCATCGACAGGGCCGCGAACGAGCTGGGCGACTTCATCAAGGCCGTCGACTGGGAGGGCGAGTCCGGAACCGCCTTCCGCGACTGGGGAAAGGGCCTGGTCGCCCATGCCCTGAAACTGGGCGACTTCGCGGAGGCCACCGGAATCCAGATCACGGTCGCGGGCGCTGGCCTCGCCTCGGTACGCAAGTCCCTGCCCCCACGCGACACCCGTCTGGTCCCCCAGTCCGTCGAGGAGATCGAGACCCCGAAGCGGATCGACGGCAACCCGGAGTACGTTGCCGCGGTCAAGGCCGAGAAGCACCGCCAGGAGGCCATCAACCAGGCGAACCGGCTGGCGTCGTACTACGCGGTCTCGGAGGAGGCGCTTGCGAAGCAGGCACCGCCTCGGTTCGAGAAGAGACTCGATGTGGCGATGCCGCGTCCGCAGGGCGACGTCCGGGAATATCCCAGCTCCGAGGGCTCATCGGCAGGTTCCGGGCGATTGGGGGTCAGTCCGACACAGGGCCACTCGGAGCGCGCTGACACGGCTGATGGAGGCACCTCGGGCGTCACAGGCAATCGAGCGGCAATCGAGTCACTCGGAACTGCACCAGCGCCCGACACAAGCACTTCGACTGAGATCGACAGTGTGAAGGCGCCACCAGCCCCCGTGACGGTTCCCGACACGCCCCCCGCGCCGCCGACCGCAAATGCTACGGGCCCGAATACAGGTCCGAATCCGCCCATGGCGAGGGAGTTTGTGAATCCTGTGGCAGGTGGCTCCCGACGTTCCACTCCACCAACCGGGCTGCCCAGAACAATTGCGCAGCCCGGAAGGAGCGGACCCACGAGCAGCGGGCCTACGACGACCGGGCGCACTGGAGCTCCGGTTGGGAGTCCGGCTCCCATCGGCGGTGGCCCGGGATCAGGCACGGCCGGTCGCCCTGGCGGAGGCGGAAGCCAGCCACCCGCTGCTGGTCGGCCCAGCGTGACTGGAGGCAGGCCCATGACAGGTGGTCCTGCAAATGCCTCCAAGTCCCCTGGTCCGCTTGCTGATCGTGCCAGGGCCATTGTGGGTGGGACCCCACAGCGCACCACTCCGGGCACGGACTCGGCTGGCGGCACTCGCGGTGTTCCGCGCGGCACGGTGATCGGAGCCGGCGGACCCAACACTGCGACTCGACCTGGCAGGCATGGGACTCCCGGTTTGAAGGGCGTCGTGGGCACACCTCGCAGCGCTGCCGGATCCGGTCCGGGTTCCAGGGGCTTCACGGCGGGAGGCGCGGGCCTCGTACGTGGTCCGGCTGGGAGACGGGACTCCAATGACGAGGACCAGGACGGCGGCGCCCCACGCCCGCACTACCTGGTGGAAGACAGAGAGACGTGGGAGGCCGGACGGCGTGGAGCTGCACCCCCGGTGATCGAGTAGGTAGAGGGAAGGTTCGGAAGTCAGGATGGCAGCAGGAATGAGCCAGACCCGGAAGCGCCGAATGCCTGTCGGATTGCGAGGACGTCTGCTTGGCACGATGGCTGTGGTCGCTGCCTGGAATGCAGGATTTGCGGGGGCTGCCCCTTCTGTGGCGGCTGCAGACGTGCAATCGAAGCAGTGGTACCTCAGCGCCATGCGTGCGGAGGAGATGTGGAAGGTCACCACGGGCGAGGGCATCAAGGTTGCTGTCATCGACACCGGGGTCAACCCGTCGACTCCGTCCCTGAAGGGCCAGGTCCTGAAGGGATTGGACGCTACAGGTGCCGACGGTGACGAGTACGACGACTACAACGGGCATGGCACCACCATGGCTGAGTTGATCGCCGGAACGGGTAAGGGCGGGGGCCTGAAAGGCCTCGCTCCGGGTGCGAAGATTATTCCGATGCGAATCACCAATACAGATCTCCAGAATAAGAAATCGGTGAACGCTCACGACACTGCGGACGCCATCCGGGCTGCAGCGGACAGCGATGCGCAGATCATCAGCATGTCTTTTGCGAGCGATTTCCCAGGGCGGGAAGAGCGGGTGGCGGTTGAATACGCAGAAAGTAAGGGGAAGCTATTCTTCGCAGGAGTTGGAAACAACGCTGAGAAGGGCAACAAGGAACAATTTCCCGCTTCGTATCCGCAGGTGGTTGGTGTCGCCGCAACTGACAGAACCGGCAAGGCTTCTGCGTACTCTCAGCACGGGAGTAGCGTAGATATCGCCGCTCCCGCAGATGGCATCCCGTATTGGTGTGACGGAAAATTCCGAGGCTACTGCGACGGCAACGGCGGCACCAGCGCAGCCACTGCCATCACGTCAGCCTCGGCTGCCCTGATCTGGTCCGCCCACCCCGACTGGACGGCCAACCAAGTTCTCAACGTCCTCTTCGACACAGCCGGGCGGGGCGACTGGGAAAAGGGAACTCTCAGTAATTATCTCGGCCACGGAATCATCAGGCCGGCCGTCAACATCCTCAAGGGCAAGGGAGACCCCGGCCCCCCGGACATCAGTCCCCTCACCAAGGAGAAGACGTCCGGTTCCACGGCCTCCCCGGCCGCCTCCCCGGCCGCCTCCGCGCCGGGCTCGGCGCGGCCCGGGGAGAAGGAGAAGGCCGACGATCCCGTTGCGGCGGGAGTCGGCGACGAGAAGAGCGGTGGCGGCTCGCTCGGCCTGCTCCTCGGCGGGGCGGCGGCGGTGGCCGTAGCCGGCGGCGGGGCCTTCGTGCTCGCCCGCAGGCGCCGCACCTCCTGACCGGCCGTACGTCTCCATCCGCACCCACCGGCGAGCAGAGCCGGCGGGCCGAAACAGAGCACCAGGAAGGAAGCCGAACCATGGCCGACCAGAAACTCTCGGATGCCGCGCTCCGCAAGCTGGAGGGCGAGCTCACCACGCGATTCGACTCGGTGAAAAGCCAGTTGAAGACGTTGCAAGGAACGATCGACGGCCTTGAGGGCCGCTGGAAGGGCATCGGGGCCGGTGCCTTCAACGCGAAGCAGGAGGAGATCAACCGGCGAATGGTCAGCATCGCCCGTCGCCTCCTGAACTTCCAGGAGGCCATCGAGGCGGCGCGCACCATTTCCGGCAACACCGAGGAAGAGGTCAAGCAGGCGCTGCAGGGCGTCGATGTCGTCGGCGGCTACTCGGGCGACGCGGTCGCAGAGGCCAGGACCTCGAACCTCAACAACTTCTGACCCGGCCCACTCCGCGCCCGGCAGGGCGTCTTCACACCGAACCTTGACGAAACGGGAGGACCGCATGTCGAACAACGACGGCACGATGGTTGTCACTTACGCGAGCCTGGACCTCGCCGCCGGCGCCATCGACCGGCAGAGCAAGCAGTTGGAGGAGGACCTCGCGTCGATCAAGCGGATGATCGCCAATGTGTCCGAACTCTGGGTGGGCGAGGCCAAGAGCGCCTACGACACCGCTCAGAGGGGCTGGGACAACGACGCCACGGCCATCCACAACGCCCTGAGCGAGATCTCGCGCAAGGTGCGCGAAGCCGGCGCCTCTTACCACGCCGGCGACAAGCGGGCGAGGGCCAACTTCGAGTAGCGCCCGCCGGAGCACAGGCCGGGGTGGGCACGCACGGGAGGTGCCCACCCCGGTTCGCCGTTCCTACCGCTGCCCGTCCACGA
This sequence comes from Streptomyces sp. NPDC092952, assembly GCF_044754785.1. Lineage (NCBI taxonomy): Bacteria > Bacillati > Actinomycetota > Actinomycetes > Kitasatosporales > Streptomycetaceae > Streptomyces > Streptomyces sp. NPDC092952. Next base: position 16,441 of record NZ_JBIVPT010000008.1, on the reverse strand, counting down.
GCCCCGTCTGCACCAGCGGATTACCGCGTCGACGGGTGACGAGGACGCCGCGCCCCGGGGGCATCGGACGCGGTCGTACGCTGCCCAGGACATCCCCTTCGGCGGGGTCGCCGGAGAGCATCAGGCCCTGTGTGCCCAGCTCCATGACACGCTGCATGAACGACTCGTACAGTGCGCGTCCCGCCCCCGCCGTGGAGCGGGCGATGATGAACCGGACACCGACGTCCCGTGCGAACGGCAGCATCTCCGTGAGCTTGGCCAGCGGGTTCCCGCTGGACGTGGAGACCAGGTCGTAGTCGTCGACGACCACGTACACCGTCGGACCGCTCCACCAGCTGCGCGCGCGCAGTTCCTCCGCCGTGACGTCGGGCGACGGCGTACGGCGCTGCATCAGGTTGTACAGCGCGTCCACATGGTGCTCCATGTTGTTGGACATGGGCACGTACTCCGCCAGATGCGTCGCGGGGGTGGCGTCCAGGAGCGCTCGCCGGTTGTCGATGACGAAGAACTTGCAGCTGTTCCCGTCGTACCTCTCGGACAGCTGCCTGATGAGGAGCCGCAGCAGATTGGACTTGCCGGACTCGCTCTCGCCGAACACCAGGAAGAACGGATCGCGGTCGAAGTCGAGGAAGACCGGCTCCAGGCTGTTCTCGTCGATGGCGAACGCGACGCCCCGCTCCGGATGGGCGTGGCCCGCCGGCAGCGAGCCCGCCGGGAGTTCGCGGGGCAGCAGCCGGACCGCCGGGGCGGGCGCCGCGGTCCAGTGCCGGGCCACCTCCCGGTTCATGGCCGCCGTCGCCTCGGCGAGGTCGCTGTCGGAGTTGATGGAGTCGATCCGCGGCACCGCGGCCATGAAGTGCAGCTTCTCCGGGGTGAGACCGCGGCCGGGCACACCGGCGGGCACATTGACCGCGGCCTTCCGGTCCAGTTCGGAGTCCATGACGTCACCGAGCCGCAGTTCGAGCCGGTTCATCAGATGGTCCTTGAGACCGGCCCGGACCTCCATGGAGCGCGACGCCGTGACGACCAGGTGGATGCCGTACCCGAGGCCGCGCGCCGCGATGTCCAGCACCGCCGGTTCCAGGCCCTCGTAGTCGGTACGGAAGCTGCCCCAGCCGTCGACGAGCAGGAACACGTCGCCCCACGGCTGGTCCACGGCCGAGATGCCGCCGCGCGCCCGCAGCCTGCGGAAGGTGGCGATCGAGTCGACCCCGGCGCTGCGGAAGTACTCCTCGCGCCGCGCCATGATCCCGTACACCTCGGCGACCGTGCGCCGCACCCGCTCGGGGTCGAGCCGGGAGGCGACTCCGCCGACGTGCGGCAGGCCGGAGACCGAGGCCAGGGAACCGCCACCGAAGTCGAGCCCGTAGAACTGGACCTCCTGGGGCGTGTGGGTGAGCGCGAAGCCCGCGACGAGTGTCCGCAGCAGTGTGGACTTCCCGGACTGCGGACCACCGATGATCTGCATGTGCCCCGCCGCACCGGAGAAGTCCCGGTAGAGGGTGTCGCGCCGCTGCTCGTACGGCTTGTCGACCACGCCGAGCGGTACGACGAGACGCCCCGAACCCTCGAACCCGGGCCGGGTCAGCCCGCGCCTCTCCACCGGGGCGAGGCCCGGGAGCAGGTCGTCCAGCGACGGCGGGTTGTCCAGCGGGGGCAGCCACACCTGGTGGGCCGAGGCCCCGCGCCCCTCCAGCCTGCGCACGATCACATCGAGCACCGTGTCCGCCAGGGCGTCGTCCTCCGACGTGCGCGCGTCGGGCACGGAGGCGCCCGGCAGCGGGTCCGGCCGCACGTACCGCACCGGCACCGGAGCCGCCGTGAACACCACCGGCCTGCGGTCCACCGGCAGCGGACCGGAGGACACGGCGGGCCGCCCGCCCGAGCGGTACACACCGGAGACGTACGCAGCCTTGAAGCGCACCATCTCGTCCGTGCCGTACTTCAGGTACCCGGACCCGGGCACGTTGGGCAGGTGGTAGGCGTCCGGCACCCCCAGCGCCGCCCGCGACTCGCCCGCCGAGAACGTACGCAGACCGATCCGGTACGACAGATAGGTCTCCAGACCGCGCAGCCGCCCCTCCTCCAGGCGCTGCGAGGCCAGCAGCAGGTGGACGCCCAGCGAACGGCCGATGCGGCCGATCTGCACGAACATCTCGATGAAGTCGGGCTTGGCGGTGAGCAGTTCGCTGAACTCGTCGATGACCAGGACGAGGGAGGGGATGGGCTCCAGCGGGGCGCCCGCCGCGCGCGCCTTCTCGTAGTCGTGGATGTTGGCGTAGTTGCCCGCGTCGCGCAGCATCTCCTGCCGGCGGTTGAGCTCGCCGCTGATGGAGTCGCCCATGCGGTCGACCAGCGTCAGATCGTCCGCGAGGTTGGTGATCACCGCCGCGACATGGGGCATCTGGGCCATACCGGCGAAGGTGGCGCCGCCCTTGAAGTCCGCGAGGACGAAGTTGAGCGTCTCCGAGGTGTGGGTGACGGCGAGGCCGAGCACGAGCGTGCGCAGCAGCTCGGACTTGCCGGAGCCGGTGGCGCCGACGCACAGGCCGTGCGGCCCCATGCCCTCCTGCGCCGCCTCCTTGAGGTCCAGCATCACGGGGCCGCCGTCCTCGCCGACGCCGATCGGGACGCGCAGCCGCTCCGCCTGGGAACGGGTGCGCCAGGTCCTCCCGACATCGATCGAGGCCGCGTCACCGAGGTTCAGCAGATCGGTGAACTCGAGATTGGCGAGAAGTGGTTCGTCGTCGTCCCCGCCGGAGGCCACGTGGAGCGGTGCCAGCTGCCGGGCCAGCGCCTCGGCCGCCTCCTGGCCGAGCAGGTCGGGGACGCCGTCGTAGACCAGCCCGTGCCCGGACTCCAGCCGGAGCAGATCGGGGCGGACCACGACGGACAGGCCGCCACGCGCCCCGTCGGGCTCACCCGGCACGAGCTCGACGACCGTCACGCCCTGGAGGCCCTCGGCCGCGGCCAGCGCGGACACCGGCGACACGGACCGGCCGTCGAGCACGACGACGACATGCGGCTGGTCCACGAGCGGCTGGCCGTCGGGCTGGAAGCGGGGCCGCCCGTCGAGCCGGGGAGCGAGCATCTCCTCCAGCTCCCCGACGCTCGTGGCGATCAGACGGCGGACGCCGGCACCGTCGACGAGGCCCGGCGCCTGCGCGTGCGGAAGCCACTTCACCCACTCCCAGCGCGGGGCGGCGCCCGGGCCCGCCGCGACGGCGACGACCAGGTCCTCGGGGGAGTGCAGCGAGGCGAGCGAGCCGACCATCGCGCGGGCGGTCGAACGGACGGACTCCGCCTCGCCGCTGATCGTCAGGTGGTAGAAGGCACGCAGCGAGACCGCCATGGGCAGTCCGTCCAGGGTGCTGTGGACGGTCAGGAACTGCTGCATCGCCCCCGCGGTGAGCGGCTCCAGCTCGTCGACCGGCGCCGTGTCGGGCGCGACGAGCGGCGTGGCGAGCTCCTGACTGCCCAGCCCGATCCGTACCTGCGCGAAGTCTGCGTCGCCCGGGCGCCGCTCCCAGACCCGGCTGCCCTCCGCGACGAGCGCCCACAGCTGGTCCGGAGACGGGTGGAGGTAGAACTGCGCGTCGCGCTGGACGCGGGCCGTGCTCAGCACGGTGCGTCTGGTCTGCGTCAGGTACTTCAGGTAGTCGCGCCGCAGGTCGGCGAGGTGCCCCTGGGTCCCCCGCCGGAAGCGGACCATCATCGCGACCGCCATGGCGACGGTCGAGGCGATCATGATCATGCCCATGATCCGCATGATCGGGTTCGGGGTCATGAAGAAGAAGACCACGGAACCGCCCATGCCGAGCATCGGCAGCAACTGCATCATCACCCCCTCCTGCTGGCCGCGCGGCAGCTCCGGAGGTGATTGCAACTGCACCTGGCCGTCCGGAACCCGGGAGGGCAGCGCCCTGGGCGGGCGCTTGACGACGATCTGGCTCACGGATCACCAATTCCCTTACCGGACAGAGCTGTTCGTGTCGAGGTCCCGCGGCGGAGGGCTCCGTCCGGAGGAGGAGTCCACGGCGTACGGCGGGGCGCCGGGAGCGATAGGGTGTCGCAACGCGTGTAAGCATTCGCTAATTTCTGCAACTACCGCAAGGAATCGGCCGTTCGAGGCGCGAGGGCGCCCCGGGCCCCGGTGGGCCGGTGTACGGCGCCGGACGGGGACGACTCCGGCGAGGCCCGCGGCCCCGGCCGGTCGCGGAAGGTGACGAGGGGGAACATCAGGTGACTGTGACGGCCCAGACGGCGGCCACCGGGCGGACGAGGCCCGCTCCAGGAGGCGACGGAACCGGCTTCTGCCGGGTCACGGTCGTCGCACCCGACGGCCGCGTCGACGTGGCGCTGCCCGAGGACATCGCCGTGGCCGACCTGTACCCGGAGATCCTCCGGCTGTCCGGGCAGAGCCCCGACCGGGGCGCCCCGGTCGGCTACCACCTGGTGCGCCGCGACGGCACCGTCCTCGACGGCGGGCGCACCCTGGCCGGCCAGCGCATCCTCGACGGCGAACTGCTCTCCCTGCGCCCCTTCGCCGAGTCGCTGCCCCCCGCGGTCTTCGACGACGTCTCCGACGCGGTCGCCACCGCCGTCGCCCGCGACCGCACCCTCTGGGGCGACGGCCCCATGCGCGGTGCCGGACTCTTCGCGGGCTCGCTCCTGCTGGCCCTGCTCGCCTTCGTCCTGTGGAACTCCGGCCTCCGGCACGACATGCACGGGCTGCCGGGCGTTCTCGCCGGGATCGTCGCCGTACTCGCCCTCGCGCTCGCCTGCGTGCGCGCCCGGGTGTACGACGACCGGGGCTCGTGCACGGCACTGGGGATCGGCGCCCTCGCGAACGCCGCGGTCTCCGGGGCCGGGCTGCTGCCGCTCGGCGAGGGGCAGGGCGTCGGCAGGCTCCAGTTCCTGCTCGCCTGCGCCGCCGTACTGGTGGCCGCGGTGGTCCTCATGATCGCCGCCCCGGGCGGGGACGGACTCTTCGTCGCGTTCGTGTTCGCCGCCGCCGTCGGCGTGCTGGCGACCTTCGCCGCGATCGTCGCCGGCCTGGAGCCCGTCGAGACCGCGGCGGTGTGCGCTCCGTTCTCCGTGGGCGTCCTTGCCTTCCTGCCCGGTCTCTCCACCCGGTTCGCCCGCCTCCCCATCGGCTTCGAGCCGCCCCGCACCACCGCCGGCGACTACGGGGCGTCCGAGCCGGCCCCGCAGGGCCCCGTCGACGCCGGCCGCGTCGCCGCCCAGGCGCGGCGCGGCCACGAGCTGCTCGTCGGCCTGGTCGGCGGCTGCGCGCTGGTGGCCGTGGGCGCCGCGGCCGTCCTCGGGTTCTCGGACGACGTCTGGGGGCAGCTGCTGGCGCTCGCCACCGGGACCGCCATGCTGATGCGCTCCCACCTGTTCCGCTACACGGTCCAGGTCGGCTGCGTGCTGGCGGCGGGGCTCGGCGCGCTCGTGCTCCTGGGCCTCGGCCTGTCCCTCCACCCGCCGGCCGGGATCGTGCGCGACGCCGTCGCGGGGGACGGCTCCGCGCTCGACATCCGGACGGTCTGGCTCGCCGCCGCCGTCGCGGGCGCCGCCGCGCTGGTCACCGCCATCGGACTGATCGTCCCGCGCAAGGGGGTCACCCCCTTCTGGGGCCGCTTCCTGGAGATCGCGGAGGCGGCGGTGCTCCTGACCCTGATCCCGCTCTGCCTCGCCGTCTTCGACCTCTACCACGCCGTCCGGGCACTCACCGGCTGACCCGCACCACCACCCGTCGCACCTGCACCGGCCGTACCGGCTCCGCCGGACTGGTACGCTGTGTGACGGCCGTTTGTGTACGCCCTCCCGGATCTTCCTGGGAGCTGCGCTCATCGGACCTTCGCTCCCGAGTCATGGAAGCCCCCCTGAGAACGGACCAGGGGCACTCGCGGGCGCATCGAACACCAAAAGAGGAGTACCGCGTGTCGCTCGACGCCGCTACGAAGAAGCAGATCATGGCCGAGTTCGCCACCAAGGAGGGTGACACCGGTTCCCCCGAGGTCCAGGTCGCGATGCTCTCCCGTCGCATCTCGGACCTGACGGAGCACCTGAAGGTCCACAAGCACGACCACCACTCCCGCCGTGGTCTGCTGATCCTGGTCGGCCAGCGCCGCCGCCTCCTGCAGTACCTGGCCAAGAAGGACATCCAGCGCTTCCGCGCCCTGGTCGAGCGCCTCGGCATCCGCCGCGGTGCGGCCGGCGCCAAGTAAGTCGCCGTGAAGGGAGCGGTTCCCACCACTGAGGGGGGCCGCTCCCTTTGCCGTACGCACGCTTGTGCGTACACCGCACGCGCACGGCACGTGACGGACCCGTCCGCCCGGCCGTGATGCCAAGCGGAACCGATTCTCAGTAACCTGGTCGGAGAACGACCGACAGACGAGCGAGAAGCAGACCTCCCCGCCGCCGGTCCTCGGTAGTGGCCCCCGGACTGATCGACCCGGGTGCTTCGATCGAAGACCGGCCCGCCGATGGAGGGCTTCTCCGCAACCGTCCCCCCGCCACACGGGCTCGGGGACGCGAAGACGATACGTAACGGAGAAAACGCTAGTGGAGAACGAGACCCACTACGCCGAGGCCGTCATCGACAACGGCACCTTCGGCACCCGCACCATCCGCTTCGAGACGGGCCGCCTGGCCAAGCAGGCCGCCGGCTCCGCCGTCGCGTACCTGGACGACGACACGATGGTGCTGTCGGCCACGACCGCTTCCAAGCGGCCCAAGGACCAGCTCGACTTCTTCCCCCTCACGGTGGACGTCGAGGAGCGGCAGTACGCCGCCGGCAAGATCCCCGGCTCCTTCTTCCGCCGGGAGGGCCGCCCCTCCGAGGACGCGATCCTCACCTGCCGCCTGATCGACCGCCCGCTGCGCCCGTCCTTCAAGAAGGGCCTGCGCAACGAGATCCAGATCGTCGAGACGATCATGGCGCTCAACCCCGACCACCTGTACGACGTGGTCGCGATCAACGCCGCCTCCTGCTCCACGCAGCTGGCCGGCCTGCCCTTCTCCGGCCCGGTCGGCGGCACCCGTGTCGCCCTGATCAAGGGCCAGTGGGTCGCCTTCCCGACGCACACCGAGCTCGAGGACGCCGTCTTCGACATGGTCGTCGCCGGTCGCGTCCTGGAGGACGGCGACGTCGCGATCATGATGGTCGAGGCCGAGGCCACCGAGAAGACCATCCAGCTCGTCAAGGACGGCGCCGAGGCCCCGACCGAGGAGGTCGTCGCCGCCGGTCTGGAAGCCGCGAAGCCCTTCATCAAGGTCCTCTGCAAGGCCCAGTCGGACCTCGCCGCCAAGGCCGCCAAGCCCACCGGCGACTTCCCGGTCTTCCTGGACTACCAGGACGACGTCTTCGAGGCGCTCGCCGCCGCCGTGACGTCCGAGCTGGCCCAGGCGCTCACCATCGCGGGCAAGCAGGACCGCGAGGCCGAGCTGGACCGCGTCAAGGAGATCGCCGCCGAGAAGCTCCTCCCGGCCTTCGAGGGCCGCGAGAAGGAGATCTCCGCCGCCTACCGCGCGCTGACCAAGAAGCTGGTCCGCGAGCGCGTCATCAAGGACAAGGTCCGCATCGACGGCCGCGGCGTCACGGACATCCGTACGCTCGCCGCCGAGGTCGAGGCCATCCCGCGGGTGCACGGTTCCGCGCTGTTCGAGCGTGGCGAGACCCAGATCCTGGGCGTCACCACCCTCAACATGCTCCGCATGGAGCAGCAGCTGGACACCCTCTCGCCGGTGACCCGCAAGCGCTACATGCACAACTACAACTTCCCGCCGTACTCCGTCGGTGAGACCGGCCGCGTGGGCTCGCCCAAGCGCCGCGAGATCGGCCACGGCGCGCTCGCCGAGCGCGCCATCGTGCCGGTGCTGCCGTCGCGCGAGGAGTTCCCCTACGCGATCCGCCAGGTCTCCGAGGCGCTGGGCTCCAACGGCTCGACGTCCATGGGCTCGGTCTGCGCCTCCACCATGTCGCTGCTGAACGCCGGTGTGCCGCTCAAGGCCGCCGTCGCCGGTATCGCCATGGGCCTGATCTCCCAGGAGATCGACGGCAAGACCCACTACGTCGCCCTCACCGACATCCTCGGTGCGGAGGACGCCTTCGGCGACATGGACTTCAAGGTCGCCGGCACCAAGCAGTTCGTGACCGCGCTCCAGCTCGACACCAAGCTCGACGGCATCCCCGCCTCGGTCCTGGCCGCCGCGCTGAAGCAGGCCCGCGACGCGCGTCTGCACATCCTCGACGTGATGAACGAGGCGATCGACGTTCCGGACGAGATGTCCCCGAACGCCCCGCGGATCATCACCGTCAAGATCCCGGTGGACAAGATCGGTGAGGTCATCGGCCCCAAGGGCAAGATGATCAACCAGATCCAGGAGGACACCGGCGCCGACATCACGATCGAGGACGACGGCACCATCTACATCGGTGCCGCCGACGGCCCGGCCGCCGAGGCCGCCCGCGCCACGATCAACTCGATCGCCAACCCGACCATGCCGGAGGTCGGCGAGCGCTACCTGGGTACGGTCGTCAAGACCACCACCTTCGGTGCCTTCGTCTCCCTCATGCCGGGCAAGGACGGCCTGCTGCACATCTCGCAGATCCGCAAGCTCGCCGGTGGCAAGCGCGTGGAGAACGTCGAGGACGTGCTCGGTGTCGGGACCAAGGTCCAGGTCGAGATCGCCGAGATCGACTCGCGCGGCAAGCTCTCCCTCGTCCCGGTCATCGAGGGCGAGGACGACGAGAAGAAGGACGACGCCGCCAAGTGACGTCCCGTAGTTCCGTGACGACGGCCCGCGCCTCCTCTGGGGCGCGGGCCGTCGCCCGTACCCAAACGCTTCTCAAGGGCAGCAACGGCGCCGGAACGGTCCGCCGTACCGTGCTCCCCGGCGGCCTCCGGGTCGTCACCGAGACCCTGCCCTCCGTACGCTCCGCCACCTTCGGCATCTGGGCCAACGTCGGTTCCCGCGACGAGACCCCCTCGCTGAACGGCGCGACGCACTACCTCGAACACCTCCTCTTCAAGGGCACCGCCGAGCGCAGCGCCCTCGACATCTCCGCCGCGATCGACGCGGTCGGCGGCGAGATGAACGCCTTCACGGCGAAGGAGTACACCTGCTACTACGCGCGGGTCCTCGACACCGACCTGCCGCTGGCCATCGACGTGGTCTGCGACATGCTGACCGGCTCGCTGATCACCGCCGAGGACGTCGACGCGGAGCGCGGCGTCATCCTCGAAGAGATCGCGATGACCGAGGACGACCCGGGCGACTGCGTGCACGACCTGTTCGCGCACACCATGCTCGGCGACACCCCCCTCGGCCGCCCGGTCCTCGGCACCGTCGACACCGTCAACGCGCTCGACCGCGACCGCATCGCCCGCTTCTACAAGAAGCACTACGACCCCACGCACCTGGTCGTCGCCGCCGCCGGCAACATCGACCACGCCACGGTCGTGCGCCAGGTCCGCCGGGCCTTCGAACGGGCCGGCGCGCTCTCCCGCACCGACGCCGTCCCGGTCGCCCCGCGCCAGGGCTCCCGCACCCTGCGCACCGCGGGCCGGATGGAGGTGCTGAACCGCAGGACGGAGCAGGCCCATGTCGTCCTCGGCGTCCCCGGCCTGGCCCGCACCGACGACCGCCGCTGGGCGCTCGGCGTGCTCAACACGGCCCTCGGCGGCGGCATGAGCTCCCGCCTCTTCCAAGAGGTACGGGAGAAGCGCGGCCTCGCCTACAGCGTGTACTCGTACACCTCGGGCTTCGCCGACTGCGGCCTCTTCGGCGTGTACGCGGGCTGCCGCCCCAGCCAGGTCCACGATGTCCTGAGCATCTGCCGGGACGAGCTCGACCGGGTGGTCTCCGAGGGGCTCAGCGACGAGGAGATCGGCCGCGCGGTCGGCCAGCTCTCCGGTTCCACCGTGCTCGGCCTGGAGGACACCGGCGCGCTGATGAACCGCATCGGCAAGAGCGAGCTGTGCTGGGGGGACCAGATGTCGGTCGACGACATGCTGGCCCGGATAGCGCGGGTCACCCCCGACGACGTCCGCGCCGTCGCGGCAGAGGTCCTGGGGCGCCGCCCCTCCCTCTCGGTCATCGGCCCGCTCAAGGACAAGCAGGTCGCCCGCCTCGAAGAAGCGGTCTCCTGACCGCCGGGGCGGACCGCCCACCACCCGTCCACTCCCGTTAAGGAAGCAGAGCACATGAGCAAGCTGCGCGTGGCCGTTCTCGGCGCGAAGGGCCGGATCGGCTCCGAGGCGGTACGAGCCGTCGAGGCCGCCGACGACATGGAGCTGGTGGCCGCCCTCGGCCGGGGCGACTCGCTGGAGACCCTCACGGAATCCGGGGCCCAGGCCGTCGTCGAGCTCACCACCCCCGCGTCGGTGATGGACAACCTCGAATTCTGTGTCCGGCACGGCATCCACGCCGTCGTCGGCACCACGGGCTGGACCGACGAACGGCTCGCGCGGCTGAACGGATGGCTCGCCGCCTCCCCGGCGACCGGCGTGCTCATCGCGCCGAACTTCTCCATCGGCGCCGTCCTCACCATGAAGTTCGCGGAGCAGGCCGCCCGCTACTTCGAGTCCGTCGAGGTCATCGAGCTGCACCACCCCAACAAGGTCGACGCCCCCTCGGGCACCGCCACCCGCACCGCCCAGCTGATCGCCGGGGCCCGCCGCGCGGCCGGCCTCGGCGACCAGCCGGACGCCACCGCCACGGCCCTGGACGGTGCCCGCGGCGCCGACGTCGACGGCGTACCGGTCCACGCGGTCCGGCTCCGGGGCCTGCTCGCCCACCAGGAGGTGCTGCTCGGCGGGGAGGGCGAGACCCTCACCATCCGCCACGACTCCCTGCACCACAGCAGCTTCATGCCGGGCATCCTGCTCGGCACCCGCCGCGTGGTGACCACTCCCGGCCTCACGTTCGGCCTGGAACACTTCCTCGATCTGAACTGACTGAGCCCTGCCATGCGCGCAAAGATCACCTATTTCGTCACCGCTGCCGTCCTGGTCTTCTACTTCGTCCTGGTCGGCAGCCGCGGGTTCCTGCTCATCGAGCACGGCACCCCGCTGACGGTCACCTTCGGGGTCGCGGTGCTGATCCTGCCGGTGATCGGGGTCTGGTTCCTCTGGAAGAACACCCAGTTCGTCTCCCGGGCCAACGCGCTGGCCGCGCAGCTCGACACGGAGGGCGGCCTGCCGGTCGACGAACTGGTCCGCACCGCGTCCGGCCGGATCGACCGCGATTCGGCCGACGCGGTCTTCGCCCGCCGCCGCGAGGAGACCGAGGACTCCCCGGACGACTGGCGCTGCTGGTTCCGCCTGGCCGTCGCCTACCAGGACGCCAGGGACACCCCGAGGGCCCGCAAGGCCATGCAGCGGGCCATCGCCCTGCACGGCACGGAGAAGGCCCGGCCCGGCACGCCCTGATCGGGCGGTGCGGGGCCGGGCCTTCCGGTCGTACGGGGGCTCAGGCCGGCCGGTACTCGTCCGCCCAGGCCTCGACCGTGTCGGCCGCGCGGTCGAAGGCCTCGGACCGGGTCAGGAAGTCGGCGTTGCTGTCGGTGAGCAGCGGCGGTACCGGCTCGCCCCCCTGACGTACGAGGAGCAGCGCCTGCCCCTGGACCGTACGCGGGAAGCCGAGCCACTTGACCGGCTGCTGCACCGTGCGGACGGCGGTGACCCGGTTCCACGGCACGGTCACCGTGCTGAGGAAGCCGACCCGGCGCACGCCGTGGCGGCTGACCCAGGTACCCATCCGCAGCAGCCGCAGGGCGGAGGCGATGATCACCAGAGCCAGCACCAGGCACACCGTCGCACCCGGAAGCTCCGCGGCGAAGGCGATGATCATGCCTGCCAGCAGCACGAACGACGCCAGCAGCAGCGCGCCGGCCGCGGCCGCGACCCGCCAGGGACCGGGACGGTAGGGACGCCGCCAGCTGTCGTGGTCGTCGAACGGCAGCGCGATGTCCTCGGCCTGCGCGTCAAACGCGCGGTCGGCCGTCAGGAAGGGCAGGGGCACGTCTGATCCTCACTCACAAGCACACTCGATTGCTGTGCCCGGTGAGGCTACCGAGACGATCACGGCCGGACCACCCCAGGGGGCCCGTATGTGTCACTGCCCCTGGGCGGCCTCGGTCTGTTCCGTGTGCGTGGGCCCCTGGGCGGGGCTGAGCGCGGGCAGGCCGAGGACCACCGCCCCGACCAGGCCGGCTATCACCGTCAACCCCACGAGGGAACGGGCGGTGAGCTGGGAGACACTGGGCCGCTCGCGCGGCGGCGGGGTCACATTACTGCGGAATCGGTCGCTCTCGGCCACGAACGAGAACGGAACGGATTCACGCCGGCGGAACATGAGGAGGATCTCCTTGAACTGTGCGGTGGATGCTGCTATTAGGTCAGACGAGCGAACGGGCCGATCGGTGCCCCGAATCGCCGATTTCGTCGAAGAAATCCCGGCACGGCCCTTCCGACCTGCTTGTCAGTGGCGGCCCGTAGAGTGGGCGCCGCCCGAGCGACGCGATTGGAAGGACCCCGCCGGTGACCGAGACCCCCGAGCCCGCAAAGCCCAGCTTCCGCAGTGATGTCACCGTCGAGCTGGTGAAACACGCCGCGGGCGACGCCGACGTCCTGTTCGCGGCCCGCGTCTCCACGGCCGGCGAGCAGTCCCTGGAGGAGGTCACGAAGGACCCGGAGCGCTCCAAGGGCCTCATCAACTTCCTGATGCGCGACCGCCACGGCAGCCCGTTCGAGCACAACTCGATGACCTTCTTCATCAGCGCCCCGATCTTCGTGTTCCGGGAGTTCATGCGCCACCGCGTCGGCTGGTCGTACAACGAGGAATCGGGCCGCTACCGGGAGCTCCAGCCGGTCTTCTACGTTCCCGACGCCTCCCGCCGGCTGGTCCAGCAGGGCCGCCCCGGCAAGTACGAGTTCGTCGAGGGCACCGCGGCCCAGCTGGAGCTCACCGGCCGGGTCATGGAGGACTCCTACCGCCAGGCCTACGAGGCGTACCAGGAGATGCTCGCCGCCGGAGTGGCCCGCGAGGTCGCCCGCTCCGTGCTCCCCGTCGGCCTCTTCTCCTCGATGTACGCCACGTGCAACGCCCGCTCGCTGATGCACTTCCTCGGCCTGCGCACCCAGCACGAGCTGGCCCAGGTGCCGTCCTTCCCGCAGCGCGAGATCGAGATGGTCGGCGAGCAGATGGAGGAGCACTGGGCCCGGCTGATGCCGCTCACCCACGCGGCCTTCAACAAGAACGGACGGGTCGCCCCGTAAGCGGTGTCCGTATTGCGGCGTTTCATGAAGTTCATCTAGGCTGATCAAACGGACCCGGCACTGCTTGAACCCCCGAGCAGGCAGTGCCGGGCTCCTTCTGGCTGCCCCGAGGGGGCAGTCCCGGCTGAGCAGCGAGTAGCGTGTTACCCATGGCTCCGATCTCCACTCCGCAGGCCCCCTTCGGGCGGGTCCTCACCGCTATGGTCACGCCCTTCACGGCGGACGGCGCACTCGACCTCGACGGCGCCCAGCGGCTCGCCACCCATCTCGTGGACGCAGGCAACGACGGCCTGGTCGTCAACGGCACCACCGGTGAGTCCCCGACCACCAGCGACGCGGAGAAGGACCAGCTCGTACGAGCGGTCCTGGAAGCCGTGGGGGACCGGGCCCACGTCATCGCCGGCATCGGCACCAACGACACGCGGCACAGCGTCGAGCTCGCCCGCACCGCCGAGCGCTCCGGCGCCCACGGCCTCCTCGCGGTGACGCCGTACTACAACAAGCCGCCGCAGGAGGGGCTCCACCGCCACTTCTCGGCCATCGCGGACGCCACCGGCCTCCCGGTGATGCTCTACGACATCCCCGGCCGCAGCGGAGTGCCGATCGACACGGAGACGCTCGTACGCCTCTCCGAGCACCCGCGCATCGTCGCCAACAAGGACGCCAAGGGCGACCTCGGCCGCGCCAGCTGGGCCATCGCCCGCTCGGGCCTGGCCTGGTACTCCGGCGACGACATGCTCAACCTGCCGCTCCTCTCGGTCGGCGCCGTCGGCTTCGTCTCCGTGGTCGGCCATGTCGTCACCCCCGAGCTGCGCGCCCTGATCGAGGCGCACACCACCGGCGACGTCCAGAAGGCCACCGAGATCCACCAGAAGCTCCTCCCGGTCTTCACCGGCATGTTCCGGACCCAGGGTGTGATCACCACGAAGGCCGCGCTGGCCCTCCAAGGCCTCCCCGCGGGGCCGCTGCGCCTCCCTCTGGTGGAGCTCACCGAGCAGGAGACGGCCCAGCTCAAGGTCGATCTCGCGGCCGGTGGGGTAGAGCTGTAACCACAGACTTCACAACTGAATAAGCGAAGAACATCCGCAAGTACGACACCCCAGACAACAGCAAGTGCACGAATGACATGCGCGCCACGTGCCCAAGCGGTACGTGGCGTGCGTGGTAAGGAGAGTCTTTTGAGTCATCCGCATCCCGAACTCGGCACCCCGCCGAAGCTCCCGAAGGGCGGACTGCGCGTCACCCCGCTCGGCGGCCTCGGTGAGATCGGCCGCAACATGACGGTCTTCGAGTACGGCGGCCGCCTGCTCATCGTCGACTGCGGCGTCCTCTTCCCTGAGGAGGAGCAGCCCGGCGTCGACCTGATCCTGCCGGACTTCTCGACGATCAGGGACCGCCTCGACGACATCGAGGGCATCGTCCTCACGCACGGCCACGAGGACCACATCGGCGGCGTCCCGTACCTGCTGCGCCTGAAGCCGGACATCCCGCTGATCGGTTCCAAGCTGACCCTCGCGCTCATCGAGGCGAAGCTCCAGGAGCACCGCATCCGTCCGTACACCCTTGAGGTGGCGGAGGGGCAGCGCGAGCGCATCGGCGTCTTCGACTGCGAGTTCATCGCGGTCAACCACTCGATTCCGGACGCCCTCGCGGTCGCCATCCGCACCCCCGCGGGCCTGGCCGTGGCGACCGGCGACTTCAAGATGGACCAGCTCCCGCTGGACGGTCGCCTGACCGACCTGCACGCCTTCGCCCGGCTGAGCGAGGAGGGCATCGACCTCCTCCTCTCCGACTCGACGAACGCGGAGGTCCCCGGCTTCGTACCGCCCGAGCGCGACATCTCCAACGTCCTGCGCACGGTCTTCGCCAACGCCCAGAAGCGCATCATCGTGGCGAGCTTCGCCAGCCACGTCCACCGCATCCAGCAGATCCTCGACGCGGCGCACGAGTACGGCCGCAGGGTCGCCTTCGTCGGCCGGTCCATGGTCCGCAACATGGGCATCGCCCGGGACCTCGGCTATCTGAACGTCCCGGCGGGGCTGATCGTCGACGTACGGACCCTCGACGACCTGCCGGACGACGAGGTCGTGCTGGTGTGCACCGGTTCCCAGGGCGAGCCGATGGCCGCGCTGTCCCGGATGGCCAACCGTGACCACCAGATCCGGATCGTCCCGGGTGACACGGTGATCCTCGCGTCGTCCCTGATCCCGGGCAACGAGAACGCGGTCTACCGCGTGATCAACGGCCTGACGCGCTGGGGTGCCAACGTCGTCCACAAGGGCAACGCCAAGGTCCACGTCTCGGGCCACGCCTCGGCGGGCGAGCTGCTGTACTTCTACAACATCTGCCGCCCGAAGAACCTGATGCCGGTGCACGGCGAATGGCGCCACCTGCGGGCCAACGCGGAACTCGGCGCGCTCACCGGAGTGCCCAAGGACCACATCGTGATCGCCGAGGACGGCGTCGTCGTCGACCTGGTCGACGGCCGGGCAAAGATCGTCGGCAAGGTCCAGGCCGGCTACGTGTACGTCGACGGCCTCTCCGTCGGCGACGTCACCGAGACCTCGCTGAAGGACCGCCGCATCCTCGGGGACGAGGGCATCATCTCGGTCTTCATCGTGGTGGACAGCTCCACCGGCAAGATCGTGGCCGGCCCCCATATCCACGCCCGGGGCTCCGGCATCGACGACGCGGCGTTCAACGCCGTCGCGCCGAAGATCGAGGAAGCGATCAACAAGTCCGCGCAGGACGGCGTGATGGAGCCGCACCAGCTCCAGCAGCTCGTCCGGCGCACGGTGGGCAAGTGGGTCTCCGACACCTACCGCCGCCGGCCGATGATCCTCCCGGTCGTCGTCGAGGTCTGACCCCGACCGGTACGGACACGGGAGCGGGGCCCCGATTTGCATCGGGCGCCCCGCTCCAGTACGTTTACGGCTCCGCCTGAACGGGAACAGCCGCGCACACTTGTGTGTCTGCGCTGTAGCCGGACAGGGCGGGAATTCCGACTCAGAATCTCTGATAAAGTCGGATCCGCCGAAAGGCAAAGACCTTCCAACAGGTCACCGGAATTCAAATTCGGACCGGAAACGGGACGGAAAAGAGTCTGGTAAGGTTGGAACCGCCGGAAAGGGAATCGCGGAAGCGAGGAACTG
>NZ_JBIVPT010000007.1:149881-378954 GCF_044754785.1 Streptomyces sp. NPDC092952 | reverse complement strand
ACCGCATACGCACCGAAGGCATCGAGAAGAACACCCACGACAACCCCTTCGGCGCCGTCCTCTCCTTCCGCGGCACCGTCACCGACACCACCGTCGAGCACACCCTGGGCGCGGCGATGCCGGACCTGTCGGACCTCTTCGAGGTCGGTGACTCCTCGAAGTTCGCCGTCGGCCAGTGGTGGGCGGTGGAGATCAACGCCCTGGCGGGGAAGTACGAGAAGGAGATCCAGCGGCTCGTCCAGGTCACCGACGTCGTCGACGGACAGCACATCCGGGTCAACTACCAGATCGGCTGGGACCTGGCCGCGGGCCGCACCCTGACCTGGACCCGTGTCGAGCCCGTCGACCGCGCCCACGTCCGCAACATGGTCTTCGAGGGCTGGGGCGACGACGAGATGACCGGCTCGCACCCGGTCGCCTACGAGTACGCGGTGCGCTGCGACGTCTCCGGCATCGAGGCGATCGGCACCTTCTGGCCGGTCGTGATGCGCCGCTGGTGCACCTACTACCGCACCGAGCAGTGCTCGCTGACCAACCCCAAGTCGGTCACCTACGGCGGTGCGGGCTACCTCACCCAGCAGATCTACTGCCTGTACGGGCACGTCGAGGACTGCCACACCTCCAACGCCCGCCACCTCAACGACTTCACGGCGTCCGCCTACTGCTACGTCACCAACTGCCACGGCGACGGCGACGACGAGGGCCCGTTCGTGACGCACGGCCAGTTCGAGCACGACCTGGTCTACACCGGCAACTCCGGTCTGATGACCTTCGCCAACTCCGGTGCCGCCTGGGGCGGCCGGGCGAAGCGGATCACCGTACGCCGGCACGCCTGCTCCTGGTTCGTGGCCCGGGTCAAGATCACCGATCTGACCCTGGAGGACGTGCTGGTCATCGGCAAGAAGTCGCTCTCCGGCTCCGGGATGCTCTGGGTCAACGCCGACGGCGTCCAGATGCGCGGCTGCACCGCCACCGGCCCGCTGATCGTCTCCCGGGCCTCGGACCTGTCGGCCCGGCCCAATGTGATCGCGGACTCCTCGTTCGCCTTCGCGGCCGGCGCGGAGGTCACCCAGGCCAACGTGACCGCCCCGCTGACCGTCCAGCGCTCCACGCTGAAGGGCGTCGACGGCGCGGTGTTCAACGGCACCGGGCCGCTCGTCCTGGACCAGTGCGTGCTCACCGGCTCCAAGGACACCGCCCCCGTCACCGTCAAGCACACCGACGTCACCGTGCTGGGCGGCGAACTCCGCGACACCGGGATCAAGCTGGCCGCCGACAAGGACCAGCGGCTGCGCGTCGACGGCACCCTGCTGAAGGGCACCAACAAGGACGGCGCCCTGCTCTCGCGCACCGGTGGCGGACGCACCGTCGACTGGCAGCTGTCCGGCCTCGACTCGGCCGCCCCCAAGGGCACCGCCCATGTGCTGGTCACCGAGGGCACCAACCGCTACCGGGCCACCGGATCCACCTTCACCGGCGGCCGGCTCGAACTGCGGCCCGCGGCCTTCACCGGAGGCGGCCACCTGCTGCACACCGGCTGTGTCGAGGACGGCACCGAGCGGACCGCGATGCCGGACGAGGGCGAGCGCGTCGCCCACAGCGCGGCCACGCTGCGCATCTGACTCACCCCATCGAGCACCAGGGATTCCCCGTGTCCACGCATACCCCGATCACCGGCCGGCCCGTACGGGTCGCGCTCGTCGGCGCCGGCAACCGCGGACTGACGTACGCCGAGTGGATCAAGGCGCACCCCGAGCGCGCCGAACTGGTCGCCGTCGCCGACCCGCGCCCCGCGGCGCGGGCCGCCGCCGGTGCCCCCGTCGAGTTCGACGACTGGCGCCCGCTGGTCGAGAACCGGATCGCCGACGCCGTCGTCGTCGCCACCCAGGACCGCTTCCACCTGGAGCCGGTGCTGGCCCTGGCCGAGGCCGGTTACGCGATCCTCACCGAGAAGCCCCTCGCCCCGACCGAGGAGGAGACCCGGCGGATCGTCGAGGGGGTCGAGCGGGCCGGGGTCCTGTTCGCGGTGTGCCACGTCATGCGGTACACCCCGTACACCGACCTGGTGAAGGAGGTCGTGGACTCCGGTGTGCTCGGGCAGCTGGTCTCCCTCGACCATCTGGAGCCGGTCGGCTGGTGGCACTACGCGCACAGCTACGTGCGCGGGCCGTGGCGCAGCGAGAAGGACTCCTCCCCGATGCTGCTCGCCAAGTCCTGCCACGACCTCGACTGGATCACCTACGTCATGGGCGGCCGGATCGAGCAGGTGTCCAGCTTCGGCGGGCTGAAGCACTTCCGCCCGGAGAACGCCCCGGCCGGGTCCGCCGAACGCTGCCTCGACTGTGCGGTCGAGGACGGCTGCCCGTACAGCGCGCTGAAGCTGTACATGCCGACGCTGCGTGAGAAGGGCGCGGTCTGGCCGGTCACCCATGTCACCGAGGCGAAGGACGAGGCCGGTCTCGTCCAGGCGCTGCGCGAGGGCCCGTACGGGGTCTGCGCGTACCGGAGCGACAACGACGTGGTCGACCACCAGGTCCTGGCCATGACGCTGACCGGCGGGGTGACCGCGACCTTCCAGATGGTGGCGTTCACCGAGCAGACCCACCGCCAGACCCGGATCTTCGGCTCGCACGGCTGGCTGATCGGCGACGGCGAACGGGTCACGGTGCAGGACTTCCGGACCGGCGCCACCACCGTCCATGAACTCGGCGCGTCCGGTTCGAACGCGGCGGACGGGCACGGCGGCGGGGACGCCGCGCTCGTCGAGGCGTTCGTCACCGCCGTCGCCACCGGTGACGCCGGGGCGGTCCGCTCCGGTCCGGCCACCTCGCTCGGCAGCCATCTCGCGGCCTTCGCCGCCGAACGCGCCCGGCACACCGGCACCGTCCAGACGGTCCCGGCGCAGTGACTCCCCCTCTTCCCCGCCCCACCCTCACGTCCTCGGAGGACCACCTCATGTCCCGTCTCCTCACCCGCCGTTCCAGAGTCCGCGCCGTCGCCGCCCCCGTGGTGGCCACCGCGCTCGCCGCCGGGGTGCTGGCCGGCTGTTCCAGCGACGGCGACGGCAACACCGTCACCATGTGGACCTACCCGGTCATCTTCGACGAGGCCAAGAACAAGGCCTACTGGGACGGTCTGATCAAGGCCTTCGAGAAGGACCACGAGGGCGTGAAGGTGAAGGTGGAGACCTTCCCCTGGGCCAACCGCGACACCGCCCTGGCCACCGCGATCGCCTCCGGCAAGGGCCCGGACGCGGTCTACCTCATCCCCGACCAGCTGCCGAAGTACGCCAAGAGCATCGTCCCGGCCGACGAGTACATGCCGGCCGACGCCAAGTCGGACTACACCGACTTCGCGCTGACCTCCGTCACCGCCGACGGCAAGGCGCTCGGCGTCCCGGTCCTGACCAGCGCCAACCCGCTGATCTGCGACAAGCGCGTGTTCACCGCGATCGGCGAGAAGAACTACCCGACGAGCTGGGCGGACCTGGAGGCGCTGGCCCCGAAGCTGAAGGCGAAGGGCTACTACGCCACCAGCTACAGCGGCGACACCCAGCAGACCCTGAACTCGACGTTCTACCCGCTGCTGTGGCAGGCGGGCGGCGACGTCTTCTCCGAGGACGGCAAGACCGTCACCTTCAACGACGCGGCCGGCGTCAAGGCCCTGACGTACCTGAAGAAGCTCGTCGACGGCGGCTACACCGACAAGGACCTGGTCACCACCACGCCCAAGCTGGAGCAGACCCCGACCGCCAAGGGCAAGGTGGCCTGCACCTGGCAGAACACCCCGACCGACGTGGAGCCGTTCTGGGGCAAGGAGAACATCGTCGTCCAGCCGCCGCTGAAGGACGTCGAGTCGGTCGGTTACGGCACGGTCGGCGCGCTCTCGATGCTGAAGGGCGCCGACAAGAAGAACACCGGCGACTGGCTGAACTTCGTCGCCGAGGCGAAGAACGCGGCCGGCCTGGAGAAGGAGGCGGGCTACTTCCCGGCCCGCAAGTCCGCCGGCGACCTCTACCCCGGCAACGCCCTCCAGGCGGCCGTCGGCGCCACCCTGCCGAGCATGACCGTGGGCCCGCTGCACGACAAGGCGCGCGAGGTCCAGGGCGTCCTCGCCCCGGAGATCCAGGCGGCGCTGCTGGGCAAGAAGAGCCCGCAGGAGGCGCTGAACGCCGCGCAGAAGGCCGCCCAGGCGATGCTCGGCCGCTAGGGGGTGTGTCTGACAAATGCCTGCGGCGTCGCGGGGTCCGGCACGCACGCTCGCGGCGTTGCCGAACCGCCCACGTGGCTCCGCCACGCGGACGCCCCGGCGCCTTGCGACCGCACGCACCGGACCCCGCTCCTTCACCCGCACTCATTTATCAGACACCCCCTAGAAGGCCGGTGCGGGGTCTCTCCGGCCGCACCCGGAGAGACCCCGCACCCACCCCGGGGCACCCCGCCCCGACCCCCGCAATCCCCCCGTACCGCAAGGAGATCCCCGTGGCAGTCGTCGCGGAACCCACCCGCCGGGGCCGTCGCAGCGGGCCGCAGGCGCGCCGCGAGGCCCGGATCGGCCTGCTCTTCGTCCTCCCCTGCTTCCTGCTCTTCCTGGCGTTCCGGTTCGGTCCGGGCATCGCCGGGGTGCTGATGAGCTTCACCGACTACAGCCTCACCGGGGGCGGCAGCTTCATCGGGCTGGACAACTTCACCCGGCTCTGGGACGACCCGCTGTTCTGGCAGGCGCTGAAGGTCACCGTGCTCTACACGGTGCTCGCGGTGCCGGGCACGCTGATCGCCTCGGTGTCGCTGGCCCTGATCACCCGCCGCGCGTTCCGCGGCGCCAAGTTCTTCCGCTCGGTGTTCTTCCTGCCGGTGGTCACCTCGCTGGTGCTCGCCGCCACCGTCTTCGTCTGGATCTTCTCGACCGGCGGCCCCTGGTCCACCCTGATGGGCTGGTTCGGGATGTCCGAGGGCTCCTGGCTCTCCGACGACGTGCTGGTGCTGCCCGCGCTCGCCGTGGTGGGCGTCTGGTCCCGGTTCGGCTACGGGATGCTGATCCTGCTGGCCCGGATGCAGGACATCCCCCGGGAGCTGGAGGAGGCGGCCCTCACCGACGGGGCGGGGGCCTGGCAGCGGTTCCGGTACATCGTGCTGCCACAGCTCAAGCCCGCGCTGTTCTTCCTCGCCGTGATCGAGACGACGGCCTCCTTCCAGGTCTTCGACGCGGTCTACACGATGACCGGCGGCGGCCCCGCCAACGCCAGCTACACGCTCGTCTTCCAGCTCTACGACGCGGGCTTCAAGTACTTCGACCTGGGTTACGCCTCCGCCATCGGCGTCGCGCTCTTCGCGCTGACCGTGGTGGTCGCGGTGATCCAGCGGCTCGTGATCGGGAAGGACCAGTGACCATGACCGCAGCACCCGCCACCCCGAAGGCCCCGCCCGCCGCGCCGGCCCCGAAGGTCCCGGACCGGGCCGCCCGCCGCGCCGAACGCAGGCTGCGCAAGCTCGCCGACCGGGAGACCGTCCCGCACGGCATGCGGCCCACCCGGGCCGGCCGGATCGGGCGCGCCGTCCTGCTGACGGTGGCCGCGATCGTCACGATCTTCCCGTTCTACGCGATGGTCGTGCTCTCCCTGAAGCCGTCCGCCGCCGTCGAGTTCCCCGGCAGCCTGGTGCCGTGGCCGCTCAGCGGCGAAGCGTACGACACCGTCATGAACGCCCAGGACGTGCCGCGCTGGCTGGTCAACACGCTCGTCTACTCGGTCGTCTCGGTCGTCGGCGTGCTGCTGCTCGCCTCGCTCGCCGGGTACGCCTTCGCCAAGAAGCGCTTCCCGGGCCGGGAGACGATGTTCTGGTCGTTCCTGTCGATGGTGATGGTGCCGTACCACGTCACGATGATCCCGACCTTCGCGATGATCGCGAAGCTGGGCGGCGTGGACACGTACTGGGGCCTGATCGTGCCGACCCTGGCCAACGCACAGGCGGTGTTCCTGATGCGGCAGTTCATCCAGGGGCTGCCGGACGAGCTGTTCGAGGCGGCCCGGCTCGACGGCTGCAACGAGTGGCAGATCTTCTACCGGATCGTGCTGCCGCTGCTGAAGCCGATCCTCGCCACCCTCGGCGTCTTCGTCTTCCTGTGGCACTGGAACGACTTCCTGTGGCCGCTGGTCATCGGCCAGTCCACCGACATGCGCACCCTGACCGTCGGCATCGCCTCGCTCCAGCAGCAGAACGTGCCGCTCAACGTGGTGCTCTCCGGCTCCGTCATCGCGTTCGTGCCCATCTTCGCCGCGTACATGGTGGGCCAGCGCTACTTCACCGAGGGCGTCACCGCGTCCGGAATCAAGGGATAGTCACACATGTTCACCGATGAGGCCGCGCTCGAAGAGCGGCTCGCCACCCCCTCCCCCGCGCTCGTCGCCGACCTCGGCCGCCTCGAAGGCGATCTGCTGGTGCTCGGCGCGGGCGGCAAGATGGGCCCCAGCCTCTGCCGGCTCGCCCGGCGCGCGCTGGACGCCGCGGGCCGCGCGGACGTGACCGTGTACGCGGTCTCCCGCTGGTCGGACCGGTCCGCCGCCGAGGAGCTGGAGGCCGCCGGGGTACGCACCGTCGCCTTCGACCTGATGGACCCGGCCGCCGACCTGGCCGCGCTGCCCGACGCCGGGAACGTCGTCTTCATGGTCGGCGCCAAGTTCGGCTCCGCCGGGGCCCCCTCGCACGCCTGGGCGGTCAACGCCGCCATGCCGGACCGGGTGGCGCGCCGCTGGTCGGAGGCGCGGATCGCCGCGTTCTCCACCGGCAACGTCTACCCGCTGGTGCCGGTCGCCTCCGGCGGCTGCACCGAGTCCGACCCGGTCGGCCCGGTCGGCGAGTACGCCATGTCGTGCCTGGGCCGGGAGCGGATCTTCGGCCACGCGGCACTGACCCGGGGCACCCGGGTCGCCAACATCCGGCTCAACTACGCGGTCGACCTGCGCTACGGCGTCCTCGCCGACATCGCGCACCGGGTGCACACCGGCGAGCCCGTCGACGTGACGACCGGTCACGCCAACGTCGTGTGGCAGGGGTACGCCAACGAGGTCGCCCTGCGCTCGCTGCTGCACGCCACCGGCGGCGAGGCGTTCACCCTCAACCTCACCGGCCCCGAGACCGCGTCCGTACGCCGCCTCGCCCAGTGGTTCGGCGAGGAGTTCGGCACCGAGCCGGTCCTCGCCGGCCAGGAGGCGCCGACCGCGCTGCTCTCCGACGCGAGCCGCTGCCACGCCCTGTTCGGCTACCCGGACGTGACGCTGCGCACCCTCGTCGAGTGGCAGGCCGACTGGCTGCGCCGCGGGCTGCCGCTCTCCGGCAAGCCCACCAAGTTCCAGGTCCGTGACGGAAGGTTCTGATCCACCCCATGCCCACTCCCTCCCCCGTGCGGACCCCCGCCCTCGACGCCCTCGCCCAGGGCGCGGTGATCCCCGCGCACCCGCTCGCCCTGCACGACGACGGCTCCTTCGACGAGCGCCGCCAGCGCGCGCTGACCCGCTACTACCTGGCCTCGGGCGCGGGCGGCGCCGCCGTCGCCGTCCACACCACCCAGTTCGAGATCCGCGAGCCCTCGGTCGGCCTGTTCCGGCCGGTGCTGGAACTGGCCGCCGAGACGATCGACGCCGAGGCCGGCCGCCCGTTCGTCAAGGTCGCCGGGGCCTGCGGCTACACCGCGCAGGCGGTGGCGGAGGCGGAGACCGCGGCCGAGCTGGGGTACGACGCGGTGCTGCTCAGCCCGGCCGTGCCCGGCGCCGACGAGAAGGGCCTGCTGGAGCGGGCGCGGGCGGTCGGCGAGGTGCTGCCGGTGATCGGCTTCTACCTCCAGGAGGCCGTCGGCGGCCGGTACCTGTCGCCGCACTTCTGGTCCTCGTTCACCGATCTGCCGAACACGGTCGCGGTGAAGATCGCCCCGTTCGACCGGTACCGGACCGCCGACGTGATCCGGGCCGTCGCCGCCGCCGACCGCGCCGCCGAGGTGGCGCTGTACACCGGCAACGACGACGACATCATCGGCGACCTGCTCACCCCGTACGGGACGGTGGACGGCGCGCCGCGCTGGTTCGCGGGCGGGCTGCTGGGCCAGTGGGCGGTGTGGACGAGCTCCGCGGTGACGCTCCTGGAGGACGTCCGCCGGGCGCGCGGCGGGGACCACGCGGCGATGGTCCGCTGCCTGGCCCGGCGCCCCGAGCTGACCGACGCCAACAGCGCGGTCTTCGACGTGCGCGGCGCGTTCCGCGGCTGCATCGCCGGGGTCCACGAGGTGCTGCGCCGTCAGGGCCTGCTGGCGAACATCCGCTGCCTGGACCCGGCCGAGACGCTCTCCCCCGGGCAGGCCGAGGAGATCGACCGGGTGTCCGCGGCCCACCCCTGGCTGACCGACGACGCCTTCGTCGCGGAGCACCTCGATGACTGGCTCTCCTGATCCCTCCGGCCGCCCCCGGGTGGTCGTCGCCGTACCGCCGGGGCTGCGGGCGCAGTTCTTCACCGCCGAGGTGTGGGCGGAGCTGGGGCGGGCGGCGGAACTGGTGGTCCCGGACGACCACCGCGACCGGGCGGCGGTCGCGGCCGCGCTGCCCGGGGCCCGGGCGCTGATCACCGCCTGGGGGGCGCCGAAGGTGGACGCCGGACTCCTGGCGTCGGCCGACCGGCTGGAGCTGGTGGCGCACACCGGTTCGGCGGTCGCCCCCTACGTCACCGAGGAGGTGTTCGAGCGGGGCGTCCTGGTCACCCAGGCGGGGGACGCGATGGCCCGCCCGGTCGCCGAGGTGGCCCTGGCGTTCACCCTCGCGCTGCTCCACCGCGTCCACCGCTTCGACCACGCCCTGCGCGGCGGGGCCGAGTGGGCGGCGGCGAGCGCGGCCCCGCCGCGCCACGAGATCCACGGCAGCGACATCGGGGTGATCGGCGCCTCCCGCACCGGCCGCGCCTACATCGCCCTGGCGCGGGCCGTGGGGGCGCGGGTGTCCGTCACCGACCCGTACCTCTCCGAGGCGGACGCCCGGGAGCTCGGGGTGGAGCCGGTGCCCCTGGAGACCCTGCTGCGGCGCAGCCGGATCGTGGCCGTGCACGCCCCGGTCACCGAGGCGACGCACCGGATGCTCGGCGCCGGGCAGCTGGCGCTGATGCCGGACGGGGCCGGGCTGGTGAACACCGCCCGGTCGTGGCTGGTCGACGAGGACGCGCTCCTGGCCGAGCTGACCACGGGCCGGCTGGACGCGGCCATCGACGTCTTCGACGCGGAGCCGCTGCCGGTGGACCACCCCTTCCGTGCCCTGCCCAACGTCCTGCTCACCCCGCACCAGGCGGCGGGCACCGTCGAGTGCCGCCACCGGCT
This sequence comes from Streptomyces sp. NPDC092952, assembly GCF_044754785.1. Lineage (NCBI taxonomy): Bacteria > Bacillati > Actinomycetota > Actinomycetes > Kitasatosporales > Streptomycetaceae > Streptomyces > Streptomyces sp. NPDC092952. Next base: position 369,606 of record NZ_JBIVPT010000007.1, on the reverse strand, counting down.
CGGGGCGAGCGCCGCCGACGAGGTGCTGCGGCTGCTCGCCGGGCGGCCGCCGCTCCACGCGGTCACCGCCGACGCCCTCGCCCGCCTGCACTGACCCCGCCCCCGACCTCCCCGTACCTGCCAAGGAGAACCCCGCACATGCGACTGATGCGCATCGGCGAGCCCGGCCACGAGCGCCCGGTCCTCGTCGGCCCCGAAGGCCGCCACTACGACCTGTCCGGCATCACCGGCGACATCGACGGCACGTTCCTCGCCGCCCTCGCGGACGACCCGCGCCTGGTGCCCGACGTGTCGGCGCTCCCGGAGACCGACATCACCGGCGAGCGGATCGGCGCCCCGGTGGCCCGCCCCTCCGCACTGCTCTGCATCGGCCAGAACTACGCGGCGCACGCCGCCGAGTCCGGTGCCGAACCGCCCGAGCAGCCGATCCTCTTCTACAAGTCGCCGAACACCGTGGTCGGCCCGTACGACGACGTGCTGATCCCGCGCGGCTCGAAGAAGACGGACTGGGAGGTGGAGCTGGCCGTCGTCATCGGGCGGCGCGCCTCCTACCTCGACTCCCCCGCCGACGCCGCCGCGCACATCGCGGGCTACGCCGTCAGCAACGACGTCTCCGAGCGGGCCTTCCAGCTGGAGGAATCGGGCGGCCAGTGGTCCAAGGGGAAGAGCTGCGCCACGTTCAACCCGCTGGGTCCGGTGCTGGTGACCGCCGACGAGGCCGGCGACCCGCAGGACCTGCGGCTGCGCAGCTACGTCAACGGCGAGCCCCGGCAGGACTCCTGCACCGCGGACATGATCTTCGGCGTGGCGCATCTGGTGCACCACCTGTCGCAGTACCTGGTGCTGGAGCCCGGTGACGTCATCAACACCGGTACCCCGCAGGGCGTGGCGCTCTCCGGCCGCTTCCCCTACCTGGGCCCGGACGACGTGATGGAGGTCGGGATCTCCGGCCTCGGCCGGCAGCGCAGCGTCTGCCGGCCCGCGTAGCCCCGGAAGGGGCTCAGTCCTCCGGGAGCTCGACCGGGGCGATGGAGTCGAAGACGTCGCCGGGGCCGGGGTTGGTCGGGTCGGTCGCGCCGCCGAACTGGGCCATCACGCCCCAGACGGCGTTGAGCGCGGTCTGCACGGCGCCCTCGGCCCAGCCGGCCGTCCAGGAGATGTCGTCGCCGGCGAGGAACAGGCCCCGCCGGTCGGCGGGCAGCCGGTCCTGCATGAAGTGGGTGAACAGCCGCCGCTGGTAGCGGTAGTGGCCGGGCAGGTTGGCCTTGAACGCGCCCATGAACCAGGGCTCGTTCTCCCAGGAGACCGTCACCGGATCGCCGATGACGTGCCGCCGGATGTCGACGCCCGGGTAGATCTCGCCGAGCGACTTGAGCATGACCTCCATCCGCTCGTGCGGGGAGAGCGGCAGCCACTTCAGGCTGTCGTCGCACCAGGTGTAGGAGAGGCAGATGACGGCGGGCCGGTCGGGCCCGTCGTCCAGCAGGTAGGTGCCACGGGTCATCCGGTCGGTGAGCGTCATGGACATGGTGTCGCGGCCGGTGGCCGGGTCCTCGTCCAGCCAGAACGGGCGGTCGACCGGGACGAAGAGCTTGGACGACTCCATGTAGTGGGTGCGCTCCATCGCCGTCCAGTGGTCGATCGGGAAGAGCGCGTCGTCGCAGTCGATCTTCGACAGCAGCAGCCAGGACTGGCCGGTGAAGATCGCGGCCGGGTAGGTGCGGATGGAGCCGGTGGCGTCGGTGACGGTGATCCGGTTGCCCGCGGTGCGGTGCAGCCGGGTCACCGCGCCCAGCGGCTCGCCGCCGTGCAGCGAGGAGAGCGACGTGCCGGCGGGCCAGTGGACGATCTTCTGCGGTTCGCGCTCCCAGAGCCGCAGCGGGAGCTGCTGGCTGCCGCCGACGATGCCCCGGTGGTGGTCGTCGGCCTCGGTGTAGACGACGCGGAGGATCTCCAGGATCGAGTTGGGGAAGTCGGTGTCCCAGCCGCCGGTGCCGAAGCCGACCTGGCCGAAGATCTCCCGGTGCCGGAACGACGCGAAGGCGTCGGAGTCGCAGAGGAAGCCGTAGAAGGTCTGGTTGTCGAGCCTGCGGACCAGCTCGGACCAGATCTCCCGGATGCGCGGCACATCGCGTTCGCGCATCGCCCGGTTCATGTCGGAGAAGTCGGCGCCCTCCTCCAGGCAGCGGTTCCAGGCGTCCATCACATCGCGGTAGACCTGCGGCAGGTCGTCGATGGTCCGCGCGTAGTGCGACTCCCCCTTGAGGTCGACGACGGTCGACGGGGTGGCCTCGGCGAGCGGGTTGGGGAACGGCCTGGTCGTGAGGCCGACCAGGTCGATGTAGTGCTGGAGCGCGGTGGATGACGGCGGGAAGCGCATCGCGCCCATCTCCGCGGTGAGGTCCGGGTCGCACCCCTCGAAGCCGACGGTGCGCAGCCGTCCGCCGATCCGGTCCGCCTCGTAGACGACGGGCTTGAGGCCCATCTTCATCAGCTCGTAGGCGGCGACGATCCCGGAGAGTCCGCCGCCGATGACGGCGACCTCGGTGCCGTGCGCGGTCGCGGGTATCTGGCCGATGCCCGCAGGGTGGGCCAGGAAGTCGTCGTAGGCGTAGGGGAAGTCCGGTCCGAACATGGTGATCGGCTCGGTGGCGTCGGTGTGCTGGACGGCGTTGGGCACCGTGGACGTCATGGGGTACGGACTCCTTGCGCGGGTGGGGGCGGTGCGGTGGAACGGTGGCGGGGCGGGCTCAGACCAGCGGGCGGTAGAGGCCGGGGCGGCGGTCCCGCAGATACGGGTTGGCGGCGCGCGAGGCGCGCAGGAACGCCGGGTCGACCTCGCCGACGACGAGCTCCTCGCCGCGCCCGGCCCGGGTGCGGACGGTGCCGTCGGGGCCCGCCAGGCAGCTCAGCCCGACGAACTCGTACCCGCCCTCCTGGCCGGTCCGGTTGGTGTACGCCACGTAGAGCTGGCTCTCGAAGGCGCGGACCGGCACCAGGGACTCGGCGACGAACGGGAAGGGATGCATCAGCGCGGTCGGCACCAGCAGCAGATCGGTGCCGGCCAGGGCGTGGGCGCGGACGTTCTCCGGGAACTCGACGTCGTAGCAGATCAGGATGCCGATCCGGACGCCGTCCAGTTCGGCCTGGACGACGGGCTGCCGGCCCGGGGTGAACCACTTCTGCTCGAAGTCGCCGAAGAGGTGGGTCTTGCGGTAGTTCGCGAGCGGCACGCCGTCCGGGCCGATCAGCCGGGCGGCGTTGTAGATCTTCTCGTCCGCGAGCTCCGGGTAGCCGTAGAGGACGGCGAGCCCGTGCCGGGCGGCGATCCCGCCGATCCGCCGGGCGGACGGCCCGTCGGCGGGCTCGGCCAGCAGCGGCACGTCGGCGCCGATCGCGTACCCGGTCAGGAAGAGCTCGGGGCAGACCAGCAGCCGGGCACCGGCCTCGGCCGCCCGCCGCGCGGCCGCGTCGAGGGCGTCGATGTTCCGGTCGACCCGCCCGGGACATCCGGAGCTCTGGAGCAGGGCGGTGCGCAACGGCGGCATGGCTGACCTCGGGCGATACGGGCGGGCGGGGACGTATCGACGGTACGGGCCGCCGCTCGCACCGGACAAGGCGCGAGTGTTGCGCGTCCACCGTCGATCCATTGCGCGTCGAAGCCCCTGGGCGGCGATTCGTTGCACATGGCGTCCTCGCAGGTCACCGAGGTGATCCGGCTCTCACGCCGGGTTCGCGCTCCGGGCCTGTTCGGGGGCGCCCGCGGAGTAGCGGCGCAGCAGCGGCGAGAGCACCAGGACGGACTTGGTCCGCTCCACGTACGGCTCGCCCGCGATCCGTTCCAGGACCTGCTCGAAGTGGCGCATGTCCGCGGCGAAGACCTGCACGATCGCGTCGGCCTCGCCGGTCACCGTGGACGCCGAGGCGATCTCCGGGTAGCGCTCCAGGCCCTGCCTGATCGCCTCCGGCGAGGTGTTGCGGCTGCAGTAGATCTCGATGAAGCCCTCGGTCTCCCAGCCCAGCGCCGCCGGGTCCACCCGGACCGTGAAGCCGGTGATGGCGCCCTCGGCGCGCAGCCGGTCCACGCGGCGTTTCACCGCGGGGGCGGACAGGCCGATCTTCGCGCCGATGTCGGCGTAGGAGCGCCGGGCGTCTTCGGCGAGGGCGTGGACGATGCGTTCGTCGAGGTCGTTCAGGCGCACGTCGGGCGGTTCACTTCTCTGCGATGGCCGGATCCGGGGGCGGCGCGGGCCGCCCCCGAAGTAGACCACGGCCGCGCCCCGGCCGGGCGCGGCCGGGGCCGCCGCTCAGAAGGGGAAGCCGGAGCGGCCGTGCTGGACCGAGATCCACTTCTGGGTGGTGAACGCCTCGACCATGGCGTCGCCGTTGAGCCGGCCGAGGCCGGAGCTCTTCTCACCGCCGAAGGGGACGATCGGCTCGTCGTGGACCGTGCCGTCGTTGATGTGGATCATGCCGGTGTGGATGCGCCGGCCGACCCGGACACCGCGCTCGACGTCCCCGGTGTGCACCGCGCCGCTCAGGCCGTACGGGGTGTCGTTGGCGATCCGGACCGCCTCGTCCTCGCCGTCGAAGGGGATGAGCAGGGCGACCGGGCCGAAGATCTCCTGGGAGAGCACCGGCGCGTCGGCGGCCAGTCCGGTCAGCACGGACGGGCTCACCAGGTTGCCCTCGGTCGGGCCGTGCAGCAGCGCCGTCGCACCGGCGGCCACGGCCTGCTCGACGACCGCGGAGACGGCCTCGGCCTGCGAGGAGTTGATCAGCGGGCCGATGACGGTGGCCGGGTCGGCCGGGTCGCCGACCGGCAGCGAGGCCACCTTGGCGACGAACTTCTCGGTGAACTCCTTCTCCACCGCCCGGTCGACCAGGATGCGGTTGGCGGCCATGCAGACCTGGCCCTGGTGGACGAACCGGCTGAAGACGGCCGCGTCCACGGCGTAGTCCAGATCTGCGTCGTCGAGGACGATCAGCGCGCTGTTGCCGCCGAGCTCCAGCACGGCGCTCTTGAGCTGGGCCGCGCAGACCGTGGCGACGTGCCGCCCCACCTTGTCGGAGCCGGTGAAGGAGATGACCTGCGGCACGGGGTGCTCCAGCAGGGCGTCGCCGATCTCGGCGATGTCGGTGACCACGACGTTCAGCAGCCCGGCCGGCAGCCCGGCCTCCTCGAACACCTTCGCCACCAGCGTGCCGCCGCAGACCGGGGTGTTCTGGTGCGGCTTGAGGACCACGGCGTTGCCGAGCGCCAGGGCCGGGGCCACCGACTTCAGCGAGAGCAGGAAGGGGAAGTTGAAGGGGCTGATGACGCCGACGACACCGACCGGCACCCGGTAGACGCGGTTCTCCTTGCCCTCGGTCGGCGAGGGCAGGATCTGCCCGGTGGGCCGCAGCGCCAGCTGGACCGACTCGCGCAGGAACTCCTTGGCGAGGTGCAGCTCGAAGGCGGCCTTCAGCCGGGTCCCGCCCAGCTCCGCGACGATCGCGTCGCTGATCTCCGCCTCGCGCTCCTCGACGATGCGCAGCGCCCGCTCCAGCACCGTGCGCCGGGCGTACGGGTTGGTCTCGCCCCAGGCCCGCTGGGCCTCCTGCGCACCGCGGTACGCCTGGTCGACCTCCTCGGCCGTGGCGACGGTGATCGAGGCGAGCTTCTCCCCGTCGTACGGGTTGAAGTCGATGATGTCCCAGGAGCCCTTGCCCTGCCTCCATTCCCCGTCGATGTACTGCTGGGCCAGATCGGTGAAGAAGGACATGGGATCCCTTACCACGGAGGAACGGGCAACTGATTGGTGTTCATGTTACTTACATTCCACCGCGGTTGACGGTGATAGGCCGGTTGCCGCCGCGATCCGGACAGCCGCCGCCCGGCCCCGGAAACACCGGTGCCCCGCCGGGCGCGAACGGCCCGGCGGGGCACCGGTGTCGAAGGACGGGAAGGATCAACTCCAGCTGGCGTGCAGCGGCTTGCCCTCGGCGTATCCGGCGGCGCTCTGCACCCCGACGACCGCCTTCTCGGCGAACTCCGCGAGGGAGGCCGCCCCGGCGTAGGTGCAGGAGGAGCGGACGCCCGCGATGATCGAGTCGATCAGATCCTCGACGCCGGGCCGGGCCGGGTCGAGGAACATCCGCGAGGTGGAGATGCCCTCCTCGAAGAGCGCCTTGCGGGCCCGGTCGTAGGCGGACTCGTCCGAGGTGCGGTTCTTCACGGCGCGCGCGGACGCCATGCCGAAGGACTCCTTGTAGAAGCGGCCGTCGGCGGTCTGCTGGAGGTCGCCGGGCGACTCGTACGTACCGGCGAACCAGGAGCCGATCATCACGTTGGACGCGCCCGCGGCGAGCGCCATGGCGACATCGCGGGGGTGGCGGACGCCGCCGTCGGCCCAGACGTGCTTGCCGTACTTCTTCGCCTCGGCGGCGCACTCCAGGACGGCCGAGAACTGCGGCCGCCCCACGCCGGTCATCATCCGGGTGGTGCACATGGCGCCGGGGCCCACGCCCACCTTGATGATGTCGGCGCCCGCCTCGATGAGGTCGCGCACACCCTCGGCGGCGACGATGTTGCCCGCCACGATCGGGACCGAGGGGTCGAGGGCGCGGACCGCCCGGACCGCGCTGATCATGGACTCCTGGTGGCCGTGGGCGGTGTCCACGACGAGCGTGTCGACGCCCGCGTCCAGCAGCTGCTTGGCCTTGCCCGCGACGTCCCCGTTGATCCCGACGGCGGCGGCGATCCGCAGCCGGCCCTCGGCGTCGGTGGCGGGGGTGTACAGGGTGGCGCGCAGCGCGGCCTTGCGGGTGAGGAGGCCGACGAGCCGGCCCTCCGCGTCGACGGCGGGGGCGAGCTTGCGGTTGGCGCCGTCCAGCCTGTTGAACGCGTCGCGCGGGTCTATGTCCGCGTCGAGCAGCACCAGGTCCTTGGACATGACCTCGGTGAGCTGGGTGAAGCGGTCCACACCGGCCAGGTCGTGCTCGGTGACGACACCGAGGGGCCGGCGCTCGTCGTCGACCACGACGCCCGCGCCGTGCGCGCGCTTCGGCAGCAGCGACAGGGCGTCGGCGACCGTCTGGCCGGGGGCCAGCACGATCGGGGTGTCGAGGACCAGGTGCCGCGACTTCACCCAGGCGACGACCTCGGTGACGACCTCGATCGGGATGTCCTGCGGGATGACGACGAGCCCGCCGCGCCGGGCGACCGTTTCGGCCATCCGGCGGCCCGCGATGGCCGTCATGTTCGCCACGACGAGCGGGATGGTGGTGCCGGTGCCGTCGGGCGAGGAGAGGTCGACGCCCTGGCGGGAACCGACTGCCGAACGGCCCGGGACCATGAAGACGTCGTCGTACGTGAGGTCGTAGGGGACCGCGGGGGAGTCTGTGTAACGACCAGTACCGGGCTCAAGAAAACGCATAACACTGATTTTTTCATACGAATCGCCGCAGGTCGCGTCCACGATGGCACAACAAACAGCACCCGCGTTGGTACGTTCCTCCGAAAGAGGTCCGGCGGGAGTCCCGGACGGGTGCAGCCCGTCTTGCCCGCGGACCCTACCCGAAGTCGTTCGGATCAATCCCCGATCGTCTGCCCTGGACCTGGTGACAAGGGGTCCGGTAGCTTCAAATTCGCAGGTCCCGTGGGTCTCACCAACGCCCCGGAGGAACAGCCGGAAGAGCCACAACTTCCGTCATACGTACGACCGGAGAGGATCACGACCCACTCGTGGAGAGCGAACTGCCGGACATCTACTGCCCGTTCCCCCAGCTCAGCAACCCGAACGTGCCGCACACCAGAGTCCATCTGGAGGAGTGGACCCGCGACACCGGTCTGGTGCACCGCGATTCGGCCAGGGCCCGCTTCGTCCAGGCGGACTTCGGCGCGTTCGTCGGCATGGTGTATCCGACCGCCGACAGCAAGAACCTCGACCTGGTGGCCGACTGGTTCGTCTGGCTCTTCCTCGTCGACGACCAGCTCGACGACGGACACCTCGGCCGCAGCCCGGAGCGGGTGCGGGACGTGGTCGGGCTGATGCGGGACGTCATCCGGAGCGACACCCCCGGCGCCCTGCCCGAGGGCGAGCTCCCGGCGGCCGTGACCGCCCTGGCCGATCTGTGGGAACGTACGACGCCGATGGCCGCCCCGCACTGGCGCGCCCGCTTCGGCTGGCACCTCACCACCTACCTCACGACCACCACCACCTGGGAGGCCGGAAACCGCGCCTCGGGCGTGGTGCCGTCCGAGGAGACCTATATCGCCAAGCGGCGCCACACCGGTGCGATACATGTCTGCATGGACCTGATAGAGATCGTGGCCGGCATCGAGGCACCCGAGTCGATCCACAACGACCCCCGGTTCATCACCGCGCTGGAAGCCTCGTGCAACGTCGTGTGCTGGGCCAACGACGTGTACTCGTACGAGAAGGAACAGGTGCTCGGCGAGATCCACAACCTCGTCCACCTGGTCCGGCACCACCGCGGCCACGGCGAGCGGCAGGCCCTGGAGCACGTCTGCGCGGAGATCACGACCGAGACGGAGCGCTTCCTCACCGCCGAGGCCGAGCTGCTGTCCGCCTATCCGCAGCTGTCCTGGATGCTCCGGCCGTATCTGGACGGCATGCGCAGCTGGATGCGCGGCAATCTCGACTGGTCGCGGCAGACCCCGCGCTACAACCCGGCCGACGTGAGCCAGTACGAGGAGCCGCAGGAGTATCTGGAGGCACGGGTGCTGGGCATGGCCCAGGACTGAACCACCCGGACACGGGTCCGCCCGGACGGCGCGCATGCCGTCCGGGCGGACCCGTGTCCGGGGCCGGTCAGTCGCCGTCCGGGTCGGCGCGCTCCAGCGCCGGGCGCAGCGGGGCCGCCGACTCGGTCAGCAGAAAGTCCGCCGCGGCCGTGTCCGTCACCAGGCTGGTGACCAGCCCCGAGCGCAGCACCGCCCCGATCGCCGCGGCCTTGCGCTGACCGCCCGCGATGGCCACCACCTCGGGGATCCGGCGCAGCCGGTCGGCCTCGACCGTGATGCACCGCTCCCCCAGGTCCCGGCCGACCCGCCGGCCCTCGGTGTCGAAGAGGTGCGCCGACATCTCCGCCGCGACGCCGAGCGAGGCGTAGTGCGCCCGCTCCTGGTCGGAGAGCATGTCGTGGACGGTCGAGATGCCCGGCTCCCAGGAACCGATGGAGACCGCCGCGACGGTCACCTTGTCGAAGTACTCGAAGGCGCGGGCGATGCCCGTCTGGTGGCGCAGGGCCGCGGCCGTGGCCGGGTCCGGCAGCAGCATCGGCGCGTAGATGGGGTGGGCCTCGCCGCCGGAGACCTGGGCGGCCCGCCGGACCGCCTCGACGGAGCCGCGCTCCGCCGTCCCCGCGTCGTACACCCCGGTGAGCTGTACGACCGTGCACGGCGGCAGCCGGTCGAGCGCCGCCGCCATGTGGATGGTGGAGCGGCCCCAGGCCAGCCCCAGTACATCGCCTTCGTTCACCAGTTCGCCGAGCAGATCGGCCGCGACCTCGCCCAGGTTCTCCGGATCCGGTGCGTCGTCCTGCTCCTCGGCCGGCGATTCGACGACGACCGCGTGACGCAGCCCGTAGCGGGCCCGGAGCGCGTCGGAGCGCTCGGCGTCCAGCTCGGCGGGGACCCGGATCTCGATACGTACGAGATCGCGCTCCAGCGCCGTCTCCAGGACCCGGGCCACCTTGAAGCGGCTGACGCCGAACTCCTCGGCGATCTGGATCTTCGACTTTCCCTCGAGGTAGAAGCGGCGGGCCATGGCCGCCGCCTGCACCAGCTCCGCGGGCCCCATCCGCAGGGCGGACCGGCCCGCCGACATTGCAGACACCGCGCTCTCCTCACTGCTGTTCACACTCTCGATACGCCGTTCATCCTGTCAGATCCGGCGCCCCCTGATCGGCCCCGTGGGACCGCGTTCATCTGCTCTTGGCCTGCCCGACCTCGGGCGGGAGGCCGTGCTCAGGCGCCGGTGTCAGTGGCCGCACGCCCAGGCCGCCGAGGCCGTGGCCCGCTCCGCCCGGGCGCGCAGCGAGCGCACCGCCTCGTCCGGGTCCTCGGCCCCGTACACCGCCGAACCCGCCACGAAGACGTCGGCGCCGGCCTCGGCGCACCGTTCGATGGTGGACGCGGAGACCCCGCCGTCGACCTGGAGCCACAGTTCGAGCCCGTGCTTGGAGATCAGCTCCCGGGTCCGGCGGATCTTCGGCAGCATGATGTCCAGGAACGCCTGGCCGCCGAAGCCCGGCTCCACCGTCATGATCAGCAGCATGTCCAGCTCGGGGAGCAGGTCCTCGTACGGCTCGATCGGCGTCGCGGGCTTGAGCGCCATCGACGCCCGGGCCCCCTTGGCGCGGATCTCCCGCGCGAGGCGCACCGGAGCGGCCGCGGCCTCCGCGTGGAAGGTGACGGAACCGGCGCCCGCCTCGACGTAGGCCGGGGCCCAGCGATCCGGGGCCTCGATCATCAGATGGCAGTCCAGCGGGGTGTCCGTGGCCCGGGCGAGCGATTCGACGATCGGCACACCGAGGGTCAGATTGGGCACGAAGTGGTTGTCCATCACATCGACGTGGAGCCAGTCCGCGCTCCTGACGGCCTCGGCCTCCTCGGCGAGACGGGCGAAGTCGGCGGACAGGATGCTGGGGTTGATCTGGGCCATGCCCCCAAGCCTGCCATGTTCCGCGCCACTTCCCCGCCTTGGTGCGGGCCAAAGCCTCACGGGATCATTACGGTTCGCGTGATCAAGGGGTTCCGGCCGCCCTGCGGGGGCGTTTCGGGCGGGCTCGTACGGATCGGGCCGGTCGGTCCCATCAGAAGTCCCACCGGTCGGCGTCGGCGACCCTCCCGGCGTACGCGGCCAGGGTGTACGGCCGCCGACTCCGCGGGACGGTGTCCGGGCAGAACGCGAAGTGCTCGGCCGCCACCGCGAGGGCCTCCTCGGGGGTCGTCGGCGCAGCGGCGACCGGGAGGTGCGGGGTGGCGAAGCCGGCCCCGACGACGCGGACCCCCAACCGGCGCTCCCAGTCGAGGACGACCGCGGAGGACTTCCCGGTGTCGTCGTCCTGGTCGAGCGGACCGGACCGGATCGCGGCGGCGAGGGCCCCGGAGGCGGCGGTGACCAGCCCCTGCCCGGCCGACGGACGCTCGGCCGCCAACCGGTCGGCCCCCGCCGCCTCCCGGCCCGGCGCGAGGCCCGGCCACTCCTCGAAGGAAGCCGTGACGGCGGCCCGCTCCGCCGCCGGGAGCGGGTCGTCCGCGTCGACGGCCGTGCACTCCGCCCACCGCGCCGCGAGCAGCTAGGCCGGGTCGGACACGTCCTCCGGGCAGAGCTCGCCCGATCCCCAGGGGCGGAACAGCCCGTCGTCGTCCGGCTCCAGCGGGGCGAGCAGCAGCGGCCACAGCCCGGTGCGCGGGTGTTCGGCCTGCACCCGCGCCCGCAGTCCGGCGGTGGCCGGTACGCCGGCGGGCCAGAGCGGCCGCTCGTCCCCGTCCCCCTCGTCGGACGTGATCGTCCGGCCGGCCGGGAGCGGGGTGCCGAGGGCCGACAGCGCTCCGGGGTTCGCAGGCCTCTCGCCGGTCAGGTGGTGCGTCGCAGCAGGGCCAGGTACATGGCGTCCGTGCCGTGCAGGTGCGGCCAGAGCTGGACGTCGGGGCCGTCGCCCAGCGCGGGAACGTCCGGCATCAAGGGGCGGGCGTCGATCCACTCGGCCTCGACGCCCCGGACGCCGCCGCGGCCCTTGAGCACGTCCTCGACCACCGTCCGGGTCTCCGCGAGATGCGGCGAGCAGGTCGCGTAGCCGACCACGCCGCCCACCCGGACCGCCTTCAACGCCTCGCCGAGCAGGCCGCGTTGCAGCGGGGCGAACTGCTCCAGGTCCTCCTTGCGGCGGCGCCAGCGCGCCTCCGGGCGGCGGCGCAGGGCGCCGAGCCCCGAGCACGGCACGTCCATCAGCACACGGTCGAAGCTGCCGGGGCGCCACGGCGGCCGGGTGCCGTCGGCGGTGATCACCTGGTACGGGCCGGGGTTCCCGGCCAGGGCGTGCTCGACGAGCCGGGCCCGGTGCGGCTGCTTCTCGGCGGCGAGCAGCGTGGCGCCCCGCTCCGCGGCCAGCGCGGCGAGCAGGGCGGCCTTGCCGCCGGGGCCTGCGCAGCCGTCGAGCCAGCGGCTGTCGCCGCCCTCCAGAGGTGCGGCGGCCAGCGCGGCGGCCACCAGCTGGCTGCCCTCGTCCTGGACCCCGGCCCGGGCCTCGCGCACCGCCTCCAGCGCGCCGGGTTCGCCGCCCTCGGCCATCCGCACGGCATACGGCGACCAGCGGCCGGGCAGGCCGTTCTCCTCGCCGAGCGCTTCGAGCAGCTCCCCGGTGGTGGCACGGCCGGGGCGCGCGACCAGGGTGACCTCGGGGCGCTCGTTGTCCGCCTCCAGGAGGTCCTCGATACCGGCCCGGCCGCCGCCCAGCGCGTCCCAGAGCGCCGAGACGATCCAGCGCGGGTGCGAGTGCACGACCGCGAGGTGGTCCTCGGCGTCCTCCTCGTAGGGCGGGGCGACCTTGGCCACCCAGCCGTCGAGGTCGTCCGCGGCGACCTTGCGCAGCACCGCGTTGACGAACTTGGCGCGCCCCTCGCCGAGCACCACCCGGGCCAGCTCCACACTGGCGGAGACCGCCGCGTGGGTGGGGATACGGGTGCCGAGGAGCTGGTGCACGCCCATGTTCAGCACGTCCAGGACCGGCGGGTCGACCTCGCGCAGCGGACGGTCGATGCAGGCCTCGACGATCGCGTCGTACGTTCCCTGGCGGCGCAGCGTGCCGTAGACCAGCTCGGTCGCCAGCGCCGCGTCCCGGTGGTCGAAGTCGCCCTTGGCACGGGCCTTCTTCAGCAGCGGGGGCAGGACGAGGTTGGCGTACGCGTCGCGTTCGTCGACCGCCCGCAGGGCCTCGAAGGCGAGAAAGCGGACCGGGTCCTTCTTCGGCCGGCGATGGGGCTTGGCGGGACGGCGACGCTGCTGGTCGTTCACGTGAAAGGTGCTCCGCTGAAGGTGAGGGGACGAATCCTCCCAGCCTACGTCGCCGCCCCTGCCGGGGTCCGCCTCAGCTCCCCAGCAGCTCGCCGTGGACGATCCGCACCCCGCGCGCCCAGTCCGCGGCGCGCATCGGCTTCTTGCCCTGCGGCTGGACCCAGAGCAGTTCGACGGCGTGCGATCCGGTGCCCACGTACACGTTGTTCTTGGCGGCGGAGAGCTCGCCGGGGGCCAGGTCGGTGCGGTCGAGGACGGGGACGGCCTGGATCAGCTTGAGCCGCTCGCCGCGGAACAGGGTCCACGCGCCGGGCGCGGGCGTGCAGCCGCGTACCACCCGGTCGACCCGGAGCGCGGGCGCCGACCACTGGACCTGGGCGTCCTCCACGGTGATCTTCGGGGCGAGGGTGACGCCGTCGGCCGGCTGCTCCACGGCGTGCAGGGTGCCGTCCTCGATGCCGTCCATCGTCGCCGCGAGCAGCCCCGCGCCGGCGAACGCCAGCCGGGTGAGCAGGTCGCCGCTGGTGTCGGTGGGGCGCACCTCCTCGGTGAGGACGCCGTAGACCGGTCCGGAGTCGAGTCCCTCCTCGATCAGGAAGGTCGACGCGCCGGTCAGCTCGTCCCCGGCCATCACCGCGTGCTGCACCGGGGCCGCGCCGCGCCAGGCGGGCAGCAGCGAGAAGTGCAGGTTGACCCAGCCGCGGGCGGGCACGGCGAGCGCCTCCTTGGGCAGCAGCGCGCCGTAGGCGACGACCGGGCAGCAGTCCGGGGCGATCTCCCGCAGCCGGGCCAGGAAGTCCTGGTCGCGCGGGCGGGCGGGCTTCAGCACCTCGATGCCCGCCTCCTCGGCCCGCTCGGCGACCGGGCTGGCGACCAGACGGCGGCCCCGCCCGGCGGGGGCGTCGGGCCGGGTCACGACGGCGGCCACCTCGTGCCGGTCGGAGGCGATCAGGGCGTCCAGGGCGGGTACGGCGACCTCGGGGGTGCCTGCGAAGACGAGCTTCATGGGTGGCTGACTGCCTCTCGGGCCGAAGTGCGGTGACGAGCAACGCACAAGTCTATGGGGCGGGGCGCCAGGGGGCGTACGCATGCCCGTGCGCCCCTTTGAAGGGCGTACGCGCCCCTGAAGCGTGACCAGAACCACAGCTCGGGCGTTGGTCAAGAGAGATTGACCGAAGCGAGCCGCCCTGGTGCGGCCCGATCCCTTTCAACGCCGGTTCGAGAGGCTTCTTCATGGCCGACCACGCAACCCACGACGCCCAAGCGAGGGCCAGTCTGCATCTGTTGGTGCGGGACATCGAGCGGGTCCGGCGGCAGGTGGACGCGCTGCGTACGCTCACCGCCCAACTGGGCAACGTCTACCGTCCGCGCCGCTCCGGCCCGTCCACGGGCTTCGTCGTCTACGGCAGGGCCCCGGCCCCCACCGTAAGGCTGGCGCAGGAACTGCGCGACAGCGTCGAGACGCTGGTCACCGCCGCGGTCGACTTCGACCGCTCGCTGGGCTTCTCCTGGGACGCGGTGGGCTCCGCGCTCGGGGTCACCAAGCAGGCGGTGCACCGCCGCTACGGAGCGCGCCGCAACGCCCGGCAGCCGGGGGCGGCCGAGGCCGCCGGGGAGACCGCCGTGCCGCGCGGCCTGCCCGTCCCGGGCTCCGGTGGCCCGTCCGCGCTGCCCGCCGTGCCCGCGGCCCGGTCCATGCCGCCGCAGCCGTCGACGGACCGCCCGTCACTGCGCGAGGACCTGCGCCCGGGCGCCTTCCCCGGCCCACGCAACGGCTGACCGCCACCCCCGTCCGTCCGCTGCCCCGTCGCGCGATTCCCGCGCGGCGGGGCAGCCCCATGCCCGGGAGCTTCCCGTGCCCCGGCCGTCAGCCGATGTCCGGCGGGTCGACCCTGATCCGGACCCGGTCGCCGCCCCGGGACAGCCGCGCCGCCTGAGCGGCCTTCAGGGCGTGCGCCAGCGCCGCGCCGCTGCCCGGCGGCACACGGAGCAGCACCCGCTCCCAGGACTCCCCCGGCGGCGCCTGACCGGGTCTTCGGGGCCGGCCGGGCGCGGCGGCCGCCACCGGGACCGGGCCCAGTGTCTCGGCCTCCGGCGGCAGTTCGGCCGCCGCGAGGAATCCGGCCAGCGCCTCCGGCGTACCGGTCACCGAGGCCATCCGGGACACCGGCGGGAAGCCCAGCTCGGCCCGGTCCGCCAGCTCGCGGCGGGCGTGCCCCACCGGGTCCCAGCGCACCAGCGCCTGCACCGGCCGCAGCGTCGGCTCGGCGACGACCACCACCGTGCCGCCCTCCGGCTGCCCGCGCACCAGCGCGGCGGCCGCCGTCCACCGCCGCAGCGCCTCCTCACCGGCCCGCAGATCGGGGCGGCCGACCATCGCCCAGCCGTCCAGCAGCAGCGCCGCCGCGTAACCGCCCTCGGCCACCGGCTCGGCGCCCGGGGTGCTGACGACCAGCGCGGGCGCGTCCGGCACCGCGTCGAGCACATGGTCCCGGCCGGAGGTCCGCACCGGAACGGCCGGAAAGGCCCGGCCCAGCTCCTCGGCGGTCCGCCGGGCGCCGACGATCCGGGCCCGCAGCCGGCCGGAGCCGCAGGCCGGGCAGTGCCAGGCGGTCTCGGGCCGCCCGCACCAGGCACAGTCGAGGTCCCGCTCGTCCGGGGCCTGGAGCGGCCCGGCGCAGTGCCGGCAGCGGGCGGGCTCGCGGCAGCGCTCGCAGGCCAGCCGGGGCGCGTAGCCCCGCCGGGGCACCTGGACCAGGACCGGGCCCCGGCGCAGCCCGTCCCGGACCGTCTGCCAGGCCAGGCTGGGCAGCCGGGCCGCCCGGGCCGCGCCGTCCCGGGCCAGCTCCCCGTCGTCGACCGTACGCACCAGGGGGGCGGCGGCCCGCAGCTGCTCGCGGTCGGCGCGCAGGGGCAGCGCCCAGCCGCTCTCCACCAGCTGCGCGGCCTCCACCGTGCAGCTCGTGGAGCCGAGGAGGAAGGCGCACCGGCTGTGCGCGGCCCGCAGTTCGAGCACTTCGCGCACGTGGGGGAAGGGGGCGTTGTCGTCGCTGTGGCTGGCGTCCCCGTCGTCCCAGACGGCGACCAGGCCGAGATCGGCGACCGGGGCGAACATCGCCGCCCGGGTGCCGACGACCGCCCGCACCGAGCCGCGCCGGACGGCGAGCCACTCGCGGTACCGCTTCTCCGGTCCGGAGTCGGCGGTGAGCAGCGCGTGGTGACCCGGGCCGAGCAGCCCGGTGAGCGCGGCGTCCACCCGGGCGGCGGCCCGGCCGTCGGGCACGACGAGCAGCGCGCCACGCCCGGACGCGAGGGTGGCGGCCATGGCCCGGGCGATCTCCTCGGGCCAGTGGGGCCCCGGCAGCGCCGTCCACACGGCCCTGGGCGCACCGCCCTCCGCCAGCGCCCGCAGGAACGCCGGACCCTGCGCGTACCGCTGCCAGCTCCCCGCCGACGGCGCGGGCGGCGGCGGCAGCGGCGCGGGCGAGGGCTTCGACTCGGCCCGCCCGTTGCGCGGCGGCACGGCGAGCTGGAGGACATCGGCGAGGCTGCCCGCGTACCGGTCGGCGACGGCGCGGGCGAGGGCCAGCAGCTCCGGCCCCAGCACCGGCTCGGGCGACACGACATAGGCGAGCGCGGCGAGCGCGCCCTGGTAGTCCGACTCGGCACGCCGCTCGATCAGGAAGCCGTCGACCAGCCCGCCGCCCTCGCGCCGCCCGCCCCGGACCTGACGCCCCCCGGCCCCGAACCGGACCCGCACCCGCACCCCGGGCCGCGCCTGGTCGTCCAGCTCCTCGGGCACCGCGTAGTCGAAGTACTGGTCGAGGTGGAGGGCGCCCTTGTTGACCACCACCCGGGCGACCGGCAGCTCCTTGGCGAGCGGGGCGCCGCGCCAGGTACGCGGCTTGGCGCGGGGCACCTCGGCCCTGCGCACCGTCTCCCGGATCAGCGCAAGCTGCTCCGGGGCCCCGGCGCCGGGGTCCTCCGGCCGCTCGTTCTCGCTGCTCACAGCCAAATTCCTACCAGAGGGCACCGACAGCGGCCCCATCGGAGAAGTCCGGGGCCGGACACGCCGGGGCCCGGACACCACGTGCGGTGTCCGGGCCCCGGCGTACGGACGGGACGGCGGCTGTCTACAGCCCGGCCGCCGCGCGCAGCGCGTCCACGCGGTCGGTGCGCTCCCAGGTGAAGTCGGGCAGCTCCCGGCCGAAGTGGCCGTAGGCCGCGGTCTGGGCGTAGATCGGGCGGAGCAGGTCGAGGTCGCGGATGATCGCGGCCGGGCGGAGGTCGAAGACCTCGCCGATGGCGTGCTCGATCTTCTCGGTGTCGACGGCGGCGGTGCCGAAGGTCTCGACGAAGAGGCCGACCGGCTCGGCCTTGCCGATCGCGTAGGCGACCTGGACCTCGCAGCGGGCGGCGAGACCCGCGGCGACGACGTTCTTGGCGACCCAGCGCATGGCGTACGCGGCCGAGCGGTCCACCTTCGACGGGTCCTTGCCCGAGAAGGCGCCGCCGCCGTGCCGGGCCATGCCGCCGTAGGTGTCGATGATGATCTTGCGGCCGGTCAGTCCGGCATCACCCATCGGGCCGCCGATCTCGAAGCGCCCGGTCGGGTTGACCAGGAGCCGGTAGCCGTCGGTGTCCAGCTTGATGCCGTCCTCGATGAGCTGCGCGAGCACGTGCTCGACGACGAACTCACGGATGTCGGGCGCGAGCAGCGAGTCGAGGTCGATGTCGCTGGCGTGCTGCGAGGAGACCACGACCGTGTCGAGGCGGACGGCCTTGTCGCCGTCGTACTCGATGGTGACCTGGGTCTTGCCGTCCGGGCGCAGGTACGGGATGGTCCCGTTCTTGCGGACCTCGGAGAGCCGGCGGGAGAGCCGGTGCGCGAGGTGGATCGGGAGCGGCATCAGCTCGGGCGTCTCGTCGCAGGCGTAGCCGAACATCAGGCCCTGGTCGCCGGCGCCCTGCTTGTCGAGCTCGTCCTCGTCGCCCTCGACCCGCTGCTCGTACGCCGTGTCGACGCCCTGCGCGATGTCGGGCGACTGCGCCCCGATGGAGACCGAGACGCCGCAGGAGGCCCCGTCGAAGCCCTTCTTCGAGGAGTCGTAGCCGATCTCCAGGACCTTGTTGCGGACAAGCGTCGGGATGTCGGCGTAGGCCTTGGTGGTGACCTCACCCGCCACATGGACCAGACCCGTGGTGATCAAGGTCTCGACGGCGACGCGGGACCGCGGGTCCTCGCGGAGCAGCGCGTCGAGAATGGTGTCGCTGATCTGGTCGGCGATCTTGTCGGGGTGGCCCTCGGTGACGGACTCCGAGGTGAAGAGACGGCGGGACACATCGCTCCCTGGGGTTGCAGCGGCTGCTGGCTGAATCATTGGGCGGATCGCCGGGAGCTGCGCCCGGCACAATCCGGAGCCAGTTTATCGGTCGTATTCGTCCGGCGGACAGTACGTCTCGCTCTTTGAGCCATCTGTGACCCGCCACACTCCCCTCCGACGTGGGAGGAATCCCTTTGGGGAACGGGCTTTTACCCCCATTTTCCAAGGCATTCGCACACCTTCGCACGAAACAAAAAATTCATCCGAGCCGCGGCGACACGAGGTCCCAGACCGTGTCGGCAAGCGCTTCCTTGGGTCCGTGCGGCACCTGGGTCTCGCCTCCGTCGGCCGCGAGCACCACCGCCTCGTTCTCCTCGGAGCCGAAGGTCCGGCGCTCCCCCACCTCGTTGACGACCAGGAGGTCGCAGCCCTTGCGGCGGAGCTTCTCCCGGCCGTTGGCGAGGACGTCGTCGGTCTCGGCGGCGAAGCCCACGACGATCTGCCCCGGCCGGGCGCGCTCGGCGGACACCTCGGCGAGGATGTCGGGGTTGCGGACCAGGGCGACGGGGGCGGGCTCCTGCCCGTCCTTCTTCTTGATCTTCCCCTGGGCGTACTCGGCGGGGCGGAAGTCGGCGACCGCCGCGGCCATCACGACCACGTCGGCGTCGGCGGCGGCCTTCAGCACGGCCTCGCGCAGCTGGACGGCGGTCCCCACGCGCAGGACGTCGGCGCCGGCCGGGTCGGGCAGCCCCGTGTTGGCCTCGATCAGCGTGACCCGGGCGCCGCGGGCCAGGGCGGTGCGGGCCAGGGCGTAGCCCTGCTTGCCGGAGGAGCGGTTGCCGAGGTAGCGGACCGGGTCGAGGGGCTCGCGCGTACCGCCCGCGCTGATGACCACATGGCGGCCGGCCAGGTCGGGCTCGACCGGGCCCCGGGCCAGGACCCGGCGGCAGACCTCGAAGATCTCCCCGGGGTCGGGCAGCCGGCCCTTGCCGGTGTCGGCGCCGGTGAGCCGGCCGACGGCGGGCTCGATGACGACGGCGCCCCGGCGCCGCAGGGTGGCGACGTTCTCCCGGGTGGCGGGGTGCTCCCACATCTCGGTGTGCATGGCGGGCGCGAAGACGACCGGACAGCGGGCGGTGAGGAGCGTGTTGGTGAGCAGGTCGTCGGCGAGGCCGTGGGCCGCCCGGGCGAGCGTGTCCGCGGTGGCGGGGGCGACGACCACCAGGTCGGCCTCCTGCCCGATCCGGACGTGCGGCACCTGGTGGACGT
Source organism: Streptomyces sp. NPDC092952 (assembly GCF_044754785.1). Classification (NCBI taxonomy): domain Bacteria; kingdom Bacillati; phylum Actinomycetota; class Actinomycetes; order Kitasatosporales; family Streptomycetaceae; genus Streptomyces; species Streptomyces sp. NPDC092952. Next base: position 349,988 of record NZ_JBIVPT010000007.1, on the reverse strand, counting down.
CGTCCCAGACCTCGGTGGAGACCGGGTGACCGGAGAGCGCCGACCAGGTGGCGGCCCCCACGAAGTGCAGCGCCGACGCGGTCGGCACCACCCGGACGTCGTGACCGGATTCGGTCAGCCGGCGCAGCAGCTCGCACGCCTTGTACGCGGCGATGCCCCCGCTGACCCCCAGAACGACCTTCGGCTTGTCCACTGCGTCTCCCCGCACTCGGATACGAACACCCCCATGCTGCCTCACCCCGGCCGTCCGGCCGAGAGCGCCCCGGACACACCTCGGGCCCGGCAGCCAGTGGCTGCCGGGCCCGGAGTGAGGACGTGGTTCCTGCTTACTGCGCGGGGCCCTCGATGGCCTCGGAGGTGAGCAGGCCCGCGTTGATCTCGCGGAGCGCGATCGAGAGCGGCTTCTCGTGCACATGGGTGTCGACGAGCGGACCGACGTACTCCAGGAGACCCTCGCCGAGCTGCGAGTAGTACGCGTTGATCTGGCGCGCGCGCTTGGCGGCGTAGATCACGAGGCTGTACTTCGAGTCGGTGGCCTCAAGGAGCTCATCAATCGGCGGGTTGATGATGCCCTCGGGCGTGGTGATGGAAGAGGACACTCTCTGCCTTCCGAAGGGGGTGAGAATCAAAGAAACCTTTGATGGTGCGGAGGTCCGCGTCAGTGTTTGTCAGCGCCTGAGCAGTACCTGAGCAGTGCCTGGGCAGTGCTTTTCGGTAATTGTTCAGTCGCTGTCGGCACTGTGGCCGGAAGCCTCCAGCATCAAGGCTAGCAGCTCACGCGCCACGTCCTCGACGGAGGTGTTGACCAGCGTCGTGTCGAACTCGGCCTCGGCGGCCAGCTCGACCCGGGCGGCGGCGAGCCGGCGCTCGATCACCTCGGGCGCCTCCGTCCCCCGGCCGGTGAGCCGGCGGACCAGCTCCTCCCAGCTCGGCGGCGCCAGGAAGACCAGCTGGGCGTCCGACATCGACTGGCGGACCAGCCGGGCGCCCTGGAGGTCGATCTCCAGCAGCACCGGCTCGCCCGCCTCCAGGCGGTCGAGCACGGCGCGGCGGGGTGTGCCGTAGCGGTTGCCCGCGAACTCGGCCCACTCCAGCAGCTCGCCGTTGGCGATCAGCTTGTCGAACTCCTCGTCGTCCACGAAGAAGTAGTGGACGCCGTCGCGCTCGCCGGGGCGGGGCCTGCGGGTCGTCGCCGACACCGAGAGCCAGACCTCGGGGTGGACCTTGCGCATATGAGCGACGACCGTGCTCTTGCCGACCCCGGAGGGGCCGGAGAGCACGGTCAGCCGCGGACGTACGTCCGGGGGTACGGGGGACGTCCCCCGGGATGTTGCAGCCATGGAGCGATTATCCAGGTTCTCAGGGGTGCCTGAGAACGTCAGGCGGGGCTGCCGCCGAACTCCCGCTCCAGGGACGCGATCTGGTTGGAGCCGAGACCACGGACCCGGCGGCTCTCGGAGATACCGAGCCGCTCCATGATCTGCTTGGCGCGGACCTTGCCCACGCCCGGCAGGGACTCCAGGAGGGCCGAGACCTTCATCTTGCCGATGACGTCGTTCTCCTGGCCCTGCTTGATGACCTCGTGGAGGGAGGCGCCGGAGTGCTTCAGTCGATTCTTGACCTCGGCCCGCTCCCGGCGAGCCGCGGCGGCCTTTTCGAGCGCGGCTGCGCGCTGTTCAGGGGTAAGGGGCGGAAGAGCCACGCCTACGTCACCTCGGATGTCGATCTGTCGGATACGGACCGGTGAGGAAGCTGGATGCCCCACACCAGGTGAGCGACGGACCACTCGTGTACGTCGGCTCTCGACGGAGACTAGCGGCCAGGGCCGCCCGAGTCAGCGAGAACCAACGAAAAGTCCTGGTCAGCCTTGCCCGACCAGGACAATCCAGGCATAACAACCGAGTTTTTTGGTCAGGAGTTGGTCAACAGCCTGTTACGCGATGCCGTCAACGGCCCGCCAGGGCCGTTCGGATCTCGTCCGTCAGACGTTCGGCGGCCCCGCGCAGCCCCGCCGCGTCCGGTCCCGCGCGCAGTACGCCCCGGCTCACACTGGGCACGACGTTGCCCACCGCGTCGCCGAAGACCCCGGGCAGGTCCGCGGGGGTCGCGCCCTGCGCCCCGATCCCGGGGGCGAGCAGCGGGCCGTTGATCGCCAGGTCCACCCCGGCGTCCCCGAGGGTGGCGCCGACCACCGCGCCGACCGAGCCGAGCGGCCGCGCCCCGGCGTTCTCCTCGGCCATCCGGTCGAGCATCAGCTGGGCCAGCGGGCGGCCGTCCGCGGCGGTGGCCCGCTGCACCTCGGCGCCCTCCGGGTTGGAGGTGAGGGCGAGTACGAAGACCCCGGCGCCGGAGGCGGCGGCCGCGTCGAGCGCCGGGCGCAGCGAGCCGAAGCCGAGGTACGGCGAGACGGTGACCGCGTCCGAGAAGAGCGGCGAGGCCGGGTCCAGGTAGGTCGCCGCGTAGGCGCCCATCGTGGAGCCGATGTCGCCCCGCTTGGCGTCCATCAGCACCAGCGCGCCGGCCGCCCGCGCCTCCTCGACCGCCTTCTCCAGGACGGCGATGCCGCGCGACCCGAAGCGCTCGAAGAACGCGGACTGCGGCTTGAGCACCGCCACCCGGTCGGCGAGGGCCTCGACGACCGTACGGGTGAAGCGCTCCAGCCCGGCGACGTCGTCGGCCAGGCCCCAGCCGGTGAGCAGCGAGGCGTGCGGGTCGATGCCGACGCAGAGCGGGCCTCGGGTGTCCATGGCGCGGCGCAGGCGCGCGCCGAACGGTTCGGGGCTCATGCGGTGGCCTTCCTGGTTGCTGCGCCGACGGCCTCGGCGAGGGTGGCGTACGGGGAGGCGGCCAGGCGTGCGGCCAGGCCCTTGTGGATCGACCGGGCGTAGAACGGGCCCTCGTAGATGAAGGCGCTGTAGCCCTGGACGAGGGTGGCGCCGGCGAGGATGCGCTGCCAGGCGTCCTCGGCGTTCTCGACGCCGCCGACACCGACCAGGGTGATCCGGTCGCCGACGCGGGCGTAGAGGCGGCCGAGCACCTCCAGGGAGCGCGCCTTGAGGGGGGCTCCGGAGAGCCCGCCGGTCTCGCCGGTCAGGGCGGGCGGGGACGTCAGGCCGAGGCCCTCGCGGGCGATGGTGGTGTTGGTGGCGATGATGCCGTCCAGGCCCAGCTCGACCGCGAGGTCGGCGACCGCGTCGACGTCCTCGTCCGCGAGGTCCGGGGCGATCTTGACGAGGAGCGGGACGCGCCGGTGGGTGACGGTGCGGTCGGCGGCCTCGCGCACGGCGGCGAGCAGCGGCCGCAGCGCCTCGGTGGCCTGGAGGTTGCGCAGACCGGGCGTGTTGGGCGAGGAGACGTTGACGACGAGGTAGTCGGCGTGGGCGGCGAGCCGCTCGGTGGACTTCACGTAGTCGGCGGCGGCCTCGGCCTCCGGCACGACCTTGGTCTTGCCGATGTTGACGCCGACCGTGGTCCGGAAGACCGGCCTGCGGGCCGCCAGCCGCGCGGCGACGGCGGCGGAGCCCTCGTTGTTGAAGCCCATGCGGTTGATCAGCGCACGGTCCGCGACGAGGCGGAAGAGGCGCTTCCTGGGGTTGCCGGGCTGCGGTTCGCCGGTGACGGTGCCGATCTCGACGTGGTCGAAGCCGAGCATCGCCATGCCGTCGATCGCGACGGCGTTCTTGTCGAAGCCGGCGGCGAGGCCGAAGGGGCCGTGCATCCGCAGGCCGAGCGCCTCGGTGCGCAGCTCCTTGTGGCGGGGGGCGAGCGCGGCGGCGACGAAGGTGCGCAGCACCGGGACGCGGACGGCCAGGCGGATCCATCGGAAGGCCAGGTGGTGGGCCTGCTCGGCGTCCATCCGCTTGAAGAACAGCCGGAAGAAGAGCTTGTACATCGCAAGTGTCCTCACGGAGAGGGGGGACACCGTTGCCGGTGTCCCCCCGTCTGCCGGTGTGCTAGTCGCGGGCCGCGGTCAGGTGTCGGGCGTGTTCCTGGAGCGAACCGACCCCGACGCCTCCGTGGGTGAGCGCGTCGATGCCCTGGACGGCGGCGGCGAGCGCCTGGACCGTCGTCAGGCAGGGCACGGACCGGGCCACGGCCGCGGTGCGGATCTCGTAGCCGTCGAGGCGGCCGCCGGTGCCGTACGGCGTGTTGACGATGAGGTCGACCTCGCCGTCGTGGATGAGCTGGACGATGGTCTTCTCGCCCTGCGGGCCGGGGCCCTCGGACTGCTTGCGCACGACGGTGGCGTTGATGCCGTTGCGCTTGAGGACCTCGGCGGTGCCGGAGGTGGCGAGCAGCTCGAAGCCGTGGGCGACGAGCTCGCGCGCCGGGAAGATCATCGAGCGCTTGTCGCGGTTGGCCACCGAGATGAAGGCGCGGCCCTTGGTGGGCAGCGGCCCGTAGGCGCCCGCCTGCGACTTGGCGTACGCCGTGCCGAAGACGGAGTCGATGCCCATGACCTCGCCGGTGGAGCGCATCTCCGGGCCGAGGACGGTGTCGACGCCGCGGCCGTGGATGTCGCGGAAGCGCGACCACGGCATGACGGCCTCCTTGACGGAGATCGGCGCGTCCATCGGCAGGGTGCCGCCGTCCCCGTTGGCCGGGAGCAGGCCCTCGGCGCGCAGCTCGGCGATGGTGGCGCCGAGCGAGATGCGGGCGGCGGCCTTGGCCAGCGGCACCGCGGTCGCCTTCGAGGTGAAGGGGACGGTGCGCGAGGCGCGCGGGTTGGCCTCCAGCACGTAGAGGATGTCGCCGGAGAGCGCGAACTGGATGTTGATCAGCCCGCGGACGCCGACGCCCTTGGCGATGGCCTCGGTGGAGACCCGCAGCCGCTTGATGTCGTGGCCGCCGAGCGTGATCGGGGGCAGCGCGCAGGCGGAGTCGCCGGAGTGGATGCCGGCCTCCTCGATGTGCTCCATGACGCCGCCGAGGTACAGGTCGGTGCCGTCGTAGAGCGCGTCGACGTCGATCTCGATGGCGTCGTCGAGGAAGCGGTCGACCAGGACCGGCCGGGTGGGGCTGATCTCGGTGGACTCGGCGATGTACGAGGAGAGCCGCGCCTCGTCGTACACGATCTCCATGCCCCGGCCGCCGAGCACGTAGCTGGGGCGGACGAGGACGGGGTAGCCGATCTCGTCGGCGATGGCCTTGGCCCCGTCGAAGGTGGTGGCGGTGCCGTGCTTCGGGGCCGGGAGCCCGGCCTCGGCGAGGACCCGGCCGAAGGCGCCGCGGTCCTCGGCGGCGTGGATCGCCTCCGGGGACGTGCCGACGACCGGCACGCCGTTGTCCTTGAGCGCCTGGGAGAGGCCGAGCGGGGTCTGGCCGCCGAGCTGGACGACGACGCCCGCGACCGGGCCGGCGAGGGTCTCCGCGTGGACGATCTCCAGCACGTCCTCCAGCGTCAGCGGCTCGAAGTACAGGCGGTCGGAGGTGTCGTAGTCGGTGGAGACGGTCTCCGGGTTGCAGTTGACCATCACGGTCTCGTAGCCCGCGTCGCTCAGCGCGAAGGAGGCGTGGACGCAGGAGTAGTCGAACTCGATGCCCTGGCCGATGCGGTTGGGGCCGGAGCCGAGGATGATGACCGCGGGCCTGGTGCGCGGCGCGACCTCGGTCTCCTCGTCGTAGCTGGAGTAGAAGTACGGCGTCTTCGCGGCGAACTCGGCGGCGCAGGTGTCGACCGTCTTGTAGACCGGGCGGATGCCCAGCGCGTGCCGCACCTCGCGCACGACGTCCTCGCGCAGGCTGCGGATGTCGGCGATCTGGGCGTCGGAGAAGCCGTGCCGCTTGGCCTCGGCGAGCAGCTCGGGGCCCAGCTCGTCGGCGGTGGCGATCTCGTCGGCGATCTCCTTGATCAGGAAGAGCTGGTCGACGAACCAGGGGTCGATCTTCGTCGCTTCGAAGACCTCCTCCTGGGTGGCTCCGGCCCGGATCGCCTGCATGACGGTGTTGATCCGGCCGTCGGTCGGGCGGACGGCCTCGGCCAGCAGCTCGGCCTTGTCGCCCGGCTCGCCGGTGAAGGCGAACTGCGAGCCCTTCTTCTCCAGCGAGCGGAGCGCCTTCTGGAGCGCCTCGGTGAAGTTCCGGCCGATCGCCATGGCCTCGCCCACCGACTTCATGGTGGTGGTGAGGGTGGAGTCGGCGGACGGGAACTTCTCGAAGGCGAACCGCGGGGCCTTGACGACGACGTAGTCGAGGGTGGGCTCGAAGGAGGCCGGGGTCTTCTCGGTGATGTCGTTGGGGATCTCGTCGAGCGTGTAGCCGACGGCCAGCTTGGCGGCGATCTTGGCGATCGGGAAGCCGGTGGCCTTGGAGGCCAGCGCCGAGGAGCGGGAGACGCGCGGGTTCATCTCGATGACGATGACCCGGCCGTCCTTCGGGTCGATCGCGAACTGGATGTTGCAGCCGCCGGTGTCGACGCCGACCTCGCGGATGATCGCGATGCCGATGTCGCGCAGCCGCTGGTACTCGCGGTCGGTGAGCGTCATCGCCGGGGCGACGGTGATCGAGTCGCCGGTGTGGACGCCCATCGGGTCGAAGTTCTCGATGGAGCAGACGACCACGACGTTGTCGTTCCTGTCGCGCATCAGCTCCAGCTCGTACTCCTTCCAGCCGAGGATGGACTCCTCCAGGAGCACCTCGGTGGTCGGGGAGAGCGTGAGGCCCTGGCCGGCGATGCGGCGCAGCTCCTCCTCGTCGTGGGCGAAGCCGGAGCCGGCGCCGCCCATGGTGAAGGAGGGGCGGACGACGACGGGGTAGCCGCCGAGCGTCTCGACACCGGCGAGGACGTCGTCCATGGAGTGGCAGATGACCGAGCGGGCGGACTCGCCGTACCCGATCTTCTCCTTGACGGCCTCGACGACGCCCTTGAAGAGGTCGCGGTCCTCGCCCTTGTTGATGGCCTCGACGTTGGCGCCGATCAGCTCGACGCCGTACTTCTCCAGGACGCCGTTCTCGTGCATGGAGATCGCGGTGTTGAGCGCGGTCTGGCCGCCCAGGGTGGGGAGCAGCGCGTCGGGGCGCTCCTTGGCGATGATCTTCTCGACGAACTCGGGGGTGATCGGCTCGACGTACGTGGCGTCGGCGATCTCCGGGTCGGTCATGATCGTCGCCGGGTTGGAGTTGACCAGGATGACGCGCAGGCCCTCGGCCTTGAGGACGCGGCAGGCCTGGGTGCCGGAGTAGTCGAACTCGGCGGCCTGGCCGATGACGATCGGGCCGGAGCCGATGACCAGGACGGACTGGATATCGGAGCGCTTAGGCACGCTGGCCCTCCATCAGGGATACGAAGCGGTCGAAGAGGTACGCGGCGTCGTGCGGGCCCGCGGCCGCCTCGGGGTGGTACTGGACGCTGAAGGCCGGCTGGTCGAGGAGCTGGAGGCCCTCGACGACCTGGTCGTTCAGGCAGACGTGGGAGACCTCGGCGCGGCCGAAGTCGGTGTCGGACACCTTGTCGAGCGGGGCGTCGACGGCGAAGCCGTGGTTGTGCGCGGTGACCTCGACCTTGCCGGTCGTGCGGTCCTGCACGGGCTGGTTGATGCCGCGGTGGCCGTACTTCAGCTTGTAGGTGCCGAAGCCGAGGGCGCGGCCCAGGATCTGGTTGCCGAAGCAGATGCCGAAGAGCGGGGTCTTCCGCTCCAGGACGCCGCGCATGACGGAGACCGGGTGGTCGGCGGTGGCGGGGTCGCCGGGGCCGTTGGAGAAGAACACGCCGTCGGGACCGACCGCGTAGACGTCCTCCAGGGTGGCGGTGGCGGGCAGCACGTGCACCTCGATGCCGCGCTCGGCCATCCGGTGCGGGGTCATGCCCTTGATGCCGAGGTCGATCGCGGCGACGGTGAACTTCTTGGTGCCGATCGCGGGGACGACGTACGCCTCCTTGGTGGCGACCTCGGCGGAGAGGTCGGCGCCCACCATCTCGGGGGCCTCCTGGACCCGGGCCAGCAGCGTGGCCTCGTCGGCGACGGCGTCGCCGGAGAAGATGCCGACGCGCATGGCGCCGCGCTCGCGCAGGTGGCGGGTGAGGGCGCGGGTGTCGATGCCGCTGATGCCGACGACGCCCTGGCGCTCCAGCTCCTCGTCGAGGGAGCGGCGCGAGCGCCAGTTGGAGGGGATGCGGGCGGGGTCGCGGACGACGTAGCCGGAGACCCAGATGCGGCCGGACTCGGGGTCCTCGTCGTTGACCCCGGTGTTCCCGACGTGCGGGGCGGTCATCACGACGACCTGGCGGTGGTAGGAGGGGTCGGTCAGCGTCTCCTGGTAGCCGGTCATGCCGGTGGAGAAAACCGCCTCGCCGAAGGTCTCCCCCACGGCCCCGTAGGCACGGCCGCGGAATGTGCGGCCGTCCTCCAGGACGAGTACGGCGGGAGCCTTGGCGGCCCCCCGGGTGGAGATCGTCATCGTGCGGCGCCTTCCGTAGCGGTGGTGGTGAGTTGGTTGACGGCCTCGACCCAGGCCCGGTGCTCGGCCGAGTGGTCGGAGCGGAAGCCGGAGTCGATCAGCTTGTCGCCGTGGGCCCAGGTGATGATCAGCAGGCCGCCCTCGGGGAGGACCTTGCCCGCGATGCCCTTGTCGAGCCGGGCCTCGCGCAGGGCTTCGGCCGGTACGAAGAAGTCGGCGGCACCGGGGCGGACCACGTCCAGGCCCCGCCGGGTCAGGGTGAGTTCCACCCGGCTGCGGGTGCCCAGGCCGTGGGCGACGATCCGGTCGAGCCACTGCCCCGCGGTGGTGGAGGCGTGGTAGCGGCCGGTCAGGGTGAGCAGCGGCTCGTCGTCCGCGAACCCTTCCGGGGTGGTGCGGAGTTCCGGCAGGTCCGCCTGGAGGCTGCCCCGCCACTTCCATCCCTGGCGCATCAGCCAGTAGACGAAGGCGACCAGGACGGCCAGTGCGATGACCCAGCTGATCCGGGCGGACCAGTCGGTGACCTCGGCGGACTTCCGTTCGGCAGCGAGCTGGTAGAGAGAGGTGAGTGATGTCACGCGAGCTTCCCGTCGACGACCGTTGCACGGCCCCGCAGGAAGGTGTGGGTGACTCGGCCCGGCAGCTCGCGCCCCTCGTACGGAGTGTTGCGGCTGCGGGAGGCGAAGCCCGCGGGGTCCACGACACCACGGTAAGCCGGATCGACCAGGGTGAGGTTGGCGGGTTCCCCCGCCGCGACGGGCCGGCCGTGTCCGTCGAGCCGTCCGATGGCGGCCGGGCGGAACGACATCCGGTCGGCGACCCCCGCCCAGTCGAGCAGCCCGGTGTCGACCATCGTCTGCTGGACGACGGAGAGCGCGGTCTCCAGACCCACCATGCCCATGGCGGCGGCGGCCCACTCGCAGTCCTTGTCCTCGTGCGGGTGCGGGGCGTGGTCGGTGGCGACGCAGTCGATGGTGCCGTCGGCGAGCGCCTCGCGCAGCGCCATGACGTCGGCCTCGGTGCGCAGCGGCGGGTTCACCTTGTAGACCGGGTCGTAGGTGCGGACGAGCTCGTCGGTGAGGAGCAGGTGGTGCGGGGTGACCTCGGCGGTGACGTTCCAGCCCTTGGACTTGGCCCAGCGGACGATGTCCACGGAACCGGCGGTCGACAGGTGGCAGATGTGCACCCGGGAGCCGACGTGGGCGGCGAGCAGCACGTCGCGGGCGATGATCGACTCCTCGGCGACGGCGGGCCAGCCGCCCAGTCCGAGCTCGGCGGAGACGACGCCCTCGTTCATCTGGGCGCCCTCGGTGAGGCGGGGCTCCTGGGCGTGCTGGGCGACGACGCCGTCGAAGGCCTTCACGTACTCCAGGGCCCGGCGCATGATCACCGCGTCGTCGACGCACTTGCCGTCGTCGGAGAAGACCTTCACGCCGGCCGCCGAGTCGTGCATGGCGCCCAGCTCGGCGAGCTTCCTGCCCTCCAGGCCGACGGTGACGGCGCCGACCGGCTGGACGTCGCAGTAGCCGGACTCCCGGCCGAGCCGCCAGACCTGCTCGACCACGCCGGCGGTGTCGGCGACGGGGAAGGTGTTGGCCATGGCGTGCACGGCGGTGAAGCCGCCGACGGCGGCCGCCTTCGTACCGGTCAGGACGGTCTCGGAGTCCTCGCGGCCCGGCTCGCGCAGATGGGTGTGGAGGTCGACCAGGCCGGGCAGCAGGATCTGCCCGGCGGCCTCGACGACGGTCGCGCCGGTGGCGTCGAGTCCGGTGCCGACGGCCGCGACGGTCTCGCCGTCGAGAAGGACGTCCTGGGGCTCGCCGCCGAGGATGCTCGCACCGCGGATCAGGGTCTTGCTCATGGTTACTTGTTCTCCTCGGTACGGGACGGGGCAGCGGATTCGTACCCGCCGAGCAGCAGGTACAGGACGGCCATGCGGATGGATACGCCGTTGGCGACCTGCTCGACGGCCGTGCACCGGCCGGAGTCGGCGACCTCGGCGGTGATCTCCATGCCGCGCACCATCGGGCCGGGGTGCATGACGATGGCGTCCTCGGGCATCCGCGCCATGCGGTCGGCGTCCAGGCCGTAGCGGCGGGAGTACTCGCGCTCGGTCGGGAAGTACGCGGCGTTCATCCGTTCACGCTGCACACGCAGCATCATCACCGCGTCGGACTTCGGCAGCACCTCGTCGAGGCCGTAGCTGACCTCGCAGGGCCACTGCTCGACACCGACCGGGACCAGGGTCGGCGGGGCCACCAGGGTGACCTGGGCGCCCAGGGTGTTCAGCAGGTGGACGTTGGAGCGGGCCACCCGGCTGTGCAGGATGTCGCCGACGATGGTGATCCGGCGGCCTTCCAGGTCGCGGCCGAGGCCGCTGTCGGCCCCGACCAGCCGGCGGCGCATCGTGAAGGCGTCCAGGAGGGCCTGGGTGGGGTGCTCGTGGGTGCCGTCACCGGCGTTGACGACGGCACCGTCGATCCAGCCGGAGGTGGCGAGGCGGTACGGGGCCCCGGAGGCGCCGTGCCGGATGACGACGGCGTCGGCGCCCATCGCCTCCAGGGTCAGCGCGGTGTCCTTGAGCGATTCGCCCTTGGAGACGGACGAACCCTTCGCGGAGAAGTTGATGACGTCGGCCGACAGGCGCTTGGCCGCGGCCTCGAAGGAGATGCGGGTACGCGTCGAGTCCTCGAAGAAGAGGTTGACGACGGTACGGCCACGCAGGGTGGGGAGTTTCTTGATCGGCCGGTCGGCGACCCGGGCCATCTCCTCGGCGGTGTCGAGGATCAGGACGGCGTCGTCGCGGGTGAGGTCGGCGGCCGAGATGAGGTGGCGCTTCATCTGGGTGTTCTCCGAAGGGATGGAGGGTTCAGGCATGCGGGCGTGCGTGAGCAGCCGTACGGACCTGCGACGGGCCGTACGGGGGTGGCTGGAGCTACTGCTCGCCCGTCGGGGCGGTCCGACCGTCACCGAGCAGTACGGCGTCCCGGCCGTCCTCCTCGGCGAGCTGGACCTTGACCGTCTCCCGCAGCGACGTGGGGAGGTTCTTGCCGACGTAGTCGGCACGGATCGGGAGTTCGCGGTGGCCCCGGTCGACCAGGACGGCGAGCTGCACCGCGCGCGGGCGGCCGATGTCGCCCAGGGCGTCGAGCGCGGCGCGGATCGTGCGTCCCGAGAAGAGGACGTCGTCGACCAGGACGACGAGGCGGCCCTCGATGCCCTCACCGGGGATGTCGGTGCGGGCCAGGGCGCGCGCCGGGCGCAGCCGCAGGTCGTCGCGGTACATCGTGATGTCGAGGGAGCCGACCGGCATCTTTCCGCCGGTGATCTCTTCGAGCTTTTCGGCGAGCCGGCGGGCGAGGAAGACGCCTCGCGTCGGAATGCCGAGGAGCACCACGTCGTCGGCGCCCTTGGCGCGTTCGACGATCTCGTGGGCGATACGGGTCAGAACCCGGGCGATGTCCGGGGCCTCCAGAACGGGGCGTGCCGCGTTGCCGGTGGCTTCGTGCTGTGCGTCCATAAGAAACGGACCTCCTTCTCCGCCTCACGGGACGGACCTTAAAGGACGTCGAAATTGCGTCATCCACGTTACCAGGGCTTGCGTCGGCCCCTGTCGGCACCCCCGGGATGCCCGTCCGAACCCTTTCAGCTTGACGCAACCAAGTAACGCTGCGTAACCTCACAGTGAGTTACCAGCAACGCGGCGGAGCCGCGCAATGTCCCAGCGTCCGGGGAGCTTTATGTCCAGCGAATACGCAAAACAGCTCGGGGCCAAACTCCGTGCCATCCGCACCCAGCAGGGTCTCTCCCTCCATGGCGTGGAGGAGAAGTCCCAGGGCCGCTGGAAGGCCGTCGTGGTCGGTTCGTACGAGCGCGGCGACCGTGCCGTGACCGTGCAGCGCCTCGCTGAGCTCGCGGACTTCTACGGGGTCCCGGTGCAGGAGCTGCTGCCCGGTACGACGCCCGGCGGTGCCGCCGAGCCGCCGCCGAAGCTGGTCCTGGACCTGGAGCGGCTGGCCCACGTGCCGCCGGAGAAGGCCGGTCCGCTCCAGCGCTACGCCGCGACGATCCAGAGCCAGCGCGGCGACTACAACGGCAAGGTGCTGTCGATCCGCCAGGACGACCTGCGCACCCTGGCCGTGATCTACGACCAGTCGCCCTCCGTGCTCACGGAGCAGTTGATCAGCTGGGGCGTGCTCGACGCGGACGCGCGCCGCGCCGTGTCCCACGAAGAGGGCTGAGGCCCGCAGAAGAGATCCACCGCCGTGCCGGCGCGTTCACCCCATCGGGTGCTCGTGCCGGCACGGTTTTTTTCGTGCCCGCCGCCCGCCGCCCGCCGCCTCTCAGCCCCGCCGCCGCATGCCGAAGGGGCCCGCGGTCACGGAGACCGCGGGCCCCTTCGTCGGCTGAACGCCGCCGGCGGCTACTGCTCCCGGCGGAGGTTCGGCTTGAGGTCCTTGAAGCGGGCCAGCAGCCCGTTCACGAAGGACGGGGATTCATCGGTGGAGAACTCCTTGGCGATCTGGACCGCCTCGTCGATCACCACCGCGTCCGGCGTGCCGTCCTCCCAGATCAGCTCGTAGGCACCGAGACGCAGGATGTTCCGGTCGGCGACCGGCATGCGGTCGATCTCCCAGTCCACGGCGTACGTCACGATGAGGTCGTCGATCCGGTTCGCGTACTTCGCGTACCCCTCGACGAGCTCCATCGTGTACTCGGCGACCGGCGGCTGACGGGTGTCGGACCGCGAGTGCCGCACCCAGTCCGCGAGGACCGTCAGCACGGACTCACCGCGCTGGTCGGCCTCGAAGAGGATCTGGAAGGCGCGCTTGCGGGCCTTGTTCCGGGCAGCCACGGTTAGCTGTTCACCCGGCCGAGGTAGTCGCTGGTGCGGGTGTCGACCTTGATCTTCTCACCGGTGGTGATGAAGAGCGGGACCTGGATCTGGTGGCCGGTCTCCAGGGTGGCGGGCTTGGTGCCACCGGTGGAGCGGTCGCCCTGGACGCCCGGCTCGGTCTCCTGGATGACGAGCTCGACGGCGGCCGGGAGCTCGACGTAGAGCACCTCGCCCTCGTGCTGCGCCACGGAGGCGGTGAAGCCCTCGATCAGGAAGTTGGCGGTGTCGCCGACGGCCTTGCGGTCCACGTGGAGCTGGTCGTAGGTCTCCATGTCCATGAAGACGAAGTAGTCGCCGTCCATGTAGGAGAACTGCATGTCGCGACGGTCGATGGTGGCCGTTTCGACCTTCACACCGGCGTTGAACGTCTTGTCGACGACCTTGCCGGAGAGCACGTTCTTGAGCTTGGTGCGCACGAAGGCCGGGCCCTTGCCGGGCTTGACGTGCTGGAACTCGACGACGGACCAGAGCTGGCCTCCGTCGAGCTTGAGCACCATGCCGTTCTTGAGGTCGTTCGTGGAAGCCACGGTTGCGGAATCTCCTGGGCTGAAGCTGGTGGACGACCGAGGATGCGCGCTAGAGCGCGAGCAGCTCCTTGGTCGTGATGGTGAGTAGCTCGGGTCCGCCGTCCGCCTCGGGGCGCACGACGAGCGTGTCATCGATCCGGACCCCGCCCCGGCCCGGGAGGTGGACCCCCGGTTCGACGGTGACCGGCACACAAGCGTCCAGTTTACCCATGGCCGCAGGTGCCAACTGCGGGTCCTCGTCGATTTCGAGTCCCACTCCGTGCCCGGTCCAGGGTGCCAGGCTCCCGCCGTGCCCCGCGGAGTGCAGCAGATTTCGGGCCGCGTGGTCCACGTCCCGGTAGGCGGCTCCCGGCACGAGCGCCTCCCGGCCGGCTCGCTGAGCGGCGAAAACGAGGTCGTAGAGCTCGATCTGCCAGTCGGCGGGCGCCGTCCCGATGACGAAGGTGCGGCCGATCTCGCAGCGGTAGCCGCGGTAGCTCGCGCCCAGGCAGACGGAGAGGAAATCCCCTTCCTCGACCCGCCGGTCCGAGGGGCGGTGACGGCCCCGGCCGGAATTCGGCCCGGTGGCCACCGAGGTGGCGAACGCGGGGCCGTCGGCGCCGTGGTCCACCAGACGGCGCTCCAGCTCCAGGGCGAGATGCCGCTCGGTACGGCCGACCAGGATGGACTCCAGGAGCTCGCCCAGGGCCTGGTCGGTGATCTCGGCGGCGATCCGCAGACAGGCGATCTCCTCCTCGTCCTTGACCACCCGCTGCTGCTCGACGGCGGTCCCGAGGTCGGCCAGCCGCAGTCGCGGCGCGACCGAGCCCATGGCGCGGTGGCGGGCGACCGTCAGATGGTGCTCCTCCACGGCGAGGGACTCCGCTCCGGAGGAACCGGCCAGATCGGCGGCCGCCACTGCCGGGTCCCCGCCCGCGACGGGCAGCACCGACACCCGCAGCCGGTCGTCGGTCCGCCCCTCGGTGTGCTCGACGCCCGGTGCGCGCGGCGAGAACAGCACGTCCTCGCCGGGGCCGAGCAGCAGAACGGCTCCCGGTGGCGCACCGCCCGCGAGATAGCGGACGTTGGCGGGGCGGGAGACCAGGGCGGCCGCGGCACCCGCGGCGGCGCACCGGTCGCGGAGCGCTCCGCGGCGGACGGCGTACACCTCTGACATGCCACGAGCCTACGAGCGGGGGCGCGGGCCCGCGCGGTCAGCGCAGCCGACCGGGGGGTGAGGATTCACCAGCTCGGCGGGGAGGCTATGGACCGGGCGAGGATGTCGTCCAGGACCCGGGCGGTGGTCTCGACGTCGTAGGTCGAGTTGTCGATGATCGGGAGCCCGGAGCCGTACCAGCCGGCCATCCTGCCGTGGATCCTGGCGACCTCCTCGTCCGAGAGGCGGCGGTTGCCGCTGCGCTCGGCGTTGCGCTCCAGGACGATCTCCAGGCCGGGCAGCAGGACGACCGGCAGGAGCCCGGGGCCGACATGGCGCTTCCAGCCCCCGAGACCGACGACCGGCCGGTCGGGGAAGACCGCGTCGTCGAGGATGCAGGAGATGCCGTTGGCGAGGAAGTTGCGGGCGGCGAAACCGCAGGTGCGGCGGGCCAGGCGGTACTGCGCCTCGGAGTGGTCGTTCCACCCGGCCTGCGGGTCGGCGAAGCCGGAACAGACCCACTCGCGGACGTCGTCGAGGCTCACATGGGCGGTGGGGACCCGGCGGCGGCTGGCCCAGAGCTTGGCGACGGTGGTCTTGCCGGCGCCGGCGGGGCCGATCAGCAGGACGGCGAGGGTCGCGCTGCCGGTGCCGGGCTCGGCGGGCGGCGCGGGCAGCGGCACCGGGCCGCCCGGCGGCAGCTGGACATGCCCGGTGGTCTCCCTGGGGGGAGGGCCGGGGGCATGCTGCGGGGCCGGGCCGCTCCACCCGCCGGGGGCGGGCGGGGCGGCGGGCGGCGGGCCCGCCGGTGGGGGCGGGCCGGGGTGCTGGGCCTGGTGCGACCAGCCGACAGGTCCGCCCGCGGGGCCCTGGGGCGGCGGCAGCGGGGCCCCCACTGCGTGCTGCATCCGGTGCCACTCCGTCTCGTACAGTCAACTGGCGCTGGTGGGACGGCAACCGTACCGTTCCCGGCCGCCACAGGGACAACGGGCGGGAAGCCGCCGCAGTGCCCGAACGGCCGGGAATCCTCCGGTCCGTCAGTCGGCGGGCCCGTCGGCCAGGGCGCGCAGCGCGAGGCGGTAGGAGCCGATGCCGAAACCGGCGACGGTTCCCGTGGCCACCGGTGCGACCACGGAATGGTGGCGGAACTCCTCCCGCGCGTACGGGTTGGAGATGTGCACCTCGATCAGCGGCGCGGTGCGCTGGGCCGCCGCGTCCCGCATCCCGTACGAGTAGTGTGTGAAGGCCCCCGGGTTGAGAACGACCGGAATCGAACCGTCGGCGGCCTCGTGGAGCCAGCGGATCAGCTCGCCCTCGTCATTGGTCTCCCGGACCTCGACGTCGAAGCCCAGCTCCTTGCCGAGGCTCTGGCAGGCGTCGACGAGTCCGGCGTAGGAGGTGGCTCCGTAGACGTCCGGCTCGCGGGAGCCGAGGCGGCCGAGGTTCGGCCCGTTGAGGACGAGGACCCGGCGCGTCACGCCGACACCTCCCCGTACGCGGCGAGCAGTACGGCCGGGTCGGGGCCCTCCAGGACGGTGGGCTTGCCGAGGCCGTCGAGGACGATGAAGCGCAGCAGGTCGCCGCGGGACTTCTTGTCGACCTTCATGGTCTCCAGCAGCCGGGGCCACTGGTCGCCCCGGTAGGTGAGCGGCAGGCCGACGGAGGCGAGGACGGTGCGGTGCCGGTCGGCGGTCGCGTCGTCCAGGCGTCCGGCCAGCCGGCCCAGCTCGGCGGCGAAGACCATGCCGACCGAGACGGCCGCGCCGTGCCGCCACTTGTAGCGCTCGTTCTTCTCGATGGCGTGGGCCAGGGTGTGGCCGTAGTTGAGGACCTCGCGCGGCCCGGACTCCTTGAGGTCGCCGGAGACGACCTCGGCCTTGACCCTGATGGCCCGTTCGATCAGCTCGGCGGTGTGCGCTCCGGTGGGCGTACGGGCGCCCTCCGGGTCCGCCTCGACCAGGTCGAGGATGACGGGGTCGGCGATGAATCCGGCCTTGATGACCTCGGCCATGCCGCTGACGTAGTCGTGGACGGGCAGCGAGTCCAGCGCGGCGAGGTCGCACAGGACCCCGGCGGGCGGGTGGAAGGCGCCGACGAGGTTCTTGCCCTCGGCGGTGTTGATGCCGGTCTTGCCGCCGACGGCCGCGTCGACCATGCCGAGCACGGTCGTGGGCACGGCGATCCAGCGCACGCCGCGCAGCCAGGTCGCCGCGACGAATCCGGCGACGTCGGTGGTGGCGCCGCCGCCGACGCCGACGATCACGTCGGTGCGGGTGAAGCCGGTCTGGCCCAGCGCCTTCCAGCAGTACGCCGCGACCTCGGCGGTCTTGGCCTCCTCGGCGTTCGGCAGCTGGATCGCGATGGCCTCGTAGCCCTGGCCGGCGAGGTCCTGGCGGACCGCCTCGCCGGTCTCGGCGAGCGCCTCGGGGTGGAGGACCGCGACGCGCTTGGCGCGTTCGCCGATGAGCGTGGGCAGTTCGCCCAGCAGCTGCCGGCCGACCAGCACCTCGTACGGGTCGGTGCCCGCGCTGCCGGCGATCGCGATACGGGTGGGAGCCTGCTCGGTCATGTCGTCTCCTGGCCGGGGGCGGCGGGGCCGTCCCCGCGTTCCTGCGGTTCCAGTGCGTCGAGGACCGCGCGGGCGACCTCGTCGGGGGTGCGTCCGTCGGTGGCGACGGTCGCCCGCGCCACCTCGGTGTACAGATGGCGGCGGGCCTCCATCAGCTCGCGCCACTGCCGGCGCGGGTTGACGGCGAGCAGCGGGCGGGCGGTGTTCAGCCCGACGCGCTTCACGGCCTCCTCGACGTCCATCGAGAGGTAGACGACGGGCTGTCCGGCGAGCAGGGCGCGGGTGGTGTCGTCGAGCACCGCGCCGCCGCCGAGGGAGAGGACGCCGGTGTGCTCGGCGAGGGCGGTGCGCACCGCCTGCCGCTCCAGCGCGCGGAAGTGCTCCTCGCCCTCGTCGAAGAAGATCTCCGGGATCGGCTTCCCGGCGGCGGCGACCACGTCCGCGTCGGTGTCCCGGTAACCGGTGGAGAGCAGCCCGGCGAGCAGCTCCCCGACCGTGGACTTGCCGACGCCCATCGGGCCGACGAGGACGACCAGCGGGCCGCTCATCGGATGTGGAGGTGATCGAGGTACGACTCCACGTTGCGCCGGGTCTCGGCGACGCTGTCGCCGCCGAACTTCTCCGCGACGGCGTCGGCGAGGACCAGCGCGACCATCGCCTCGGCGACGATGCCCGCGGCCGGAACGGCACAGACATCGGAGCGCTGGTGGTGGGCCTTGGCCGGTTCGCCGGTGACGACGTCGACGGTGGCGAGCGCGCGGGGGACGGTCGCGATCGGCTTCATCGCCGCGCGGACCCGCAGCAGCTCACCGGTGGTGAGACCGCCCTCGGTGCCGCCGGAACGGCCGGAGGCACGCTTGATGCCGTCCTCGGTGACCAGGATCTCGTCGTGCGCCTGGGAGCCGGGCACCCGGGCCAGGTCGAAGCCGTCGCCGACCTCGACGCCCTTGATGGCCTGGATGCCCATCAGGGCGGCGGCGAGCCGGGCGTCGAGCCGACGGTCCCAGTGCACGTGCGAGCCGAGGCCGACGGGCACGCCGTACGCCAGGACCTCGACGACGCCGCCGAGGGTGTCGCCGTCCTTGTGGGCCTGGTCGATCTCCGCGACCATCGCCTCGCTCGCGTCGGCGTCCAGGCAGCGCACCGGGTCGGCGTCGAGCCGCTCGACGTCGGCGGGCGTCGGGTAGACGCCGTAGGGCGCCTTGGCCGCGGCCAGCTCGACGACATGGCTGACGATCTCGATGCCCGCGGTCTCCTTGAGGTACGACCGGGCGACGGCGCCGAGCGCGACACGGGCCGCCGTCTCCCGGGCGCTGGCGCGCTCCAGGATCGGCCGGGCCTCGTCGAAGCCGTACTTCTGCATGCCCGCGAGGTCGGCGTGGCCGGGCCTCGGGCGGGTCAGCGGGGCGTTGCGGGCCAGCTCGGCCAGGGTGGCGGGGTCGACCGGGTCGGCCGCCATGACCTGCTCCCACTTGGGCCATTCGGTGTTGCCCACCATCACGGCGACCGGGGAGCCCATGGTCAGTCCGTGGCGCACCCCGCCGAGGAAGGTGACCTCGTCCTTCTCGAACTTCATCCGCGCACCGCGGCCATAACCGAGCCGTCGCCGGGCGAGTGCGTCCGCCACCATCTCCGTGGTGATCGGGACGCCGGCGGGAAGACCCTCCAGCGTCGCCACGAGTGCGGGGCCGTGCGACTCCCCCGCGGTCAGCCAGCGCAACCTGCTCAACGGTGCTCCTCATGCTCGCGCCTGGAACTGCGACGGCGCGACCGGGTGCGCGGCCCTGGCCCGCCGCCCCGATCCTCCCACGACCGGCGCCCCGGCCCGCCCGCCGGTCCAGCAGACGGACGGCCCGTCCGGGCTGGTTGATCACGGCCGCTGTCGCGGCGGGAAAATCCGCGGCTATCCACCGCGACAGCGTTTCCACCTCGCCTATCGAGGCATCAGACCGAGTCAGCCACACCAGCCATAAGGACTGGTGTAACTGTCCCAGAAAACTCCATTATCCACGTATTGCGCGCCCCCCGAATACCTCACGCAAGTCTTTACTGCCTTAACATAAACAGGGCCCGCGTAGTACTGGTAATTCCCACGATCTTTAACCCATGAGCCACCCTGGACCTGAATGCCGGCCTCAAGCAGTTCAGTACCCTTCCCATACCATCCAGGGCTCCGCATCGTCACCACACAATTCTTCCCGGTGGCCGAACTGTAGAGCAGGTAGGTGCGTGCAGAGAATTCTTGGTTCTGAC
Organism: Streptomyces sp. NPDC092952; assembly: GCF_044754785.1. Lineage (NCBI taxonomy): Bacteria > Bacillati > Actinomycetota > Actinomycetes > Kitasatosporales > Streptomycetaceae > Streptomyces > Streptomyces sp. NPDC092952. Next base: position 330,210 of record NZ_JBIVPT010000007.1, on the reverse strand, counting down.
TGCTCCACCCCATCCCCATCGACTGGAGCCTGGAATACCCGGACCCACACGCAGCCTCAGGCGTTGCGGCGGCGGCCGCGGCCGGCTCTGCCGCAACGATCCCGAACCCAAGCATCGAGACACAAGAAGCCAGGGTTATAGCCATGCGACGTCTCTTCACGAATCCTCCATTTTTCGCGTGAGCTAGAAATTAGCACCCACCGAGACAGGAGGCAATTACTTTGCAAAAAGCACCTACTCGCAGATCCGGCCTCTGTCCGACCGCAGCCTCAGAGCTTCCATACCGGCACCTCTCAGCGTTTCAATTGAAGTGCTATAGATTCCGGTAAATTGACCGATTTGCAGCAGCGCTTGGTGGGCCAGCAGATCCAAACCACTCACGACCGCACCGCAACTTCTCGACCACGCCGCCGCCAAGTGCGTCGGCCACGGGTCGTACAGCACGTCGAAGAGGGTGCCGGGCCGCTCCGGTACGGCGGCGGCCAGGGCGTCCGTGGTCCCGGCGGGGGTGGTGGCGACGACCAGCGGGGCGCTCAGGGCCCCCCCGGCCTCCGCCCAGTCGGCGATCCGGACGTCGACGCCGAGGCGCTCGCCCCAGCCGCGCATCTCCCGGGCCCGTTCCGGGCTGCGGACGTATGCCGTGACCGGTCCCGCGCAGATCTTGGACAGCGCGGCGAGCGCCGAGGAGGCGGTGGCCCCTGCGCCGAGCACGGCGGCGGACTCGACCTTCTCCACGCCCCGTTCGCGCAGTGCGGCGACCATGCCGGGGATATCGGTGTTGTCACCGGTCCGGCGGCCGTCCTCGGTGAGGACGACCGTGTTGACGGCCTCCACCGAGGACGCGGTCTCGCTGATGGAGTCCAGCAGAGGAATGACCGCCCGCTTGAGGGGCATGGTCAGTGAGAGCCCGGCCCAGGTCGGGTCGAGCCCCGCCATGAATTCGGCCAGACCCGCCTCGTCCACCTCGAACCGGTCGTACGTCCAGTGGGTGAGGCCGAGTTCGGCGTACGCGGCCCGGTGCAGGACTGGGGAAAGCGAATGGGAAATGGGGGAACCGAGGACGGCCGCCCGCCGGATGGTGGTCACTGCCCCGACTTCTCCTGCTCGTACTTCCTGCGATTCTTCTCGTGCTCCGCATTGGTCACCGCGAACAGCGTCTTGTCCTCCGTCACGGACACGAAGTAGTACCAGGGACCGGGGGTGGGCTTGATTGCCGAGTGCAGCGCGGCTTCACCGGGGTTATTGATCGGCCCGGGCGGCAGACCGTGGATGTAGTACGTGTTGTACGGATCCTTGAACTTCCGTAGATCCGATACCGCTCCTACGTCCAGCGTGCTCTGTTCCTTTGCGTAGTTCACCGTCGAGTCGAAGTCGAGAAGCCCGTAGGTCTCGGTGTTGTTCGGCTTGAGCCTGTTGTAGACAACCCGCGCGACCTTGTCGAAGTCGTGTTTGTACTTGCCCTCGGCCTGAACGAGGCTGGCGACAGTAATCACCTGCCACGGGTCCTTGAGCCCCAGCTTCTCGGCGGCGCCTTCGAGATCGACCTTGCCGTACTCGTCGTTGGCCCGCGAGACCATCTTCTTGAGGACATCCTCCGGCTTCATGCCCTTGGCCACGGGGTAGGCGGCAGGAAAAAGGAAGCCTTCCAGCGGATCGTCGATGTCCTTGTTCTTGTCGGCCCACGAGGGCACTCCGAGGCTTCCCGCCTTGGCAGCTGCGACACCCTTGGTGGTTCCGTCCTTGATGCCGAGCCGCTTGTCGATCTTCGCGTAGATGACGCTGTTACGGGTGCCCTCGGGAATCACCAGGAGGTTCTGGCTCTTCGGGTCGACCAGCATCTTCACGGCCTCGGCCGCGGACATCTCCTTGCGAAGGAGGTAGACACCCGCCTGGATGGAGTCGCCCTTGGGGTTCTCCTTCTGCGCCGCGACGAACGCGTCGACGCTCTTGACGACGCCCTGCTTCTTCAGGATGTTGCCGATGTCGGCGCCGAAAGCACCCTTCTCGATCTCGATCTCGACCTGACCGGTGCCCGCGCCGGAGTAGTCGGGCGCCGAGCCGTACCGGTCCTTGAAGAAGCCGTAGCCGAGGTAGACGACTCCGCCGAGGCCGCCGGCCAGGACCAGCGAGACGACCAGGCAGGCACAGCCGTTGCGGCTCTTCTTCTTCCCCTTGCCCCGGCGCTCGCCGCCGCGTCCGCCACGACGGGACACGCGCGAGTCGTCCTCGTCGTCGTCCTCGTCGTAGCCGTCGTCGTCCTTGTCGCGGGTGCGCCCGCGGGAGTCCCGGTCGTCGTCGCGCTCGTCCGTGCCCGTGAAGAAGGGGTGGGTCTCCTCCGGCTGGACCTCGGGGTCCCAGTCCGGGTTCGGCGCCGGTTCCTGCCGGGGGGCGGCCTCGCGGCGGCCCGGGGGCTGCGGCGGCGGGTAGGCCTCCGGAGTGCCGTAGTAGTCGTGCGCCTCCGGGTAGCCGCCCTGCCCCCCGCCGTACGGGTCGGCCGGCTGGGGGGCGTAGGGCATTGCGCCCTGCTGCTGCCCGGTCTGCCAGCCGCCGTCGTCGTAGCCCGGCTGAGCGGGCTGCTGGGGCTGGGGCTGCTGGTGTCCCTGCTGGGCGTACGGGTCCTGCGGGACTCCGTAACCGGGCTGCTGCTGGTACGGCTGCTGGGCGTACGGGTCGTGCGCCTGCTGCTGCTGCGCGTACGGGTCGTGCGGCTGCTGGGCGTACGGATCGTGCGGGTAGGACTGCTGCTGGCCGCCGTACTGGTTCTGGCCGTGGGCGGGCTGCTGTCCTCCCCATCCCTGGTCCCCGTACAGGGGGTCCTCGGGATGCCACGGTTCGGAGCCGGGGCCCCGGCCATACTCAGTCATCGATCCCCTAGAGCCGCGAGACGACGTTCCGTCTCTTGCTGTGCGGTATTTGTTCGACACACCGCCGCATCGCGCGGAACGTTACCGTATCGCGATCAGCCAACCACCTCGACGGCTTCCCCGGGCGGACGGCCCGAGGCCCGTTCGGACTCCAGAGCGTTCTGAAGGATCACCACAGCGGCAGCCTGGTCGATGACGGATCGCCCTTTCCTGGACTTCACGCCCGAAGCGCGGAGCCCTTGACTGGCCGTCACTGTGGTCATCCTCTCGTCCACCAATCGCACCGGAACGGGTGCGGCCGAGCGGGCGACCTCCTGGGCGAAGACCCTGATCTTGGCGGCGGCGGGTCCCTCGCCACCGCCGAGGGACCTCGGCAGGCCGATGATGATCTCGATCGGCTCGTACTCCTCGACGATCTGTCCGAGCCGCCGGTGGGCCGCCGGGACGTCGCGTCCCGGAACGGTCTCCACCGGCGTCGCGAGGATCCCGTCGGGGTCGCAGGACGCGACCCCGATCCGGGCGTCCCCGACGTCGATCGCGAGGCGACGGCCCCGGCGCATCTGCGTCATGCCCGCCGTCACGCCGTTTCGGTGACGAGGCGCTCGACGGCGGACACGGCGGCGCCGATCGCCTCCGGGTCCTGGCCACCGCCCTGGGCGACGTCCGGCTTGCCGCCGCCACCGCCACCGAGGGTCTTGGCCGCGGCACGGACCAGGTCACCGGCCTTGAGACCGCGCTCGCGGGCCGCCTCGTTGGTCGCGATGACGGTCAGCGGACGGCCGTTGGCCGTGGTGAACAGGGCGACGACGGCCGGCCGGCCGCCCTGGATGCGGCCGCGGACGTCGAGGACGAGCCGGCGCAGGTCGTCGGCCGAGGTGCCGTCGGGGACCTGGCCGGTGACCAGGGCGACGCCCCGTACGTCCTTGGCGGACTCGACCAGTCCGGCGGCGGCCTGGAGGACCTTCTCCGCGCGGAACTTCTCGATCTCCTTCTCGGCGTCCTTCAGCTTGCCGAGCATGCCGGCGATCTTCTCCGGCAGCTCCTCCGGGCGTCCCTTGACCAGCTCCTGGAGCTGGGCGACGACGGTGTGCTCCTTGGCGAGGAAGTTGTACGCGTCGACGCCGACCAGGGCCTCGATGCGGCGCACGCCGGAACCGATGGACGACTCCCCGAGCAGCTTCACCAGACCCAGCTGGGCAGTGTTGTGGACGTGCGTACCGCCGCACAGCTCCTTGGAGAAGTCGCCGATGGTGACGACCCGGACCCGCTCGCCGTACTTCTCACCGAACTCGGCGATGGCGCCCTGCTTCTTGGCCTCGTCGATCGACATGACCTCGGCCTGGACGTCGAGTTCACGCGAGAGCACGTCGTTGATCTTCTGCTCGACGTCGGTCATGACCGAGCCGGGAACGGCGTTCGGCGAGCCGAAGTCGAAGCGGAAGCGGCCCGGCTGGTTCTCGGAACCGGCCTGGGCGGCCGTCGGGCCGAGCGCGTCGCGCAGGGCCTGGTGGGTGAGGTGGGTGGCGGAGTGGGCACGGGCGATGGCCCGGCGGCGCTTCACGTCGATCGAGGCGTAGACCGGGGCACCGACGGTGACCTCACCGACCTGGACGACACCCTTGTGGACGTGGACGCCGGGGACCGGCTTCTGCACGTCGCGGACCTCGATGACGGCGCCGGTGTCGAGCCGGATGCGGCCCTGGTCGGCGATCTGGCCGCCGCCCTCGGCGTAGAACGGGGTGCGGTCGAGGACGACCTCGACCTCGTCGCCCTCGGAGGCGGCCGGGGAGGAGACGCCGTCGACGAGCAGGCCGACGATGACCGACTCGCCCTCGGTGGCCGTGTAGCCGGTGAAGTCGGTGGCGCCGGAGTTGTCGGCGACCTCGCGGTACGCGGACAGGTCGGCGTGGCCGGTCTTCTTGGCGCGGGCGTCCGCCTTGGCGCGGTCCCGCTGCTCCTTCATCAGGCGGCGGAAGCCCTCCTCGTCCACGGCGAGGCCCTGTTCGGCGGCCATCTCCAGGGTGAGGTCGATCGGGAAGCCCCAGGTGTCGTGGAGCAGGAACGCCTTGTCACCGGCGAGAACGGTGCCACCGGCGGCCTTGGTCTCGGTGACGGCCGTGTCGAGGATGTTGGTGCCGCCCTTGAGGGCCTTGAGGAAGGCGGCCTCCTCGGCGAGGGCGACGGTCTCGATGCGCTTGCGGTCGGTGATCAGCTCCGGGTACTGCTGCCCCATCGTGTCGATCACGACGTCGACCAGGTCCTTGACGACCGGCCCGGTGGCGCCCAGCAGCCGCATGTTGCGGACGGCGCGGCGCATGATGCGGCGCAGCACGTAGCCGCGGCCCTCGTTGCCCGGGGTGACGCCGTCGCCGATGAGCATCACGGAGGTGCGGATGTGGTCGGCGACGACCCGGAGCGAGACGTCCGAGCCGTGCTCGGCGCCGTAGCGGACGCCGGTCAGCTCGGTGGCCTTGTCCATGACGACGCGCAGGGTGTCGGTCTCGTACATGTTCTGCACGCCCTGCAGGATCATCGCGAGGCGTTCCAGGCCGAGGCCGGTGTCGATGTTCTTGGACGGCAGGTCGCCGAGGATCGGGAAGTCCTCCTTGCCGTCGCCCGCGCCGCGCTCGTACTGCATGAAGACCAGGTTCCAGATCTCCACGTACCGCTCGTCGTTGACGGCCGGGCCGCCCTCGACGCCGAACTCGGGGCCGCGGTCGTAGTTGATCTCGGAGCAGGGGCCGCAGGGGCCGGGGACGCCCATGGACCAGAAGTTGTCCTTCTTGCCCAGGCGCTGGATGCGTTCGGCCGGGACGCCGACCTTCTCGCGCCAGATCCGCTCGGCCTCGTCGTCGTCGAGGTAGACGGTGATCCACAGCCGCTCGGGGTCGAGGCCGAAGCCGCCGTCCTCGACGGAACCGGTGAGCAGCTCCCAGGAGAGCGTGATGGCGCCCTCCTTGAAGTAGTCACCGAAGGAGAAGTTGCCGCACATCTGGAAGAACGTGCCGTGCCGGGTGGTCTTGCCGACCTCCTCGATGTCCGGCGTACGGACGCACTTCTGCACGCTGGTGACGCGCGGGGCCGGGGGCTTGACCTCGCCGAGGAAGTACGGCTTGAAGGGGACCATGCCCGCGGGGACCAGCAGCAGAGTCGGGTCGTCCGCGATGAGCGACGCCGAAGGGACGACGGTGTGACCGCGCTCCTCGAAGAAGCTCAGCCAGCGGCGACGAATTTCTGCCGACTCCATCAGTGGTCCTCATTCCGGTTGTACGACTTATAGGGGAGCTTGCGGTGTTCGGTGGTCACGACGAGGTGCGGCCGGACCGGAAGGTCCTGGTCGACCGGCGCCTCCAGCCCCAGCGCCTCGCCCAGTTCGGCCTCGCGCCGGACCATGGACTCCCGGACGTCCAGAGCGAAGTCCTTGAGCCGGTGCCCCGTCTCGATCGCCCGGTCGGCGGCCTGCGCCGCGAGGCTCTCGGGGGTGAGCTGCTTGAGCTTCTGATTCACCTTGGCGGTGGCCCAGACACCGGCGGCGGCGCCTGCGGCGAACCAGAACGTACGGCGGAACATGGCTGCGTCAGTCCTTCGGTCCGCGGGAACTTCTGCCGTTGCGCTTCCGGCCGCGCGCGGACGGCACCGCGCGGCCGACGATCACCTGCCGGGGAGGCTCCGGTTCGGCTCCGGTCCTGCGGCCGATGGCCCGGCGCACCCCGTAACCGAACGCGGCGACCTTGACCAGCGGGCCGCCGAAGGTCGAGGCGACCGTGGTGGACAGCGCGGAGGCGTTCGACGTGACCTCCTGGACGTCCGTCGCGATCGCGTCGACCTTGTCGAGCTGGGTCTGCGCGGAACGCACGGTGGCGGAGGCGTCGGCGAGCAGCGGAACGGCCTGCTCGGTCACGTCCGCCACGAGCTTGGTCGTCGCCCTGAGCGTCTGGGCCAGCCTCACCAGCACGACGGCGAGGAACGAGACCAGGATCGCCCAGAAGACGGCCACCAGGATCCCGGCCACCTCTCCACCGGACACAGTGCACCGCTCTCTCGGTCGTCGCTGTCTTCGTACTGTCTCTTGTTCGGTCCGGCGACGGCCGTGGTCACGGCCGGTCGTCGTCCCTTGAGCCTATCGCGCCGGTGGTCGCACCCCGTACCGCATTACCCACGGAAACGTCGAGGGGCACCCGGGCGAGATTGTACGGAGAGCCGCCGTGCCAGTACTCTGCGTGTTTCATGCGACGCCCCCAGCGCCCCGTTGTGTCCCCCCGCGTTCCGAGCACCCGGACCGGCCCCGGGAACCTCCCGACGGAGCTGAACAGATTCGTCGGACGGGAGAACGAACTCGTCCGCCTCGCCCAGCTCCTGGAGGAGTCCAGGCTGGTCACGGTGGTCGGCGTCGGCGGAGTGGGAAAGACCCGATGCGCCGCCCGCGTCGCCGGTCTTCTGGAGAAACGGTACTGCGACGGCGTCTGGATGGCGGAGCTCACCGCCCTCCACGACCCCGAGCTGCTGGAGCACGCCCTGGTCGACGCGCTCGGGCTCTCCGGCCATGTCGGCGGGGCGCCCCGCGCAGCACTCGTCGAGCATCTGGCCGCGCGCCGGCTGCTGCTGGTGATCGACGGCTTCGAGCAGCTCGTGGACGCCTGCGCCTCACTGGTGCGGGAGCTGCTGCGCCGGGCCCCGGGGCTGCGGGTGCTGGCCGTCGGGCGGCTCCCGCTGGAGCTGGCCGGGGAGGTGGTCTTCCCGCTGCCGCCGATGTCGGAGGCGGACGCGGTGCTGCTGTTCGAGGAGCGGGCCGCCGCGGTCCGCCCGGAGTTCCGGCCGGCCGACGACGAGCGCGAGGCCACCCGGGAGCTCTGCCGCCGCCTGGACGGAATCCCGCTCGCCCTGGAGCTGGCCGCCGGGCGGCTGCGCGCCCTGTCCACCGTCCAGCTGCTGCAGCGCCTGGACGACCGCTTCCGGCTGCTGACCGGTTCGAACCGCAGCGCGCCCGCCCGCCACCAGACCCTGCGTACCGCCATCGGCTGGAGCCACGAGCTGTGCGCGCCGGAGCAGCGGCTGCTCTGGGCACGGCTCTCGGTCTTCGCCGGGCAGTTCGACCTGGAGGCCGTGGAGTACGTCTGCGGCGGGGCCGATCTGCCGGCCGATTCGATGCTCGACGTGCTCTCCGGGCTGCTGGCGCAGTCGGTCGTGCTGCGCGAGGACTCGGCGCACGGCACCCGCTACCGGATGCTGGACACGGTGCGGGAGTACGGCGCCGAGTGGCTGGCGGCCACCGAGGACACGGAGCGGCTGCGCCGGCGCCACCGGGACTGGTACCTGGGGCTCGCGACCTGGTGCGAGCTGGACTGGTTCAGTCCCCGGCAGGCCGAGGTGGCGGCGCGGGCCGAGAGCGAGCTGCCCAATCTTCGGCGGGCGCTGGAGTGTTCGCTGGAGAATCCGGGCGAGGCCCATCTCGCGCAGCATCTGGCCGGCACGCTGTGGTTCCTCTGGGTGTGCTGCGGGCGGCTCTCGGAGGGACGGCACTGGCTGGACCACGTGCTGGAGGAGGAGACCCCGTACGACTCCTCGCGGCTGAAGGCGCTGTGGGTCCTGGGATACGTGGCGGTGCTCCAGGGCGACCCGGTCGGCGCGGTCGCCGCGCTCCAGGAGTGCCGGGAGGCGGCCGAACGGGGCGACGACTCCGTGGCGCTCGCCTACGCGGCGCACCGGCTGGGGAGCCTGGCGCTCGTCACCGGCGACCTGGGCCGGGCGCGGGAGCTGCTGGACGACGCGGCGCGCCGCTACCGGGAGCTCGGCGAGCTGAACAGCAATGTGCTGATGGCCCGGGTCGAGCTGGCGGCCGCAGTCGGGTTCGACGGGGACCCGGACGGCGCGGCCGCGATCTGCGAGGAGATCACGGCGGAGTGCGAGGACCACGGAGAGCTGTGGGCCCGGTCGTACGCGTTGTACGTGCTGGCCTTCACGGCCGCCCGGCACGGCCGCCCGGCACGGGCCCGGGAACTGCTCGGGCAGTCACTGACGATCAGCGGCACCTTCCACGACCTGCTCGGTTCGGTGCTCGCCCTGGAGTTGCTGGCACTGGTCACAGCGATGGAGGGTGACGCGGCGGAGGCGGCGGTGCTCCAGGGGGCCGCCGACCGGATCTGGCCCTCGGTGGGGCTGCCGCTGTTCGGTTCGGCGCACTTCGGGCAGGCCCGGGCGCGCTGCGAGGAGCTGGCCCGCCGGGAACTGGGGGCCGCCCGCTACGAGTCCGGGCTGCGCGAGGGCGGGCGGCTGGACCCGGACGCGGCGGTGGCCAGGGCGCTGGGGAACGGCCCTGCGGTCCGGCGGCAGCCCCCGGCGCCCCGGCCCGGAGCGGTGGCGCCCCCCGGAGAACCACTCCGGCCCGCCCCTTCCCGTACGTCGGGAGGGAGCGGGCCGGAGCGCCGTTGAAAGCGACTACGCCTGGATCAGCGGGCGTAGTACTCGACGACGAGCTGCTCGTCGCAGATCACGGGGATTTCCTTGCGGTTCGGGTCCCGGTCAAGGCGGAAGGCCAGGGCCTTCAGGTTCACCTGCAGGTAGCGCGGGGTCTCGCCGTCGGTGTCGTTGCCACCCTCACGGGCCACCTGGAAGGGGACCTTGGAACGGCTGCGCTCGCGGACCTGCACGACATCGTCGGGGCGCACGCGGAAGGACGGCTTGTCGACCTTGCCACCGTTGACCTCGATGTGGCCGTGGACGACCATCTGACGGGCCTGGTAGATGGTCTTGGCGATGCCCGAACGCAGAACCAGGGCGTCGAGACGGCGCTCCAGCTCGACGACGAGCGCCTCGCCCGTCTTGCCTTCGGCCTTCTTGGCGCGGTCGTAGGCGCGCGCCATCTGGCGCTCGCTGATGTCGTACTGGGCGCGAAGACGCTGCTTCTCCAGCAGACGGACCTTGTAGTCCGAGTTCTGCTTGCGGCCGCGGCCGTGCTCGCCCGGCGGGTAGGGGCGGGCCTCGAAGTACTTGACGGCCTTCGGCGTCAGCGCAATGCCGAGCGCGCGGCTCTTCTTGACCTTGGGACGCGACTGGTTAGGCACGTTCTCCAGACCTCCATCGTAGGTTAGGTTAGGCTCACCTTAGTTGAGGAGATCGCATGTCTCGCCCGGGGAACACCAGTCACTTCACGGACAGCACTGACAGCGTCGACACCCCTCGGGGTGCCGATACGACGGAGGACCGATCAGATCGTGGTCAGCCGCGCCCCAGCGGGCTTGAAACCACTCGGATGCCGTCAGCAGCCGAGCGCACACGAACTCTCGTACAGAGTACCTGCTCCGCCGTACTGCTCGTCCCCGGGCTGCGCCGTCTGCCCTCGGAACAGCTGACGCCCCTGGCCAGGACGGTGGGACCGGAGGGCGACGTCTTCCTCGAACTGCCCGCCGGCTCCCCCGTCGTACGGGCCGCCGAGCACGCCCGCGCCGGGGAACCGGAGGCGGTGCTGGAGATCACGGACGTCGCCCCGGTCTCCGTCCCGCACCGCGTCCGCGGCCGGGCGTGGGTCTCCGGCCGACTGACCGCCGTCCCCGGCCTCTCGGGCCCCAGCCGCACGACGCTCCGGCTGGCGACCGAGGAGGCGTACGTGGACGACCTGTGGGGCGCGCGGGCGGTCCGGCCCGAAGAACTGGGCGCTGCGGCCCCCGACCCGTTCCTGGAACACGAGGCGGAGCTGCTCCAGCATCTGGCCACGGCCCACGGCGAGCAGCTGCGGAGTCTGCGCGGGCTGCTGGGCGGGCGGACGGCGGGCCGCTGCCCGGCCCATCTGCCCTCGGTCGTTCCGCTGGCGCTGGACCGGTACGGACTGCGCGTGCGGCTGTGCGAGCCGACCGGCCAGTGCTACGACGCGCGCTTCGAGTTCCCCGAGCCGGTGTGGGATGCCGCCGCACTGAGCTACGCCGTACGGACCCTCTTCGAGGCGGCGGCGCGCTGACCGGGGACACCGTCGCACTCCCTAGGCCCTGTCTTCAAACTGCCGTCTGCCGTGCGGCGCCCGGCCCGCACGCTCGCCGCGTTGTCGGAGTCGTCCCCGTACGCCCAGTACGGGAACGATCCTCCGCCTTGCGATCGCACGCACCGGACACCGCATGGCCCGGCCTCCGGCCGGACGACGGCACTTTGAAGACAGGGCCTAGGCAGGACCGGCTTCCTTGCCCGGGGCCGTACGGCCGAGCCGCTCGCGGACCCGGTCGACCACGTCCGCGTAGCGCGCCTCCGCGCCGTAGCGCGTGGGGCGGTAGTAGTGCCGGTCCCGGACCGCGTCCGGCGCGTACTGCTGGGCTGCGATGCCGCCGGGGACGTCGTGCGGGTAGACATAGCCCTGTGCGTGGCCGAGCTTGGCGGCGCCCTTGTAGTGGCCGTCGCGCAGATGGGCCGGGACGGGGCCGGCGAGGCCCTTGCGCACGTCCTCCTGGGCGGCGGATATCGCCAGTGTCGCCGCGTTGGACTTGGGGGCCAGGGCGAGGGCGATGGTGGCGTGGCTCAGGGTGAGCGCCGCCTCCGGGAAACCGATCATGGCGACCGCCTGCGCGGCGGCCACGGCGGTGGGCAGCGCCGTGGGGTCGGCCAGGCCGATGTCCTCGCTGGCCGAGATCATCAGCCGGCGCGCGATGAACCGGGGGTCCTCCCCCGCCTCGATCATCCGGGCCAGGTAGTGGAGCGCGGCGTCCACGTCGGAGCCGCGGATCGACTTGATGAGCGCGCTCGCCACGTCGTAGTGCTGGTCGCCGTCCCGGTCGTACGTGACGGCCGCGCGGTCGACGGTCTCCTCCAGCGTCTGGAGGCTGATCTCCTTCTCCCGCTTGTCCAGCGCCGCACCGGCCGCGGCCTCCAGCGCGGTCAGCGCCCGGCGGGCGTCGCCGCCCGCGATGCGCAGCAGATGCGACTCGGCGTCCTCCGGCAGCGTCACCGCACCGCCGAGCCCGCGCTCGTCGGCCAGCGCCCGGCCGAGCAGCCCGCGCAGGTCGTCGTCGGTGAGCGGCTCCAGGGTGAGCAGCAGGGAGCGGGAGAGGAGCGGCGAGATGACCGAGAAGTAGGGGTTCTCGGTGGTCGCCGCGATCAGGGTGACCCAGCGGTTCTCCACGGCGGGGAGCAGGGAGTCCTGCTGCGCCTTGGAGAAGCGGTGGATCTCGTCGAGGAAGAGGACGGTCTCCTTGCCGTACCCCCCGGTGGCGCGGCGGGCGCCCTCGATGACGGCCCGCACCTCCTTGACGCCCGCGGTGATCGCCGAGAGCTCGACGAAGCGCTTGTTGGTGGCCTTGCTGACCACGTACGCCAGGGTCGTCTTCCCGATGCCGGGCGGGCCCCAGAGGATCACGGACGACGGGCCCGCCGGGCCGCCGTTCCCCTCCCCCACGAGGCGGCGCAGCGGCGAGCCCGGCTTGAGCAGATGCTGCTGGCCGACGACCTCGTCGAGGGTGCGGGGACGCATCCGGACAGCCAGGGGGCTGCCGGCCGGGTCCTTCTCCTGGCGGTCTTCGGCTGCTGCGGTGAAAAGGTCGGGCTCCACGCCTTGAAGCCTATGTCACGGCACTGACATCCCCGCCGGACCGGGCGCTCGGGGAGGGCCCGCCGGTCAGCTGGTCCAGAAGTCCCACCAGCGGGTCAGGACGAGCATGCCGATGACCCCGATCCACAGGACCGGCGGCACCCAGTGGAACTCCGTCAGGCCGTTGCGGAGCCAGTTCGGCGCGGGGATGATCCGGTGCTTGATGTTGTGCGTGGTGACGTAGCAGAACATGAAGATCGTGGCGACCCAGGCCAGGCAGCACCAGAGGCAGAGCGAGTTGATGTTGTAGAGCGACTGGTACTGGAGCCAGGTGCAGAAGCCGACGCCGAACAGGGTGCCGGCGTTCATGCCGAGCCAGTACCAGCTGCGGAAGCGGGCACCGGCGAGCAGGGCCAGACCGATGCCGATGATCACGGGGTAGGTGGCCAGGCCGAGCATCGGGTTCGGGAAGCCGAAGGCCGCCGCCTGCTCGCTCTTCATGATGTTGCCGCAGGCGACCACGGGGTTCAGGCTGCACCCCGGCGTGAAGTTCGGGTCCTCCAGCAGTTTGAACTTGTCGATCGTGATGACCCAGGCGGCGAGGAGTCCGGCGGCACCGGTGATCACCAGGAGCAGTGCGAACGCGCGACCGCCGCCGATGGTCCGCCCGCCGCCGTCCTCGTCCTGCTCGGAGGAGGGATGGTCAACCGTTGCAGTCGTCATATCGCCGTTCCATCAGTGAGTGGCCTGCTGGGCACGGGTCATTGTGCCGCAACCCGGCACCGCTCTTCCGTTCGATGAACATAAAGGTGTGCCCAAAGCTGCCCTCACGGCCGCTACGGGCTCCGGGGGTTGGAGGGGCCCGCACCGGCGCCGGGCTCCCGGCCCGGGCCGGGGCGCGGCTCACCCGCCCCAACCCGGCCCAGGGAAACCGCGGTTGGCATTTCCCGGCCAATTCCACCCGCCGGAATGAATCCACCGCCGTCGAGTTGACGTCGGGTGGGGTGGCCGCACACACCGAAGGGGGCGGTGACGGAACTCCGTCACCGCCCCCTTCCGGGACCTAGGGCATGTTTCGAAAGTCCCGTCTGCCCGGGGGCGCCCGGCACTTCCCCAAGCTCTCGGCTCCGCTCGAGCAGGGGAGACCCCATTGCTCGCCGCGTTGTCGGGATCACCCCGATACATCCAGTATCGGGGCGACCCTCCGCCTTGCGATCGCACGCACCGGACACCCCCGGGCCTGCCCTCCGGGCAGACGACGCTACTTTCGAAACACGCCCTAGCGGCCCAGGCGCCCGCGGATCTCCCCGGCCACCTCGGCCAGGGCCACGGGCGTCTGCTCGCCGGACTCCATGTCCTTGAGCTGGACGACGCCCTCGGCCAGGTCGCGCTCGCCCGCGACGACCGTGAAGCGGGCCCCCGACCGGTTCGCGCTCTTCATCGCACCCTTGAGGCCCCGGTTCCCGTACGCGAAGTCCGCCGCGACACCCTCGCGGCGCAGCTGCGTGACCACGCCGAAGAGCACCCGCCGGGCCTCCTCGCCGAGCGGTACCGCGAAGACGCTGGTGGCGGCGGGCAGTTCGAGCTCGATGCCCTCGGCCTCCAGCGCGAGCACCGTACGGTCCACGCCGAGCGCCCAGCCCACCGAGGGGAGCGCCGGGCCGCCGATCATCTCGGAGAGGCCGTCGTAGCGGCCGCCGCCGCCCACCGCGGACTGCGAGCCGAGCCCGTCGTGGACGAACTCGAAGGTGGTGCGGGTGTAGTAGTCGAGACCGCGGACGAGCTTCTCGTCGTCCTCGTAGACCACACCGGCCGCCGAGAGCAGGTCGCGCACCTCCTCGTGGTACGCCTTGCAGGCGTCGCACAGGTAGTCGCGCAGCACCGGGGCGCCGGTCAGCTGCTTCTGCACCTCGGCCCGCTTGTCGTCGAGGACCCGGAGCGGGTTGATCTCGATGCGGCGGCGGGTCTCCTCGTCCAGGTCGAGCTCGCGCAGGAAGGTCTGGAGGGCGTCCCGGTAGACGGGGCGGCACTCCTTGTCGCCCAGCGAGTTGAGCAGGATGCGGAAGTTCCGCAGGCCCAGCGTGCGGTACGCCTGGTCGGCCAGGATGATCAGCTCGGCGTCCAGCGCCGGGTCCTCGGCTCCGATCGCCTCGGCGCCGACCTGCGAGAAGTGCCGGTAGCGGCCCTTCTGCGGGCGCTCGTAGCGGTAGTACGAGCCGGAGTACCAGAGCTTCACCGGCAGGTTGCCGAGCTTGTGGAGGTTGGCCTCCAGGGCGGCGCGGAGCACCGAGGCGGTGCCCTCGGGGCGCAGGGCCAGCTGCGAGCCGCCCTTGGTGGTGAGGGTGTACATCTCCTTGGTCACGATGTCGGTGGACTCACCGACACCGCGCGAGAAGAGGGCGACGTCCTCGAAACCGGGCGTCTCGATGTAGCCGTAGCCGGAGTTCTTCAGGGGTGCGGCGATCGCCTCGCGCACCGCGAGGTACTTGGCGGAGTCCGGCGGGGTCAGGTCGTACGTGCCCTTGGGGGCCTTGAAGGTGCTCACGGGGGTTTCTCTCGTCACATTCCTCGTCGGGGCGCGTCCAGTCCGTTCAGGAACGGATTGGAGGCGCGCTCGCGGCCGATGGTCGTCTGGGGGCCGTGGCCGGACAGCACCACGGTCGAGTCGTCGAGCGGCAGGCACACGCGGGCCAGCGACTCGAGCAGCTCGGCGTGGTCGCCACCGGGCAGGTCGGTACGTCCGACGGAGCCGGCGAAGAGCAGGTCGCCCGAGAAGAGGACCTGCGGAACATCCGCGGCCCCGGGCATCCTGAACGTCACCGACCCCTTGGTATGGCCGGGCGCGTGCGCGACGGAGAACTCCAGGCCGGCCAGCTCCAGACGGGCACCGTCACTCAGCTCCTTGACATCGTCCGGCTCCCCGACCGTCAGCTCGCCCATGAGCGGCATCCCGATGGAGCGGCCGAGGGCCTTCTCCGGGTCGCTCATCATGAACCGGTCCTCGGGGTGGATCCAGGCGGGGACGTCGTGCGCGCCGCACACCGGGACCACCGAGGCGACGTGGTCGATGTGGCCATGGGTCAGTACGACGGCGACGGGCTTCAGCCGATGCTTCTTCAGCGCCTCCTCGACCCCGGAGGCGGCCTGGTGGCCCGGGTCGATGATCACGCACTCCTCGCCCGCGGCCGGGGCGACCAGATAGCAATTGGTCCCCCAGGCCCCTGCGGGGAACCCGGCAATGAGCACGATCGTCCTTAATGGTCGTCCGACGGCGGAACGCGACGGAGGGGGTCGCGGCAGTTCAGAGCCTACCGGCGCTCCTCATTCCACAGCTAACCCATATACGGTACGGGGCAGCCAAGGCCCGAACCCACGACCCAGCAAGGAGATCACCCGGTGGTCAGCAGCGATCAGCGGCGACGGCAGCTCGCCAGGGACAAGTTCCAGCGGCAGCAGCAGCGCCGGGAGGAGGCCCGCAACCGCAGGAAGCGGCTGACGATCATCATCGCGTCCTCGGTCGTCGCGGTGGCGGTCATCGGTGGAGCCTCCTACCTCGCCCTCAGCGGCGACGACACCAAGAAGGACACCGCGGACGCCGCCGCGAGCGCGAGGCCGTCGCCGAGCGAGGAGAGCAAGGCTCCCGAGCCCGCGATGAAGATCGACAAGAAGGCCACGTACACGATGGCGCTGGGAACGAGCCAGGGCGACATCTCGTTCTCCATGGAGGCGGCGAAGACGCCGCACACCACGAACTCCTTCAAGTCGCTGGCCGACAAGGGCTTCTTCGACGGCACCAAGTGCCACCGGCTGACCACGCAGGGCATCTTCGTCCTGCAGTGCGGCGACCCCAAGGGCGACGGCACGGGCGGCCCCGGCTACACCATCCCCGACGAGAACCTGGACGGTCTGGGCAAGCCGGGCAAGGACGGCACGGTGACGTACCCGGCGGGTACGGTCGCGATGGCGAACGCCGGACCGCAGACCGGTGGCAGCCAGTTCTTCCTGGTCTACAAGGACAGCAAGCTGCCGCCCAACTACACCCCGTTCGGCACGATGGACGACGCCTCGCTGAAGACCCTCGAGAAGATCGGGGCTGCGGGCGCGGCGGGCGGTGCGCCCGACGCCGCGCCGAAGAAGGAAGTGAAGATCACGAAGGCCACTGTCGACAAGTCGTGACCGGCCGGACCGCTTCCGGCGCCGCCGGGTGCGGGACTGATTTTTTTCGGTCGCGCTGAGTGCGGACAGCCGGGCGGCCGGTCGCCTAGATTGACGTTGTGCAGGGCGGGCGCTGCCCGCCCCAGGAAACTGTGGACGATGCCAGGGGGGTGAACCCCCTCGCGGGCATCAGGTGGAGGAGACGCTGTGAGCAGCGACCCGTGGGGCCGTGTCGATGAGACCGGCACCGTGTACGTGCGGACAGCCGACGGCGAGCAGGTCGTCGGATCGTGGCAGGCGGGTTCCCCCGAGGAGGCTCTGGCCTACTTCGAGCGCAAGTACGAGGGCATTGCGGTCGAGATCGGCCTCCTCGAACGGCGGGTGAAGACAACCGACCTGTCGGCGAAGGACGCGACGACCGCCATCGAGCATCTGCGTGTCCAGGTCGACGAGCACCACGCCGTGGGTGACCTCGACGCGCTGCGCAAGCGGCTCGACGCGCTCGTCGCGGCCGTCGACGCGCGTCGCGAGGAGCGCAAGGTCCAGAAGGCGAAGCAGACCGACGAGGCGAAGCACGCCAAGGAGGCCCTGGTCGCCGAGGCCGAGCAGCTGGCGCAGAGCGAGCAGTGGCGCTCGGCCGGCGAACGGCTCCGCGCGCTCGTCGACACGTGGAAGGGCCTCCCCCGGCTCGACCGCAAGTCCGACGACGAGCTGTGGCACCGCTTCTCGCACGCCCGCTCGGCGTTCTCCAAGCGTCGCAAGGCCCACTTCGCCTCGCTGGACGCCCAGCGCGAGGACGCCCGCAAGGCGAAGGAGAAGCTGGTCGCCGAGGCGGAGTCGCTCTCCGGCTCCACCGACTGGGGGACCACCGCCGCCCGCTACCGCGACCTGATGACGGCGTGGAAGGCGGCGGGCCGCGCCCAGCGCGAGGCCGAGGACGACCTGTGGAACCGCTTCCGCGGTGCGCAGGACGTCTTCTTCGCCGCCCGCAGCGAGGTCTTCGCCGAGCGGGACGCGGAGCAGGGCGACAACCTCAAGCTGAAGGAGGAGCTCGCGGTCGAGGCCGAGCGGCTGGTACCGGTGAAGGACCTGAAGGCGGCCAGGGCCGCGTTCCGGGCCATCAACGAGCGCTGGGAGGCCGTCGGCCATGTGCCGCGCGACGCCCGCCCGAAGGTCGAGGGGCGGATGCACGCGGTGGAGCGGGCGCTCCAGGAGGCCGAGGAGGCGGAGTGGCGCCGGACGAACCCTGAGGCGCGGGCCCGCGCCGCGGGGCTGACCGGTCAGCTCCAGGCGGCCGTCGACAAGCTGCGTACGCAGATCGACGCCGCCCGCGCCTCGGGCAACAACGCCCGTGCCGACAAGCTGGCCAAGGAGCTCGAAGGCCGTCAGGCGCTGCTGGACCAGGCGCTCAAGGGCCTGGAGGAGTTCGGGGGCTGAGGTCGGGGGATCCGGCATACGCCCGAGGGGCCTTTCCGCGTTCGCGCGGGAAGGCCCCTTCCGCGTCCGGGCGGGTACGGCACGGACGGAAGCGATGGGATCACGACCACTGCCGGGATCCGGCAGTGCCACGGACGACCGCGTCGCGGTCCTCCGCGTCCCCGGCGACCCGGGCATCGGCGACGCGAGGCGAGCGGCCGTCGGCAGGGCGGTACTTTCTGGACCACGGCCGGTACGGGGCCGGCGCCCAGCCCCCGGCCCCTCTCGGCCCGGCCGCTACGGCCGGCGGGCCGAGGTGACCCGGTAGACGTCGTAGACGCCCTCCACGCCCCGGACCGCCTTCAGTACGTGGCCGAGGTGCTTGGGGTCGCCCATCTCGAAGGTGAAGCGGGAGGTGGCCACCCGGTCCCGGGAGGTCTGGACGGCCGCGGACAGGATGTTGACGTGCTGGTCGGACAGGACGCGCGTGACGTCCGAGAGCAGCCGGGACCGGTCGAGCGCCTCGACCTGGATGGCGACCAGGAAGACCGAGGACTGGGTCGGCGCCCACTCGACGTCCAGGATCCGCTCCGGCTGCTGCGACAGCGAGTCGACGTTGACGCAGTCGGCGCGGTGCACGGAGACGCCGCTGCCGCGGGTGACGAAGCCGATGATCGGGTCGCCGGGAACCGGCGTGCAGCAGCGGGCCAGCTTGACCCAGACGTCCTCGACGCCCTTGACGACCACGCCCGGGTCGGCGTTGGAGCGCCGCTTGCCACGGCTGCGGGAGGGCGGCGAGCTCTCGGCGATGTCCTCGTTGGCCTCGTCCTCGCCGCCGAGCGCCTGGACCAGCTTCTGCACGACCCCGGCGGCCGCGACATGGCCCTCGCCGATCGCCGCGTACAGCGAGGAGATGTCGGGGTAGCGCATCTCGTGGGCGAGGGTGACCAGGGAGTCGCCGGTCAGGATGCGCTGGATCGGCAGGTTCTGCTTGCGCATGGCCCGGGCGATGGCGTCCTTGCCCTGCTCGATCGCCTCGTCGCGGCGCTCCTTGGAGAACCAGGCACGGATCTTGTTGCGGGCGCGGGGCGACTTGACGAAGCCCAGCCAGTCCCGGGACGGTCCGGCTCCGGCCGCCTTGGAGGTGAAGACCTCCACCAGGTCGCCGTTGTCGAGCGTCGATTCGAGCGGGACGAGCCGGCCGTTGACCCGTGCTCCTATGGTCCGGTGGCCGACCTCCGTGTGCACCGCGTACGCGAAGTCGACCGGGGTCGCTCCGGCGGGCAGCGCTATCACGTCGCCCTTGGGCGTGAAGACGAAGACCTCGTTGCGCGAGAGGTCGAAGCGCAGCGACTCCAGGAACTCGCCGGGGTCCTCGGTCTCCTTCTGCCAGTCCAGGAGCTGGCGCAGCCACGCCATGTCGTTGACAGTGTCCTGGCGTGCGCCCTTGCCGGGGCTCTTGGGCACGTCGGTGCGGACCTTGGAGGCGCCCGCGACGGCCTCCTGCTTGTACTTCCAGTGCGCGGCGATGCCGTACTCGGCGCGGCGGTGCATGTCGAAGGTGCGGATCTGGAGTTCGACGGGCTTGCCGCTGGGACCGATCACCGTGGTGTGCAGTGACTGGTACATGTTGAACTTGGGCATCGCGATGTAGTCCTTGAACCGGCCGGGGACCGGATTCCATCGCGCGTGGACGGTGCCGAGCGCCGCGTAGCAGTCGCGGACGGTGTCGACGAGGACCCGGATGCCCACCAGGTCGTAGATCTCGGCGAAGTCCCGGCCCCGCACGATCATCTTCTGGTAGACGCTGTAGTAGTGCTTCGGCCGGCCGGTGACGGTGGCCTTGATCCGGGCGGCGCGCAGATCGGCCTGGACCTCGTCGGTCACTATGGCGAGGTACTCGTCGCGCTTGGGGGCCCGCTCGGCGACCAGGCGCACGATCTCGTCGTACATCTTGGGGTAGAGGATCGCGAAGGCGAGGTCCTCCAGCTCCCACTTGATGGTGTTCATGCCCAGGCGGTGCGCCAGCGGGGCGTAGATCTCCAGCGTCTCGCGGGCCTTCTTCTCCTGCTTCTCCCGCTTGAGGTACCGCATGGTGCGCATGTTGTGCAGGCGGTCGGCGAGCTTGATGACCAGGACCCGGGGGTCCTTGGCCATGGCGACGACCATCTTGCGTACGGTCTCGGCCTGCGCGGCCTCGCCGAACTTGACCTTGTCCAGCTTGGTGACGCCGTCGACGAGCAGGGCGACCTGGTCGCCGAAGTCGCGGCGCAGGGTGTCGAGGCCGTACTCGGTGTCCTCGACCGTGTCGTGGAGCAGCCCGGCCATCAGGGTCGCCGGGTCCATGCCCAGCTCGGCGAGGATGGTCGTGACGGCGAGCGGGTGGGTGATGTACGGGTCGCCGCTCTTGCGCTTCTGGCCGCGGTGCCAGCGCTCGGCGACCTGGTAGGCCCGCTCGATCTGGCGGAGCGTGGCCGTCTCGATCTTGGGGTCGTTGCCGCGGACGATCCGCAGCAGCGGTTCGAGCACCGGGTTGTACGGGCTGGAGCGCTGCACGCCGAGCCGGGCCAGCCGGGCCCTCACCCGGTTGGACGAGCCGCCGGAGCGGGTGGCGGGAGCGGTGGGCTGCACGGGCCTGGCCGCGGGCTTCGACGGGGGCTTCGGGGCGGAGGCGGCCGGGGGCGCCGCGGCGGCCGGCTGCGCGGGCTGGCCGGGGGCGACGGGACCTGCCTCGGGGCCCTTGCCGGGCATCGGCTTCGGCTTCTCCGCGGGCTGCCTCTTCCCGGGCGCGGCTGGGGCCGCCGCGGGCTTGTCGGGCTGCGGGGCGGCGACTGGCTGGGCCTCGTCTGGCAAGAGTGCTCCTCGTGCGGATCCGGGTACCCGGAAAGGCCATCGTATCGAGCCTGCGCCCGCTCTTCCCCCGGGGACCGTGGAGACTCCCGACAACGCGGAACGGGCACCCGGTTGTTCCCGGGTGCCCGTTCCGTGCGTGGCCGTGTCGGTGGCGTGCGGCTCAGACCGTGATCAGGACTTCCAGCGGCGCACCGCGCAGCCCCTGCTCCAGACGGGCGCGCCCGTCCAGGAAGCCGAGCTCCATGAGGACCGCGACGCCCGCGACCTCGGCGCCGGCCCGCCGGATCAGCTCCAGCGAGGCCTCTGCCGTGCCGCCCGTGGCGAGGATGTCGTCGATGACCATGATCCGGTCGTCGGCGGACAGGTCCTCCGCGTGGATCTCGATCTCGGCGGTGCCGTACTCCAGCTCGTAGGCCTGGCTGAGCGTCGCCCCGGGGAGCTTGCCCGCCTTGCGGACCGGTACGAAGCCGAGCCCGGCCCGGACCGCGACCGGGGCGGCCAGGATGAAGCCGCGCGCCTCCAGACCGACGACCTTCGTGGCGCCGTACCGTACGCACAGCTCCGCGAGGGTGTCGGTGAGGGCGGTGAACGCCGCCGGGTCCGCGAGCAGCGGGGTGATGTCCTTGAACAGCACGCCCGGCTTCGGGTAGTCGGGGACGTCACGGATCCGGCTGAGCAGGAGCTCGCGGGTGGTGTCGGTGGTGCTGGTCATCGGCGGTTCCCCGGGGTGCGGCCGTGGCCCCTGGGGGGCTGCTGGCGCTGACCGACGACCGCCGCGGCGGGGGCGGCGTCCTGCGGGAAGTCGTCGTCCTCCGGCTGGTCCTCGGCGGACTCGCCCTTGGCGGCGGCCGCCGCGCGCTTGGCGAGGATCCGCTTCTTCAGGGCCTTCATCTGCGGGTCGCGTTCCTTGAGGTCGGCGACGAGCGGCGTGGCGATGAAGATCGAGGAGTACGCACCGGCGGCGAGGCCGACGAAGAGCGACAGCGAGATGTCGTTCAGCATGCCCGCGCCGAGGACACCGCCACCGATGAAGAGCAGGCCGGCGACCGGCAGCAGCGCCACGATGGTGGTGTTGATGGAACGCACCAGCGTGCCGTTGATGGACCGGTTGGCGATCTCGCTGTAGGTCCAGCGGGTCTGCTTGGTGATCCCGACCGTGCTCTCCTTGAGGCTGTCGAAGACCACGACGGTGTCGTAGAGCGAGTAACCGAGGATGGTCAGCAGACCGATCACGGTGCCCGGGGTGACCTCGAAGCCGACCAGGGCGTAGATGCCGACCGTGATGGTGATGTCGTGGATCAGCGCGACCAGGGCCGCGATGGCCATCCGCCATTCGAAGGCGATGGCCAGGTAGATCACGACCAGGACCATGAAGACGCCGAGCCCGGTCCACGCCTTGTTGGCGATCTGCTCACCCCAGCTGGGGCCGACCAGGTCGGCGGCGATCTTCTCCGCCGGGACGTCGAGGTCCTTGGAGAGGGTGTCCTTGATCTGGTCGGACTTCGCGGTGTCGACCTCGGTGATCTGAATGCGCAGACCGCCGTTGCCGAGCTTCTGGACGATCGCCTGGTGCCCGGAGGCCTTGGTGGCCAGGTCCTCGGCCTCGGCGACGGTGGCGGAGGTCTTCGGGGTGGTGAAGACCGCGCCGCCCTTGAACTCGATGCCCATGTTCAGGCCGCTGACCGCCAGGCCGACGATGGCCGTGATGGTGATCAGGATCGAGATCCCGTACCAGATCTTGCGCTTGCCGATGAAGTCGTAGCCGACCTCGCCTCGGTAGAGACGGGCGCCGAGCGTGCCGAGTCGCGACATCTCACGCCTCCTTCGGGTCAGAAGTGGGGGCGGTGGCACGCCGCGAACGGCGCAGCGGCGGCTTGGCGCCGAGCCGCTTCGGGTCCAGGCCGGACCACGGGTGACCGCTCGCGAAGAACTTCTTGCGGGCCATGATCGTCATGACGGGCTTGGTGAAGAAGAAGACCACGACCACGTCGAGCAGGGTGGTGAGACCCAGCGTGAAGGCGAAGCCCTGCACCTTTCCGACGGTGACGACGAAGAGGACGGCGGCGGCCAGGAACGACACGAAGTCGGAGACCAGGATGGTGCGCCGGGCGCGCGGCCAGGCCCGCGCGACCGCGGGGCGGAGCGTGCGGCCCTCGCGGATCTCGTCGCGGATCCTCTCGAAGTACACGATGAAGGAGTCCGCGGTGATACCGATGGCCACGATGGCACCACAGACGGCCGGGAGGTTCAGCGCGAAGCCGATGGCCGGGCCGAGCAGCGCCATCAGCGTGTAGGTCAGGATGCCGGAGGCCAGGAGGCTGAGCAGCGCGATGAACGCCAGGCCCCGGTAGTAGGCGACCAGGTAGATCACGACCAGGGCGAGGCCGATCGCACCGGCGATCAGACCGGCCCGGAGCTGCTCGCCGCCGAGCGCGGCGGTGACCGTGGTGACGCTCTGCTCCTTGAACGAGAGCGGGAGCGCACCGTAGGAGAGCACGTTGGCCAGGTCCTCGGCGGACTGCTGGGTGAAGCTGCCGGAGATCTCGGCGTTGGCGCTCAGCGCCGTACGCACGGAGGGCGCCGAGACGACTTCGCCGTCGAGCGCGATGGCGAACTGGTTCTGCGGCTGCTGCTGCGCGGCGAGGCGGCCCGTGATCTTCTGGAACTTCTTGGCGCCGGACTTGGTGAACTCCATCTGAACGATCCACTGACCGTTCTGGTCCAGCGCCGCCTTGGCGCTGTCCACGTCCGTGCCGGACACCTCGGCCGGGCCGAGGATGTACTTGGGCCAGCCGTCCTCCTTGGAGCCGCACGCGACGACCGGATCGGTCGGCTTGGTGCCCTGGGTGGCCTTGGCGCGGGACGCCGCGCTGGAGCAGTCGAGCGCCTCGAACTTCTTCTGGAGTTCGGCGGTGGCCGCCTGGTCGGCCGTGGAGGCCGACGGCGTGGCGTCGCCCTTGGGCGTGGTGCTCGCCTTCGGGTCGGGGGTGGAGTCGGCCTTCAGGCCGCCGGTGACCGCGCGGCCCTGGGTGGTGGCGCTCGGGTCCGGGCTCGCCGAGCCCTTCCCGTTCCCCGCCTCGGGGGCGCTGGGGCTGGTGGACGGGTCGGGCTTGCCGGAGGTCGACGCGCTGGGCTTCGGAGTGGGCGTGCCCTGGGCGACGGTCAGCACCGGCCGGAAGTAGAGCTTGGCGGTCGTACCGACCTGCTCACGGGCCTGGGCGGAGTTCGTGCCCTTGGGGATGTTGACGATGATGTTGCGATCGCCCTGGGTCTGGACCTCGGCCTCGGAAACACCCAGACCATTGACACGGCGCTCCATGATCTGGACCGCCGTGTCCATGTTGGTCTTGTTGATCGCAGATTCCTGGCCCGGCTCACTCTTCGCCTCGAGCGTGATCGAGGTGCCGCCCGCCAGGTCGATGCCCAGCCTCGGGGTGGGGTGGTCCGCCAGGAACATCCCGCCGGTGAGCGCGACCATGGCGATCAGGATCAGAGCCAGGGAACGCCCCGGCCTGCCCTGCCCGCCGGCCGGTCCCCGGCTCTTCTTCGGTGCTGCCACCTTCTCGTTTCTCCCTGTCCAACCGCCCCGGGCCGGGTACGCACCCGAGCGGCCACGAAGTGTAGTGGGGACCCGCCCCCGCAGAAGATCGCACGGACCGGGGAGTGCCGGACGCCGGTGGGCTCACGGCATCCCCGGGCGTGGGTCACTTCGCGTCGGACTCGCCGTCGTCCTTGCCCTCGGACTTCTTGCCGGACTCGGCGTCCTTCGGCTCGTCCTCGTCGGCCTTCTTCTCGAGGTCGATCCGGGTGTCGTCGTCACGCTCGGTCAGCGAGGAGGCGTCGTCCGGGACGACCGTGCCGTCGAGGCCGCTCTCGTCGTCACCGTGGACGATGTGGTTGTACTCCTCGTCGCTGAGGACGGCGCCGATGGCGTTCTTGGCGTAGACGGCGTGGACGCCGGGCGCGACCTCCAGGAGGACCGTGTCGTTGTGCAGCTCCTTGACGGTGGCGTACATACCCCCGATCGTCCGGACGCCGGTGCCGGGCTGCATCTCGTCGCGCATCTGGGCGGCGGCCGCCTGCTTCTTCTTGGCGGACCGCGTCATCAGGAACATGGCCCCGATGAGCACGATGAAGGGGAGGAGAGTCACGGGATTCACGGGACGAGTTTCCTTCGCACGACCGCGTTGGGGAGCGGCCTGTATCTACGGGGGTGGGTACACCGACCTGATAAGGGCGGCATCGGCGGAGTCTAAGCGAGTCCGCATCGATGGAACAACGCCCGGAGCCGGTCCGTGGTTCCGGCTCCGGCGAACCTGTGACGGATCACGCCCCGAACAGGCCCTGTTGTCCCTTTCCGCCGTGCTGCGGAGGTACGAGCCCGAGATGGGCCCAGGCCGCGGGGGTCGCGACCCGTCCGCGCGGCGTCCTGGCCAGGAGCCCTTCCCGGACCAGGAAGGGCTCCGCGACCTCCTCGACGGTCTCGCGCTCCTCCCCCACGGCGACCGCGAGGGTGGACAGCCCGACCGGTCCGCCGCCGAAGAGCTTCAGCAGGGCTTCGAGCACCGCGCGGTCGAGCCGGTCGAGCCCGCGGGCGTCGACCTCGTACACCCCGAGGGCCGCGGCGGCGATCGGGCGGTCGATCCGTCCGTCGGCCTTGACCTGGGCGTAGTCCCGGACGCGGCGCAGCAGTCGGTTGGCGATACGGGGGGTGCCCCGGGACCGGCCGGCGATCTCGGCGGCGCCGTCCGCGTCTATCTCGACGTCGAGGAGGCGGGCGGAGCGGTGGACGACGCGCTCCAGCTCGGCGGGGGCGTAGAACTCCATGTGGCCGGTGAAGCCGAAGCGGTCGCGCAGCGGGGGCGGGAGCAGGCCCGCGCGCGTGGTGGCGCCGACCAGGGTGAACGGGGGAAGTTCCAGCGGGATGGCGGTGGCGCCGGGGCCCTTGCCGACGATGACGTCGACCCGGAAGTCCTCCATCGCCATGTAGAGCATCTCCTCGGCCGGCCGCGACATGCGGTGGATCTCGTCGAGGAAGAGGACTTCCCCCTCCTGGAGGGAGGAGAGGATCGCGGCGAGGTCGCCCGCGTGCTGGATGGCGGGGCCGGAGGTGATCCGGATGGGGGCGCCCATCTCGGCCGCGATGATCATGGAGAGGGTGGTCTTGCCGAGGCCGGGGGCGCCGGAGAGCAGGACGTGGTCGGCGGTGGCGCCGCGGGCCCTGGCCGCCTTGAGGACCAGGTCGAGCTGCTCGCGCACCTTCTCCTGGCCGACGAACTCGTCCAGGTCCTTCGGACGCAGGGCGGCCTCCACGGCGGTGTCCTCGCCGTCCGCGTCGGCCCGGACGAGGCGCTCGTCGAGCCGCTCGTCGGTGTCGGGTCCGGTCTCGTCCCAGTTCATTCGGTCTGTCCCGCCTCGGATGTCTCGGTGCCGTGCGGTGCCCGGCCCGGCGTCGGGGTGGCGCGCTGGGGTCAGCGCGCGCGGTTGAGGGTCTGGAGTGCGGCGCGGAGCAGCTGCGGCACGGGAGCCTGACCGCCCTCGGCGATGGCCGCCTCGGCCTGCGGCGTGACGGCGGCGACCGCTTCGTCCGCCTCGCGGGTGGCGTAGCCGAGGCCGATCAGGGCGGCCTGGAGCTGGTCGCGCCAGGAGGAGGTGACGGCGGTGCCGATGCCCTGGCGGCCGATGTGGGCGCCGACCGGCTCGCCGAGTCTGTCCTTCAGTTCGAGGAGGAGTTTCTGGGCGCCCTTCTTGCCGATGCCGGAGACGGCGGTGAGCGCCTTCTCGTCGCCGGTGGCGACCGCGGTGCGCAGCGCGTCCGGGCTGTGGGTGGCGAGCATCGCCTGGGCGAGCCGCGGCCCGACCCCGCTGGCGGTCTGGAGCAGCTCGAAGACCTGCCGCTCGTCGTCGTCGGCGAAGCCGTAGAGGGTGAGCGAGTCCTCCCGTACGACGAGCGAGGTGGCGAGCCGGGCGTCCTGGCCGATCCGGAGCGCCGCGAGGGTGTTCGGCGTGCACTGGACGGCCATGCCGATGCCGCCGACCTCGATCACGGCCGTGGTCGGGGCGAGGGCGGCCACCGGGCCGCTGACGAAGGCGATCATCGGGAGACCTTCCGGGCGGGAGCTGCGGCGGGACGGACCGCCGGGGTGCGGGGGGCGCGGGCCGCGGCGGCGGCCGCGTGCGCCTGCTGGAGGCGGTTGACGGCGGGGGCGCGCCAGATGTGGCAGATGGCGAGCGCGAGGGCGTCGGCCGCGTCGGCCGGTTTCGGCGGGGCGTCGAGCCGGAGCAGCCGGGTGACCATGGCGCCGACCTGTGCCTTGTCGGCGCGGCCGGTGCCGGTGACGGCGGCCTTCACCTCGCTGGGGGTGTGCAGCGCCACGGGGATGCCGCGGCGCGAGGCGCAGAGCATGGCGACCGCGCTGGCCTGGGCGGTGCCCATGACCGTGCGGACGTTGTGCTGGCTGAAGACCCGCTCCACGGCGACGTATTCGGGCCGGTGCTCGTCGAGCCATTCCTCTATGCCGCGCTCGATGGCGACCAGCCGGTGGCCGAGCTCCGCGTCGGGCGGGGTCCGTACGACGCCCACGCCGCGCATCGTCAGCGGGCGGCCGGCGACGCCCTCGACGACGCCGACACCGCACCGGGTCAGCCCCGGGTCCACGCCCAGCACCCTCATGGGGCACCCCCTCCGTACCGGTCGGTCAAGTGTTCCCGCAGGCTATCGGCCGGCACTGACAATGCGACGGGCCGACGGGGGTGTGTCCCCGTCGGCCCGCGCGTAGAGGCTGTGCCGAGCTCGGCCTATGCCTCGACCTTCTCCATGACTTCGTCCGAGACGTCGAAGTTGGCGAAGACGTTCTGCACGTCGTCGCTGTCCTCCAGAGCGTCGATCAGCTTGAAGATCTTGCGCGCGCCTTCCTCGTCCAGCTCGACCTGCATGGTGGGCAGGAAGTTGGCCTCGGCGGAGTCGTAGTCGATGCCGGCCTCCTGGAGCGCGGTACGGACCGCGACCATGTCGGTGGCCTCGCTGACGACCTCGTACGTGTCACCGAGGTCGTTGACCTCCTCGGCGCCCGCGTCGAGGACCGCGCCGAGGACGTCGTCCTCGGACAGCTCGCCCTTGGGGACGATCACGACGCCCTTGCGGTTGAAGAGGTACGAGACCGACCCGGGGTCGGCCATCGAACCGCCGTTGCGGGTCATCGCCACACGTACGTCGGAAGCGGCGCGGTTGCGGTTGTCGGTGAGGCACTCGATGAGCACCGCGACACCGTTCGGGCCGTAACCCTCGTACATGATCGTCTGGTAGTCGACGCCGCCCGCTTCGAGACCGGCACCGCGCTTGACCGCGGAGTCGATGTTCTTGTTCGGGACGGAACTCTTCTTCGCCTTCTGGATCGCGTCCACAAGGGTCGGGTTTCCATCGGGGTCGGCGCCACCGGTACGGGCCGCCACCTCGATGTTCTTGATCAGCTTCGCGAAGAGCTTGCCGCGCTTGGCGTCAATCACGGCCTTCTTGTGCTTCGTCGTAGCCCATTTAGAGTGGCCGGACATCTGCCTTCTCCTTCGCGTCACCCAAAACGATTCGAACCCGAGAGATCCTACCGGGATCGAGTCAGCCGACTGCGCGCACCATGTCCACGAACAGCGCGTGAACACGGTGGTCCCCGGTCAATTCCGGGTGGAAGGACGTCGCCAGGGCGTTTCCCTGACGTACCGCGACGATATGGCCGCCGTGCTCGGCGACCACCCGGGCCCGTGCGCCGACCGACTCCACCCAGGGGGCGCGGATGAAGACGCCCTCCACGGGGCCGCCCTCGATCCCGGCGACCTCGACGGCCGCCTCGAAGGACTCGTTCTGCCGTCCGAAGGCGTTGCGGCGCACGATCATGTCGATCCCGCCGACCGTCTCCTGGCCCGCACGCGGGTCGAGGATCTTGTCGGCGAGCAGGATCATCCCGGCGCAGGTGCCGTAGACGGGCATCCCGTCCCGGACCCGGTCGCGCAGCGGTTCCAGCATGCCGAAGAGGGAGGCCAGCTTGGACATCGTGGTGGACTCGCCGCCGGGGATGACCAGGCCGTCCACCTCGGCGAGTTCCTCGGGACGCCGGACCGGCCTGGCCAGGGCGTCCGCCGAGGCCAGGGCGATCAGGTGTTCCCGTACGTCGCCCTGGAGTGCCAGGACGCCGATCACAGGGGTGTCGCTCATCGGTGCTTACCAGCCACGGTTCGCGTAGCGCTCGGCCTCGGGCAGGGTGTCGCAGTTGATGCCGACCATGGCCTCGCCCAGGTTCCGGGAGGCGTCCGCGATGATCTTCGGGTCGTCGTAGAAGGTGGTGGCCTTCACGATCGCGGCGGCGCGCTTGGCGGGGTCGCCGGACTTGAAGATGCCGGAGCCGACGAAGACGCCCTCGGCGCCGAGCTGGCGCATCAGCGCGGCGTCGGCCGGGGTGGCGACACCGCCCGCGGAGAAGAGCACGACGGGCAGCTTGCCGAGCTCGGCGACCTCCTTGACCAGCTCGTACGGGGCGCGCAGCTCCTTGGCGGCGGCGTACAGCTCGTTGTTGTCGTAGCCGCGCAGGCGGGCGATCTCGTTCTTGATCTGCCGCAGGTGGCGGACGGCCTCGACGACGTTGCCGGTGCCCGCCTCGCCCTTCGAGCGGATCATGGCCGCGCCCTCGGCGATCCGGCGCAGGGCCTCGCCCAGGTTGGTGGCGCCGCAGACGAACGGGGTGGTGAAGGCGAACTTGTCGCTGTGGTTGATCTCGTCGGCCGGGGTGAGGACCTCGGACTCGTCGATGTAGTCGACGCCGAGGGACTGGAGCACCTGGGCCTCGACGAAGTGGCCGATACGGGACTTCGCCATGACCGGGATGGAGACGGCCCCGATGATCTCCTCGATCATGTTCGGGTCCGACATCCGGGCCACGCCGCCGTCCTTGCGGATGTCGGCCGGCACCCGCTCCAGGGCCATGACGGCCACCGCGCCCGCGTCCTCGGCGATCTTCGCCTGCTCGGCATCGACGACGTCCATGATCACGCCGCCCTTGAGCTGCTCGGCCATGCCGCGCTTGACGCGGGCGGTGCCGGTGGCCGGGGAGTCGGCGGACTGCGGGGTGGCGGGAAGCGTGGACATGGGTCGACCTCACTGGGAGAAAAGTTGCCGAAACGCACGGGTTGGTGCGGTACCGAGCAAACGCTCCGGGAACAGTCCACTGCAAGGGCCAATAGTGGGCCGGTGGATCGTTTTGGCCGCGTACGGGTGGCGATGTGGCCCCGGTCACGCGGGAAGTGGCCGTCCGGTCAGCTGCCGGGGCGGTCCGCCAGGGCCGCCGGGGGTTCGTCGTCCATCTCGAAGGCCAGGGGGAAGGGCGCGTGGCCGGCCAGCCGGAACCACCGCACCTTGCGGTGGCGGCGCAGGGCGCGGGCCGCGCGCACCGCGTCGTTGTGGAACCGCCGGGCCATCGGGACGCGGCGGGCGGCGGCGGCCAGTTCGAGCGCCGTCTCCTCGCCGCCGGGGATCTCCTTGACGGCCTCCACCTGCTCCGGTTCACCGAAGACCGCCCGCAGCGCGGCGCTCAGTTCGCTCTCCGCCACCTCGCGCTGCTCCCCCTCAGCCTGGCGGGCCGCGTGCGCGGCCTCGTACAGGACGATGGAGGCGGCCGGGTCGAGGACGCCGGACGTGGCGAGCTCCTGGGTCACCGAGGCGCGGCGCAGGAGCTGGGCGTCGAGGGCGGCCCGGGCGGCGTCGATCCGGGTGTGCAGGCGGTCCAGCCGGCCGGCCGTCCAGCTGAGGTACATGCCGGTCGCGACGACCGCGACCACGATCCAGAAGAGGGTTTCGATCACGGGCGGCAAGGCTACCGCCGGGGCGAGGGCGGCGTGCCGGTGCGGCCCCGGGCCCCGGCCGGCTCCTACTCGCGCGTCAGGCCGAGGCGGGCGCGCAGGCCGGTGCGTTCGTCGGCCGCCACCGAGGCCGCCCCGTCCGTCACCGTCTCGTAGACCGCCAGGATGTCCGCGCCCACCGTCGACCAGTCGAACCGCCGTACGTGCGCGGCGCCCCGTGCGCTCAGTCCGGCGCGCCGCTCCTCGTCGCCGAGCAGCCGGAGCGCGGCGGCGGCCAGCGCGTCCGCGTCCTCGTTGGCGAACAGTTCGCCGGCCGCGCCCTGGTCCAGCACCTGTGCGAAGGCGTCCAGGTCGCTGGCGAGGACCGGTGCCCCGGCCGACATCGCCTCGACCAGGATGATCCCGAAGCTCTCGCCGCCGGTGTTGGGCGCGACGTACACGTCGACGCTGCGCAGCAGCCGTGCCTTGTCCTCGTCGCTCACCATGCCGAGGAACTCGACCCGCTCGCGCATCTCCCGCGGCAGCGAGGCGACCGCCTCCTCCTCGTCCCCCCGGCCCGCGACCAGCAGCCGGGTCTCCGGGCGGGCGGCGAGGATCGCGGGCAGCGCCCGCATCAGGACGGGCAGGCCCTTGCGGGGCTCGTCGATCCGGCCGATGAAGCCGATCGTGCCGCCCTGCCACTCGGCCCGGGGCTCGGCGCCGGCGAAGAAGTCGACGTCGACCCCGTTCGGGATGACCACCGCGTCGCCGCCCAGGTGCTCGACCAGGGTGCGGCGGGCGTACTCGCTCACCGCGATGCGCGCGCTGATCTTCTCCAGGGCGGGCTGGAGGATCGGGTACGCCGCGATCATGGCCCGGGAGCGCGGGTTGGAGGTGTGGAACGTGGCGACGATCGGCCCCTGGGCGGCCCAGCAGGCGAGCAGCCCGAGCGAGGGCGAGGTCGGCTCGTGGATGTGGATCACGTCGAAGGTGCCGTCGTGCAGCCAGCGGCGCACCCGGGCCGCCGACAGGAAGCCGAAGTTCAGCCGGGCCACCGAGCCGTTGTACGGGACGGGCACGGCGCGGCCCGCCGACACCACGTACGGCGGCAGCGGGGTCTCGTCGTCGGCGGGGGCGAGGACGGAGACCCGGTGCCCCAGCCGGATCAGGTGCTCGGCGAGGTCGCGGATGTGGAACTGCACGCCGCCCGGTACGTCCCAGGAGTACGGGCAGACGATGCCGATCTTCACCTCGGGTCCTCCCGGGTCTCCAGATCGGCGAGCCAGAGCCGTTGCAGCATGTGCCAGTCCTCCGGATGGTCGGCGATTCCGACGGCGAAGGCATCGGCCAGCGCCTGTGTCATCGAGGACATCTTCTCGGCGCGGGTGCCTGAGTCCGGCACCTCGACCGGCTCGTGGATGCGGGCCCTCATCACCGGCGTGCCGTCGTAGCCGAGGGTCACGGGGAGCAGCAGCGCGCCGGTCTGCTGGGCCAGCAGCGCGGGTCCGGCGGGCATCCGCGCGGTGTCGCCGAAGAACGTCACCTCGACGCCGGAGGCGGACAGGTCGCGGTCGGCGACCAGGCAGACCAGCCCGCCCGCGCGCAGCCGCCGGGCCAGGGTGCCGAAGGCGGCGCCGCCGCTGTGCGGCAGGACCTCCATGCCGAGGCCCTCGCGGTAGGCGACGAAGCGGTCGTACAGCGTCTCGGGCTTCAGGCGCTCGGCGACGGTGGTGAACGGCACCCTGAGGTCGGTGGTGACCCAGGCGCCCGCCAGGTCCCAGTTGGCCAGGTGGGGCAGGGCGAGGACGACGCCGCGCCCGGCGTCGAGGCCGTCGGTGAGCCGGTGCGCGCCGGTCACGTCGATGGATGCCTTGATCCGTTCCGGGCTCCAGGTGGGCAGCCGGAAGGACTCCATCCAGTAGCGCATGTACGAGCGCATTCCGGCGCGGGAGAGCTCGGCCAGCCGGGCCGGGGACGCGTCGGGAACGACCCGGGCGAGGTTGGACTCCAGCCGCAGCACGCCCTTGCCGCGCCGCTTCCAGACCTGGTCGGCGAGGGTGCGGAAGAGGGTGCGGGCGGCCGGTTCGGGGAGCTTCTTGACGGCCGTCCAGCCGAGCCCGTAGAGCCCGTCGGTCAGCCGGTCGCGCAGGCCGGAGCGCCTGTGGCCCGGATCGTCGCTCACCGGGCGGTCCCGCTCCCCGGGGCGGCGGCCGCGGCCGCGTCGGCGGCATCGGCCTCGGCGGCCTCACGGCGTACGGTGACGACCCGCTGCACGAGCGTGATCAGGCTGCCCACGGCGACGATCCACAGCGCGATCGGGAGCAGCACCTGGACGCCCGGGACGCCGAACGCGTGGAGACCGGCGAGCCCTGCCGCGACCAGTGAGATCACCAGCCGCTCGGCACGCTCGACGAGACCGTTGACCGCGACCGGCAGCCCGATCGACTCGCCGCGCGCCTTGGTGTACGAGACCACCTGGCCGCTGGCCAGGCAGAAGATCGCGACGGCGCAGAGGGTGTTGTCGTCGCCGTTGCCCGCGTACCAGAGCGCGAACCCGCCGAAGATCGCGCCGTCGGCGACCCGGTCGAGCGTCGAGTCCAGGAAGGCGCCCCAGCGGCTGGAGATCCCGGCCTGCCGGGCCATGTTGCCGTCGACGAGGTCGGAGAAGACGAAGATCGTGATGACGATCGTGCCCCAGAAGAACTCCCCCATGGGGAAGAAGACCAGCGCACCTGCCATCACCCCGGCCGTGCCGATCAGAGTGACCGCGTCGGGGCTCACGCCGAGGCGGAGCAGCAGTGCGGCGAACGGTGTGAGGACACGCGTAAAAAATGCACGCGCGTACTTGTTCAGCATGGCCTTCCCGAGGGTCGGTGGGCCGAGCGGCCCCTACGGCCACCGGCTGGCCCATCGTAGTCACGCCCGCCGGACTCCACCCTCCGGGCACCCGGCCGCGCGCCGCGGGGTGCTTTGGATGGACGCGTACCGGTCCGAGTGGAAAGCTCGAATTACCGCGGGTCGCGTCCGGCCGCCGCGGCGGAACCGCGCACGGCCCCTTTCCCGCATCGGATCTTCCCCCGCTCCGCGCCATCAGCCGGGAGGTACGCATCATGGGCGACAAAGGACACCCGCACACCGGGGCCGCCGGCAGGGCGACGACGGCCGGCCGGCCCTCGTCCGTACGGAACGTGGTGCTGGTCGGCCCCAGCGGCTCGGGCAAGACCACCCTCGTCGAGGCCCTCGCGCAGACCGCCGGCGCGGTCAACCGGGCCGGCCGGGTCGAGGACGGCGCCACCGTCTCCGACTACGACGAGATCGAGCACCGCAGGCAGCGCTCCGTACAGCTCTCCCTGGTCCCCGTCGAGTGGGGCGGGTACCGGATCAATCTGCTGGACACCCCCGGGTACGCCGATTTCGTCGGGGAGCTGCGGGCGGGCCTGCGGGCGGCGGACGCGGCCCTGTTCGTCGTGTCGGCCGCCCAGGAGGCCCAGGCGGTGGAGGACACCGCCCGCGCCGCGTGGGAGGAGTGCGCCGCGGTCGGGATGCCGCGCGCCGTCGTCGTCACCCACCTCGACATGGCGCGGACCCCGTTCGACGCGATGACCCGGCTCTGCGGGGAGGTCTTCGGCGGCGACGACCCCGACGCGGTGCTGCCGCTCTATCTGCCCGTCCACGGTCCCGAGGGGGCCGACGGGCACGCCCCGCTCACCGGGCTCACCGGGCTCCTCACCGAACGGTTCCTCGACTACTCCTCGGGCGAGCGTCTGGAGCACCCGCCCGAGGAGGCCCGCCGGGACGCGCTGCGGGAGGCCCGCGACCGGCTCATCGAGGGGATCATCGCGGAGAGCGAGGACGAGACCCTGATGGACCGCTACCTCGGCGGGGCCCCGGTGGACGTCGCCACGCTCCTCGGCGACCTGGAGCGCGCCGTGGCCCGGGGCACCTTCCACCCGGTGCTCGCCGCGGCCCCGGCCGGCGACGGGGCCCGCCAGGGCGTCGGCACGGTGGAGCTGCTGGAGCTGATCACCGGCGGCCTCCCGGCCCCGCCGGAGCGGCCGCTCCCCGGGATCACCCCGCTGCACGGGGCCGCGAGGCCGGACCTGGTCTGCGATCCGGACGGGCCGCTGGTCGCCGAGGTCGTCAAGACGGCCACCGATCCGTACGTCGGCCGGATGTCGCTCGTCCGGGTCTTCTCCGGCACGCTCCGCGCCGACGAGACCGTCCATGTGCTCGGCCGCGGTCTCACCGGTCCGGGGAACGCGCCCCTCCCCTTCCACGAGGCGGAGGTGCGGGTCGGCGCCCTCTCCTCCCCCTTCGGCAAGCAGCAGCGCCCCCGCGAGGTGTGCGTGGCGGGCGATCTGGCCGGGGTCGCCCGGCTCGGCGGCGCCGAGACCGGGGACACCCTGTCCGACCGGGACCTGCCGCTGCTGCTGGAGCCCTGGACCGTGCCGGACCCGTTGCTGCCGCTCGCCGTGGAGGCCCACGGCAAGGCGGACGAGGACAAGCTGTCCCAGGGGCTCGCCCGGCTGGTCGCCGAGGACCCGACCATGCGCCTGGAGCAGAACCAGGACACCCACCAGGTGGTCCTGTGGTGCCTCGGCGAGGCCCACCAGGACGTGGCGCTGGACCGGCTGCGCAACCGCTACGGGGTCCAGGTCGACGCCGTGCCGCACCGGGTGGCGCTCCGCGAGACCTTCGCCGCCCCGTCGGCCGGGCGCGGCCGCCATGTCAAGCAGTCCGGCGGCCACGGCCAGTACGCCATCTGCGAGATCGAGGTGGAGCCGCTGCCCCCGGGCTCGGGCATCGAGTTCGTGAACCGGGTGGTGGGCGGCGCGGTGCCCCGACCGTTCGTCCAGTCCGTCGAGAAGGGGGTGCGCGCCCAGGCCGCCCGCGGGGTGGCGAGCGGCCACCCGCTCGTCGACGTACGGATCACGCTGCGGGACGGCAAGGCCCACTCGGTGGACTCCTCCGACGCCGCCTTCCAGACCGCGGGCGCGCTGGCGCTGCGCGAGGCGGCCGCCGCGGCCCGTGTCCAGCTGCTCGAACCGGTCGCCGAGGTCACGGTCCTGGTCCCGGACGACTACGTGGGGCCGGTGATGAGCGACCTGTCCGGGCGGCGCGGCCGGGTGGTCGGCACCGAGCAGTCCGGCCCGGGCCGGACCCTGGTGCGGGCCGAGGTGCCCGAGCTGGAGATCGACCGGTACGCGGTCGACCTGCGGGCCCTCACCCATGGCGCCGGCCGGTTCGACCGGGCGTACGCCCGGCACGAACCGATGCCCCCGCACCTCGCCGAACGCCTCCGGGACCAGCGGGCGGGCGCCCCTGGCGACAACTGAACCGGCGCGCCGTCCGCCTTTGTCCACGGGGCGGACGGCGCGGGGATCCGGACGATACTCTGTGGTCCCAGCTCAGAAAGTGTGCCGAGCACGGCAGTTGGGAAACAGCCGCAGGAGCAGTTCCTCGGCGGCGAGTGGGGGCGACAGTGGCCAGCGACGGATTCGATTTCTCTCCCGGAGCGCAGATCCCGCTCCAGGGATCGGGCGGGCAGGCAGTGGTGACGAATGCCCTCGCCTCGGCGGCCTACCGGGACAGCCCGGTGGAGAAGATCCTTGACGCCAACAACGAGTGGCACAAGTCCGAAGTCAAGGTGGGCCGTTCCAAGCTCTTCAAGTCCGACTACTTCAAGCCGAATTTCGGTGAGGCGTTCTCCCGTGC
Organism: Streptomyces sp. NPDC092952; assembly: GCF_044754785.1. Taxonomy (NCBI): domain Bacteria; kingdom Bacillati; phylum Actinomycetota; class Actinomycetes; order Kitasatosporales; family Streptomycetaceae; genus Streptomyces; species Streptomyces sp. NPDC092952. The sequence goes on along the minus strand of NZ_JBIVPT010000007.1, from coordinate 293,880 downwards.
CGTTCAGGAGCGGATGCTGGGCGGCGCCCGCAAGGCCCTCATCCAGTCCTTCGGGACCGATCCGCAGACCGTCGTCGAGCACTGTCTGTCCGCGTCCCGCCTCCGCAAGAGCCGCGACACCAAACTCACCGTCATCACCGCCGTGTTCGGCTTTCTCTTCCTCCCCGGCATGCTGATGTGGATCATCGCGTTCCGGCTGCGCGACTCCCTCGCCAAGACCTCGGACAAGGTGCTCTCCGCGCTGGGCAACGCCCTGCTCCCGATCATCGGGATCGTGGCGCTGATCGCGGTGGTCAACGTGGATCTCCACAACTTCCTGGCGATCTACGTCCTGCTGGCCATCGTCGCCCCGGTCGTCGGCTGGTATCTCGCCAAGCAGGTGGCCGAGGCGTCCGCCAAGGACATGCGGGCCCGCTGGGAGGGGCTGCTCTCCGGCGGCGGCATCACCGCCAAGATCCCCGAGGCCGTGCCGAAGAACCCCAGCGAGACCTCCCGCGAGGCGCTCCGCCAGGGCCTGGAGAAGCTCACCGCCGAGCAGCACTCCAACTCGGTCTTCTACGCGGGCCCCAAGGGCATCCTCGGCATGGGGACCCGCTGGGGGAGCTGGCAGCTGGCCGAGGAGCTCGTCTCCAAGGAGCCGGGCAAGGAGTTCCACCAGTTCCGCAGCTGGGACGTGATCCGGGCGATCCACGACCAGCTCAAGATGCTGGAGCGCGGCCCGCTGAACACCGGGGGGTTCCCCAAACCGTCGGTCACCCACTGGATCGTCTCTCCCGTCGGTGAGAACGCGGACTCGGTCTCCCGGCCGGCCGGTGAGGACGTCGCCACCTTCCAGGTCAAGCCGCACGAGATACAGCGGATCTGCAACCACCAGCAGTTCGGCGGCGGCAACCGGCACTACCTGGGCGTCCAGTTCGTCCTCTGGGACGGGCAGTTGATCATCACCATGATGATCACGGTCACGGTGCTCCACGAGACGCTGCGCATCGAGGTGACCGGACACGCGCTCGGCCCGGTCCACTCCCTCTTCACCAGCAAGCCCTCGGCCCCGTCCAAGACGGTCAACAAGACGGTGCGCTTCTGGGAGACCCGGGACATCAAGCTGCCGCTGGTGGAGTCCAGCGAGGTGGTCCGCCTCGCCCTGCGCGCCCCGCTCACCTGGTACCCGCCGCTGCTGGACTACCTGGGCGGGAAGATCGCCCTGCCCGAGCCCTTCGGCCTGCGGCACGCCTGGGCCGAGCAGCCGTGGCGCCACCGCTTCATGGCGGACGACGCGATGCGCGCCGCGACGCCCGTACTGCGCGCCGTGCACAACGCCGCGCTGCGGGTCCTCTCGGAGAACGGTGTCGACACCGAGCGCTTCAACAACCGCTCGATGGTGCTGAGCGGCGCGGTGCAGGACCCGAGCCCGCGCAAGGCCGACCTGTACGACGCGTAGCAGGCACGAGAGAGCCCGAAGGCCGTCCCCGTCTCCGGGGGCGGCCTTCGGGCTTTCCCGCACCGGTCCCGTCAGTCGACCGGCCAGGCGTCGGCCAGCATCTTGCGCGTGTCGGCGAGCAGCTGCGGCAGCACCTTCGTGTGCCCGACGACGGGCATGAAGTTGGTGTCCCCGCCCCAGCGCGGCACCAGGTGCTGGTGCAGATGGGCCGCGATGCCCGCGCCCGCGACCGCGCCCTGGTTCATGCCGATGTTGAATCCGTGCGCCCCGGAGGCCGCGCGCAGCGCCACCATGGCCCGCTTGGTGAAGTCGGCCAGCTCCATGGTCTCCGGCCCGTCCAGCTCCGTGTAGTCGGCCACGTGCCGGTAGGGCACCACCATCAGGTGACCGCCGTTGTACGGGTAGAGGTTCAGCACCGCGTAGACGTACGTCCCGCGGGCGACGACGAGCCCGTCCTCGTCCGAACTCGACGGGATGCCGCAGAACGGACAGCCGTCGCCGGCCTCCGGGCCGGTCGGCTTGTTCTCCCCCTGGATGTACGCCATCCGGTGGGGCGTCCACAGGCGCTGGAACGCGTCGGGCGTCCCCACTCCGATCTGCTGTTCCGGCTCACTCGTCATGCGGATCAGCATATTGCTTCGCTCCCCGGGCGCGTGTCGTCGGGGGCGCACCCACCGTCGCGAGGCGATGCTGAGGCGATGAGCGCCCCGCCCGCCGACTCCGCCCCGCCCCGTCTCCGGCGCTGGGAGCAGCGCACCGAGGTGCCGCTCTTCGGCATCTCGCTGCTCTTCCTGCTCGGCTACGCGATCCATGTCCTCGCGCCCGAGGACCTGAGGGCCGTGCGGAATCTCGGCCTCGCCCTGGTCGGGGCCTGCTGGTTGGTCTTCGCGGCGGACTACGCGGTACGGCTGCGGTTCAGCGGTCTCGGGCACCGTTTCGTCCGGGTGCACTGGCTGGACACCCTGGTGCTGCTGCTTCCGCTGCTGCGGCCGCTGCGTCTGATCCACATCTACACGGTGGTCCAGCAGGGCCGGGAGAAACCGCGCCTGAGCCTGTACGCCCGGGTGATCGGCTACGCGGGGACGGCCGCCCTGCTGCTCGGCTTCTCCGCCGCGCTGACCGTCTACCACCTGGAGCACCGGGCTCCCGGGACCTCGATCCACACCTTCGGGGACGCCGTCTGGTGGGCCTGCGAGACGCTGACGACCGTGGGGTACGGGGACGCGGTGCCGGTCACGGCGGGCGGCCGGACCGTGGCGTCGGGGCTGATGCTCTGCGGGCTGGCGCTGCTCGGGGCGGTGACGGGTTCGTTCTCGTCGTGGCTGATGCAGGTGTTCCGGCGGGAGGACGAGACGAGGCCCCCGGAGGGCGGGTAGCGCTCCGGGGGCCTCGTGTCCGTCGGCGGCTCAGACCTGGACGCGGTCCTCCACGGCCTTGCGGATCTTGGCGATGGCGTCCTCGACCGGGATGCCGTTCTCCTGCGACCCGTCGCGGTAACGGAAGGAGACGGCGCCGTTGGCCATGTCCTCGTCACCCGCGATGATCATGAAGGGCACCTTGGCCTTCTGCTGGTTGCGGATCTTCTTCTGCATCCGGTCGGAGGAGGCGTCCACCTCGACCCGCAGCCCCTGCTTGCGGGCCTTGGCCGCGAACTCCTGGAGGTACGGGACGTGCGCGTCGCCGATCGGGATGCCGACCGCCTGGACCGGGGCCAGCCAGACCGGGAAGGCGCCCGCGTAGTGCTCCAGCAGCACCGCGAAGAAGCGCTCGATGGAACCGAACAGGGCGCGGTGGATCATGACCGGGCGCTGCTTGGTGCCGTCCGGGCCGGTGTACTCCAGGTCGAAGCGCTCCGGCAGGTTGAAGTCGAGCTGCACGGTCGACATCTGCCAGGTGCGGCCGATGGCGTCCTTGCACTGGACCGAGATCTTCGGGCCGTAGAAGGCGGCGCCGCCCGGGTCCGGGACCAGCGGCAGACCCTGCTTCTCGGCGACCTGGCGCAGCGTCTCGGTGGCCTCCTCCCAGATCTCGTCGGAGCCGACGAACTTCTCCGGGTCCTTGGTGGAGAGCTCCAGGTAGAAGTCGGTCAGACCGTAGTCGCGGAGCAGGTTGAGGACGAAGGTGAGCGTCCGGTCGAGCTCCTCGGCCATCTGCTCCTTGGTGCAGTAGATGTGCGCGTCGTCCTGCGTGAAGCCGCGCGAGCGGGTCAGGCCGTGCACCACGCCGGACTTCTCGTACCGGTACACCGTGCCGAACTCGAAGAGGCGCAGCGGGAGTTCACGGTAGGAGCGGCCGCGCGCGTCGAAGATCAGGTTGTGCATCGGGCAGTTCATCGGCTTGAGGTAGTAGTCCACCCCGTCGTCGAGCTGCATGGGGGGGTACATGCCGTCCGCGTACCAGTCCAGGTGGCCGGACTTCTCGAAGAGCTTGCCCTTGGTGGCGTGCGGGGAGTAGACGAACTCGTAGCCCTCCTCCTCGTGGCGGCGGCGCGAGTAGTCCTCCATGGCGCGGCGGATGATGCCGCCCTTGGGGTGGAAGACCGCGAGGCCGGGGCCGATCTCGTCGGGGAAGGAGAAGAGGTCCAGCTCGTTGCCGAGCTTGCGGTGGTCGCGCTTGGCGGCCTCCTCCAGGAACTCCAGGTGCGCCTTCAGCTCTTCCTTGGTGGGCCAGGCGGTGCCGTAGATGCGCTGGAGCATCGGGTTCTTCTCGCTGCCGCGCCAGTACGCCGCGGCGTTGCGCATCAGCTTGAACGCCGGGATGAACCGGGTGGTCGGCAGGTGCGGACCCCGGCAGAGGTCCTTCCAGCACAGCTCGCCGGTCTTCGGGTCGAGGTTGTCGTAGATGGTCAGCTCGCCGCCGCCCACCTCGACGTCCGCGCCGTCGTCCGAGGAGGCGGAGCCCTTGATCCCGATGAGCTCCAGCTTGTACGGCTCGGCGGCCAGCTCCTCGCGGGCGTCCTCGTCCGAGACGACCCGGCGGGAGAAACGCTGGCCGCGCTTCTGGATCTCCTGCATCTTCTTCTCGATGGCCTTGAGATCCTCGGGCGTGAACGGCTTCTCGACGTCGAAGTCGTAGTAGAAGCCGTCCTTGACCGGCGGGCCGATGCCCAGCTTGGCCTCGGGGAAGAGCTGCTGCACGGCCTGCGCCATCACATGGGCGGTGGAGTGCCGCAGGATGTTCAGACCGTCCTCGGAGGAGATCTCCACGGGCTCGACGACCTCGCCGTCGGCGACGGCGTACGCGAGGTCCTTCAGCTCACCGGCGACCCGGGCGGCGACGACGGTGCGCTCGCCGGCGAAGAGCTCGGCTGCCGTAGTGCCCGTCGTCACCACGCGCTCTTCCCGCTCGGAATCGCGTTGGATGGTCACACGGACGTCTGACACCGGTCTCTCCTGACTCAGGGGGCGCACCCGCATTCCTCTAGCGCGTGCCAGGGGAATCGTACCGAGCCGACGGCCTCCCGTGCGAAAAGGGCCGGGGCCGCCCCCGTCATTCGCCGCCGCAGGCCTCCTCGAAGCAGTCGAGGTTCTCGTGGAGGGACTTCATCAGCCGGTCCCGCTCCGCGTCGTCGACCCGTACGGGCACGACCTGCGCGGTCCGGGTCAGCCGGCGGAACCCGTCGTGGCTCTCCAGCCTCCCCTCCACCCGGATCGGCAGCCCCACCAGGTGGGCGTGGCCGGCGATCCGGTACGCCTCCTCGTCCAGTTCCAGCCGTACGTGCGGCACCTCGGCGCCCGCCAGCACCCGCAGCCGGACGATCCCGGGGCCGCCCGGCGCCGCCCGCCGCAGCCGGACGACGGCGCCGGTGACGCGGACGGTCTCGGGCGGCTCGTCCCTGAGGTAGCGGGCGCCCGCCCGGCGCAGGGCGGGCAGGTCGCCCGGGGAGAACTCCACCGGCTCGGGGCGGGCCGGGCAGCCCCCGGGCGGTCCGGCGGCGGGCGCCCAGTCCAGGGCGATGCCCGCCCCCTCCGAGCCCCGTACGAGGGCGACGAGGGCCTGGGTCAGCTCCCGGCTGACGCCCGCCGCGACGGCCGTGTCGAAGGCTTCGAAGCCGCCGGTGGCGCGCTGGTAGTCCACGGCCTCGCGGGTGGCGTGCAGGGCCCGGTGGAGCCGGACGGCGACGGCCCGCCCGGAGGCGACCGGGACGAAGGCGGCGAGCTCGCGGCCGCCGGGCGCGGGCTCGACCAGCACGCCGTCGAGCGCCGCCCGCGCCCGGCGACGGTGGCGGGCGCCGTGGTAGCCGGTGGTGGAACGCACGGCGAGGGCCCCGGCGAGCAGGATCTGCCGGGCGGCGGTGTGCAGCCGTTCCGCGCCGGTCCAGGCCGTCGCGCCCGCGACCGGTTCGGGGGCCTCCCGCCACCAGCGGATCTCGTCGCTGGGCACGGCGAGGGAGAGCAGGATCTCGCGGGCAAAGGGCAGCGCACCGCGGGCGAGCGCGGTGAGCGCCTCGGCGAGGAGGTCCTCGCTGTCGGGGAAGGCGGTGGTGTCGGGGACCAGGAGGCTCGCCGCGCTCCCGGTGGGGCCCGGCGGGGTCCAGCGGCCGTAACGTCCCGGGGTGCCGCCCCGGCGCAGCCAGCCGTGCCGGCCGAGCAGGGCGCCCAGGACGGCCGGGTCGACCCCGGCGGGGTCGGGGACGCCCACCGGGGGTACCGCGCGGTTCCCGTCCGTCGGCCGGTGCATCAGGGCCTCCCTCCCGCCCCTACGCGGGCCATGATCCCGCAGAGCGCCCGGTCGTCGAAGATCCGCGAGGTCGGGACGCGCACGGTGGTCCGCCGCCGCCCGGTCACCGGGTGACCGGCCAGGTTGGTCCAGTAGCAGCAGTGCCGCAGGTCGAGCCGGTCGTGCCCGGCCCGCAGCCAGTCGTCCTGACTGCGCGGCACGATCATCACGACGAGGATCTTGTGGACCGACACAGGGGTCCTGGCGAGCTTCACGAGATGGGCGTTGTCGAGTGTGAACGCGAACGTCGGTCCCGGCGGTCGCGGCGGAATCTGATAGGTGCACTTGAGCTGCACCTTGATGGTCACTTCGTCGTCCACGGCATGGCCGGGGGCTCCGTGGCTGACGTGCCAGTCGATGCCGTTGTCGGGGAAGGGCTGCGACAGGGAGCACCCCGCCGCCGCCGCGACCGCGTGCAGATAACCCACCTGGAGCGTCTCCATGCAGGCGGTGGTGGCGAGTGCGCCGCGCAGCGGTTCGGTCCGCTGGGGCAGCAGCCCGCTCGGTTCGGGCTTCGCGAGCGCCATGGCTGCGGGTGCCTTCCGGGCTGTGGCGACCGGTTTCTCGGATCTCGGGACGACGGGCAACTCCCGCGCCCCGCACCTGTGTTGTCACCGCACCGGACAGTCCGCAAACGGCGTATCAGGCAAAGGGCGCGGGTATCACCGAACCGGGCGGAGGAACAGCACCATCTGCCGTTCGGCTGCGAGGAGTTCGGGGATGACGTACTGGTACGAAGGACCACTGGCCGCATTCGACACCGAGACGACGGGCATCGACGTCGAGGGGGACCGGATCGTCTCGGCCGCCCTCGTCGTCCAGGACATGGCGGGCGGCCGGATGCGCGTCACCCGCTGGCTGGTCAATCCGGGGGTGCCGGTGCCGCCCGCGGCGACCGCGATCCACGGACTGACCGACGAGCACCTCCAGCACAACGGGCGCTGGCCGGCGCCGGTGATGGAGGAGGTGGCCCGCGCCCTGGCCGAGCACTGCGCGGCGGGGCGCCCCCTGGTCGTGATGAACGCGCCGTTCGACCTGACCCTGCTGGACCGCGAGCTGAAGCGCCACCGCGCCTCCTCGCTGGGGACGTATGTGCAGAACTCCCCTCTGTGCGTGCTCGATCCGTACGTGCTCGACAAGCACCTGGACCGCTACCGCAAGGGCCGCCGCACCCTCACCGACCTCTGCGCGCTGTACGACGTCGCCCTCGACGGCGCCCATGACGCCGAGGCCGACGCGACGGCCGCGCTGGAGCTGGTACGGGCGGTGGGGCGGCGGTTCTCCGCCCGCCTGGACCGGCTGAGCCCGTCGGAGCTGCACACCCTCCAGGCGGTCTGGCACGCGGCGCAGGCGCGCGGGCTGCAGGCGTGGTTCGCGAAGAACGGTACGGCGGAGACGGTGGACCCGGCGTGGCCGCTGCGCCCGGCGCTCCCGACCGCCGCCGCGTGACCGGATCCGGAACGGACACGGACGCGGACACGCAGAAGCCGGTCCGTCGATTCTTCTGACGGACCGGCTTCTCCCGGTGTGGGCGATACTGGGTTCGAACCAGTGACCTCTTCGGTGTGAACGAAGCGCTCTCCCACTGAGCTAATCGCCCGGGAACGGGTTGAACCATACAGGGCCCGGCGGCTCCGGTTCAAACCGCGCCCAGCCTGCCCAGCAGCCCGCGCCGTCCGGCGCGCATCATCAGGGCGTGGTTGGCCCGGAACACCGGCCGTCCGGGCACCGCCAGGAGCCGCATCAGCCGCCTGCGCACCTCGACCTCCTGCTCGTAGACGGCCCGGCTGCCCCCGCCGTGCGCGGTCACCGTCCACCGGGCCCAGCCGACCAGGTCGCCGCCGAGCACGGCCTCCACGACCCGGGCCCCGGGGTCGCGGCGGCGTTCGCGGACGGTGACGACGAGTTCGTACGGGAGGAAGGCGCGGATCCGGGTGGTTCCGGTGGTCCCGTCGGCCGTGACCACCGCGCGGAACTGCGGCCACCAGCGCGGGTACCGGTCGGCCCGTTCGAGGATCGCGTACACGGTGTCGGGCGGGGCCGGCAGGTCCCAGGTGCTCATGAAGCGGTAGTGGTTCCAGTCCATGGGCCCAGTCTGCGGATACTCAGCCGGGGAACTGAGTATCCGAGCGCATGTACGAAACCGTGGCCGACACCACACTCACGTCCATGGAACATGTGCCGCCGCCCGCCGAGGAATTGGCGCTCCTCGACCGTGAACTGGCCCGGCTCGACGCCCGCCGGTCCCACCTGCTGGTCCGCCGGGCCTGGCTGCTGAGCGTGCTGACGCCGCCCGCCGCGCCGCCCGCGCCGCAGTTCGCCCCGTTCGGGCCGCCCCCTCGGGCGCCGTTCGCGGTCCCCGCCGCCCGCGCCGGGAACGCCCCGGGCGGCGCGCAGAACGTGCTGCTGACCCTCGGCGGTCTCCTGCTGGCCGTCGCGGCCATCGCGTTCACCCTGGTGAGCTGGGGGCACATGGGGATCGCCGGGCGTTCGGCGGTGCTCGGCGCGGTGACGCTCGCGGCGCTCGCCGCCCCCGTCGCGCTGCTGCGCCGCGGGCTCTCCGCGACCGCGGAGTCGCTCGGCGCCCTGGCGTGCCTGCTGATGGTGCTCGACGCCTACGCGCTGCACCGGGTGGCGGTGCCGGAGGCCGGTGCGGTGGGGTTCACCGCGGCTTCCTCGGCGGTGCTCGCGGTGCTGTGGGGCGGGTACGGGCTGCTTCTCGGACGTCTTCGGCTGCCGCTGCCCCTGGCGGTGGTGACCGCCCAGCTGCCGCTGGTGCTGTGGGCGTGGTCGGCGGGCGCGGGCGCCTCGGGATTCGGCTGGGCGCTGCTGGGGACGGCGGCGCTGGACTGCGTGATCGCGGTGCGCGGCCGGGGCGGCGCGGTCCGGACGACGGCCTGCGCGGGTGCCTGGGCGACCGGGCTCTGGGGGCTGCTGGTGGCGCTGGCGCAGTCGGTGGCGGCCCGTTCGGTGCCGGACGCGGTGGAACCGGCCGCGCTGCTGCTCGCGGGGGCGGCGATCGCCCTCTTCGGGGCGTGGCGCGCTCCCCGGGGGCTCGCGGTGGCGGGCGGGGTGCTCGCCGGGCTGTGCGGGGTGGCCGCGGTGGGCGGGGTGCTCTGCGCCGGAATGGACCGGGGCTGGTCGGTGCCGGTGTACCTGCTGTGCGGTGCGGCACTGCTGACGGCGGTGCGCGCGCCGCTGCCGGAGCCGGTCGGGCGGGGGCTGGGCTGGGCCGCCGCGTCGGTGGGCACAACGGCGGTGCTGGTCTCGGCGCCGCTGGCCGGGCTGTCGCTGCTGGGCCCGGTGTCGCAGCTGGGCCGGGTGTGGGCCGGGGCGCCCGACGGGGGTGTCCGGGGCGCGCTGGGCGTGACCGGTTCGGCGTGGTCCGCCACGGCCGCGGCGCCGGTGACGCTGCTGGCGGCGGCCGCGCTGCTGGGGGCCGCGTACCGCTGGTGGGACGGGCTGGTGCGGGTGGCCGGGCCGGTGCCGCGGCCCGGGGTACGGGGTGCGGCGGGGGCCGTCGCCTCGGCCGTCTGCTGGGCGGGGCTCGTCACGCTCCCCGCGGTGCTGGGGTTCTCGTACCCGGCCGCCGTGGCCGCGCAGTCGGCACTGGTGTGCGGGACGCTCGCGGTGGCGGTGGTCCGGCTGCGCCGGGGTCCGGAGGCGGTGGGGTGGACGGTGCTGGTGTGCGGGCTGGCCGGAGCAGTCGGCGTGGGCTTCCTGTCGCTCGCCGAGGAGTCCGCGACGTACCCGGTGTTCGCGATGGCGCTGGTGGCCCTCGGAGCGGTCGCCGTACTGCTCGACGGGCCAGCGGACGGGGCTTCGCGGGCCGCACAGGCGGTGGCGGCGGGCGGGGCCGTGGTGTGCGCGACCGTGCTGGTCCGCGCGGCCGGGGCGTCGTGGGGCATGGCGGGCCACCGGGCGGCGCCCCTGCTGCTGGTGGTGACCGCGGCGACGGTGCTGCTCGGGGCCCGGCTGCGGGGCCGTCCGGTGGCCCCGGTGATCGAGATCGCCGGTGCGGTACCGGCCGTACTGGCGGTCCTCATGGCCGTACCGGACCGGCCGTTCCTGGCGCTGGTGCTGGCTCTGTGCGGGGTGCTGGCGGCGGGAACGGCGGTACGGGCCGAGCGGCGGCCCGCAGCCGGATACCTGGCGGTGGCGCTGTTCGTCCTGGCCACCTGGGTACGGCTGACGGCCTCGGGGGTGTCGGCCCCGGAGGCGTACACCCTGCCGGTGACGGTGCCCGCCCTGGCGGTCGGGGTGCTGCGGCGGCGCCGCGACCCGTCGGCCTCGTCGTGGACGGCGTACGGGGCGGGTCTCGCCGCGACGCTGGTCCCGAGCCTCTTCGCGGCCTGGTTCGACCCGGACTGGCAGCGTCCGCTGCTGCTCGGCACGGCTGCGCTGGTGATCACCCTCGCGGGCGCCCGGCTGCGGCTCCAGGCCCTGCTGCTGCTCGGCGGCGCGGTGCTGGCCCTGGACGCCGTGCACGAGCTGGCGCCGTACGTCGTCCAGGTCGTCGGCGCACTCCCCCGCTGGCTGCCGCCCGCCCTGGCCGGGGCGCTGCTGCTGGCGGTCGGGGCGACGTACGAGCAGCGGCTGCGCGACGCGCGGCGGCTGAAGGAGAGCGTGGGCCGCATGCGCTGACGGAGCGTCGTCCCGGGCGGGAAAGAAACGCCACGGCGAACTCGCCCGGGAATTGCAGCAGTTCACGGAGGCCCCGACCGATACGGAATTCTCCGGCGAACCGGAGTCATTGCCCGCCCGGGAACCCGGAAGGAAACCTTCCGGGAATTCCCGTATCCCGGAAAACTCCGGAGACCCACCCGGCCCCGCGCTCCCGCGGCCCCACGGGCGGGAAATCCGAGGGCCCACCGGAACCGGAAAACGCAGAGGGCCCGTGAGACTCTGCGGTCTCACGGGCCCTCTGTCCGGGTGGGCGATACTGGGTTCGAACCAGTGACCTCTTCGGTGTGAACGAAGCGCTCTCCCACTGAGCTAATCGCCCGGGTGCGGACCAAACATTACCCCATGTCAGCGGCACCCCATGACCACCCCCGGATCACTCGTGGATCTTCCACGGCATCGTGATGCCGAACTTCCAGACGTAGATCCCCACCAGCACCGCGACGATCACCAGACCGATCACGGTCAGGATGATGTTGCGCCGCCTGACCTTGGGGTCGAGCGCCCGCTGGGCGGCCTCGGTGACCTTCCGCCTGGTCCAGCGGAGCACGAGCTGCGCCCAGACGAACTCCGTCGCCCAGATCGCCATGCCTCCGAAGATCACCAGCCAGCCCGGACCGGGCAGCGGCAACATGATGATCCCCGCCACCACCACGGCGAGGCCGATCACGAAGACGCCGACCTGCCAGCTCAGGTGCAGCGGCCTGGAGGACCGGATGAACCCCGGCGCCCGCGACCCGAGCCCCCGCCCCTCGGGGGCACCTCCCGCGGTCTCTCCGGCCACGTCTGCCGCACCGCTCGCCGCACCGTCCCCCGTGGCGGGAACGGGCGCCGCGGGAACGGCACCGCCGTCCCGCACGTCACGCTCCGCATTCATGGACCCAATCTACCGGAACGGCCTTCTTCACCGGAATGGCCGCATAACCAAAAGTTACACACCGCTGTACGAGCTACCCGAAGAGACACAAAAAGCCCAGAGGGGTTTACAACGCCACCGTAGGTGGCATGTCGATTTCGCCGACGTGCGAATCCCCGAGCGCACACTGAGCGAAAGGCCCTGGCGCTTATGAACACCACGGTCAGCTGCGAGCTGCACCTGCGCCTCGTTGTGTCGAGCGAGTCATCACTGCCTGTACCCGCGGGCCTGCGGTATGACACGGCCGATCCGTATGCCGTGCACGCCACCTTCCATACCGGAGCGGAGGAAACGGTCGAATGGGTATTCGCCCGTGACCTCCTTGCCGAGGGGCTGCACCGGCCCACCGGCACCGGAGACGTCCGCGTCTGGCCATCCCGTAGTCACGGCCAGGGCGTCGTCTGCATCGCACTGAGCTCCCCGGAGGGCGAAGCACTGCTCGAAGCCCCGGCAAGGGCCCTGGAGTCGTTCCTGAAGCGGACCGACGCCGCGGTACCACCGGGCACCGAACATCGCCACTTCGATCTCGACACGGAGCTCTCACACATCCTGGCCGAGAGCTGACCAGGCCGAGAGCCGCACGGCGCCGTCCGACTCGGGGAGACGGCGCCGCCCGGAAAACCGCATACGGCTGACACCGGCGCCGTCACCACGGAATCCACCGTGGTGACGGCGCCGGCGCGCGTCCGTGGCCGGTATCCGCCCCCGCACCGCGCACCGGCCCGCTCGGACCGCTGTGCGCCCCGGCCGAGCCAGTAGAGTCTGCCCGCATCGGCGGACACCCGGCCGCCGGAGGCAGGGAGCGAAAGCGTGCTGATCCCCCACGACACCAGGATCGCCCTCGACACGGTGGTCGAGCTGCTGAACACCGCGCCGGAGAGCGAACCACCGGAGAGCGGGCAGCCGCGGACCGGTCACGGCGAGGGCCTCGCCGACGTCGAGGCGCTGTACGACTTCGCCGGGCGCCACCGGATCAGCGGCGTGGGCGAGCTGGACGAGCGGGACCTGCGGGCCGTACGGGAGGTACGGACCCGCTTCGCCGAGATCTTCGCGACCGACGACACGAAGACCGCCGCCGAGCTCGTCAACGCGCTCATCGCCGCCGCCGGCACGACGCCGCAGCTCAGCAATCACGACGGGTACGACTGGCATGTGCACTACTTCGCGCCCGACGCCTCCATCGCCGACCACTTCGCCGCCGACTGCGGCATGGCACTCGCCTTCATCGTCGTGACGGGCGAGCTGGAGCGGCTGCGCCGGTGCGAGGCACCGGACTGCCGGTACGCCTTCGTCGATCTGTCACGGAACCGTTCGCGCCGCTACTGCTCCAGCCGCACCTGCGGCAACCGTCTGCACGTGGCCGCGTACCGGGCGCGCCGCAAGGAGGCGGCCGGCTGACCCCTCATCGCACGGACCGGCCCCTCACAGCATGAAGAGATCGTGCACCGCGGCCATCAGCAGCAGACTGCCGACGACCGCGAGGAAGATCATCAAAGGGGGCTGGGACAGCGCGAAGAGGCAACCACGAGGCTCTTCGGCGGGGCGTGTGGGGACATCTCCCCGGGTGGTGTCGACCATCTCGGAAAGATCATGACCCACCCCACACCTATAGACGGCCAATAAGCCCGCCGCCCAAGGGAGTTCACCCTTACCAGACGCCCCGGATTCGCTCCGGCGTCCGAGTTGTCCACGGATGTTCGGCAGCCGTTCGGCGTTATATGCGTAATGCCCCGTTTCTCGTTGCCGTGGCGGGGCGGGCGCCCGCCCCGGCCGTCTCCGTGCCGCCTCAGCGCGGTGCCGTACTGGAGGACCGCACCACCAGCTCCGGCTGGAGCACCACCTCGCGGTGCTCATGGCCGCCGCCCTCGCCGTACGCCTCCTCCAGCAGCAGCTCGGCGGCCATCCGCCCCATCACGGCCGCGGGCCGGCGGACCGAGGTGAGCGGTACGGCCGCGGCGGCGGCGAACTCGATGTCGTCGTAGCCGACGAGGGCGATCTCCCCCGGCACGTCGACCCCCGCCGCGTAGAGGGTCTGGAGCACGCCCAGGGCGAGCAGGTCGTTGGCGCAGAACACCGCGGTCGGCCGGGGCACCAGCCCCAGCAGCCGGGCCCCCGCGTCCCGGCCCGCCGCCACGTCCAGCCGGTCGGACGGGATCTCGGTGAGCGCCCCGGGCGGCAGTCCGGCGTCGGCGAGCGCCGCCAGGGCGCCCCGTCTCCGGTCCCTGACCTGGGCGAGGACGTCCGGCCCGCTGACGTACGCCACCGAGCGGTGGCCGGCCGCGAGCAGGTGGCCGACGGCCAGGGCACCGCCCCGGACATCGTCCACGGAGACCGCGCAGATCCCGGGCGCACCCGCCACCCGGTCCACGAGCACGAAGGGGATCCGGTGACGGCCGAAGGACTCCAGATTGCGGCCGCTCGCGTCGGCCGGGGTGATCAGGACCCCGCACACCCGCTGTTCGGCGAAGAGCCCGAGGTACTCGGCCTCCTCCGCCGGGTTCTGGTCGCTGTTGCAGACCATGACGCCGAGACCGGCCCGCCGGGCCGCGCGCTCGGCGCCCCGGGCCACGTCCACGAAGAACGGGTTGCCCATGTCGAGGACGAGCAGGGCCATGATCCGGCTGCGGCCCGCGCGGAGCTGGCGCGCCGACTCGCTGCGCACGTAGCCGAGTTCCTCGATGGCGGCGAGTACCCGGGCCCGGGTCCGCGGCAGGACCGCCTCGGGCCGGTTGATCACGTTGGAGACGGTGCCGACGGAGACTCCGGCCTGCCGCGCCACGTCCTTGATCCCTGCCACGCGCGCCACTCGTCCGCCCCACTGCCGCCTCGGCCGCGCCCGGTCCGCGGCGTGTCCTCATCGTACGGACGGTGTCCGGGCGGCGGATCCCGGGAGTCCTGCGGGGACCGGCCTCAGATGCCGTGCTTCTTGAGGATGGCCTCGATGTCGCTGAAGTCGTCGCCCGGCTCGGCGGACCGCTGCCGGGCCGCCTCCGGCCGGGGCCGTGCGGTGCCCGCTCCCAGGGACGGCGCCGGAGCCTCCGGGGCCACGGCCCGGCCCCGCTCCGCCCGCGCGGCCGCCCGGCGTTCCTTGCCGGTGCCGCCGGTTCGCCGCTCGATCGCCCGGGTGGTCATGAACAGCAGCCAGGCCAGCCCCAGCAGCCCGAAGCCGAGCCAGACAGCCGGCTTGAAGGCGATCCCGGCGACCCAGCTCACGACCCCGGTCAGTACCAGCGCGATCGGGACGAGGGAGTACGCGGCGATCCTCGTCGCGGTGAGGAAACGCTTCCGCCAGGCGGTGACGGCGGCCACGCCCAAACCCGCCGCTGACACCGCGGAGCAGATGGTCTCGGCAAGCATCGGTGCCTCCAGGCGCAGGGGAAACGTCCCTTCCATCCTGCACCGGCGACCGGTACGGCGGCCACGATCGGCGGACGCATCAGGGACATCTCAGGGCCGGGATCCTCCCCAGGTCCCGATTCCGGCGGTGCCGGCCGCGCGGGGCGCCGGGGAGGAGGCGGTGGACCGGGTGCCGGTTGGGTGGCTCGCGCGGGCCCTGGGAGACTGGCCGTATGAGCGATTCCACCCCCGCGACCCCGATCGTCCTCGACGTCTGGTGCGATCTCCAGTGCCCCGACTGCCACCGCGCCCTCACTGATGTGCACGCCCTGCGGGCCCGGTACGGCGACCGGCTGGACGTACGGCTGCGGCACTTCCCGCTGGAGAAGCACAAGCACGCCCACGCCGCCGCCCAGGCCGCCGAGGAGGCCGCCGCCCAGGGCCGGGACTGGGCGTACGTCGACGCCGTCCTCGCCCGTACCGCCGACCTCGACCGCACCGGCGAGCCGCTGCTGGTCGAGGTGGCGCGGGAACTCGGCCTGGACGCCGAGGAGATGGACACCGCGCTGATCGACGGGCGCCACATGCTGATCGTCGACGCCGACCAGGCCGAGGGCAAGGCGATCGGTGTCACCGGCACCCCGACCTATGTGATCGGCGGCGAGCGACTGGACGGCGGCAAGAGCCAGGACGGGCTGCGCGGCCGGATCGAGGAGATCGCCGACCGGCTGCTCGCCGGGCAGGGCTGAGCCTCAGAGCTCCTTGACCAGGTTGTACTGGGTCGTCCGGTAACCGAGCGACTCGTACAGCCGCAGGGCCGGGGTGTTGGCGGCGAAGACGTGCAGGGCGATGTCGCGGGCGCCCCCGGCCAGCGCGATGCGCTCCGCCTGGAGCATCAGGGCGCGCCCGTGGCCCCGGCCCCGGTACTCCTCCTTCACCTCGACGTCGTAGACGAACCCGTCCACCCCGCCGTCGTCCTTCCCGATCAGCGTCACCCACACATGGCCGACGACCGTGGAGCCGTCGACCAGGACGTGCAGGTGGGCGCCCTCGGTGTCGAGGCCGTCGGGGAGGTTGCGGGCGTGGTCGGCCAGGGACTTGTTCATGGCCTGGTCGGCCGGGATGCCCCGCTCGATCCAGGACTGCGCGTACGCGTCGACGGTGACGGCCAGCCAGGCCTCGAACTCCGCGGGGGTCATGGGCCGGGCCACGAGCCCCTCGGGGACTCCGGGTGCGGTGGCGCCGAGCTCCTTGGCCATGTTGCGGCTGCGTTCCGTGTAGCCGAGGGAGGCGGCCAGGCGCCGGGCGCCCTCATTGTCCTGCGGTGCTTCCAGACGGACCTGGACGCAGCCCCAGCCGCGAAGCACCTCCTCGGCGGCGAGGGCGGCGATGGTGCCGCGGCCCCGCCGCCGGCTCGCCTCGTCGATGGTCAGGGAGCTCAGTACGCCGGCGGCGGCGCCGAACCCCGCGTCGGTGCCGACCCGGACGGAGCCGATGGCCCGCCCGTTGTCGCACACCTCGTAGTCGCGGTTCTTCGCACCGTCGGTGCCTTGCTGGATCGGCCCGGTCGGCCGGAGGGTGGTGGTCATCGGGGATGTTCTATCCGCTGGTCCGCGGCCCGTCACCCCTTTTTACGGGTCGAGGTCGTCGGCGGCCCGCTCGGCGAAGACCCGCATGGCCTTGGCGGTCACCGGGCCGGGTGCGCCGGGCAGCTCGCGGCCGTCGATCCGGTGGACGGCCTGCACATCGCGCAGCGAGGAGGTCAGGAAGATCTCCTCGGCCCGCTCCAGGGCGTCGAGGGGCAGATCGGTCTCCTGGGCCCCGGTCCACTCGACGACCAGCTCGCGGGTGATCCCGGCGAGGCAGCCGGAGGCGAGCGGCGGCGTGTGCAGCTGCCCGTCGAGCACGACGAAGACGTTGGAGCCGGTGCCTTCGCAGAGCCGTCCGGCCGTGTTGGCGAAGAGCGCCTCCGAGGCGCCGTGCTCACGGGCCCGGGCGAGGGCCACGACGTTCTCGGCGTAGGAGGTGCTCTTCAGTCCGGCGAGGGCGCCGCGCTCGTTGCGGGTCCAGGGGACGGTGACCGCGGCGGTGGTGTCGGGCCTGCGGGTCGCCTCGCCGATCGCGACGACGAGGGTGGGGCCGAGGGCTCCTCGGTCGGAGCCGAGCGGGGAGAGCCCTCCGGTGCAGGTGATGCGCAGCCTGCCGAGCGGCATCGGGTTGGCCTCGACGACCTCGGCGCAGGCGCGGCGGACCGTGTCGAGGTCGGGCTCGGGCAGGCCGAGGCCGCGGGCCGAGCGGACCAGCCGGTCGAGGTGGCGGGTGAGCGCGAAGGGCCTGCCGTCGACGGTCTTGACCGTCTCGAAGATCCCGTCGCCCACGGTGAGCCCGTGGTCCAGCACCGACACCCGGGCATCCTCGGCGTCGCGCAGCGCGCCGTTGACCCATGTCCTCATCACGCGGTCCTTCCGGTCGATTCCTCGGCACCCGACGCTACCGCGAGGAGCCGGGACGCCTTCAGTTCGGTCTCGTCCCATTCGCGTTCCGGATCGGAGCCCCAGGTGATCCCGGCCCCGGTGCCGAAGCGGAGGAGCGGCGCGGGACCGGTCCGGTCGATCCAGAAGGTACGTATGCCGACCGCGAGGGACGCGGTGCGGCGGTCGGCGTCGACCCAGCCGATCCCCCCGCAGTAAGGACCGCGCGGGGCGGTCTCCAGTTCCTCGATGATCCGCAGGGCACTGGACTTGGGCGCCCCGGTGACCGAGCCGGGCGGGAACGCGGCGGCGAGCAGCTCGGGCCAGCCCGTCCCGGCGGCCAGCTCGCCGCGCACGGTGGAGACGAGGTGGACCAGTCCGGGGTGCTTCTCGACCACGCAGAGGTCGGGGACGGTGACCGACCCGGTGGCGCAGACCCGGCCCAGGTCGTTGCGGACCAGGTCGACGATCATCACGTTCTCCGCGTGGTCCTTCTCCAGCAGATCGGCCTCGGTACGGCCGGTCCCCTTGATCGGCCCCGACTCGACGGTCCGGCCGTCGCGGCGCAGGAAGAGCTCGGGCGAGGCGGTGGCGATCTCCACACCGTGCCCCGGGAGCCGAATCGTTCCTGCATAGGGGGCGGGGTTGCCGCGGGCGAGCAGCGCGGTCAGCGCGTCCACGTCGGCGGCGGACGGGTCGGGCAGTGGCGCGCTCAGCACCCGGCAGAGGTTGGCCTGGTAGACCTCGCCCGTCGCGATGTACGCGCGGATCCGCCGTACGCCCTCGACGTACCCGGCGCGGTCCAGGGACGAGCTCCAGTCACCGGCGGCCGGGCCCCGCCAGGCGCCGGGCACCGGGGCGGGCACCGCCGCCCGGCGCACGGAGCCGAAGCGGGCGCAGACGAGACGGCCCTCGAAGTCGGCGGACACGGCCCAGAAGCCGGTCGAGTCGAGGGCTGCGGGGTCACTGGTCACGTCCCGCAGATCGGAGGCGTGGAGGCCGTCGAAGCGGGCCATCGGAGCAAGGTCGTGCACGTCGTCGAGTCTAGGACGGCCCCCGACGACCCGCCCCGGCGTGGACGCACCTCAGCACGCTGCGCAAACGCGTTTTTGTACTGGCCCAGGAATCCGCTAGAGTTCAACACGTCGCCGGGACGCGCAAGCGGACCGGGAAAGACAAGCGGACGTAGCTCAGTTGGTAGAGCGCAACCTTGCCAAGGTTGAGGTCGCCAGTTCGAACCTGGTCGTCCGCTCGCATAAAGTGGGGGATCTTCCCGAACCCCCGCTCCTGGTGGAGTGGCCGAGAGGCGAGGCAACGGCCTGCAAAGCCGTCTACACGGGTTCAAATCCCGTCTCCACCTCCAAGGACGATTAGCTCAGCGGGAGAGCGCTTCCCTGACACGGAAGAGGTCACTGGTTCAATCCCAGTATCGTCCACCGATCCGCAAGGATCCCCGCGCGATTAGCTCAGCGGGAGAGCGCTTCCCTGACACGGAAGAGGTCACTGGTTCAATCCCAGTATCGCGCACGCAGTACACGCAGGCTCACCCTGCGCGATTAGCTCAGCGGGAGAGCGCTTCCCTGACACGGAAGAGGTCACTGGTTCAATCCCAGTATCGCGCACCAGTGAGAGCCCCGGTCGTTCCGACGACCGGGGCTCTCTCGTGTTCGGGACACGCCTTCCGCCGGTCCGCGGTGGGCCGGCCACCGCGGACCGGTCCGGTCAGGACGAGAAGAGCATGCGACCGAAGCTCTTGTGGCGGTAGTGACCACCGTGGTGGCCGCCGTGGTACTGCGGCGGGGCGCCCCAGGCGGGCTGCTGGGGCGCCGGGTAGGCCTGCGGGGCGGGCGGCGCGGGCGGGGCCTGCTGCGTCCACTGCGACTCGATCCGGGTGAGGGTCTCCAGCTCGCCGTAGTCGAGGAAGATCCCCCGGCAGCCGCTGCACTGCTCGATCTGTATGCCGTTGCGGTTGTACGTGTGCATCTGCGCGTGGCACTTGGGACACTGCATGACCGGGTTCACTCCTCGCGTCGGGTCTCCACCGGCGGGCAGCGTGCCCGTCGGCGGTCGGACCAGCCTACGACGGGTGGCCGGTGCCCAACTCGGGCGGGAGGGAAGCGATTCGGGCGCAGGCGTCGACCATCGCCTGCTCGACCTCGTCCGGAGTCCTGCCCTCCGCGGCGGACTTGGCAAGGGCCAGTGCGGCGGTCTGCACACTCAGTGCCCGGGCCGGTACGTCCAGCTCCGGCCACGGGTCTCCCCCGGGGCGCACCGCGGGCCCGCCCGCCGCCCGGTAGCCGTCGAGGAAGCGGTGCCAGACGTCGGGCGGCAGGATTCCGGCCGCGTACCAGGCGGCGGGCCGGGCGAGATCCCAGGCGGGGTCGCCGAGACCGGCGTCGTCGAGGTCGATGAGCCGCCAGGGTCCGTCCGGGGCCGGGTGGCGGACGAGCTGGCCGAGGTGGAGGTCGCCGTGGCACAGGAAGCGGCGGTGCGCGGGCGGGGCGGCTTCGCCCCGGGCCCAGGGCGGCAGCCGGTGCCAGGCGGCGAGGACCGGGGCGGCGGCCGGATCGTCCGGACGGGCGGCGCGCATCCGGGCCACGGCCCTCGCCGCTTTGGCGGGGCCGCGCATCGGCGGAAGGGCGAGGCCGGGCGGGGCGGGGGTCCGGTGCAGCGTGGCCAGCAGCGCGGCGGCCTCCGCCCAGGGGGCGGCGTCGGGTTCGTCCGGGTCGACCGGGTCGCCGTGCGGCCACAGGGTGACGGGGCGGTCGTGGAGCAGGGCGGTGGGCCGGGGTTCCAGAGGGGCGAGGAGGACCCCGGACAGGCAGGGGTCGGAGGCGAGGGCCATCCGGCCGGTCAGCCCGGGGCCGTCCGTGCCGGGGGCGTGGGCCTTGGCGACGACGGGGCCGCTGCGGACCACGGTGCCGTCCGCGCGGTCGGCGAGCACCAGCGGGGGCGGGCAGGCGCAGGGCTCCTCGGGGTGCGCGTGGGCGGCCCGGTGGGCGAGGGCGCCGAGCGCGCGTACGACTGCGGTGGTCACGGTCTCCCCCGGTGGCGGACGGTGCGGCCCGGTCCGTGCCGGGTCCGCCGACGAGCGTACGCGGGGCGTGGAGGGGCAGGGCGTTGCCGGTGGACCCGTCGCCGCCCGTATGCGGGACGCGAACGGGCCCGGACAGCGCGATGTCCGGTCAGCTCCCCAGCTGACCGGACAAACGCTGCCGCCCGACGCACCCCCGTCCCCACGGGGTTGTTGGCCGGATGTCCCGGTCCGGACCGCTCTTCCGGACCCGGGGCGCCGCTCAGCGCCCCAGCATCACGCCCACGGACGACGCCTGTGTGACCACCGCGTCCCAGCCGCCGAAGACGACCACGAGCAGGGCCGCCAGGGGAAGAACCATCGCCGTCGCCACCAGCGGGTGACGCGTGCCGGCCGCGGGCCGGACGGCGAGCGGGGCGCGCGCCCCGCGTGCCGCGCGGATGGTGGTCCGTGCCGCCGTGTCCGCCATGGTTCCTCTCCTGACTCGTTGGAGAGCGGCGGGCGTGTGACCTCGGGGAACGAGTTCTGTACCCACCGCTCACCTCCCACACTAGGGAAGCGCGGCGGCGGGGGCGTCATGCCCGCGTACCGATTGCCGGGCCTACGAGAGGATGAGCCCCGGCCCGTCGGCGTACTCCCCTGGGTGGAGACCGGTACGACCGGGCCTGGGGAGATCCCGGAGGGGTACGGCGAACTCGGCGGGATGCCCGAACCGTTGGCCGGTGGGGCGGGTGCGGCGGCCGTGATGTCACTCACCCTTCCGCGTCCCGTACAGCCGGGGCCCGCCCCGGTGCGGTGCCGGAGGAGGCGCGGAACGGTGGGAGGGAGATCCGGGCGGCGCGTACGGCGCGGGGCGTCGGGGCGCCAACCGCCGCGTGCCGCCGCCTCCTTGGGCCCGCACCCCGCCGGGGACCCGGCACGGCGGCCGTCGTACGCCCCGTCAGCGGCCGGGCCGGGTACCGACAATCGATCGGCGGGCGAGGGCGCGGCCTCTGAGCGCCCCGGGCGCCGGGTACGTAAGCTGTGCCTCGTCAGGCGGACCAGGCAGCGGGGATGGGCAGACATGGCGATGATGCGGCTCCGGCGCGAGGACCCGCGTGTCGTCGGTTCGTTCAGGCTGCACCGGCGGCTCGGGGCGGGCGGCATGGGCGTCGTCTACCTGGGTTCGGACCGGCGGGGCCAGCGGGTGGCGCTGAAGGTGATCCGCCCGGACCTGGCGGAGGACCAGGAGTTCCGCTCCCGCTTCGCGCGCGAGGTGTCCGCCGCCCGGCGGATCCGGGGCGGCTGCACGGCGCGGCTGGTGGCGGCGGACCTGGAGGCGGACCGGCCGTGGTTCGCCACGCAGTACGTCCCGGGGCCCTCGTTGCACGACAAGGTGGCCGAGGAGGGTCCGCTGTCGGCGGCCGAGGTGGCCGCGATCGGGGCCGCCCTCTCGGAGGGCCTGGTGGCGGTGCACGAGGCGGGGGTGGTCCACCGCGACCTGAAGCCGTCGAACATCCTCCTGTCCCCCAAGGGCCCGCGGATCATCGACTTCGGAATCGCCTGGGCGACCGGGGCCTCCACCCTGACCCATGTCGGTACGGCGGTGGGTTCGCCGGGGTTCCTCGCGCCCGAGCAGGTGCGGGGCGCGGCCGTGACCCCGGCGACCGATGTGTTCGCGCTGGGGGCGACGCTGGCGTACGCGGCCACGGCGGACTCGCCGTTCGGGCACGGCAGTTCCGAGGTGATGCTGTACCGCGTGGTGCACGAGGAGCCCCATCTGCACGATGTGCACGACGCGCTCGCGCCGCTGGTGAGGGCCTGCCTGGCGAAGGACCCCGAGGAGCGGCCGAGCACGCTGCAACTCTCCATGCGGCTCAAGGAGATCGCGGCGCGCGAGGCCCAGGGGCTGCACGAAAGCCGGCCCCCGGCGCAGCGTTCGGCACGGGAGCTGGACCGGCCGACCGGCCGGATGGACGGCCCGTACACCGAACAGCAGACGCGCCGGTCGGCGCCGCCCGCGTCCCGGCCGCAGAAGCAGCCCCTGTCGCAGGGCGGCCGGCCCGGCCCGTCGTCGCGGGCCGGTGCTCCCCGGACCGGCGGTTCGCGCCCGCCCCGGCAGCAGCCGCCGCGCGACACCACCCGGTCGGGGCGGCGTCCGCACGGCACGGCCGGGGCGAACGGCCGCCCGGGGGCCCGGCCCGGGAACCGTCCCACCTCGTCGGGGCTGCGCCCGGCCAATCCGCGGCTGCTGCGCCAGCGGCTCTTCGTCTTCGTCGTCGTGACGCTGCTGGTGGCGCTCGGTATCGCGGTGGCCCAGGGCTGTCAGGGACCGGCCCGGGGCATGGGCGTCGCCCCTTCCGGCAACGGTACGACGCACAGCCTGCGCCAGTAGCGGCCCCGGGCCGAGGCCCCGCGGTCGTTCCCTCCGCCCGCTACTCGCCGAGCGCGGCGACGCCGGCCTGGGCGAACTTCTCGTCGAGGTCGCCGGAGGGGGCTCCGGCGACGCCGATGGCGGCGATCGGGGCGCCCTCGGCGGTGACGGGGGCGCCGCCGGCGAGGAAGAGGGTGCCGGGGATGTCCTTGAGGGTGGGGGCGTTGGCCAGGCGCTTGGCGAGCTCGGAGGTCGGGGCGTTCCAGGAGACGGCGGTGTACGCCTTCTTCACGGCCGATTCGTAGGCCTGCGGGCCGGCGCCGTCGCCGCGCAGGGTGAGGATCGTGTTCCCGTTGCGGTCCACGACCGCGACCGAGACCCGCTGGTTCTCCTTCTCCGCCGCGTCCAGCGTCGCCCGCGCCGCCCTCGTCGCGGCCGCCAGCGTCAGGTGCGTGCTCTCCCGGAGACTGCCGTCCACCGCGTCGGCGGTTACGGCGGTGGTCCCGGCGGACCCGGCGTTGGCGTTGACCACTGCGAACGTGCCGAGGGCGACGGCGCCGGCCACCGTGCCGCCGATGACGACGCGCATCCGCTTCGAGGTCTTCCTGGCGTGCTTCACTGCGGTCACTGGCCTCACTCCTGCTCCTGGGTGCGGGGTGCGGCTCCGTCCGTCCGGCGATCCGGCGTCCGAACCCGCCGGCTCCTGCCGTCCCGTTCCGATCAAGAGTGCGGCCGGAGGGTCCCCCGCCCCGTCGGCGTACCGGCTCCTCGTGGCGGGCGGACCGGCCGACCCCGGGGTCGGCCGATCGGTTGACACCGGGGCGGGAAAGGTGCGGTCCGGGGTCAGGCGGCGGACGGCCGGGTGGCGTAGAAGGCGACGGCGGAGGCGGCGGCCACGTTGAGGGAGTCGACGCCCGCGTCCATCGGGATGCGGACGTGCTCGTCGACCGCGGCGAGGGTTCCGGGGGCGAGGCCCGCGCCTTCCGTACCGAAGACCAGCGCGAGCCGCTCGTGGTCGCGCGCGGCGAGCTCGTCGAGGGTGATCGCCCGTTCACTCAGACAGAGGGCGGCGAGCGTGAAGCCCGCGGCGCGCAGCACCTCGACGTCCTTGGGCCAGGACTCCAGGCGGGTCCACGGCACCTGGAAGACGCCGCCCATCGAGACCTTCACGGATCGCCGGTAGAGGGGGTCCGCGCAGCGCGGGGTGAGGAGCACCGCGTCGATGCCGAGGGCCGCCGCGTTGCGGAAGGCGGCGCCCAGGTTGGCGTGGTCGACGATGTCCTCGAAGACGGCGACGCGCCGGACCGCGCGGTCGTCGCCGTCCGTCCCGGTCAGCAGTGCGTCGACGGTCGGCAGGGGCCTGCGCTGCATCGAGGCGAGGGCGCCGCGGTGGACGTGGTAGCCGGTGACGCGCTCGGCGAGCTCGGGGCTGACCGCGTAGACCGGGGCCGGGACCTCGTCGATGACGTCCCGCATCAGGTCGACCCACTTCGCCGAGAGCAGCATCGAGCGCATCTCGTACCCGGCGTGCCTGGCCCGTCTGATCACCTTCTCGCCCTCGGCGATGAAGAGGCCCTCCACGGGTTCCCGCCTGCGGCGGAGTTCGACGTCGGTGAGTCCGGTGTAGTCGCTCAGGCGGGGGTCGTCGGGGTCGTCGACGGTGATGAGATCAGCCACGGGTTCGATACTGCCTTGTCCGGTGTGCGGTGCCAACGGCTCGGGAGAAGTTCTGTTACCGCTGGTTACTCGGAGGGGTGCGGATGGTCACTCGGCGGGGAGCGGGGCGGTGCCGGTGCCGACCGCGACGACGTCGCCGATGACGATGACGGCCGGGGGGCGTACGTCCTCGGCGGCGGCCCGCTCGGCCACGGTCGCGAGGGTGGCGTCGACGCGGCGCTGGGCGGCCGTGGTGCCTTCCTGGACGAGGGCCACCGGGGTGTCCGGGGACCTGCCGTGCTCGATCAGGGCCTTCGCGATGGGGCCGATCTTGTCGACGGCCATCAGCAGGACCAGGGTGCCGCGGAGCCGGGCGAGCGCCGCCCAGTCGACCAGTGAGCGCGGGTCGTCGGGGGCGACATGGCCGCTGACGACGGTGAACTCGTGGGCGACGCCTCGGTGGGTGACGGGGATTCCGGCGGCGCCGGGCACGGAGATCGAACTGGAGATGCCGGGCACGACGGTGCAGGCGATGCCCTCGGCGGCGAGCGCCTGGGCCTCCTCCATGCCCCGCCCGAAGACGAACGGGTCGCCGCCCTTGAGCCGTACGACGGCCTTGCCCGCCTTGGCGTGCTCGATGAGCGCCTGGTTGATCGCCTCCTGGGCCATGAAGCGGCCGTACGGGATCTTCGCCGCGTCGATCACCTCGACGTGCGGCGGCAGTTCGTCGAGAAGGTCGCGCGGGCCGAGCCGGTCGGCGATGACGACGTCGGCCTCGGCGAGCAGCCGGCGGCCGCGCACGGTGATCAGGTCGGGGTCGCCGGGGCCGCCGCCGACCAGGGAGACACCGGGGACCGACCGGGCGCGGTGGTGGGGGGCGGCGAGCGTGCCGTCGCGGAGCCCCTCGACGATGGCGTCGCGGACGGCGGCGGAGTGGCGCGGGTCGCGGCCCCGGGCGTCGGTGGAGAGGACGGCGACGGTGACGCCCTCGCTGCGACCGGTGGCCGGGGTCCAGGCGGTGGCCACGTCGGCGTCGTCGCTCCGTACGCACCAGGTGCGGGTGCGCTCGGCCTCGGCGGAGGCGGCCTCGTTGGCCGCGTCGTCGTCGGAGGCGACGAGGGCGTACCAGGTGTCGGCGAGGTCGCCGTCCCGGTAGCGGCGGCGCTCCCAGCGGATCTCCCCGGCGTCGGCCATCGCCTCGACGGACGGGGTCGCGGACGGCGATACGAGGGTGATGTCGGCGCCCGCCGCGATGAGTGCCGGGAGGCGGCGCTGCGCGACCTGGCCGCCGCCGATGACGACGACGCGGCGCCCGCCCAGGCGGAGTCCGACGGGGTACGCGGGGTGATCGGCGTGCTCGGCCATGGCGGTGCGGACTCCTCGTGCGATGCGGAATGCGGGCCGCTGCGACGGTGGAGCGGCGGTGACGTGCGGTTTTGTGGAGCGTGAGGCCACGATACGGGGTGCGCCGGGGTACGGGGCGGGAGGGCCGGGCGGCCCTCGACGGCCGTCCGGCCCGGGCCGGACGCCGTGGGGCGTACGGTCCGGGCCGGGTGCCGGCCGTCCCGGTCGCGGTGCGCCGCTTCCGGTTGGCGGTTCGTTACTTCTCGGTGACGCCGGCCGAATCGAACGTCGCCACCTCGTGCATCGCCCGTGCGGCGCTCTGCACGATCGGCAGGGCCAGCAGCGCGCCGGTGCCTTCGCCGAGGCGGAGGTCGAGGTCGACCAGCGGACGCAGGCCCAGCTTGTTGAGCGCGGCGACGTGGCCGGGCTCGGCGCTGCGGTGGCCCGCGATGCAGGCGGACAGGGCCTCGGGGGCGATCGCCCGCGCGACCAGGGCCGCCGCGCCCGCGCTGACGCCGTCGAGGATCACCGGCGTACGGAGCGAAGCGCCGCCGAGCAGGAACCCGGCCATCGCGGCGTGCTCCAGACCGCCGACCGCGGCCAGCACCCCGATCGGGTCGGCCGGGTCGGGCTGGTGGAGGTCGAGGGCGCGGCGCACCACGTCGACCTTGCGGGCGTGCATCTCGTCGTTGATGCCGGTGCCGCGCCCGGTCACCTCGGCCGGGTCCATGCCGGTGTAGACGCTGATCAGCGCGGCCGACGCGGTGGTGTTGGCGATGCCCATCTCACCGGTGAGCAGACCCTTGTTGCCGGCCGCGACCAGGTCACGGGCGGTCTCGATGCCGACCTCGATCGCGGCGAGGACCTCCTCGCGGGTGAGGGCGGGGCCGGTCGTGAAGTCGGCCGTTCCGGCACGGACCTTGCGGGGCAGCAGGCCGGGCGTCGCGGGCAGTTCCATCGCCACGCCGACGTCGACCACGCAGACCTCGGCGCCCACCTGGGAGGCGAAGGCGTTGCAGACCGCGCCGCCGCCGAGGAAGTTGGCGACCATCTGGCCGGTGACCTCCTGCGGCCAGGCCGTGACGCCCTGGGCGTGCACCCCGTGGTCGCCGGCGAAGACCGCGACGGCCGCGGGCTCGGGGATCGGCGGCGGGCAGACGCGGGAGAGCCCGGACAGCTGCGCGGAGATGATCTCCAGCATGCCGAGCGCCCCGGCCGGCTTGGTCATCCTCTTCTGGCGCTCCCACGCCTCG
The DNA here is from genome assembly GCF_044754785.1 of Streptomyces sp. NPDC092952. Taxonomy (NCBI): domain Bacteria; kingdom Bacillati; phylum Actinomycetota; class Actinomycetes; order Kitasatosporales; family Streptomycetaceae; genus Streptomyces; species Streptomyces sp. NPDC092952. The sequence continues at coordinate 266,677 of NZ_JBIVPT010000007.1, read as the reverse complement.
CCGAGCGCCTTGGCGTCCAGCGGGCGGATGTTGGCGATGGTCTCCTGGAGCAGGTCGTGCGGCTCCTCGCCGGGCAGGGCGCGGCGGCCGTACGTCTCCTCGTGGACGACCCAGGACAGCGGGCGCCGCTTGGACCAGCCCGCCTGCATCAGCTCGGGCTCCTCGGGGAACTCGTCGACGTAACCGACGCAGAGATACGCGACGACCTCGAGGTGCTCGGGCAGGCCCAGGGCGCGGACCATCTCCCGCTCGTCGAAGAAGCTGACCCAGCCGACGCCGAGCCCCTCGGCGCGGGCGGCGAGCCAGAGGTTCTCGACGGCGAGCGCGGAGGAGTACGGGGCCATCTGCGGCTGGGTGTGCCGGCCGAGGGTGTGGCGGCCGCCGCGGGTGGGGTCGGCGGTGACGACGATGTTCACCGGGGTGTCGAGGATGGCCTCGATCTTCAGTTCCTTGAACTGCTTGGCCCGGCCCTTGGGCAGCGACTTGGCGTAGGCGTCGCGCTGGCGCTGGGCCAGTTCGTGCATGGAGCGGCGGGTCTCCGCGGAGCGGATGACGACGAAGTCCCAGGGCTGGGAGTGGCCGACGCTGGGCGCGGTGTGCGCGGCTTCGAGGACGCGGAGCAGGACCTCGTGCGGGATGGGGTCGCTGCGGAAGCCGTTGCGGATGTCACGGCGCTCGCGCATGACCCGGAGCACCGCCTCGCGCTCGGCGTCGTCGTAGCCGGGGGCGGGCGGACCGGCGGGGGCCTCGGGCTCCGCCTCGGCCTCGGGCGCGGACTCCTCGGACCGGGCTTCCGGCTGTACGGACGCGGCGGGCGCGGCCTCGGGCTGCTCGGCGGGGGCCGGTTCCGGCTCCTCGGCGGGACCGGCCGCTTCCGCGTCGGCGGTGGCGTCCGGAGCGTCCGGGACCTCGACGGCCACCGGCTCCGGCCCGGCCGCGACCGGCGCCTCGGGCTCCGGGGCGGGTACGGGTGCCTGCTCCGGGGCTCCGGCGGGGGCCGCCTCAGCGACGGGCTCGACGGCCTCCGGCTGGGCGGGCCGCACGGGCTCCATGACGAACGGAACACGCTCGGGCTCGGGCTCGGCGGTCTCCGAAGCCACGGAAACCTCGGGGGTCTCGGACACCTCGGGAGTCTCGGAAGCGGGCACGGCCTCGGGCTCCGCCTCGGCGGCCGGTTCCACAGCCGGTTCCGCGACGGCCTCCGGGGCGGGGCGCGGATCCGTGGGCACCGGGCCGTCCACAGGCACGGGCTGCTCCGTAGGAACGGCCTCGGCGATGTCCTGCGCCACCACGGCCTCGGCAGGCGCCTCGGCGACCGCTTCGTCCCCCACCGGCTCCGGCTCCACGGCCGGAGCGACCGGAACATCCGGTGCGGCCTCGGCGGCCGTCGGCTCGGTCACCACGGGATCGGCGACCGGGGCCTCGGCCTGCGGCTCCGCCACCGGAGCGGGCTCGGCCTGCGCCGGGGCCGGTTCGGCCACCGCTTCGACGACGGGCTCCACGACCGGTTCGGCCACGGGCTGCGCCACGGCCTCCGCCGTCTCGGCGACCGGCTCCGGGGCGATCTGCTCCGCCACGGCCGGTACGGCCTCCGGCTGCGGTGCCGGGGTCTCGGCGACGGCAGGGGCCTGGGCCGCCCACGGGCTGCCGCCCTGCGGCGCGAACTCCCCCGGCTGCGGCAGCTGCGAGGCGTCCTCGACCGGTGCCTCGAAGTACTCCGGGCCCGGGGCGACCGGCGCCGGCGCGGCCGGGGCCTGGGCGCGGACGCGGGTACGGGCCCGCGGGGCGCCCGCGGGCCCCCGGTCGGCGAGCGAGCGCACCACACCACCGGTGGGCGTACCGCCGCCGTACGTCGGCGATCCGTCGGCCGCTACCGGGCCGCGGTGCAGCGGCCGGCGCGCCGGTGCCTGCGGCGGGACCTGGGCCGCCTGAGCGGGGGCGGGAACGGGGGCGGGCTCCGGCATGCGTACGCCGCTCAGGTCGACCGAGCCGGAGTCGCGGCCGCCGGACTCGTGGGTGCCCTGGCCGGGCACGGGCAGCGGCTCCGCCACCGGCTGCGGGGCGGGGTACGCCTCCGTTGCCTGTGCCGGGGCGGGCTCCGGCGCGGGAACGGGCTCCTGGGCCCGGGCGGGGGGCTCGCCGGCCGGCTGCGCGTAGGGCTGTGCCGTGGGCAGGGCCTGGTGGCTCCCGCCCTGGGCGGGCAGCGGGGCCGGGGCGGCGACGCCCTCGGGGTACACCGGGGCCGGGACGGGCTGCGGGTCGCTCCATCCGCCCTGGGGGCTCGGCATCAGGAGAACGTCGTCGTCCTCGACGACATGCTCGGAGGGAGCGAGGTAGGCGTAGGCCTCCGGGGCGGCGACGCCCGGCTGCTCCACCGTGCCTGCGTTCTCCGGCAGTCCCTCACCCGGGATCTGGCCGGTGTCACTCATGCGTACCCCTCGCCCATTCGTCAGTCTTCTTCGGCCCTTCGCCCGGGACGCCCGAACACGGCGGGCCGGTGCTCGTCAACAAGAACGAGCGGGCTCGCCGCGCGGCACGAAACGGTCGCGGACATACTGCATTCTCGCGGCCATTCGCCGCCGCGGCAGCCCATTTCGCCACGGCCCGCTGTGGACTGCGCCACGTCGCGCGTCCCCCGGTTCCGCCGTACCACAGCCGGAACCAAAACAGTCCCCTTTTCCGGACATTGACGAACGAAGCGACGAACGTCCGGGCGCGGTACAACAATCGGCCAGCCTACCTCGCGCCACGCACCGCCCGGCTCAGAGGTCCGGGCACAGGTCCGAGCGCAGGCCCGAGAGGAGGAACACGACCGCGCGTTCCCGTTCCGACCAGGCGGTCGTGTCGAGTTCGACGGACTGGAGCAGCGAGCAGCGGACGGTGTACCCGTTCGCGGCGAGGGCGGCGCCGAGCGCCTCGGCCTCGTCCCGCGTCGAGGCGTGGGTCACGACGCGTTCCGGGCGCCGGTCGGTGACGGCGGTGACGACGGGCACCCCGCCGCCCCCGATCCGTACGATGTCCGGTTCCGGCAGCCGTTCCAGCACATGGGGTGCCCGGCCCTCGACGACCTGGAGCTGGACGCCGTGGGCCCGTGCGGCGGCCGCGGTACGGGCGCAGGCCGCCGGGTCGCTGTCGACCGCCAGGACGGCCGCGCCGAAGCGGGCCGCCTCCACGGCCAGCGCGCCGCCGCCGGAGCCGATGTCCCAGAGGAGGTCACCGGTGCGCGGGCCGAGGCGGGCCAGCTGGGCGGCGCGCAGCCCGGGGGCCCCGCCCTCGCCGTCCCCCGCCGCGCCGTCCGGGTACGCCTCGGCGGGCAGCGCCCAGCCGCGTACACCGTGCGGGTGGCCGGGGCGGCGGCCGGAGATCCAGGCACCGGTGGCCGGGGGTTCGGATCCGCCGCCGAGGACGATCACGACGTTGGGGTCGCGCCAGACGTGGTCGGCGGCCTTGTCGGAGGCGACGACGGTGACCTGCTCGCGGGCGGTGCCGAGCTCCTCGCAGATGACGAAGGTGCGGTGGACGCCTTCGAGGAGCAGGGCCAGTTCGGCGGGGCCGGCGCCAGGCGAGGTGAGGACGGCGACCTTGTGGTGGGCGCGGCAGACGTTGACGGCGCGGCGCAGGGTGCGGGGGTGGGCGACGACCGTGCGGGCGTCCTCCCACGGCATGCCCGCGCGGGCGAACGCGGCGGCGACGGAGGACACGGCCGGGACGACCTCGACCTCCAGCCCGTGCTCGGGGGCGCGGAGGGTGCGGACGACGCCGAAGTAGCCGGGGTCGCCGTCGGCGAGCACCACGGCGCTGCCCCGGTGGCCGGCGATCCGGCGGGCGGCGAGGTCGATGGAGCCCAGGCGGATGCGTTCGGCGTTCGCCGGGACCTCGGGGAGTTCGAGGTGGTGGGCGGCTCCGGCGACGAGCGTGGCGGCCGAGAGGGCTGCCGCGGCCGCTTCCGTCAGGGGCGAGCCGTCCCAGCCGATCACGGTGACCCGATCGGCCATGTGTCGTCAGTCTCCTGGAGTCGTCGCAGGCGGGGGTGGTGGGGAGGAGCGGGCAGGGTGACATTACCCGGTCCGTACCGGCTCGGCGCCCCGAGCCCTTCGGAGGGTCAGTTCCAGTCGTTGTAGCTGCCGTAGCCGCTTGCGTCGGCGAGCTGCTCGGCCACGCCTTCGAGGTCCTCGGGGAGCAGTCCCCAGACGATGAGGTCGGTCCTGATGTCGGTCCAGCCGCCGTCGGTGCCGTTGTCGGTCCGGCTCCGCGCTATGCGGGCGTTGCGCAGGACGCCCTCGCTGATGCAGCCGAGTTTCTGGGCGACCTGCTGGGCGGCGGTGTTGTCGGCCGCGGTGCGCAGTTCGAGGCGTTCGAAGCCCTGGTCGCGGAAGAGCCACTGGGCCACCGCCAGCATGGCCTCGGTGGCGTATCCCTCGCCCCGGGCCCAGGGGGCGGTGATGTAGGAGCCCTCGGTGGCGAGGGTGCGCCAGTCGGTGCGGTGGAGCCGGACCGAGCCGACGAGCCGCTGGGTGAGGAACTCGGTGACGGCGAGCACGATGCCGTCGCCGGCGGTGCGCCGGGCGGGGGCGATCCTGCGGACCCACCGTTCGGCGTCGATCCGGGTGTAGGGGTGGGGGGCGTCGGTCCAGGCGGTGACCATCTCGTCGTTCATCATCTCGATGTACGCGGGGAGGTCCACCATGTCGAAGGGGCGCAGCACCAACCGGTCCGTGCTGATGGAGATGTCCGGGAAGGTGGAAGTCATGCGCAGCTCCATGCCGAAGACCGTTAAAGGCACAGCATGCAGCATCGGCCCGTCGTCGCGCATGGTCGGGTCGGAACGCCGGAGCCCCGCGCCCCCCTGGCGGGGTGCGCGGGGCCCGTCGGGCAAGTGCGGTGCGGTGGTCAGGACTTGGCGGCGGTCCCGAAGGCAGGGACGACCGAGCCCTGGTAGGTGTCCTCGATGAACTTCTTGACCTCGTCGGAGTGCAGGAGCTCCAGGAGCTTCTGGACGCGGGCGTCCTTCTCGTTGCCCTTCTTGACGGCGATGATGTTGGCGTACGGGTTGCCGTCGGCCTTCTCCAGCACCAGGGCGTCCTTGGCGGGCTTGAGGTCGGCCTCGATGGCGTAGTTGCCGTTGATGACGGCGGCGTCCACCTCGTTCAGCGCGCGGGGCACGGTGGCGGCCTCCAGCTCCTTGAACTCCAGGCCCTTCTTGTCGGTGATGTCGCTCAGCCTGGCGCTGGAGCCGACGCCGTCCTTGAGGGTGATGAGGCCGTTCTCGGCGAGGAGCTGGAGCGCGCGGCCCTCGTTGGTGGTGTCGTTGGGAACGGCGATGGTCTGGCCGGACTTGATGTCCTTGAGGTCCTTGACCTTCTTGGAGTACAGGCCGAGGGGCTCCAGGTGGACGGTGCCGACGGAGACGAGGTGGGTGTTCTTCTTCGCGTTGAAGTCGTCCAGGTACGGCTGGTGCTGGAAGAAGTTGGCGTCGACCTGGCCGGTCTCGGTGGCGGTGTTCGGCAGGACGTAGTCCGTGAACTCCTTGACCTCCAGCTTGAGGCCGGCCTTCTCGGCCAGGTTCTTCTGGACGAAGCCCAGGATGTCGGCGTGCGGCGTCGGGGACGCGGCGACGACGAGCGGCTTGGAGGTGTCGGCCTTGGCGCTGTCGCTCTTGGCGCCCGGGTCGGAGGAGGTGCCGCAGGCGGTGAGGCCGAGGGCGAGGGCGCCGAGGGCGGCGGCGGCCGCGGTGATCTTGATGTTCTTACGCACGAAAAGTGCCTCTTTCCAGTGGTGGTGGTGCGCCCGGACAAGGAGTGCGGGCTTGCGGGGAGAGAAGTCTCAGGTGGCGCTGCGGCCCCGGCGGGCCAGCAGGCGTACGGCGGTGTCGCCGATCAGCTGGATCACGGTCACGATGACGATGAGCAGGGCGACGGTGACGAGCATGAAGCGGTTGTCGAAGCGCAGGTATCCGTAGGTGACGGCCTTGGAGCCGAGCCCCTCGCCGCCGACCGCGCCGGCCATCGCGGAGTAGCCGACGAGCACGATGACGGTGGTGGTGACGGCGGAGACGAGCGAGGGCAGCGCCTGCGGCAGCAGGACCTTGCGGACGATCGTCGGGATGGAGCCGCCCATCGACTGGACGGCTTCGACGAGCCCGTGGTCGACCTCGCGGACGGCGGTCTCGACGAGCCGGGCGAAGAACGGGATGGCGCCGACGGAGAGCGGGACGATCATCGCGGTGGGGCCGATGAAGGTGCCGACGACCCAGGTGGTGAAGGGGATCAGCGCGATCAGCAGGATGAGGAACGGCAGCGAGCGGCCGATGTTCACGACGGCGCCGACAATCTTGTTCACCGGGGCGTTCCGGAGGAGTCCGCCCTTGTCGGTGAGGACCAGCAGGACACCCAGCGGCAGTCCGACGGCCACGGTGACGACGGTGGCCCAGAGCACCATGTAGAGGGTGTCGACGGTCCCCTGGGCGAGCAGCGGCTGCATCTCGGACCAGGTCACTTCGCCACCTCCTTGGTGAGCGGTGCGGCGTTCTGCGCGGGAACGGATTCGGCGGGGTCCTCGACGACGTCCGCCTGGAGGCCCTGCTCGCGCAGGAAGCCGATCGGTACGACGTTCTCCTCGAAGCGGCCGGGCAGCTCGATGCGCATCCGGCCGATCTGGCGGCCGCCGACGGTGTCCATCGCGGCGCCGAGGATCGAGATGTCGATGTTGTACGTGCGGGAGAGCTGGGAGATCACCGGCCGGCCGGCGGCGTCGCCGTGGAAGGTGACGTCGACGACGGTGTGGTCGGGGCCGGAGCCCGTACCGCCGACGGGGAACAGTTCCTGGGCCAGTGCGGAGCCGGGGGTGGCGAGCAGGTCGCGGACGGTGCCGGACTCGACGACGCGGCCCTTGCGCATCAGCGCGGCGGAGTCGCAGACGGTCTTGACGACGTCCATCTCGTGCGTGATGAGCAGGACGGTGAGGCCGAGCTGCTGCCCGAGGTCGCGCAGGAGCTGGAGGACGGAGCGGGTGGTCTCGGGGTCGAGGGCCGAGGTCGCCTCGTCGGAGAGCAGCACCTTGGGGTCGCCGGCCAGGGCGCGGGCGATGCCGACGCGCTGCTTCTGGCCGCCGGAGAGCTGGCCGGGGTAGGACTTGGCCTTGTCGGCGAGGCCGACCAGGCCGAGGAGTTCGAGGGCCTTGCGGGACCGGTCGCGGCCGGGGACGCCGAGGATCTCCAGCGGGAGTTCGACGTTGCCCTGGACGGTGCGGGAGGCCAGCAGGTTGAAGTGCTGGAAGACCATGCCGATGCGGCTGCGTGCCTCGCGCAGCTCCCGGCCGGCGCGGCGGCCCCGGCCGGCGAGGGCGGTGAGGTCCTGGCCGTCCACGGTCACGGTGCCGGAGGTGGGGCGTTCCAGGAGGTTGACGCAGCGGATGAGGGAGGACTTGCCGGCGCCGCTCTGTCCGATGACGCCGAACACCTCGCCCTCGCGGACGTGCAGGTCGACGCCGTCCAGGGCGGTGACCTCGCGGCCGCGCGACTGGTAGACCTTCGTGAGGCCCGAAGTGGTGATCACAGGGTTTCCGTCACTGTCGAGTGCGCGACGCGGTGTCCGCCGGGCACGGGGCATTCGTCCGATGAGACTGCTGGGGCGTGGGACCGGGTGGTCCGGGCGCGGTCTCCGGCGCGGCCTGGCATGGCACGGGGCCGGGCGGCGGCGCAGGGGCAGGCTCGTTCCGCTGGGTGCGGACGGCTGGGGCTCGGTCTCGCTTCGGGGCGCGAGACTCAGGCGTGGACCCTCAGAAGGTGCGCATTCGACACATACAACGAGCACCGGGCGTCGTGTCCGCCTCGGTCGCAAGGATGCGTTCGCTCGTCGTGGTCATGGAGCCAAGTAAAACAGACGCCACGCTCCACCGAGCCGGACTGTCCGAATAGCGGACAGTCGTGGACGCGAGGGCGGCCCGGGAGCACCGTGACCGGAATTCACCATCGGCAAGGCCGTGACCTGCGGTGATGCACCGCACGAGGGGGCGGCGGCCGGGGCTCCGGGCGGCGCGGGAGGCGTCCGTTCTGTGGTCAAGGCCACGGCGCGCGCCGCCGTCGCGGACCAAACGGCCTCCACCGGGCGGGGGCGCACGCGGGAGGCCGTTTGGTCCGTAATACCCTCGCTCCATGCTTGTCGCCCTGACGGTCGCGGTCGCCGTGACCGCGCTCGCCCTCGCCGCCTGGTGCGGATTCGCCGCCTACCGGGACCAGCCCACCAAGGACTGGCACTTCATCGGCATGGCCGTGGTCTCGCTGCTGGCGCTGGCCCAGCTGGTGGTGGGCATCGTGCAGCTGTCCCGGGGCGAGCGGCCCGAGCAGGGCATGACGATCTTCATCGCGTATCTGATCGGGTCCTTCCTCGCGGTGCCCGCGGCCGGATTCCTGTCGCTGACCGAACGGACCCGCTGGGGCTCGGTGACGGTGGCGGCGGGCGCGGTCGTGCTGGCCGTCCTCGAAGTACGGCTCTACGACATCTGGGGAAACTGACCGTGACCGACACCGATCGCACCGCCGCGCCCACCGGCACCGCCGAGAAGCAGCCCTTCGACCTCGGCGCCGGCCCCGGCCGGGTGCTGGTCTGGTTCTACGGGGTGTTCACCGTCGCGGCCGCCTCCCGCTCGATCGTCCAGATGATCCTGGACTTCGGGAAGGCACCGCTGGCCTACGTGCTGTCGGCCGTCGCCGCGCTCGTGTACGGGTTCATCACGTACTCGCTGGTGCGCGGGGGCGAGAGGGCCCGCCGGAGCGCGCTGGTGTGCTGTGCGGCGGAGCTGCTCGGTGTGCTGGTCGTCGGGGTGTGGACGATGGTGGAGCCCTCGGCGTTCGCGGACGCCACCGTCTGGTCCGAGTTCGGGATGGGTTACCTGTTCATCCCGGTGATCCTGCCGGTCACCGGGATGATCTGGCTGCGCCGCGCCCGTCGGGCGTGACGGCTCGGGCTCAGGCGCTGGCCACGTAGGCGGGACGGCCGGCGTCCTTCTCCAGGAGGATCATCAGGACGCCGTCCCGGCCGGTCTCGTTGCCCACCGGGGCGTAGCCGGCCCGGCGGTAGAGCCGCAGGTTGCCCTCGCTGCGGTGGCCGGTGTGCAGCCGGAAGCGGGTGGTCGCCCGCTCGTCGGCGAGCCCCTTCTCCGCCGCGCGCAGCAGCCGGGCACCGAGGCCGTGGCCCTGGAGCCGGGGGTGGACGCAGAGTCGGCCGATCTCACCCGTACCGTCCTCGCCGACGGCCCCGCGGACCGTTCCGACGACCTCGTCGCCCAGCCGCGCCACGCACACCAGGCCGGTGGCGATCTCGGCGCGCAGCGCGTCGAGGCTCTCGACCAGCGGGGCGATCCGGTAGTTCCCGTACAGCTCCGCCTCGCTCTGGAAACAGAGGTACTGGAGCTTCAGGATCTCTTCGGCGTCCTGTGCCGTCGCCGTCGAGATGATCACGCTCATGCCCATCTGCGCATGCCTCCGCCCACCTGATCCATCGGTTGTCTAACGCTCCTTTCCCCGCAGTTCAGGAGCCGCAACCTCCGCCGCGAGCATTCTGCGCAGACATCCAAGGCAACGGGAACGGATCGGGCCCAAACTCCCCTGTGACATACCCAACTTCCCTGCGATTTCCCGGTAGGTCGGGTCACCGGGCGCCAGCAGGGCCGCTAAGAGCCGGGCGCACCGGCCGGGCAGCCGTTCCACCGCCGCGCGCAGCGCCCTGCGTTCGTCGGCGCCGAGGGCGAGCCGTTCGGGGCAGCCGCCGGGGTCGGGGGCCGTGTCGTCCCGGAAGGGCCGTTCGCGCCGCACGGTACGGCGGGCCCGGCGGGCCTCGCCCCGTACGGCGGTCCGCACCCAGCGGGCCGGGTCCACCGGCGGCCCCTCCCCTGCGAACCGCTCCAGCAGCCGGAGCCAGACGGCCTGTTCGAGGTCGGCCGGTTCGATCGCGGCACCCGTCGCCGAGGCGGCCGCCTCGGCGACGGCCTCGGCGCTCACCAGCGGGCGCAGGGCCCGGACGACGGACGCGGGTACGGGCACCGGGCCCGTGGAGACATCATCGGAAAAGTTCATGACCGGCCAACGCGCCCGGGCGCGCGACCGGTTGCCGGGCCGGGCGAGCACCACCCGACCGGGGTACGCCCCGGTCGGACGGTGACGCCGGTGTCACTTGGCGGTGAAGTCCGCCGCGGCGAGCAGGGCCGTGTCCGGGTTGTCGGAGAAGATCCCGTCGATGCCGGTGGCAAAGTACGCCTGGAACGCGCCGAAAGCGTCGCCGTAGGCGTTGGGGTCGGTGCCGCGCCGGAAGTCGGCGGGCAGGAAGGTGTTCTCGTTGCGCATGGTGTAGGGGTGCAGGACGAGGCCCTGGGCGTGCGCGTCCCGGACCAGGGTGGTCGGCGTGGTGAGCCGGCCGGCGGAGTCCTTGGGGATGACCAGGTCCAGGGTGGGGCCGATGCCCTGGGCGTAGGAGGCCATCCACTTCAGCCCCTCGGGCTTCACCAGGTCCGCCACGGTGCGCGGGTCGCCGGAGGTGACGAAGTCCCAGGGGCGCTCGCCCGCGCCGGAGAGCAGCACGACGCGCGGGGTCCCGACGAGCCGGGCGAGCCGCTGGATGCTGCCGGGCTCGAAGGACTGGAGGATGACCGGGGACTGCTTGCGGTGCAGGTGGTAGCGGCGCAGCAGCTTGGCGAGCGGCTCTTCGAGGCCGAGGCCGAGGCCCCGGAAGTAGGTGGGGTGCTTGGTCTCGACGTACAGCCAGACGGGCTTGCCGCGCCTGCGGCCCTCGCGGTCGGCCCAGCGCAGGACCTCCTCGAAGGTGGGGACGTCCCAGCGGCCGTCGTAGAGCGTGTTCTTCTGCCGGGTGCCGGGGATGCGCTCCTTGGCGCGGAGGGTCTTCAGCTCGGCGAGGGTGAAGTCCTCGGTGAACCAGCCGGTGAGGGAGGTGCCGTCGACCTTCTTCGTGGTCCGGCGGCTCGCGAACTCCGGGTGGTCGGCGACGTCGGTGGTGGCGGTGATGTCGTTCTCGTGGCGGCAGACGAGGTGGCCGTCCTTGGTCGGCACCAGGTCCTGCTCGACGACGTGCGCGCCCATGTCGAGGGCCAGCTGGTAGGAGCCCAGGGTGTGCTCGGGGCGGTAGCCGCTGGTGCCGCGGTGCCCGATGACCGTGGGGACCGGCAGGTCGAGGCGGAAGCCGTGCCCGCCGGGCTTCGCCGCGGGGCCGGCGGCGGCCGGAGTGGCGGACAGCCCCAGGGCGGCCGTGCCCAGTACGGCGGCTCCCGCTCCCAGCATGGCCCTGCGGCCGGGACCGGTCTGCGCGCGCTCAGTCATGGATGCTCCTCGCGTGTGATGTGTCGCACCTGTCGGGCGGGGCCCGAGCGTAGGCAGCCTCTCCGTCGCGGGGACGGCACCTGGGCGAACATGGCGCAAACTCGTGTCACCACCGGGTATCCGCTCCGTGAACCCGATGTGCGGAGAGTGAGTTCCCGCGAGTATCGTCCTCACCTGCATGGACCGTCACGATCCCGCGCCCCGGCCGGCCCGGCCGCTACACCGGAGGAACCGTTGTCCCGTCACGCACTCATCAAGGCAGTGCTCGGACCGATCTTGCGCCTGATGTTCCGCCCGCAGGTGGAGGGCGTGGAGAACATCCCCGGGGACGGTCCGGTGATCCTGGCGGGCAACCATCTGACGTTCATCGACTCGATGATCATGCCGATCTGCTGCGACCGGCCGGTGTTCTACATCGGCAAGGACGAGTACGTGACCGGCAAGGGGCTCAAGGGCCGGGCGATGGCCTGGTTCTTCACCGGCTGCGGCATGATCCCGGTGGACCGGGACGGCGGCCGCGGCGGGGTCGCGGCGCTGATGACGGGCCGTCGGGTGCTGGAGGAGGGCAAGGCGTTCGCGATCTACCCCGAGGGCACCCGCTCCCCCGACGGCCGGCTGTACCGGGGCCGTACGGGCATCGCCCGGCTGACCCTGATGACGGGGGCGCCCGTGGTGCCGTTCGCGATGATCGGCACGGACAAGCTCCAGCCGGGCGGGTCGGGCCTGCCGCGCCCCGGGAAGGTGACGGTCCGGTTCGGTGAGCCGATGGAGTTCTCCCGGTACGAGGGAATGGACCGCGACCGCTATGTGCTGCGGGCGGTGACCGACTCCGTGATGGCCGAGGTGATGCGGCTGTCCGGTCAGGAGTACGTCGACATGTACGCCACGAAGGCGAAGGCCGCCTGAGCCCGCGCGCACCCGGCGAAGGGCCCGTACCACCCGAACGGTGGTGCGGGCCCTTCGCCGTGTCGCGTCAGTGGTGCGCGGCGCCGTCCTCCAGCTTCTGACCGCGCAGCAGGAACCAGGCGGCCACCGCCGTCGCGAGGAGGACCGCCGCGCCGACGCCCGCGGCCAGTTGCAGCCCGGAGAGGAACGACTCCTGTGCCGCGGCGACCAGTTCCGCCGCCTGCCCGGCCGGCAGGCCGTGGGACGCCTCGACCGCGCCGCCGAGCGATTCGTGGGCCGCGGCGGCGGGTCCGGCCGGAACGCCGTCCGGGGTGTCGAACGTCTGGTAGACGCCGGTGACGATGGAGCCGAGCAGGGCGATGCCGAGGGCCGCGCCGAGCTCGTACGCCGTCTCCGAGACGGCTCCCGCGGCGCCCGCCTGCTCCTTCGGGACGCTGGAGAGGATCACGTCGGAGGTGACGGTGAAGGCGAAGCCCGCACCCGCGCCGACGACGAGCAGCACGGCGCCCATCAGCGGATAGGCGGTCTGCTGGTCGAGCACGGTGACGGCGGCGAGCGCCAGGCCGATCGCCGCGAGGCCGCCGCTCACCACCGAGCGGACCGAGAAGCGGCGGGCCGCCCGCCCGGCGATCAGACCGGCGACGACCGCCCCGACGGCCGCGGGCAGTTCGGCGAGCCCGGCCTCCAGCGGACCGCGCCCCTGCACCAGCTGGAAGAACTGGGACAGGAAGAAGACGAGCCCGGACAGGCCGAGGATGGTCAGCAGATCGGCCACCACCGCGCCCGAGAAGCCCCGGTGGCGGAAGAGCCGCATGTCCAGCAGCGGCGCGGGGAGCGTGAGCTGCCTGCGGACGAACCAGCAGAGCGCGGCCGCGCCGACGACGCCGGCGAGGACCGTCACCGGGTCCGGGCCGTGCGCCGCCAGCTCCTTGACGGTGTAGACGACACCGATCATGCCGATGACGGAGAGCCCGACGCTGATCAGGTCCCAGGGGCCCGGGACCGGGTTCTTCGACTCGGGGATCATCTTCGCGCCGACGACCACGAGGACCGCCATGACCGGCAGGTTGATCAGGAAGACCGAGCCCCACCAGAAGTGCTCCAGCAGGAGCCCGCCGACCACGGGTCCGACGGCCGCGCCCGCCGAGGCCATCGCACCCCAGATCCCGATGGCCAGGCTGCGTTCGCGCGGGTCGTGGAAGAGGTTGCGGATCAGGGCGAGCGTGGACGGCATCAGCGTGGCACCCGCCACACCGAGCAGCGCCCGCGCCAGGATCATCATCCCGGGGGTGTGCGCGTAGGCGTTGAGCACGGAGACCGCGCCGAACGCGATCGCGCCGCTGAGCAGCAGCTTCTTGCGGCCGATCCGGTCACCGAGGCTGCCCATCGAGACCAGCAGTCCGGCGATGACGAAGGAGTAGATGTCGCCGATCCACAGCAGCTGGGTACCGGTCGGTTCGAGGTCCTCGGTGAGGAAGGGGGTCGCCAGTCCGAGGACGGTGGCGTCGATCGCCACGAGCAGCACGGCCAGGACGAGCACGGCAAGTGCGATCCACCGTCCGGGGCGCAGCTCCTCCGTTCCCTGGACGCGCTGTTCGGTCAGGCTCATTTCTCCACGCTCCGGCGTGCTCCACCGAGCATCAGCTCGGTGATCATGTACTGGAAGTCCTGGCTCGCGACGCTGCCCGCCTGGACGGCCCAGGCGCCGGACGAGACGAGTCCGTAGAACGCCTCGGTCAGCCAGGCGGGGGTGAGGTCGATCCGGAATTCGCCGCGCTCCTGGCCGCTCCGGAAGAAGGCGGCCACCCGGGCGTCCAGGCGGCTCCAGCCCTCGTTCACCGCGTCGCCCTCGAAGAGCTGGTTCTCGGTGACCAGGAAGGAGAGGAGCCCGGCGCTGGGCTCGATGGCCGCGACGAGACGGCGCAGCGCGTCCGGTGCCGGGCCCTCGTCGAGCGCGGCGGTGTCCAGGGCCGCCTCGACCTCCCGGATGCCCAGCTCCTCCAGCGCCCTGACCAGCGCGTCCCGCCCGGCGAAGTGCCGGTGCAGGGTGGCGCGGCCGATACCGGCGGCGCGGGCGACCTCGTCCATGGTGGCGGTCGACTTGCGGGTCAGCAGGGCGGCGGCGCTGCGCAGCACCTGCTCACGATCGAGACTCATGAGACAACCATAACCCACATGAGACATTGACGTCTCATGTGGGCCGGTCGGATCCCGCACACCCAGCGGATCCGGAGGGGACGGCCCCGTCGCCGGGGAGCGTCGGGTCAAGACCGCGGAGTCCCGCCGGGCCGTTGATCACGGACATCCCGGTGATCCGCTCCCGGCCGATCGTGCGCACCGGGACCGGGAGGCGCCCGCCCTCGCGCGTCGGGACGACGGCAGGCTCCCCGTCACAGCCGGTCCGCGATCAGTTCCAGCGGAGTCCGGCGCGGTGGCGCCAGTACGCCTCGGGCTCCTCCACCAGCGCGTCCAGCCGGGCGCGCCGCTCGGGGCCGAGGTCGACGAGGGGCGCGTGCAGGTTCCCGGCGAGCTGCTCGACGGTGGCCGCGCCGGAGAGCACCACTCCGGCCCAGGGCTGGTGCAGCACGAAGGCCAGGGCCACCGCGTCGCTGCCGAGGCCCGCTTCGGCGGCGATCTCCTGGACGACGGCGGGGGCCTGCGTACCGGCGAGGCGTCCGTTGGCCATGGCCTCCTTGACGATCACGGTGAGTCCGGCGGCCCGTGCCTCGGCGAGCGCCGCCCCGGCGGAGGTCTCCAGGGCGTTGTAGGTGGCCTGGACGGTACGGAAGAGCGGTTCGCCGTCGACGGTGACGGTGAGGGCGGCCCGGATCGCCTCGGCCTGGCCGGGTCCACTGGTCGACAGCCCCACGCTGACCCCCTCCGCGGCGAGCCCGGCCAGCCGCGCGTGCAGCTCCTTGTCGGTGAGGGCCGGGCTGTCGGGGGTGACCGAGTGGATCTGGTACAGGTCGAGCCGCTCGCCGAGCAGGGTGTCGGTCTCGGCCCGCTGGCGCAGGAAGGTGGTCAGGCCGTGGTCCTTCACCTCGTGGTCCTCGGCCTCGACGCTCCAGCCCGCGGTGTACGTGTAGCCCCACTTGCTGCCGATGACGAGGTCGTCCGCCTCGGGGTGGACCCGCAGCCAGTCGGCCAGGAACTCCTCCGAACGACCGTAGGAGCGGGCCGCGTCGACGTAGCGGACACCCTGCGCGTAGGCGGCGTCGAGCAGCTCGTGGGTGCGGGCGCGCAGCGCCTCGACGCTCCGGTCGGCGGGCAGGTCCCGGTCCCGGTGGAGGTTGATGTAGCCGGGCCTGCCGACCGCGGCCAGGCCGAGCCCGATGTGGGCGGTCGGGGTCGTCGCTGTGGCCAGCCGGGCGAAAGGCATCGTCAGGGCTCCTCGTCGGTCGGGTGCGCTCCCCCGCCAACGTAACCCAGCCCGCGGAAACCGGAGGGCGGGGAGCGCACTGGCCGCTCCCCGCCCTCCGGCACGGTCTCCCGACGGATTCCTACCGCTTCTCGACGGCCCAGGCCTGCTGGACCGCGAGGTCGGCCCGGACCTCGTCGAGCTGCACGGCCACCGCCGAGGGGGCCGTACCGCCGCGGCCGTCGCGGGAGGCGAGCGCGCCCGGGACGTTGAGCACCGTGCGGACCTCGGGGGTGAGGTGCTCGGAGATCTTGGCGAACTGCTCGTCGGTCAGCTCGTCGAGCTCGATGCCGTGGCGCTCGCACTCCTTGACGCACTCGCCGGCCACCTCGTGGGCGACCCGGAACGGCACCCCCTGCTTGACCAGCCATTCGGCGACGTCGGTGGCGAGCGAGAAACCGGCCGGGGCCAGTTCCTCCATGCGGGCGCGGTTGACGGTGAGGGTGGCCATCATGCCGGTGAAGGCGGGCAGCAGGATCTCCAGCTGGTCGCAGGAGTCGAAGACCGGCTCCTTGTCCTCCTGGAGGTCGCGGTTGTACGCGAGCGGCAGCGCCTTCAACGTGGCCATCAGGCCCGTCAGGTTGCCGATGAGCCGGCCGGACTTGCCGCGGGCCAGCTCGGCGATGTCCGGGTTCTTCTTCTGCGGCATGATCGAGGAGCCGGTGGAGAAGGCGTCGTCCAGGGTGACGAAGGAGAACTCCTTCGTGTTCCAGATGATGACCTCCTCGGCGATCCGGGAGAGGTTCACCCCGATCATCGCGGTGATGAAGGCGAACTCGGCGACGAAGTCGCGGGAGGCCGTCCCGTCGATGGAGTTGCCGACCGAACCGCGTTCGAAACCGAGGTCGGCGGCGACCGCCTCCGGGTCCAGCCCGAGCGACGAACCCGCCAGGGCGCCGGAGCCGTACGGGGAGACGGCGGTCCGCCGGTCCCACTCGCGCAGCCGCTCGGCGTCCCGGGACAGCGCCTGGGCGTGGGCCAGCACGTGGTGGGCGAAGAGCACCGGCTGGGCGTGCTGGAGGTGGGTGCGGCCGGGCATCGCGACGTCCGGGTGCGCCTCCGCGAGGCCGACCAGGGCGACCTGGAGGTCGGCGATCAGCCCGCCGATGATCCGGGCGTGGTCGCGCAGGTACATCCGGAAGAGCGTGGCGATCTGGTCGTTGCGGGAGCGGCCGGCCCGCAGCTTGCCGCCGAGGTCGGGGCCGAGGCGCTCCAGCAGCCCGCGCTCCAGGGCGGTGTGCACGTCCTCGTCGGCGATGGTGCCGGTGAAGGAGCCGTCGGCGACATCGGCTTCGAGCCGGTCGAGGCCGTCGAGCATGCGGATCAGCTCGTCCTCGGTGAGCAGGCCCGCCTTGTTCAGGACGCGCGCGTGGGCGCGGGAGCCGGCGATGTCGTACGGCGCGAGCCGCCAGTCGAAGTGGACGGAGGCGGACAGCCTGGCCAGCGCCTCGGCCGGACCGTCGGCGAAGCGGGCGCCCCAGAGGCGTACGTCGCTGGTGCCGTTGCCGTTGCTCACTGCGTGCTCCTCGGGAGAACAGGTGGTGGGTGTGCGACCGCCGCCCGCGCGAGGGCCGGGAGGCGGTGACGTAACTGCCGGGGATCGGGCGAGGTCACGCTCCGTCGCGCCCTTCGACGGTCACCGATAGGCATAACTATGCAGACCTCTGTATTTTTTGTCAAAGCCGTGGTGTGCCCGGTCCGTCCCGGACACCGCCGTCCCACCAGCCGGAAACCCCCTGCCGCCGTCCCCGCCGCCACGGACAATGGCCACCATGGGGAAAACCTACGAACGCATAGACGGACGGCTCAGGACCTTCATCGAGGAACAGCACATCTTCTTCACCGCGACGGCGCCGCTGGACGGCGAGGGCACCGTCAACCTCTCACCCAAGGGCGTCAGCGGCTCGTTCGCCGTCGTCGACGAACGGACCGTGGCCTACCTGGACTTCGCCGGGAGCAACGCGGAGACCGTCGCCCACCTGCGCGAGAACGGCCGGATCACGCTGATGTGGTGCGCCTTCCAGGGACCGCCGAACATCGTGCGGGTGCACGGCCGGGGCGAGCCGGTCTTCCGGGACGACCCCCGGTTCGTCCCGCTGCTCGCCCACTTCCCGGGCGTGGACCCGACCCTCCACGGGCTGCGCGCCGTCATCGTGGTGCACGCCGAGCTGATCCGGGACACCTGCGGCTACGGGGTGCCGTTCATGTCGTACGACGAGGACCGGCCGCTGCACGCGCGGCGGTTCGCCCGCGAGGACGACGCCTCGCTCGGCGCGTACTTCGAGAAGAAGGAGCACATCGCCACCAGCATCGACGGGCTGCCGGGGCTGCCGCTCCCGCTGCCCCCGCTGCCGCCGGCGGACCGGGACGCGGCGCGGCAGCACTGAGCCGTACGGAGCAGACCGGCGTGCGCCGCGCGGCCACCGGGCCTACCGTCCGGGCATGCGCAGACCCATGGTCGTCCTCTCGGTACTGCTCGCGCTGGCGGGCACGGTCGCGGCCCGGCCCGCCGCCGGACCCCCGCTCCCGGCCCGGCTGGCCGACACCGGCGGCGGCGGTCAGCTGATCACGGCCGAGGCCCCGGCCGGGGGCTCCACCACCGGCACCGTCGCCTGGTGGAGCCTGCGCCGGGGCACCTGGGTGCGCGAGGGCTCGGCACCGGCCCGCTTCGGCGCGAAGGGCCTGGCCGAGGGGGCGACCCGGAAGCAGAGCACCGACACCACCCCCACCGGCCTGTACGACCTGCCGTACGCCTTCGGCACCGGCCCCGCACCGGCCGGCACCGCCTACCCGTACCGCCCGGTCGGCGACGACTCGTGGTGGTGCCAGGACAACGCGGCGCGGGCCTACAACCGCTGGGTGGAGCCCCGGCCAGCGGACTGCCGGGCGGGCGAGGCGGAGCACCTGATCGAGTACCGGACGCAGTACGCCCGGGCACTCGTCATCGGCTTCAACTACCGGCGCCCGGTACGGGGGCGGGGCGCCGGGATCTTCCTCCACGTGAACGGGCGCGGTGCGACCGCCGGCTGTGTCTCGGTGCCGGCGGAGGCGATGGACCGGATCCTGCGCTGGGCGGATCCGGCCCGCCGCCCGCACATCGCGATCGGCACCCGGTCCGGCCCGACGGCGATCACGCGCTACTGACCGGTACGGGCGCCGGGCGGCTCAGCGCTCGTTCTGGGCCAGCCGCAGCAGGTGGTCGGCGAGCGCCTGGCCGCCCGCCGGGTCCCGGCTGATCAGCATCAGGGTGTCGTCGCCCGCGATGGTGCCGAGGATGTCGTGCAGTTCGGCCTGGTCGATGGCCGAGGCGAGGAACTGGGCGGCGCCCGGGGGCGTGCGCAGCACCACGAGGTTGGCCGAGGCCTCCGCGGAGATGAGCAGTTCGGCGGAGAGGCGCCGCATCCGCTCCTCCTTCGCCGAGCCGCCCAGCGGTGCCTGCGGGGTGCGGAATCCGCCCTCGCTGGGCACCGCGTAGATCAGCTCGCCGCCGGTGTTGCGGATCTTCACCGCGCCCAGCTCGTCCAGGTCCCGGGAGAGCGTCGCCTGGGTGACGCTCAGCCCGTCGTCGGCGAGGAGCTTGGCCAGCTGGCTCTGCGAGCGCACCGGCTGCCGGTTCAGGATGTCCACGATCCGGCGGTGGCGCGCGGTGCGGGTCTGCGGCACGGACGGCCCACCGTGCTCGGTGTCCTGCGCCTCGGTCATCGTCGTCGCCTCATTGTCCGGATCGTCCGTCCCCTCGTGCCGTCTTCTCTTACGCCCGCGCCGCGCTCGCCGCGTCGAGGATGCCGGGCAGCGCCCGGAGCAGCGCGTCCGCCTCCGCCTCGCCGATGATCAGCGGCGGCATCAGCCGCACGACGTCGGGGGCGGGTGCGTTGACCAGGATCCCGGCCTCCTGGGCCGCCTGCTGCGCCTGGGGCGCGAGCGGTTCGGTGAGCACGATACCCAGCAGCAGTCCGGCGCCGCGGACGTGGGAGACCAGCGGGTGCCCGAGGGCCTCCACCCCGGCGCGGATCTTCTCGCCGATCCGCTTGACCCGGTCCAGGGCGCCGTCGGCGGCCAGGGTGTCCAGGACGGCCAGCCCGGCCGCGCAGGCCACCGGGTTGCCGCCGAAGGTCGTGCCGTGCTGGCCCGGCTTCAGCAGCTCGGCCGCCGGGCCGAAGGCCACCGCCGCGCCGATCGGCAGCCCGCCGCCCAGCCCCTTGGCGAGGGTGACGACATCGGGCTCGACGCCCTGGTGGGCCTGGTGCTCGAACCACTGGCCGCAGCGGCCGATGCCGGTCTGCACCTCGTCGAGGACGAGCAGGGTGCCGGTGGCCCGGGTGATCTCGCGGGCGGCCTCCAGGTATCCGGCGGGCGGCACGACCACGCCGTTCTCGCCCTGGATGGGCTCGATGATCACCAGCGCGGTGTCGGTGGTGACGGCGGCCCGCAGCGCGTCGGCGTCCCCGTACGGGACGTGCGTGACGTCGCCGGGCAGCGGGACGAACGGCTCGCGCTTGGCGGGCTGGCCGGTGAGGGCGAGCGCGCCCATGGTCCGGCCGTGGAAGCCGCCGTCGGTGGCGACCATGTGAGTCCGCCCGGTCAGCCGCCCGATCTTGAAGGCGGCCTCGTTGGCCTCGGCGCCGGAGTTGGCGAAGTAGACCCGGCCCTCGCGGCCGAAGAGCTGGAGCAGCCGTTCGGCGAGGGCGACGGGCGGTTCGGCGACGAAGAGGTTGGAGACATGGCCGAGGGAGGCGATCTGCGCGGAGACCGCCGCCACGACGGCGGGGTGGGCGTGGCCCAGCGCGTTCACCGCGATGCCGCCGACGAAGTCGAGGTACTCGGTGCCGTCGGCGTCCCAGACCCGGGCGCCCTCGCCGCGGACCAGGGGCAGCCGCGGCGTCCCGTAGTTGTCCATCAGCGCGTGGTTCCACCGCTGTGCGAGTTCCTGGTTGGTCATGACTCCCCCTGCGCGTCGGGCACGACCATCGTGCCGATTCCCTCGTCGGTGAAGATCTCCAGCAGGATCGAGTGCTGGACCCGGCCGTCGATCACCCGGGCGGTCTCGACGCCGTTGCGTACGGCGTGCAGGCAGCCCTGCATCTTCGGCACCATGCCGCTGGACAGCTCCGGCAGCAGCTTCTCCAGCTCGGAGGCGGTGAGCCGGCTGATGACGTCGTCGCTGTGGGGCCAGTCCTCGTAGAGGCCCTCGACGTCGGTGAGGACCATCAGCGTCTCGGCGCCGAGCGCGGCGGCGAGGGCCGCGGCCGCGGTGTCGGCGTTGACGTTGTAGACGTGGTGGTCGTCGGCGGAGCGGGCGATGGAGGAGACGACCGGAATGCGGCCGTCGTCCAGCAGGGCGCGGATCGCCCCGGTGTCGATGGCGGTGATCTCCCCGACCCGGCCGATGTCGACGGATTCGCCGTCGATGGTCGGCCGGTGCTGGACGGCGGTGATCGTGTGGGCGTCCTCGCCGGTGATGCCGACGGCGAGCGGTCCGTGCTGGTTGAGCAGCCCGACGAGCTCGCGCTGCACCTGTCCGGCCAGCACCATCCGTACGACGTCCATCGCCTCGGGCGTGGTGACCCGCAGCCCGGCCTTGAACTCGCTGACCAGGCCCTGCTTGTCGAGCTGCGCGCTGATCTGCGGTCCGCCGCCGTGCACGACGACGGGCTTGAGACCGGCCTGGCGCAGGAAGACCACGTCCTGGGCGAACGCGGCCTTCAGCTCGTCGTCGACCATGGCGTTGCCGCCGAACTTGATGACGACGGTCCTGCCGTTGTGCCGGGTCAGCCAGGGCAGCGCTTCGATGAGGATCTCGGCCTTCGGGAGGGCGGTGTGCTTCCGCGTGGCACTCATGAGCTGTACGCGCTGTTCTCGTGGACGTAGTCCGCGGTGAGGTCGTTGGCCCAGATGACGGCGGACTCGGTGCCCGCGGCGAGGTCGGCGGTGATGGTGACCTCCCGGTAGCGCATGTCGACCAGGTCGCGGTCCTCGCCGACGCCGCCGTTCCTGCAGACCCAGACGCCGTTGATGGCGACGTTCAGCTCGTCGGGCTCGAACGCGGCCCTCGTGGTGCCGATCGCGGAGAGCACCCGGCCCCAGTTGGGGTCCTCGCCGTGGATGGCGCACTTGAGGAGGTTGTTGCGGGCGATGGAGCGGCCCACCTCGACGGCGTCGTCCTCGGTCGCGGCGTTCACGACCTCGATCCGGATGTCCTTGGAGGCGCCCTCGGCGTCCCCGATGAGCTGCCGGGCGAGGTCGGCGCAGACCGCCCGTACGGCCTCGGCGAACTCGTCCTGCTCCGGGGTGGTGCCGCTCGCCCCGGAGGCCAGCAGCAGCACGGTGTCGTTGGTCGACATGCAGCCGTCGGAGTCGATCCGGTCGAAGGTGGTACGGGTGGCGGCGCGCAGCGCGGAGTCGAGTCCGGCGGCGTCCACGTCGGCGTCGGTGGTGAGGACGACCAGCATGGTGGCGAGGCCGGGGGCGAGCATGCCCGCGCCCTTGGCCATGCCGCCGACGGTCCAGCCCTCGCCGCCGGCGACGGCGGTCTTGTGGACCGTGTCGGTGGTCTTGATCGCGATGGCGGCCTTCTCGCCGCCGTGCTCGCTGAGGGCGGCGGCGGCCTTCTCGATACCGGGCAGCAGCTTGTCCATCGGGAGCAGCATGCCGATCAGCCCGGTCGAGGCGACCGCGATCTCACCGGCGTTGTGGCCGGTGAGGACCTCGGCGGCCTTCTCGGCGGTGGCGTGGGTGTCCTGGAAGCCCTTCGGGCCCGTACAGGCGTTGGCGCCGCCGGAGTTGAGGACGACGGCGGTGACCTCGCCGCCCTTGAGGACCTGCTCCGACCAGAGGACCGGGGCGGCCTTGACCCGGTTGGAGGTGAAGACGCCCGCGGCGGCGCGACGCGGACCGTGGTTGACCACCAGGGCCAGGTCCGGGTTGCCGCTCTCCTTGATCCCCGCGGCGACACCCGCCGCGGAGAACCCCTGTGCTGCCGTGACGCTCACTGCATCTCCTCGTTCGCTTCTCCGACCGCGCACTGCGGTGGCGCGGCATTCGTGGTCGTACCCAGGCCGGCGGTCGTGCCGCCGTCGCTCACGGAGCGACTCCGATGGTGGAGAGGCCTGTCTCCTCGGGCAGTCCGAGGGCGATGTTCATGCTCTGCAGGGCGCCGCCGGCGGTGCCCTTGGTGAGGTTGTCGATGGCGCTGACCACGATGATCCGGCCCGCGGCCGCATCGAGGGCGACCTGGATCTGTACGGCGTTGGAACCGTGGACGGCCGCCGTGGCGGGCCACTGGCCCTCGGGGAGCAGGTCCACGAAGGGTTCGTCGGCGAACGCCTTCGCGTACGCCTCGCGGACCGTTTCGGCGCTCACCCCGGGCTTCGCCTTCGCGCTGCAGGTGGCGAGGATGCCGCGGGGCATGGGCGCCAGGGTCGGCGTGAAGGAGACGGTGACCGGCTCGCCGGCCGCGGCGCTGAGGTTCTGGATCATCTCGGGCGTGTGCCGGTGGGCGCCGCCGACGCCGTACGGGGACATGTTGCCCATCACCTCGGAGCCGAGCAGGTGCGGCTTGGCCGCCTTGCCCGCCCCGGAGGTGCCGGAGGCGGCGACGATCACGGCCTCGGGCTCGGCCAGCCCGGCCGCGTACGCGGGGAAGAGCGCGAGCGAGACGGCGGTCGGGTAGCAGCCGGGCACCGCGATCCGCTTGGTGCCGGTGAGCGCCGGGCGGCCGCCGGGCAGCTCGGGCAGGCCGTAGGGCCAGGTCCCGGCGTGCGGGGATCCGTAGAACCGCTCCCAGTCCCCGGCGTCCCTGAGCCGGAAGTCGGCACCCATGTCCACGACCAGTACGTCGTCGCCCAGCTGTTCGGCGACGGCGGCGGACTGGCCGTGCGGGAGGGCGAGGAAGACCACGTCGTGCCCGGCGAGGACCTCGGGGGTGGTCGGTTGCAGCACCCGGTCCGCGAGGGGCCGCAGATGCGGCTGGAGCCCACCGAGCCGCTGCCCCGCGTTGGAGTTGGCCGTGAGCGCCCCGATCTCGACCCCGGGATGGACCAGCAGAAGACGGAGCAGCTCCCCTCCGGCGTATCCGCTCGCCCCTGCCACCGCTGCGCGTACCACCATCGGAACCTCCTCGTCGATGGCATGACTATACGCAACACTGCACTTTTATGCAAAGCTATTCGGCCTCGGGCGGGCCTCCGCCCACGGATCCATCACGCATGTAAAGCGTACTTGACATCCACCGAGAGGTGACAAGTAAGCTTTACACGTGCGAAACAGCGTCAGGGAACTGCGGTCATCACGAGGACTCTCCCAGGGCCGACTGGGCACGGCCCTCGGAGTCTCACGGCAGACGATCAACGCCATCGAGACCGGGCGGTACACACCTTCCCTGCCGCTCGCCATGGCCATGGCGAAGTTCTTCGAGGTCAGCGTTGAGGAGATGTTCCATGTCGATGAGAGCCCGGCAGACGACCAGTAGCACGGCCAGGTGGTCCGTCCCCGGCTTCTTCCTCGCCGTCGGGGCCGGCTGCCTGGTCGCCGCCGCTTTCGGCGGCCGCCCGGCTCTAGGCCTGGTGACGTTCGGGATCCTGGCGGCCTGCAGTCTCACCCTGGTGCTGCTGGGGCGCCGCAACGAGACCTATCAGGGTCTCACCGAGAAGGTTCCCGACGAGCGCTTCGCGCGGATCGGGGGGCGGGCATGGGCCGGTACCGGCGTGGTGCTCACCGTGGGAAATCTCGGCGCCTTCATCGGTGACCTGGCATCCGGGCGGAGCGGTGATCCCTACTTCTGGTTCGTGGCCACCGCCGCCGTCTCCTACATCGCGTTCGCCGCCTTCTGGTCCCGGCACACCTGAGAAGCCGTCGCCCGGGACCCGTCCCGCCACCGCGTGCCCGACCGGCCGCACAGCCCCGTCCAGGCCGCGTCACGCCGAGCGTTTCCCGGAACCCGGCCGATGAGTTCGCGGCTCCCGGCCGGTCCAAGCTCGTGACACCCCAGGAAAGGACTCCGCCATGTCCGAGCTTCTCGTCGACTTCATCACCTCGCTCGACGGCTACGCGTCGGGGGAGGGATGGCCCGGGTTCTGGGGCCTGGAGGGCCCGGAGTACCTCGCGTGGCTCGGCGAGCAGCCCGGGGCCACCTGTCTGATGGGGGCGAACACCTACCGCCTGATGTCGGGATTCGCCGCGGGCGAGGTCCCGGGCGGCCAGGACGGGTTCAGGCCCGAGGAGGAGGCGTCCGTCGACGAGCTCACGCGGGCGCCCAGGGTGGTCTTCTCCTCCTCGCTCAAGGAGCCGCTGACCTGGGCCAACACCACCATCGTCCGCGACGGCGCCGTCGGGGCGGTCCGCGCCATGAAGTCGAGCGGCTCGGGGCTTCTCCGCACGGTCGGCAGCCTCAGCCTCTGCCGGTCCCTCCTGCGGGCCGGACTCGTCGACCGCTTCCGGGTCGTGATGTTCCCGGTGATCACCGGGGCCACGGGTGACGAACGCGTCTACGACGGATATCCGGACGTCGCCCTCGACATGATCGGCCACCGCACCTTCGACGGCCGCATCCAGCTGGTCGAGTACAGGCCCCGCGTCCTGGAGCACCCGCCGCTCGGCGCCCCCGCGTGACGACGCCCGTCCATGTGGAGCTCTCCACGGCCGTGACGGCAGAACGCCCCGGTCGGCGCGGGCGGCCGACCGGGGCGTGCGGGGGAGGCGGCTGCCGGGGCGGTGTCCCGCCCCGGCAGCCGGTCAGCCCGCGAGGAGCTGGAGCGTGTCGATCACGCGGTTCGAGAAGCCCCACTCGTTGTCGTACCAGGCGACGACCTTGACGTGGCGGCCGTCGACGCGGGTGAGGGCCGAGTCGAAGATCGACGAGGCCGGGTTGCCCGTGATGTCGGACGAGACCAGCGGGTCCTCGGAGTACTCCAGCACACCGGCGAGCGGGCCCTGCGCGGCGGTGCGGTACGCCGCCAGCACCTCGTCGAGCGTCACGTCGCGGGCGACGGTCGTGTTGAGCTCGACGATCGAGCCGACCGGGACCGGTACGCGGATCGAGTCGCCCGACAGCTTGCCGTCGAGGTTCGGCAGCACGAGGCCGATCGCCTTGGCGGCGCCGGTCGTGGTCGGCACGATGTTGACGCCGGCGGCGCGGGCCCGGCGCGGGTCGCGGTGCGGGCCGTCCTGGAGGTTCTGCTCCTGCGTGTAGGCGTGCACCGTCGTCATGAAGCCGTGCTCGATGCCGGCGAGCTCGTCGAGCACCGAGGCCAGGGGCGCCAGCGCGTTGGTGGTGCAGGAGGCGTTCGAGACGACCGTGTGCACGTCCGGGTCGTAGGCGTCGGTGTTGACCCCGTACGCGAGCGTGACGTCCGCACCGTCCGACGGGGCGCTGACCAGCACCTTCTTCGCACCGGCGTCGAGGTGGACGCGGGCGGCCTTCGCCGAGGTGAAACGGCCGGTGGCCTCCAGGACGATGTCGACACCGAGCTCGGCCCACG
Organism: Streptomyces sp. NPDC092952; assembly: GCF_044754785.1. NCBI lineage: Bacteria > Bacillati > Actinomycetota > Actinomycetes > Kitasatosporales > Streptomycetaceae > Streptomyces > Streptomyces sp. NPDC092952. The sequence goes on along the minus strand of NZ_JBIVPT010000007.1, from coordinate 240,552 downwards.
GCAGCTGCGCCGGCTCGCGCTCGGCCAGCACCTTGATGCGGCGGCCGTCCACGACGAGGACGTCCCCCTCGACGCTCACCGGGCGGCCGAGCCGGCCGGACGTCGAGTCGTAGGCGAGCAGCCGGGCGAGGGCGGTGGGCTCCGTGAGGTCGTTGACGGCGACGACCTCAAGGGCGGTCTCGCGCTCCAACAGGGCGCGGAGCACATTGCGTCCGATGCGGCCGAATCCGTTGATGGCGATGCGAGTCATGAATGGTGTCCCTTCGGTTCGCCACCCAATCTCGCGCGCCGCGCCCGCCCGCGACAGCGGCACGATCGCCACGGTTCACAAGGATCTCGCCACGCGCGCCCCTCCCCGGCCTACTCCCCCTTGGTGAAGGTGCGCCGGTACTCGCTGGGCGTCGTGCCGAGGATCCGCTGGAAGTGCAGCCGCAGGTTGGCACCGGTGCCGAGGCCCACGTCGGTGGCGATCTGCTCGACACTCCGCTCCGAACGCTCCAGCAGCTCACGGGCCAGGTCGACGCGGGCGCGCATGATCCACTGCATCGGCGTGTACCCGGTGTCCTCGACGAAGCGGCGCGAGAACGTGCGCGGCGACACCGCGGCGTGCCGGGCGAGCGCCTCCAGGGTGAGGGGCCGGCCGAGCCGGTGGAGCGCCCATTCGCGGGTGGCGGCGAACCGCTCGCCGAGCGGTTCGGGCACGCTGCGCGGCACGTACTGCGCCTGGCCGCCGCTGCGGTAGGGGGCCGCGACGAGCCGCCGGGCCGCGTGGTTGGACGCGGCCACGCCGAGGTCGCCGCGGAGGATGTGCAGGCACAGGTCGATGCCCGAGGCGGCGCCGGCCGACGTCAGCACGCTGCCCTCGTCGACGAAGAGCACGTTCTCGTCCACCCGGACGAGCGGGTGCCGGGCCGCCAGCGCCCGCGCGTAGTGCCAGTGCGTCGTGGCGCGCCTGCCGTCGAGCAGGCCCGTGGCGGCGAGCGCGAAGGCGCCCGTCGAGATGGCGGCGAGCCGCGCGCCCCGGGCGTGGGCGGCGATCAGCGCCTCGACGACGGCCCGAGGGGGGTCCTCCCGGTCCGGGAAGCGGTAGCCGGGCACGAAGACGATGTCGGCCCACCCGAGCGCGTCGAGGCCGTGGGTGACGCCGTAGGACAGACCGTCCCCGCCGGTCACGAGCCCCGGCGCGGCCCCGCACACCCGTACCTCGTACGGCATGCTCGCGCGGGTCGAGAAGACCTGCGCGGGGATGCCGACGTCGAGCGGCTTCGCCCCTTCGAGTACGAGGACGGCGACGCGGTGCAGGCGGGAGACGGACACGCAAGAGAGGTTACGTGGGGCGCACCGCCCCCGGTCTTCGCAGGTGGGAGCCGAATATCCCCGCCCGGCCGACGACCCCGGACCCCTCGATGTCAGGATGGGTCCATGACGAGCAAGGTTTATTTCGACATCACCATCAACGACGAGCCCGCCGGGCGGATCACCTTCAAGCTGTTCGACGACGTCGTCCCGAAGACGGCGGAGAACTTCCGCAAGCTGGCGACGGGCGAGGAGGGCTTCGGCTACAAGGGGTCGTCCTTCCACCGGATCATCCCCGACTTCATGCTCCAGGGCGGCGACTTCACCCGCGGCGACGGCACGGGCGGCAAGAGCATCTACGGTGCCAAGTTCCCCGACGAGAACTTCAAGCTGGCGCACACCAAGCCGGGCCTGCTCTCCATGGCCAACGCCGGCCCGGACTCCAACGGCTCGCAGTTCTTCATCACGACGATCGTGACGTCGTGGCTGGACGGCAAGCACGTGGTGTTCGGCGAGGTCGACGACGAGGCCGGCATGGCGCTGGTCAAGAAGATCGAGGCGCTCGGCTCGGGCAGCGGCCGCCCCTCCGCCAAGATCACCATCGCGGACTGCGGCACCCTCTGATCCGTTCCCGCACGCACTGACACGAGCGCGCCGCCCGGCCTCCACGCCGGGCGGCGCGCTCCGTCGTTCCGGCGGACGCGCCCCGGGGGCCCCGCACCCTCGCTACCGTGCCGGGATGGGGAACACATTCGAGGGCGGGGGCCGCACCCTGTCCATGTCCAACGGGAGCACGGACGTCTTCGTCGACGTGCTGATGCTGGCGGTGTCCGATCTCGCCGAGACCGTCTGGGAGTACCGCTTCGCCACTCTGCTGACCTTCCAGGACCAGGGCGCCGTGGGGCGCGGGGTGGTCGGGTTCGACCTGGAGGAGATCGACTGGGGCGGCTCGCCCGGCGAGCGGGCCGCGGCGAAGGACTTCGTCCTGCGGGTGCTCGACCTGGCGCTGCGCAGACACCGATGGGACGAGCTGGACTACGACCCGCCGTACGCGGAGGGGTTCCTGCGGCAGTACCGGGAGATGGTCGAGGCGTTCGACCCCGCCACCGCGTACGCCGCGCCCCCGCACCGCCCCCTCTCCTTCCCCGGCCCGGAGGAGGCCGTCATGGCCTCGTGCGTACGGCACCGGGTGCTGTGCGCACCCGGGTACTGGGACTCGTGCGTCTTCTGCAACGGGTGAAAGCCACCACCCTCCGACTGTCAACGAGAGGTTGACAGTCGGAGGGTGTCAACCTACCGTTGACACATGGTGAATCCGACCCGCCCGACCCATCCCGTGCGCCTCGACGACCTGATCGAGGCCATCAAGAAGTCCCACACCGACGCCCTCGACCAGCTCTCCGACGCGGTGATCGCCGCGGACCACCTCGGCGACGTGGCCGACCACCTCATCGGTCACTTCGTGGACCAGGCCCGGCGCTCGGGCGCCTCCTGGACCGAGATCGGCAAGAGCATGGGGGTGACCCGGCAGGCCGCCCAGAAGCGCTTCGTGCCCAAGGACCCCGGCGAGGTCTCCGACCTCGACCCCAGCCAGGGGTTCAGCCGCTTCACCCCGCGCGCCCGCAACGTCGTGACGGCCTCGATGAACGAGGCCCACGCGGCGCACAACGACGAGATCGGCCCCGCGCACCTGGTGCTCGGACTGCTCAGCGAGCCGGAAGGACTCGCCGCGGCCCTCATCAGGGCCCAGGGCGTCACGCTGGAGGACGTCCGCCGGGCCGCGACCGAGGCGCTGCCCCCGGCCACGACCGGCGAACTGCCCGCGCTCACCCCGTTCGACACCGGGGCCCGCAAGGCCCTCGAACTGACGGCCAGGGAGGCCCTGCGCATGGGCCACAACTACGTCGGGACGGAGCACATCCTGCTCGCCCTGCTGGAGCAGGAGGACGGCTCGGGCGTGCTGACCGGGCTCGGCCTCGACAAGCCCACCATCGAGGCGGCCGTCGCCGAGGCCCTCGCCCTGCTCACCGGAACCGAGCCGAGCGAGTAGGCACCGCCCGGCGGGGACCGGTGCCGGGTACGACGACCGGCACCGGTCCCCGCACCGTTGCGTTTCGGCCAGCGGCAGCCCACCGGGCAGGGCAGCGGCGGGGCGGCGGGGCCGGCCGGGGAACCGGGCGCCGACCTGCCCGTTCCCGCGGACCGGTCAGCGCACGCCCGCTTCGAGCCGCAGACTCCACCGCCCCGGCCCGCCGGTGAGCGTGACCGTCGAGAGCGGTCCGACGTCCACGTTCCAGTACGTCGAGGGCGGGGCCTTGAGCGCGTAGACCAGCGCGGCCCGGACGACCGCCGGTTCGGCGACGGCGACGATGGCGCCGTCGCAGACCGGGCGGGTGTCCAGCCAGCCCCCGATCCGGGTGATGAAGGCGAGCAGCGGCTCACCGCCGTGCGGGGCGGCGCGCGGGTCCGCGAGCCAGGCGTCGACCGCGGCCGGTTCGCACGCCGTGACGTCGGCGAGGGTGCACCCCCGCCACCTGCCCATGTCGCAGTCGCGCAGGGCGGGCTGGACGAGCGGGGCGAAGCCGAGCGCGTCACCGGTCGCCCGGCTGCGCGGAGTGGGTGAGCAGTAGCGCAGTTCGGCGGCGCCCAGCGGGACGAGGGCGGGCGCGGCCAGCCGTATCTCGTACAGACCGGTGTGGTCCAGCGGCCGGTCGTCGTCGAAGCGCTCGGCGAGCAGGCCGGAGCTGCGTGCCGCCGCGACCAACGAGACTCTGGAAGTCATGGCGGCGATCGTGGATCCGAACATCCTGTCGGTCAAGGGCCTTCACCGGTCCGTCCGTCCCGCCGCCGTTCCGGACCCGGCGCGACGGAACCCGGGGCCGATTGGCCTGATTCCCCTCTTCCCATGGGCGGCGCGGCCCCTTCCGATCGGCGTCGTGGGCCGGGCGCCGCCGCCGGGACCGTTCACCGGGCGAAGTCCCGGTCGAGACATAGACTTGTCGACATGGACCGCCACCCAGGAGGAGGTCAGTCCCGATGGAGGCACGCACCGGCGACCGCCTGGTCACCCACGGCCGGACCGTGGGCCAGCACGACAAGGTCGCAGAGATCGTCGAAGTGCTCGGGGCCGGGGGTACTCCCCCGTACCGCGTCCGCTCCGACGACGGACACGAACATCTGATTTCGCCCGGTCCCGACAGCGTCGTGGAACACACCGGCGCCCGGAAGCGGCCCCCGGCCGCGTAGACCGTGCCCGGGGGCGCGGGCGGGCCGTCCGGTTCTCCGGCCGGCCCGTCCGCGGCACCCGTCAGCGGGGCGGGCGGGTCCGGTTGCGGTAGTGGTCGCCCACCACCCGGGCCATCGCCCCGATCCGGTCGGTGACCACGTCCTTCCCGGAGAAGAAGACATGGCCGCGGACCTGGTCCCGGTCGGCGGCGAAGTCGAGGTGGCGGGAGAGTTCGGCCGGGTCCTGCCAGGCGGCGGGCTGGGCCGGGTCGCCGGCCTTGTAGAGCGCCTCGCCCACGAACAGGTCGACGCCGGTCCCCCGTACGGTCTCGTTCCACCAGGTCAGCAGCTTGGCGTAGTCGGCGGCGGCGAAGCCGATGTTCCAGTAGATCTGCGGGCAGATGTAGTCGATCCAGCCCTTCCGGACCCAGCCGCGGGTGTCGGCGTGCAGGTCGTCGTACGTCTGCACCCCCGCCTTGGTGTCGGAGCCGAGCGGGTCGGTCGAGGCGTTGCGCCACACCCCGAACGGGCTGATGCCGAACTGGACGCTCTTCCTGATCTCCTTGATCCGCTCGGCGGTCTCCCGCACCAGCCGGTCGGTGTTGTCGCGCCGCCAGGCCGCCTTGTCCGGGAAGCCCGCACCGTACTTCGCGTACGTGGCGTCGTCGTCGAAGACCTGCCCGGCGACCGGGTACGGGTAGAAGTAGTCGTCCCAGTGAACGGCGTCGATGTCGTAGCGGCGGACCGCGTCGAGCATCGCGTCCTGGACGAAGCGGCGGACCTCGGGGATGCCGGGGTTGTAGTAGAGCTTCCCGCCGTACGGCAGGACCCAGTCGGGGTGGAGCCTGGCCGGGTGGGTGGCGGCCAGGCGGGACGGGTCGGTGTGGTTGGCGACCCGGTACGGGTTGAACCAGGCGTGCAGCTCCAGGCCCCGGCGGTGCGCCTCGGTCACCGCGGTGCCCAGCGGGTCCCAGCCGGGGTCCTTGCCCTGCACGCCGGTGAGGTACTGGGCCCACGGCTCGTACGGCGAGGGCCAGAGCGCGTCCGCGGTCGGCCGGACCTGGAGGACGACGGTGTTCAGCCGCAGGTCCACCGCCTTGTCCAGGTACGCGATCAGCTCGGCCTTCTGCGCCGCCGCAGACAGCCCCGCCTTCGAGGGCCAGTCGAGATTGGCGACGGTCGCCACCCACATGCCGCGCAGTTCGCGCCGGGCGGCGCGGCCGCGCCCCCGGTGCCCCGCCGCGCCGGTCCCCGGGACGTCGTTCCGCCGGGCCGGGACGGCCGCCGCGTCACCCGCCGCGACGACCGAGCCCATCACCCCCGCGACCACACCTGCCGCACCCGTCACAATGCCTCTTCGGGCCATCTGCCGCATTTCGCTGCACCTGCCGTCTCTCTGTGCTCGTCGTCAACATCCGTCGCCCCAGTTATCAGGCGTAACGCAGAGCATGCCCGCCCCGGCCCTCGCCGACCCGCAGGACGCGAGTAACGTCGTGGGGTCGGGGCGGGCACCGGAATCAGACGGGAACCCGCGACCCCCGGAACAGCGAAAGGCACGAGGTGACGGACTCTATGGCCGACATTGCACGGGTCGGAGTGGTGGGTTGTGGCCAGATGGGCGCGGGCATCGCCGAGGTGTGCGCCCGCAGCGGCCTCGACGTCCGGGTGGCCGAGACCACCGGCGAGGCGTTGGAGATCGGCCGCACCCGGCTGCACACCTCCCTGTCGAAGGCCGCCGAACGCGGCAAGATCACGGCCGAGGAGCGCGACGAGACGCTGGCCCGGCTGACCTTCACCACCGACCTGGGCGAGTTCGCCGACCGCGATCTCGTCATCGAGGCCGTGGTCGAGAACGAGCAGGTCAAGACCGAGATCTTCCAGGTGCTCGACCAGGTGGTGACCCGGCAGGACGCGATCCTCGCCTCGAACACCTCCTCCATCCCGCTGGTGAAGCTGGCCGTGGCGACCTCCCGCCCCGACCAGGTCATCGGCATCCACTTCTTCAACCCGGCCCCGGTGCAGAAGCTCGTCGAGCTGATCCCGGCGCTGACCACGTCCGACGAGACGGTGCGGCGCTCCGAGGCGCTGGTCCAGGACGTGCTGGGCAAGCACCCGATCCGGGCGCAGGACCGGTCCGGTTTCGTGGTCAACGCGCTGCTGATCCCGTACCTGCTCTCCGCCATCCGGATGTTCGAGTCGGGCATCGCCAGCCGCGAGGACATCGACAACGGCATGGAGCTCGGCTGCGCCCACCCGATGGGCCCGCTCAAGCTCTCCGACCTGATCGGGCTGGACACGGTCGCCTCGGTCGCCGACTCGATGTACGCGGAGTTCAAGGAGCCGCTGTACGCCGCCCCGCCGCTGCTCCAGCGCATGGTGGACGCGGGCCGGCTCGGCCGCAAGACCGGCTCGGGCTTCTACCCGTACGCCTGACCCTCCGCGGACGCCGCCTCGTACGGGGCCGGACCGGGCGATCCCCGGGCCGGCCCCGTACGCGTCCACCGGCGCTCCGGAGGGCGCTCACCCCAGCCGTAAGTGGTGGAGCATCATCAGCCCGGCGGCCATGCCCGCCGCCGGGACCTCGCCCCGGGCGATCAGCTCCGGCACCAGCTTGAGCGGCACCCACTCCCGGCGCGAGGACTCGAAGGCGTCACGGGGCTCGCCGGTCCAGGCCGCCTCCTCGGACCAGTAGAGGTGGTGCCGGGCGTCGGTGAGCCCGTTGGAGGGCTCGACGGTCAGCAGCGGACGGAGCGGGCCGGGGCGCCAGCCGGTCTCCTCCTCCATCTCCCGGGCGGCGGCGGACGCGAGGTCCTCACCGTCCTCCACGACCCCGGCGGCCAGCTCCCAGCCCCAGCTGTCCGTGATGAACCGGTGCCGCCAGAGCAGCAGCACCTCGTCGGCCGCGTTGACGACGGTGGCCGCCGCGACCGGACGCAGCCGGATGAGGTAGTGGTCGAGGTGCTGGCCGCCGGGGACGACCACATCCGCGAGGTTGACCCGGAACCAGCGATTCTCGTACACGGTCTGTTCGTTCAGATTCGCCCACTGCACGTTTCTGCCGCCTTTCGACGAAGAGGTGGCAATATCGCAGCAGGAGCGGCACCGGAACGGAACGCACCGGTCCAGGCGGAAGACGGCTCACAGCGGCACGCGGAGCGCTCCGTCGATCAGTTCGGCGGCCCGGCCCGCGTCCGCACAGCCGCTCGCGATCAACTCCTCGCGCACGGCGCACAGCCGGTCGCGCAGCCGCCGCGACTCCATGCCCCGGGCCCGCTCCGCCATCTCCACCGCCGTGGCCGCCGCCCGGTCCGCCTCGCCCTGGCGGAGCTCGACATGGGTGAGCATCGCGAGCCGGTGCACCCGGCCCCGGTCGTGCGCGGGGGTGCGCACGGCGTTGGCGGCATGCTCCCGGGCACCGGGCAGATCACCGATCCCCAGCAGCGCCTCGGCCACCTGCACGTCGACCAGCCCCGGCTGGACGTACCCGGTCTCGTCCGGCTCCCGGCCCGGGGTGATCCGGGCGGCCTCCGCCTCGGCGCGCCGGATGCACTCCCGCGCACCGGCCGCGTCGCCGAGCCGGGCGTACGCCTTGGCCTGCATCGCGTACAGGTCGGCGGCGAGCGCGGGGCTGATGTGCCCCTTGGCCGCCCGCAGCGCCGCCTGGGCGAAGGCCACCGACTGCCGGTAGTCGGCGAGCAGCAGCGACTGGTTGACCAGCAGGGCGATCACATAGCCGCCGAACCCCCGGTCGCCGCTCGCCTTCGCCAGCCGGAGCGCCTGGTGGAAGTAGCGCTGGGCGAGGCCGTGCGCGTCGGAGTCGTAGGCGCAGATCCCGGCGACCGCGACCAGGCCGCCCGCCGCCCGGTGCAGCCGCCGCCCCATCGCGTCGCTGTAGCCGCCGCGCAGCAGCGGTGCGGTCCCGGCGTTGAGGAAGCCGACGACGCGGGAGCGGGTCGCGATCCCGCCCGCCCGGCGGTACATCAGTTCGTAGTGGGCACGGGCCGCGCGCAACGTCACTATGTCGGCCATGGAGACCCGGGTCGGCCCGTCGCGGGACACGTCGAGGTCCTCCGGAGGGTTCTCCCACTCCCAGACCGGCATCACCGCCGCCGTGCCGGTGACGGCCGCGGGGACGAGGCCCCGCGGGCTCCGGGCGTCGTCGGACCGCCACAGCGCGGTGGCCCGCTCGACGAAGCCGCCCAGCGGGGAGGCGGGCACCACCGCGCCGGTGCCCGGGGCCGCCATGCCGATGTCGGCGAGCGCGACGGGCCTGCTCAGCCGGTGGCCGAGCACCTCGCAGATCAGGTCGGGCACCTCGCCGCGCGGGCGCTGCCCCTTCAGCCAGCGGGCCACCGCGGTGTGCTCGTACCGCAGCCGCAGACCGCGGACCCGCCCGGCCCGGTTGATGTGCGCGGCCAGACCGGCCCGGGAGACCCCCGCCTCCTCGATCAGGGCAGCCAGCAGAACGTTGGGCTCCGTTGCCCCCATGTGTGCCCCTTTAGGTGGTTCGGCACGCCGAGACGTGTCACACCAGTGGAGCACGATTCACACGGGGTGTGAATGCAATGCCCGAACCGTCCCGCCGCGCACCCTGTCGCACCGGCCCGGAGATCGGTTGAATCAGTCGTCTCGCAAGAGGCGGCCGGGTCGTCTGCTCCCCCTCGTACAGCACGACGGCCCGCTCCCGCACCGTCCGTCCCGCCGACCTGCCCGACACTCCGCGGCGGTACGGACGGTGCCGGACCGCACGGCCCACTGCCCATCGATCGGAGGGTGGAGCCGGGCCACCGGCCCGGACGCGGTCCTCACCGCCCGGCGAGCACGCGGGAGGGGCGCACCCGATGGCCGGGTGCGCCCCTCCTTGCTGTTCCGTGCGGGGTGCGGACGCTACGCGCCGCGCAGCACCGCGCCCGTCCGCTCGGTGGCGAGCGCCACCGCCGCGTCGCGCGCCGCCGACGCCTCGTCGACGGTCAGCGTGCGGTCCGCCGCGCGGAAGCGGAGCGCGTACGCCAGGGACTTGCGGCCCTCGCCGATCTGCTCGCCGGTGAAGACGTCGAACAGCCGCACCGATTCGAGGAGTTCGCCCGCGCCCTCGCGCAGCGCCCGCTCCACGTCGGCGGCCGGGACGTTCTCCGCGACGACCAGTGCGACGTCCTGGGTCGCCACCGGGAAGGTGGAGATCCGCGGCGCCCGGAGCGCGCCGTCGACGGCCTGCTCCAGTACGTCGAGCTCGACCTCCATGGCGCAGCTGCGCTCGGGGAGGTGGAGGTCCTTGACGACCCGCGGGTGCAGCTCGCCGGCGTGGCCGAAGAGGGTCTCCTCGCCGTCGACCAGGACGTACAGCGCGGCGCAGCGGCCCGGGTGCCACGGGGCGTGGCGGTCGCTGCGGACGATCAGCTCGACACCGGCCTCGCCGGCGATGGTGCGGGCGGCCTCGACGGCGTCCGCCCAGTCGGCCGGACGGCCCTTGCCCCACCAGCCGGCCTGCTCGCGGGCGCCCGCGAGGACCACCGCGGCCCGGCGCGGCTGACGCGGCAGCGCGGCGTCGAGCGCGGCGATCTGCTCGTCGGCGGGACGGTGGTCGACGGGCAGCCGGACGGCCTTGGTCTCGCCGCCGGTCGGCCGGAAGACCAGGCCGGTCTCGAAGAGCGCGAGGTCGTGGCTGCCGCGGCCGTCGTTGCGCCGCAGCGCGCCGAGCAGTCCGGGCAGCAGCGTGGTGCGCAGCGCGGGCTCCTCGTCGGAGAGCGGGTTGACGAGGCGGACGGTGCGGCGGCGGTCGTCCTCGCTGTCGAGCCCGAGCTGGTCGAGGACGGCCTCGCCGATGAACGGGTAGTTCAGCGCCTCCACGTAGCCGGCCCCGGCGAGCGCCCGGCCGATGCGGCGGTGCAGCCGCTGGCGGTCGGTGAGCCCCCGGCCGGACGGCGGGGTGGGAAGGGTGGACGGGAGGTTCTCGTAGCCCTCCAGCCGGATGACCTCCTCGGCGAGGTCGTTCGGCTCGCAGAGGTCGGGGCGCCAGGACGGCGCGGTGACGATCAGCTCGTCCTGCCCGTAGACGTCGCAGCCGACCTCCTGGAGGCGGCGTACGACGGTCTCGCGGCCGTACGCGACACCGGCCACCCGGTCGGGGTGGTCGGCGGGCATCGCGATGGTGCGGGGCGCGGAGGGCGCGCTGATCTCGGTGACCCCGGCCTCGGCGGTGCCGCCGGCGAGCAGCACCAGCAGGTCGACGGTGCGCTGCGCGGCGGCAGCGGCGGCCTGCGGGTCGACGCCGCGCTCGAAGCGCTTGGACGCCTCGGAGGACAGCTTGTGGCGGCGCGCCGTCCGGGCGATCGAGATCGCGTCGAAGTGCGCGGCCTCGATGACGACCTCGGTGGTGCGGTGCTCACCCTCCTCGACGTCCGCGATCTCGGTGTTGGCGCCGCCCATGACGCCCGCGAGGCCGATCGGCCCGCGGTTGTCGGTGATGACCAGGTCCTCGGCGTCCAGCACGCGGACCGTGCCGTCGAGGGTGGTGAGCTTCTCGCCCTGCTGGGCGCGGCGGACCCCGATCGGCCCGTCGACGCGGGTGCGGTCGTAGGCGTGCAGCGGCTGGCCGAGCTCCAGCATCACGTAGTTGGTGACGTCGACGGCGAGCGAGATCGGGCGCATCCCGGCCTTCTGCAGCCGGCGCTGGAGCCAGATCGGGGAACGGGCCTCGGGCTGGAGGCCGACGACGGTGCGCGCGGTGAAGCGGTCGCATCCGATCGGGTCGGCGATCTTGACCGGGTAGCCGTACGCGTTCGGCGCGGGCACGTCCAGCAGCGCCGGGTCGCGCAGCGGCAGCCCGTACGCGATGGCGGTCTCGCGGGCGACGCCGCGCAGGGAGAGGCAGTAGCCCCGGTCGGGCGTGACGGCGATGTCGAGGACCTCGTCGACGAGCTGGAGCAGCTCGATCGCGTCGGTGCCCGCCTCGTGCTCCGGCGGCAGCACGATGATGCCGTGCGTGCCGTCGTCGCCCATGCCGAGCTCGTCGGTGGAGCAGATCATGCCGTGCGAGGTCTTGCCGTACGTCTTGCGGGCGGCGATCGCGAAGTCGCCGGGCAGCACGGCGCCCGGGAGGACCACGACGACCTTGTCGCCGACGGCGAAGTTGCGGGCGCCGCAGACGATCTCCTGCGGCTCGCCGGTGCCGTTGGCGTCGCCGACGTCGACCGTGCAGAAGCGGATCGGCTTCTTGAAGCCCTCCAGCTCCTCGATGGTCAGCACCTGTCCGACGACCAGCGGGCCCTTGAGGCCGGCGCCGAGCTGCTCGACGGTCTCGACCTCCAGGCCGACGCCGACGAGCTTGGCCTGTACGTCGCGGCCGGTCTCCGTCGCCGGCAGGTCGACGTATTCCCGCAGCCAGGAAAGCGGGACGCGCATCAGATCTCCATCCCGAACGGCCGGGTGAACCGGATGTCACCCTCGACCATGTCTCGCATGTCTTCTACGTTGTGGCGGAACATCAGCATCCGTTCGATGCCGAACCCGAAGGCGAATCCGCTGTACTTCTCGGGGTCGACGCCGCAGGCGGTGAGCACCTTCGGGTTGACCATGCCGCAGCCGCCGAGCTCGATCCAGCCCTCGCTGCCGCAGGTGCGGCAGGGGCGGTCCGGGTTGCCGACGGACGCGCCGCGGCAGACGTAGCAGACCATGTCCATCTCGGCGGACGGCTCGGTGAACGGGAAGAAGTTCGGCCGGAGCCGGGTCTTCATGTCCGGGCCGAAGAGCGCCTGGACCATGTGGTCGAGGGTGCCCTTGAGGTCGGCCATGGTGAGGCCCTCGTCGACGGCGAGCAGCTCGATCTGGTGGAAGACCGGGGTGTGCGTGGCGTCGAGCTCGTCGGTGCGGTAGACGCGGCCGGGGCAGACCACGTAGACCGGGGGCTCGCGGTCGAGCAGAGTGCGGGCCTGGACCGGCGAGGTGTGGGTGCGCAGCACGACACCGGACTCGTCGGTCTTGGCGCCGTCGGCGCCCTGGACGAAGAAGGTGTCCTGCATCTGCCGGGCCGGGTGGTCGGGCACGAAGTTCAGGGCGTCGAAGTTGAACCACTCCGCCTCGACCTCGGGGCCCTCCGCGATCTCGTAGCCCATGGCGACGAAGACGTCCGCGACGCGCTCCATGATCGTCGTCAGCGGGTGCCGGGCCCCGGCCGGGACGCGGTCGTACGGCAGTGTGACATCCACCGCCTCCTCGACCAGCACGCGGGCGTCCCGCTCGGCCTCCAGCTCCGTCTGGCGGGCCGCGAGGGCGCGGCCGACGGCGGCGCGGGCCTGGCCCACACGCTTGCCGGCCTCGGCCTTGGCCTGCGGCGGCAGTGCGCCGATCTCGCGGTTGGCGAGCGACAGCGGCGACGTGCCCGACGTGTGCGCGGTCTTCGCCTGGGCGAGCGCGTCGAGGTCACCGGCGGCGGCGAAGGCGGCGAGCGCCTCGTCCCGCATGCGCTCGATCTCTTCCGGTTTCAGTGCCTCGACCTCGACTGGGTCGTACGACTTGTTCGGTGCCGACATCTCTTCCCGTGCTTCCGATTGGCTGATACTGCGCTTGCCGGGGAACGTCCCGGCCCCCATGGCCCCGATCGACGACTGGAGGACGCAAAGGTGCCAAAGGTCGAGTCTAAGGGCCACCGGATGTGCAAAGGGTCCGTGGGCGGTCCGGTCCCGCCCGTGGCCCGCCGCCGGCCCGCTCGATCGCTCCGCGACCGGGCCGGGTGACGGGACGGCCCTCAGTTCATGTACGCCGGCGTGCTCACCGGCAGAATAAATCGGAACTCCGCGCCGCCGCCGGGGCCGCGGCCGACCGTGATCGTTCCGCCGTGCGCCTCGACGATGCCCTTGACGATGTAGAGGCCGAGGCCCGTGCCGCCGCGCTTGCTCCCCCGCCAGAAGCGGGTGAAGACACGGCCCATCGACTCCTCGGGGATGCCGGAGCCCTCATCGCTCACGGTGACGGCCGTTCCCTTCTCGTCGCTCTTCGCGGGTGCGGGTTCGACGTCAATGGTGACGGTTCCCTCGCCGTGCCGCACCGCGTTTTCCAGGAGGTTGCCGAGCACCTGGTCGACCTTGTCCGGGTCGGCCCAGACCGCGGGCAGCGGCTGGCAGGTGCGGACGAGGAAGCGGTCGGGCGGGAGGCCGCCGGCCGTGAGGGCCTGGACGTGGCGTTCAACGGCGGCGGAGAGGTCGACGGGCTGGCGGCGCAGCTCCAGGCGGCCCGAGTCGATCCGGGAGATGTCGAGCAGCTCGGCGATGAGCCGGGTGACCCGGCCGGCGTCGGCGTCGACCGTCTCCAGCATCAGGCGCTTCTGGTCGTCGGTGAACCGCTCCCACTTGGCAAGAAGGGTCGCGGTGAAGCCCTTGACGGAGGTCAGCGGGGAGCGCAGCTCGTGGGCGACCGTGGCGATCAGCTCGGCATGGCTGCGCTCGTTGCGGCGGCGGGCCTCGGTGCCGCGCAGCGACACCACCACCCGGCGCACCGGCCCGGTCGGGTACTCGCGCACGTAGCGGGCGGAGACCAGGACCTCCCGGCCGCAGGGCAGCAGCAGATGGCGCTCGGGCTGGCCGACCCGGGTGGCGAGCCCGCCGTACGGGTCGGTCAGGGGCCACCAGCGGCGGCCCTTGAGGTCCTCCAGGGGCAGGGCGCTCTCCAGGGGGCTGCCGAGGGCGGTGTCCCGGGGCACCGCGGTGATCCGGACGGCGGCGGAGTTGAAGCAGATGATCCGGCCGGTCTCGTCGGCGACGACCAGGCCGTCGGGCAGGTCGTCGGGGGCGAGGCCCGTGGAGACGGCCCCGGGCTCCGCGATGCCGTCCGCCGCGAGGGGTCCACCGGCGTGCACGACGGCCGCGTGCGTCCCGTACGGCCTGCTCATGCCGACAGCCATATCCCCTATCCCACCTCTCGAACCGGTGCAGTGGGCCCCGAGTGCGCCACCCTACTAGTCGTCGGTGACGGAGCGACACCCTGCGGTGGCTCTGGGGGACCGGCCGGCCCGCGGGGTCAGCTCCGGCGCTGGGCCCGCGCGGAGGCGTACAGGCAGACGGCCGCCGCCGTGGCCAGGTTGAGGCTCTCCGCCCTGCCGTGGATGGGCACCCGCACGACGGCGTCGGCCAGCGCCCGGGTCTCCTCGGGCAGGCCCCACGCCTCGTTGCCGAAGACCCAGGCGGTCGGGCCTCCCATGGTCCCGGCGTCGAGCTCGTCGTCGAGGTCGTCGGCGCCCGCCCCGTCGGCGGCGAGGATGCGCACGCCCGCCTCCCGCAGCCCGCTCACGGCCTGCTCGACCGGTACGCCGACGGCGACCGGCAGGTGGAAGAGCGAGCCGACCGAGGCCCGGACGGACTTGGGGTTGTAGAGGTCCACCGAGGCGTCGGTGAGCACCACGGCGTCGGCGCCCGCCGCGTCGGCGCAGCGCAGCACCGTACCGGCGTTGCCGGGGTCGCGTACGTGGGCGAGGACGGCGACGAGTCTCGGCCCGGCGGCGAGGATCTCCTCGAACGGGGTGTCCAGGAAGCGGCAGACGCCGATCAGCCCCTGCGGGGTGACGGTCTGCGAGACGTCGGCGAGCACGCCGCTGTCGGCGAGGTGCACCCGGGCGCCCGCCTCGTGGGCGGCGGCGACGATGTCGGCGTACCGCTCGGCCGCCTCGACCGTGGCGAACAGCTCGGTCAGGGTGGGGGTGCCGTCACCGCCGCGGTGCTCGGCGGCCTCCCGCACGGCCTGCGGCCCCTCGGCGATGAACCGGCGCTCCTTGCCGCGGAAGTTGCGCTTGGCCAGCCGCCGGGCGGCGGTGACGCGCGGGGATCGCGGGGAGATCAGTTCGGGGGTGCCCATGGTCGGCGGCCTCTCTGGGTACGGAGGGGGCGGACGTGCGAAACGGTCGTGCAACGCACCGGACCCGCAGACGGCGGGCGCCTGCGGGTCCGGCTCGGAAGGCTGGAGGTGCGACCTGGATCAGGCGGCCTTCGGGGCGTTGACGTCGCTCGGGAGGGCCTTCTGGGCAACCTCGACGAGAGCGGCGAACGCGTTGCTGTCGTTGACCGCGAGCTCGGCCAGGATCTTGCGGTCCACCTCGACGTTGGCGGCCTTCAGACCCTGGATGAGGCGGTTGTACGTCATGCCGTTCTGGCGGGCAGCGGCGTTGATGCGCTGGATCCACAGCTGACGGAAGTCGCCCTTGCGCTTCTTGCGGTCGTTGTAGTTGTAGACGAGGGAGTGGGTGACCTGCTCCTTCGCCTTGCGGTACAGGCGGGAACGCTGGCCCCGGTAGCCGCTGGCCTGCTCGAGGATCGCCCGACGCTTCTTGTGAGCGTTTACTGCCCGCTTGACGCGTGCCACTTGTTAACTCCTTGTAGCGGGGCCGTGGTTGGACTCACACGACCCGAAAACGATTCGGTCCCGGTCTGGGGCGAATGCACCGCCCGCGAATGCGCCGCCCACGGATTCACCGCGGGCCGCGGACTCACTTGCCGAGAAGCTTCTTGATCTTCTTGGCGTCGGCCGGAGCCGCCACGACCGTGCCGGTCAGCGAGCGGGTCTTCTTGGACGACTTGTGCTCAAGAAGGTGGCGCTTGCCCGCGCGCTCACGGAGCACCTTGCCGGAGCCGGTGATCTTGAAGCGCTTGCTGGTACCGCTGTGGGTCTTGTTCTTCGGCATCGCGCCGTTCTCTCCTCGTCAGTGGCGCCCCTCGCGGTGCGGGCACCGGACAGCAGGGGCGTCAGATCTTGATGGGGGCTTCCGGGGAGACCCGGGGCCGCCTGGTTGGCGGCCCCTGGGGTCAGGCCTCGGAAGGTGTCTCGGCCGGAGCCTCGGCGTCGGGGGTGGAACCCTGGCGCTCCGCCTTGCGGGCGGCCTGGGCCTCACGTGCCTCGGCCATGGCTTCGGTCTTCTTCTTGTGCGGGCCCAGAACCATGATCATGTTCCGGCCGTCCTGCTTCGGGTTGGACTCGATGAAGCCGAGTTCCTCCACGTCCGAAGCCAGACGCTGGAGCAGACGGAAGCCCAGCTCGGGTCGGGACTGCTCACGACCACGGAACATGATCGTGATCTTGACCTTGTCGCCCTGCTTGAGGAACCGGACGACGTGACCCTTCTTGGTGTCGTAGTCGTGCGGGTCGATCTTCGGCCGGAGCTTCATCTCCTTGATGACCGTGTGCGCCTGGTTCTTGCGCGCCTCACGGGCCTTCATGGCCGACTCGTACTTGAACTTCCCGTAGTCCATGAGCTTGCACACGGGCGGACGGGCGGTCGCCGCCACCTCGACCAGGTCGAGGTCGTACTCCTGTGCGAGCTCCAGGGCCTTGGCAAGCGGGACAATCCCGACCTGCTCGCCGCTGGGACCGACAAGTCGCACCTCGGGAACGCGAATCCGGTCGTTGATGCGGGGCTCGGCGCTGATGGATCCTCCTCGGTAGCACCACGCGGCCGCCTGGCGGACAGCCACGTAACGTCTGTTTCCTAAAACCAACCGCACCAGTGCATGAAAAATGCCCCGGACGGGACACAGGCGGGGCTCCTGGAACAACCGGAACCACCGCGGTCAACCGCGGGGCACATCGGGCGGTCCCATCGTCCGTACGGAACGATGGCCACCGCCTGACCGGATGACCCGCCGCCCGATGGGGCGGTCAGGTGGGAGATCGGAGCCTCCACTTGTGGGCCGGGCACATAGCTGCCCAGCCGGTCGTTACACAAGGTTAGCAGCTCCCCGGGGCACGCGCTAACCCGCTGCCGTCCGCCGCTCCCGCGGACGGGGCGGCTGCGGGGTGGGCCTATCGTAAGGCCCATGAGTGACGCGACCCCCAGCAGTGATTCCCCCGGCTTCGACGACATGGCCCGCGACATCGCGGAGGTGCCCGCGGTCGAGGTGATCGTGACGGTCGCGGTCAATCTGATGAGCGCCGCCGCCGTGAAGCTCGGGCTGACCGAGGACGGCGACCAGCACAAGGACCTCGACGAGGCCCGCAAGCTCGTCCACGCGCTGGCCGGCCTGCTGGACGCCAGTACCACGGAGATCAGCTCCTTCCACGCGGCCCCGCTGCGGGACGGCCTGAAGTCGCTCCAGCTGGCCTTCCGCGAGGCCTCGCTGGTGCCGGACGAGCCCGGTCAGGGCCCCGGCGAGAAGTACACCGGTCCCGTCTTCGGCTGAGAACCGGGAGTCCCCCGGTCCGTGAACGCGTGAGCCCCCTGCCGCACACCGGCAGGGGGCTCACGCGTTCGGCGGGGTCCGCGCGTTCAGCGGGTGAACAGGGGCTCGCCCGGCGCGGCGGCGTCGGCCGGCAGCAGGGCGAGGTCCAGTCCGCGCACCAGGCGGGCGCGGAGGGTCTCGTCGGCCGCCAGCCGCCCGGCGACCCGGCGGGCCGCCTCGGCGGGCTCCGCGCCGGGGGCGAGGACCAGGGCGAGGGTGCCGTCGGTGCTGCCGGGGCCGAGGTGGGCCCGGAGGACGGTGGGCTCGGCGGCGACCGCCTCGCGCACCGCCGAGGTGACGGCGGGGTCGTCCAGCGGGTCGGCGCTGGTGCGGCCCTCGGCGAGGGCGAGCAGCGCGGGGCCGGTCAGTTCGAAGGCGACCGGTCCGGCCATGTCGAGGACGACCGTGTCCGCCTTCTCGTGCGCGGCGGCCTGCAGCGCCTGGTGCAGGGGGACGGCGACGGGGCGGGCCGCCGGGTCCCAGCGGGCCAGCGAGTCGGTGGAGGTGAAGGCCGGCAGGGCGCGGCGGTCGCCCGCCTGGAGCGTGGGGACGGCCATGTCGCTGGTCTTCTCCCGACGCAGCCCGTTCTCGTCCTCCTCCACCTCCCCCAGGACGGCGACGACCGGGACCAGCAGCCGGGTGCCCCGGAGGGCTTCGAGCACCGGGCCCACCGCTGTGCGGTCCTCGGCCCAGGCCGCCAGGGCCGCGGTGAGTGCCGGGTCGGCGGAGCCGTCGTCGTCGGAGTATCCGGGGTCCGGAATGTTCTTCTGCGCCACAGGGCGAGCGTAGTGCCTGGGTCCTCCCGCCCCGGCAACAGGGCGGGGGTCAGCGCCGGGCGGCGGTGCGGCCCCGGCCGCGCCAGAGCACCACGGCGGTGGCCAGCAGGACCGCGCCGAGGCCGCCCGCGCCGGCGGCGAGCCAGCCGGCCGGCCCGCCGTCGTGGTGCGCGGCGGCCGGTCCCGGGCCGAAGTACCGCTTCCGGTAGCCGGCCTCGGCGGATTCGGCGCGCATCCCGGCGGGGCGGAGCGCCGCCCCGGCCTCGATCGCCGCGGCCGGGTCGACGATGCCGTAGCCGCGGGCGTCGTCGCGGCCGGACGCGGGGGCGCCGCGAGCCGTGTCGGTGAGCAGCTTCTTGATCTGGGCGGGCGACAGTCCGGGGTGGGCGGCGCGGACCAGCGCGACGGCGCCCGAGACGAACGCGGCGGCGGCGGAGGTGCCCCACTCCACGTAGTACTGGCGGTCCGGCGAGGCGACGACGACATCGACCCCGGGGGCGCTGACCGTGGCGTACCAGCGGCGGGTGGAGAACGCGGCGTGGGTGCCGTACCGGTCGACGGCGGCGACCGCGATCACCCCGGGGTAGGCGGCGGGGTACGAGATGTGGTCGCCCTTCTCGCCCCCGTTGCCGGCGGAGGCCACCACGACGGCCCCCTTGCCCAGCGCGTACCGGATGGCGGCGTCCTCGCCCGCCTCGGGGTGGGCGGACCTGCTGTCGTCGCCGAGCGAGAGGTTGATGACGTCGGCGCCGTGGTCGGCGGCCCACCGGATGCCGTCGGCGAGGGCCGTGCCGCGTGACTTGCGGGCCTTGGAGCGGGCCGGGTCGGAGGCTTCGAGGATCACCCGGACGGGGAGGATCCTCGCCTCGGGCGCGATGCCGAGCACCCCGTCGTCGCGGGCCGGGCCGTGCCCGCGGCCCGCGATGATGCCCGCCATCGCCGTACCGTGCCGGGCCCAGGAGCGGTCGCCCCGGCGGGCTCCGAAGCCGATCATGTCCTTGCCGGGCAGCACCTGGCCGGCCAGGTCGGGCAGGCTGCCGTCCACGCCGGTGTCGACGACGGCGACGGTGACGCCCCGGCCCTTGGTGGTCCGCCAGGCCTGGCCGGTGTGGAGCGCGTCGAGTCCCCACTGCTGGTCCCGGATGGCGTCGGCGCCGGCCGGGTGCGCGGGCAGCAGCGCGAGCGCGGTGGCGGCGCAGACCGCGCCGAGGACGCGGTGCCGGCGTCGGCTGCGGCTCATTCCGGCTTCTCCATGAGGTCGGTGACGGTACGGCGCAGGCCGCGCTCGATCCGGTCGGCGATGCCCTTGGCCTCGTGGCCCATTCCGGCCTGGGCGGCGGCGGTCGTGGCGCCCTCGGTCACGGCAGCCGCGGCGGGCTGCGGGTCGGTGACGGTACGTCCGTCGGCGAAGCCGGAGACCGCGAAGACGACGGCGGGCGCCTCGGTCAGCACATGGACCGACCAACTGGCCCGCTGCCGGTCGCCGAATCCGGCGGCGGCCGTTCCCTTGATCGGGTAGGCGCGGGGCATCAGATCGGTGCGCCGGTCCAGACGCTGGTCGGCGAAGCGGGCGCTCAGGGCCTTCATCGCGGCCGCGTCGCCCTCGGTGAAGACGATGCCGACGGTGGTGACGCTGCTGGTGGTGGCGTCGACGTAGGTGGCGCGGACCAGCCGTTCGCAGCCGGCCGGGCCGAGCGCCCGGGCCAGCAGCGGGTCCAGGGCGGGGCCGCAGCCGCTGTCCGGGGCGACGGCGAGGCGCGTCCAGACCCGGTCGGCGCCGCCGGGGCCCGCCCCGTCGCCGCGCAGCGTGCGGGGGAAGAGGGTGTCCACGGGGACGCTGTGCCAGGCGGACCGGCCCACCGCGTAGGCGCCGCTCGCGCCGTCGGCCGAGGAGTCGCTGGTGAGCCAGGCCCCGGTGGCCGCGCCGCCGATCAGCCCGAGGCCGAGCACGACGCAGACCGCGGCGGCCGCCGTCCGGGCGGGATGGCGGGTGCGGATCGGGCGCAGCCGGGTGGTGGTCTCGGCGGGCGTCTCGGGGCGCGGGGCGGCGAACGGCCTCGGGTACACGTACGGGCCGGGGCGCGGCGGGGCTCCCGGGGGCGGTGTCAGGTCCACCGCTCCGACGGGCCTGCGCCGGGTGGCCGCGGGCGGCTGTGCGGGGACCGGCGGGATCCCGGGCCCGGGGGCCGGGGCGGGAACGGGGGCGCCGGCGGGAGGCGCGGCGGGGGCCGGCGGGACGGGCCGGAGCCGGGTCGTGGTCTCCGGGGAAGGGCCGGGCACGGCGGACGGCGGCACGACGGGGTGCGGCGCGGCGGGGTGCGGCGGGGCGACCGGATCCGCAGCGGGCGCGGGCGGGGTCGGTGCCGGGGGGCCCGAGGGCTCCGACGGGGTCGTGGGGCGGGGCGGGACAGGAGCACGCTGCGCCTCGGTACTCATCCGTCTCCCTGGTCCCGTTCCGTACCGTGCGCGGATCAACGTCGCAGGCAGGCCCGTCGGTTGCCGCGTTCCGTCACTCTACGGGGTGGGACCGTCCCGGCGGGAGCCGCTCGTCCGACCCCTGGCGATCTGCGCGGAACATCCCCCTACCCAGCGGTACGGACGTCTGGCAAGCTGCGGCCATGACTGCCCGTGCCGCTGACCGGACCCGGTACAACCGGGCCACCGCCCATCTGGACGCCCCGATCGCCGTCGTCGATCTGGACGCGTTCGACGCCAACGCCGACGATCTGGTCCGCCGTGCGGGCGGAAAGCCGATCCGGGTGGCGAGCAAGTCGGTGCGCTGCCGGGCGCTGCTGGAACGGGTGCTGGCCCGGCCCGGTTTCGCCGGGATCATGTCGTTCACGCTGGCCGAGTCGCTGTGGCTGGCGCGGGCCGGTTTCGAGGACGTTCTGCTGGCCTATCCGACGGCCGACCGGGCGGCGCTCGCGGAGCTGGCCGCCGATCCGAAGCTGGCCGCCGCGGTGACGGTGATGGTCGACGATCACGCGCAGCTGGAACTGATCGACGCGGCCCGGGCGGGCGGCGGCGAGGAGATCCGGGTCTGCCTGGAACTGGACACCTCGCTCCGGATGCTCGGCGGCCGGGTCCGGATCGGCGCCCTGCGCTCCCCGCTGCGCTCCCCCGCCCAACTGGCGGAGCTGGCGCGCTCGGTGGCGCGCCGGCCGGGCTTCCGCCTGGTGGGGCTGATGGCGTACGAGGGGCACATCGCCGGGGTCGGGGACGCGGTCGCGGGCCGGCCGCTGCGTTCCCGGGCGGTCCGGCTGATGCAGGCCGCGGGCCGTAAGGAGCTGGCCGCGCGGCGGGCCGAGGTGGTGCGCGCGGTACGGGCGGTGGCGCCGGACCTGGAGTTCGTGAACGGCGGCGGCACCGGCAGCGTGCAGCACACGGCGGCCGAGCGGGCGGTGACCGAGATCGCTGCCGGGTCGGGGCTCTACGTGCCGAGGCTGTTCGACAACTACACCTCGTTCACGGCCCGTCCGGCGGCGCTGTTCGCGCATCCGGTGGTGCGCCGCCCGGGGGTGGGGGTGGTGACCGTGCTCGGCGGCGGCTACCCGGCGTCCGGTCCCGCGGGCCAGGACCGGCTGCCCGTGCCGTACCTGCCCGAGGGGCTGCGCTACGACCCGCAGGAGGGGCCGGGCGAGGTGCAGACGCCGCTGCTCGGTGCCGCGGCCGACGATCTGCTGATCGGCGACAAGGTGTGGTTCCGGCACGCCAAGGCCGGTGAGATGTGCGAACGCTTCGACGCGTTGCAGCTGATCGAGGGCGACCGGGTGACCGCGACCGTGCCGACGTACCGGGGCGAGGGCCGCACGTTCCTCTGAGCCGGGCGGGGCCGGGGCTCAGGGACCGATCGAGCTGCCCACGCCGCCGCTCGTCACACTGTCGCCGACCGGCCGGATGCCCCGGGTGAGGGTGTCCATGAGCGCGAGCGGGGGCCCGTCCGGGCCCGCGTCGAAGGCGTACCGCACGATGACCGGTGCCTCGGAGCCGACGGTGGACGGGAAGACCAGCGACTGCACGTAGCCGCCGGGGCCCTTGCCCGTCCGCACCCGCCAGCGCACCTGGTAGCCGGCGCGTCCGGCGACGGCCACCTGCGCGGAGGCGAGCCGCTGGTGGGAGACGATGCCGCCGTGGGGGCGGTCGCCGACGAGGTTCTCCCCGTAGGCGGCGTCCGCGGCGGTGGCGATGTCCCGCTCGGCGAGCTCCCGGACGGAGGTGGTGTCCGTGGCGTTCGCGGTGCGGCTGGTCACCGTGCCGTGGTAGCAGAAGGCGGAGGTGCCGCCGGGGCAGTCGTAGGAGCCGACGGTGCGCATCGTGAGGACCTGGTCGACGGTCCGGCCGGGCTTCTCCCAGCCGTCGGGGATCGGCAGCGTGATGCCGTTGAGCTGGTCGACGAGGAGCTTCGCGTCGTCCCCGGCCGGTGGCCCGGTGGGCGACGGGGTGCCGGTCGCGGTGGCGGTCGGGGGTACGGAGGTGGCGGGTGCGGCCGAGGGCCCCGGGCCGTCCCCGTCCCGGCCCAGCAGGACGGCCGCGGCGACGGCGGCGCCGACGACCAGCAGCCCGGCGGCGGCGAGCACGGCAGTACGCCGGCCGGAGCCGCTGCCGTACCGGACGGTGGCGGCCGGTACGGGCGGGGCGGGGGCAGTCGGGGCCGGGGGAACGGGGGCCACGGGGGCTGTCGGGCGGAGGTGAGCGGTCCACGCCGCGCCGTCCCACCAGCGCTCGCTGCCCGGCGTCGCGGCGTCCGGGTACCAGCCGGGCGGTGTCGCGTTGCTCATGCGCCCACTCTAGGGTTCGCTGACCGGCCCGATCCGGCCGTTGGCGGCTTGCCCGAAACGTCCCTCCCGGGGCGCCGGGCCATCGGGGGAGCCTCCGCGCCGTACCGGCCGGAAGCTTATGGTGTGGGAGTGAACCATTGATGATCGGCCATCGGACGGACGGTCGGCCGTGCGGCCGGGAGGGGAACGGGGCGTGACCGGGGACAGCGAGTTCGTGGACCGCCTGACGCCCGCACTGCGGCCCGTCCGGGCGGGGAACGGTTTCGAGGAGGCGCTGGAGCAGATCCTCCAGGTGATCCGGCTGGGACTGGTGCCGGGCGGCGGACGACTGCCGGCCGAGCGCGACCTCGCCGAGCGGCTCGGGATCAGCCGGGTCACCCTGCGCGAGGTGCTGAAGGTGCTCCAGGACCAGGGCCTGGTGGAGAGCAGGCGCGGCCGGTACGGCGGCACGTTCGTCCGGCCGCGCGCCGACAGTCCCGGCGGGGACGAGCTGCGCCGGAGGGTGGCCTCGGTCGACATCGAGGACGTCCTGCGCTTCCGCGAGGTGCTGGAGGCCGGGGCGGCCGAGCTGTGCGCGGCACGGCGGCTCACCGGCGGGGAGGCGGACCGGCTGCGGGCGGCGCTGGCGGCGACGCACGAGGCACCGCTGCCGGACTACCGCAGGCACGACACCCTCTTCCACCTGACCCTGGCCGGGCTCGCCGGCTCCGCCTCGCTGACCGCGCAGTACGCGGCCGTCCGGGCCACGCTCAACGACCTGCTCGACTGCATCCCGCTGCTGGTGCGCAACCTGGAGCACTCCCAGCACCAGCACACCGCCCTGGTAGAGGCGGTCCTCGCGGGGGACGGGGAGGCGGCGCGCGCCGTGGCGCGCGAGCACTGCGCGGGCACGGCGGCGCTGCTGCGCGGCTTCCTCGCCTGACCGACGGCACTCCGGGGAACGCAAAGGTCCACCTTCGCACCATTGCGTGGGCCGGGTCAGGCGGCCGGGTCCCCGAGCCGTCCGCGCAGCCAGCGCAGCGCCGCCATGCCCTGGGCCCGCTGGAAGGCGCGCAGGGTCGGGAGCCCGGGAGGAGCGGGGCGGAGCGCGTGGGAGAGGAAGTAGCCGGTCAGCGCGGCGAGTACCGCCGTCACCCCCGCCGGATCGGCGTCCCGGCCCAGCGGGTGCGCGGTGAAGAGGGCCTCCGGGTCGGGGCCGCCCTGTGCCGCCACGCACGGCGCCATCGCCAGCAGGTCGAACCAGGGGGCGGCGCGCACCGCGTGGGGCCAGTCGACGAAGTACACCCGGTCGTCGGTGAGCAGGATGTTGTCCGCGCGCAGGTCGCTGTGGGCGAGGCTGTCCCCGGAGGCCGGGCCTTCCCAGCCCGCCTCAAGTTCCGCGAGGAGGCCCAGACGGCGCGCGGCCCACGGGTCGAGCCCGTCCGCGCCGCCACCGGCCAGCAGGGTCCGCCAGCCGCTGAACATACTGGCCTTGCGGACGGCCACCGCGGGCGCGTCGACCGGGGCCGGGGTCAGGGCCGCGCCCAGCTCGGTGACGGCCGCCAGGACCCGGTCCAGCTCGGCGGCGTCCCAGGGGACCCGGGGCTGCCGGCCGTCGATGTCCTGGAGCACCAGGGCGACCCGGAAGCCGTCGTCGTAGGAGCCGAGCAGCCGGGGTGCGGGGGTGCCGGGCGGGAGGGCCGCGGTGTGCCGGGCCTCGGCGCGGTGCAGGGCCGGGCTGTCGGGGTTGGTCTCGGCGCTCACCGCCTTGACGAACGCGCGGCGCCCGTCGGCGAGCCGGACCCGGGCGGCGACCCCGGGCGAGAAGCCGCCGTTCTGGCTGTGCGCCTCGACGACCGGGGCACCGAGGATGTCCTCGACGGCGCCGCGGAAGCGGGCGGGCAGACCGGACCAGGGGTGGCGTACGCCGGAGGCGGGAGGCGCGATCACGTTCATCGCGGCATCCTGCCAGCCCGGGTGCGCCGGCGCCCAGCCGTTTTGCCCGGGCCCGGGTCAGTACGCGGGGCGGGCGTCCCGCCCGGTCAGGGAGAGCAGGTCGCGGGCCGGTCCCGTCGGGCGGTGGCCGGAGGGCCAGACGGCGCGCAACTGGCGCCGCAGGCGTACCCCGGCGATCGGGACCTTGACCAGGCGCCGGGCGGACAGCTCCTCGCCGAGCGCCAGTTCGCTCAGGACGCAGGGCCCGGCGCCGCTCTCCGCCGCGCCCTTCACGGCGGTGGTGGAGGAGAGTTCGAGCAGGGGCTGGGCGAGGCCGCCGTGCACGGCGAGCGCCGCGTCCAGGACCTGGCGGGTACCGGAGCCGTGTTCGCGCAGGACGAGCGGGGTGGCGGCCAGTTCCTGCGGGGTGAGGGGGGCGCGGCGGCGGGCCCAGGCATGGGACGGGGCGACCACGACGACGAGGCGGTCGTGGGCGATGACCGTGCCGTCCAGCCCTTCGGGCACGGTGAGGCCCTCGACGAAGCCGAGGTCGGCCTCGCCGGTGAGCAGCCGGGCCGCCACCGCCGCGGAGTTCCCCGCCAGCAGCGAGACCGCGGTGTCCGGCCGTTCGGCGCGCAGCGCTATCAGCCAGCCGGGCAGCAGGTACTCGGCGATGGTCATGGAGGCGGCGACCCGGAGCCGGGAGTCGCGCCGGTCGCGCAGCGCCTGGGCGCCCGCGTCGAACGCCTCGGCGGCCTCGACGACCCGGCGGGCCCAGTCGGTGACCAGGGCCCCGGCGTCGGTGAGCCGGGAGCCGCGCGGTGAGCGGTCCAGCAGGGCCACGCCGAGCTGCCGCTCCATGGACCGGATGCGGCTGCTGGCAGCGGGCTGGCTGACCCCGACGTCCCGGGCCGCCCGCCCCAGGCTGCCGTGCCGGGCGACGGCGAGCAGCAGCTCCAGTGCGCCCAGGTCGGGGACCCGGTGGGAGAGCGGGGCAGGTACGTCACCAGTCATAAGCCCACTTTATGACCTCATAGAAGCGGGACGTCTGGTGGGGCCGCGGCCCGCGCCGGGAAAATCGTGGCATGGCCATCTTTCCGCAGACCTCGCACTCCCCCGCACCGGCTCCGGCCGCCGATCGGCTGCCCGCCCTGCGGCATCTCGGCCCCAACTGGTACGCGGCGGTCATGGGCACCTCGATCGTCGCCAGCGCGGGGGTCGCGCTGCCGGTCCACGTCGCGGGTCTGCGGACCTTCTGCACGGTGGTGTGGGTGCTCGCGGCGGTCGCGCTCGCCGTGGTGCTGGCGGCCCGTGCCGGGCATTGGGCCGCCCACCGCGACCAGGCCCGCCGCCATCTGCTCGACCCCGCCGTCGCCCCGTTCTACGGCTGTCTTTCGATGGCGCTGCTGGCGGTCGGGGGCTCGACGATGGTGGTCGGGCGGGACGTCATCGGGCACGGCGCGGCCGTCGCGGTGGACGTGGTGCTGTACACGGCGGGCACGCTGACCGGCCTGGCCGCCGCCGTCGCCGTTCCCTATCTGATGGTCGTGCGCCACCGGATCGAGCCGGGCACCGCGTCACCGGTGTGGCTGCTGCCGCTGGTGGCCCCGATGGTCTCCGCGGCCCTGGGGCCGCTGCTGGTGCCGGAACTGCCGGCCGGTCAGTGGCGGGAGGCGATGCTGCTGGCCTGCTACGCGATGTTCGGGCTGAGCCTGCTGGCCACGCTGGTGATGCTGCCGCTGATCTTCGCCCGGCTGGTCCACCAGGGGCCGCTGCCGCTCGCGCTGACCCCCACGCTCTTCCTGGTCCTCGGCCCGCTGGGGCAGTCGACGACCGCGGTCAACCAGCTCGCCGACGTGGCGCCGGGTGCGATCGGGGCTCCGTACGCCGGGGGGCTCGGGGTGTTCGCCGTGCTGTACGGGGTGCCGGTGATGGGGTTCGCGCTGCTGTGGCTGGCGCTGGCCGTCGCGCTGGTGGTGCGGGCCGCGCGCAACGGGATGACCTTCGCCATGACGTGGTGGGGCTTCACCTTCCCGGTCGGGACGTGTGTCACGGGCGCGGCCGGTCTGGCCCGGCACACCGGGCTCACCGCGTTCACCTGGCTGGCCGTCGCGCTGTACGTGCTGCTGGTGACGGCGTGGGCGGTGGCCGGGGCGCGGACGCTGCGCGGGCTGTTCAGCGGAGTGCTGCTCGCAGCGCCGCAGGCGCCCGCACCAGCGACGGTCCGTACCACGTGAGGTACCGCCCGTCGACGAGTGCGGCGGGCAGTCCGGGGAACGCCTCGGGCCCGTCGTCCGCGGTGAAGCGGTACGGCTCGTCGGGGAGCACCACCAGCTCGGCACCCGCCGCGTTCAGCTCGTCGAGCGGGACGCGGGGATAGCGCTCGGCGTGGCCCGCGTAGACGTTCTCGACGCCGAGCCGGGCGAGCAGGTCACCGGCGAAGGTGTCGCGGCCCAGGACCATCCAGGGGCGGCGCCAGACCGGGACCACGGCGCGGCGCGGTGCCGGGGGCGGGGACGCGGCCGCCCAGGCCGCTTCGGCCTCGTCCAGCCAGCGCGGCCGGGGCAGGCCGCAGGCGGCCAGTACGCGGGCCAGCTCCGTGAACGCCTGGTCGAGGGTGCGGACCTCGGTGACCAGCACCTCCGTACCGGCGGACCGGAGCGCGGCGAGGTCGTCCGCGCGGTTCTCCTCCTCGTTGGCGACGACCAGGTCGGGCCGGAGCGCGAGCACCGCCGCGACGTCGGGGTTCTTCGTCCCGCCGATCCGGGCGGCGGTGAGGCCGGGCGGGTGGGTGCACCAGTCGGTGACGCCGACGAGCAGTCCGGGGGCGGTGGTGGCGACGGCCTCGGTGAGCGAGGGGACCAGGGAGACGACCCGCACGGCTGTCCCCGTCAGCGGCGCGGGTCGAAGGTGGCGTCGATGTGCTCGGCGACCGCGACGACCAGCAGCCGGGTCTCCGGCACCGTGGCCCGCCAGCGGTGCCGCACCCCGCCGGACAGGAAGAGGGTGTCGCCCTCCTCCAGCCGGTACGCCTGCCCCTCGGCCTCCACCTCGGCGGCGCCCCGGACCACGTACATCACCTCGTCGTTGCGGTGCTGGAACTCGCGCCCGAGGTCGAGCTCGCCGGTGAACTCCAGGGCGCTGAGCTGGTGGCGGCCGCGCACCACCCGGCGTGTCCCGTCGCCCGCGGCGGCGCGTACGACGTCGACGGCGCGCGCGGAGTCGGCGGCGGCGCGCAGCCGGGCCGTGGTGGTCTCCAGGGCGCGGGCGACCCGGTCCAGGGACCGGGCGCTGGGCCGGGCCCGCTCGTTCTCGATCTGGCTGAGGAACGGCACGGAGAGGCCGCTGCGGTCGGCGACCACGGCCAGTGTGAGCCCCAGGGTCCTGCGTCTGCGGCGGACCGCGGCGCCCACGCGGAGTGCTTCCTTCTCGTCCATGTCCGGCTCCCTCCCGACTCGCCATCCTCCCGGGTGCCGGCGGTTTACGCACACGGTTGCGCAAGGTGGGCCGTCCGGCGGACGTCCCGGAGTCGGAAAATCCGTAAAAAGAGGGTGGGCACCGCCTGTGACGGTGCCCACCCTCTCGCGTGCTGCGGTGCCGTACGGCGCCTACCGCGGAGCCATGGTGTCCGCGATGCCCGGGTTCTTCTCCATCCAGGCCTTCACGGCCTCCTCCTCGTGGCCCGCGCCGTGCTTCTGGATCTGGTTCTCCAGTCCGGCGAGCTGCTCCTCGCTCAGCTTGAAGTCCTCGAACCACTTCGTGAGCCGCGGGTAGTGCTTCGGGAAGTCCTTGGAGGCGATGGTGTGCAGCCGGTCGCCGTCACCGAAGGCCTTCTCGGGGTCCGCGAGCTTGGTCATGCCGTACTCGCTGTACGCCCAGTGCGGGGTCCAGAGCAGCACCGCGATGGGCTCCTTCTTGGCGTACGCGCGCTTCAGCTCGGCGAGCATGCCGGGCGTCGAGGAGTCGACGACCTTGTACTCCTTGTCCAGGCCGTAGGCCGGCAGGACGTTCTTCTTCAGGTTCTCCATCGTGGCGGTGCCGGGCTCGATGCCGACGATGCGGCCCTTGAACCGGTCGGCCTTGCCCTTGAGGTCCGCGAGGGTCTTCACGTCCTTCACGTAGGAGGGCACCGCGATCTCGATGGACGTCGGGCCGTACCAGGAGCCGAGGTCGCTCAGCTGCGATCCGTACTTCTCCCAGTAGTTCTTCTGGGTGTACGGCAGCCAGCCGTCGAACTGCACGTCGATCTGGCCGCGCGACATCGCGGTGTACATCGGGCCGACCTCGAACTGCTTGAGGTTGATCTTGTAGCCGCGCTCCTCCAGGACCGCCTTCCACAGGTACGTGGCGGCGATGTCCTCCTCCCAGGGGAACCAGGCCATCTCGACGGTGCGGTCCCGCTCGTCCTTGCCGTTCGCGGCCTTGGCGGTACCCGCCTCGGCGACGGGGGTCCACTTGTCGGCGAGGCCCGGGTTGGCCTTGAGCCAGGTGCGGACCGCCTCCTGCTCCTTGCCGGAGCCGGACTTCTGGATCTCCGCCTCGAGACCGGTGAGCTGGTCCTCGGTCATCGTGAAGTTCTTGAGCCAGCCGCCGACCTCGGGGTTGTCGGCGGTGAAGCCCTTGCGGGCCAGGGTGTGGATGCCGTCGCCCTTGCCCCAGAGGTTCTTGGGGTCCTTGAGCTTGGTCAGCTCGAAGTCGTTGTACGCCCAGTGCGGCGACCAGAGCGGAACGACGATCGGTTCCTTCTTGGCGTACGCGCGCTTCAGCTCGGCCAGCATCGACGGGGTGGAGCCGTCGACGACCTTGTACTCCTTGTCCAGGCCGTAGCCCGGGAGGATCTTGTCCTTGAGCAGGCCCGACTCACCGGCGCTGGGCTCGATGCCGACGATCCGGTTCTTGAACCGCGCGCCCTTGCCCTTGAGGTCCTCCAGCGACGTGACGTCCTTCAGGTACGCCGGGACGGCCAGCTCCAGCGAGGTGGGGCCGTACCAGGAGCCCATGTCCTCCAGGCGGTCCTGGTACTTCTTCCAGTAGCTGGCGTGGGTGACCGGGAGCCAGGAGTCGGTCTCGAAGTCGATCTGGCCGTTGGCCATGCCGGTGTAGAGCGCGCCGGCCTCGTACTGCTTGACGTCGACCTCGAAGCCGCGCCGTTCCAGCATCTCCTTCCAGAGGAAGGTGGAGGCGATGCCCTCGTCCCACGGGATGTAGCCCATGCTGATCTTCTTGCCGGCGCCGATCTTCGCGTCGCCCGCGGTGTTCTCGGACGTGTCCTTACCGGAGGAGCCGAAGACGCCGAGCGCGCCCGCGACGAGCGCGAGGACCACGACGCCGGAGACGGCGACGACGGGCTGCGGGCGGTGGTTCCAGATCCTGAGGCCGCCGGCCATGGCCTGCGCCTTGGCCACGGCACGGCGGGCCAGCGGGGAGACCTCGCGGCCGAGCGCGCTGGTCATCCGGTCCAGGTACATCGCCACGATGACGATGGAGATGCCCGCCTCGAAGCCGAGGCCGACGTCCACGTTGCCGATGGCGCGGTAGACGGCGCCGCCGAGGCCGCCGCCGCCGACCATGCCGGCGATGACCACCATGGACAGGCCGAGCATGATGACCTGGTTGATACCGGCCATGATCGTGGGCAGGGCGAGCGGCAGCTGGACCCGGAGCAGGGTGTTGCGCCGGGTGGTGCCGAACGCCTCGGCCGCCTCGACCAGCTCGCCGTCGACCTGGCGGATGCCCAGCTCGGTCATCCGGACGCCCGGGGGCAGCGAGAAGATGATGGTGGCGATGATGCCGGGCACGACGCCGACGCCGAAGAAGATCACGCCGGGGATCAGGTAGACCATGGCGGGCATGGTCTGCATGAAGTCCAGGACCGGCCGGGTGATCGCGCTGACCGTCTTGGACCGGGACGCCCAGATGCCCAGCGGCACCGAGAGCACCAGCGCGATGATGGTGGCGACCAGCACCAGCGTGACGGTGTCCATCGCCTCGTCCCACAGCTCGACGGAGTCGATGAGGGCGAAGCCGACGAAGGCGAGCAGTCCGGCGAGCAGTCCGCGCAGCCACCAGGCGACGACCGCGACGATGCCGGCGAAGAGCAGTGGTGCGGGTGCGGAGAGCACGGCGGCTATGCCGTCGAACATGCCGCTGACGACGGAGCTGATCGCGTCGAAGAGCCAGGCCAGATGGACCTGGAGCCAGTCGACGGCGGAGTCGACCCAGTCGCCGAGGTGGAGCCTAAACACTGGCCACCTTCTTCGTGACGACGGCGTCGGCCGCGACGGTCTCCGGGGCCTCGGCGGGGGTCATCGGCTCGCCGAGGACGGCGAGCAGCCGGGCGCGCGGGACGACTCCGACCAGCTCGCCCTCGTCGTCGGTGACCGCGACGGCGACCCCGCTCCGCGAGCAGGGCGTGAAGAGTTCGATGATCGGCGTGGACTCGCTGACGGTGGCCGGGGCGGCCTCGATCACGTCGGCGGCGGTGCGCAGTTCCTTGCCGTCGTCCGTGCCGGTGCCCAGGACGGTGTGCGGCTCGGCCATGATGGCGCCCGCGGTCAGCACCCGGGTCCGGTCGACGTCCTGGGTGAAGGAGGCGACGTAGTCGTTGGCCGGGGTGACCAGGATGTCCTCGGCGGTGCCGAGCTGGACGATCCGCCCGTCGCGCATGACGGCGATGCGGTCGCCGAGGCGCATGGCCTCGTTGAGGTCGTGGGTGATGAAGACGATGGTCTTCTTCAGCCGCTTCTGCAGTTCGAGGAGCTGGTCCTGCATGTCGCGGCGGATCAGCGGGTCGAGCGCGCTGAAGGACTCGTCCATCAGCAGCAGGTCGGCGTCGGTGGCCAGGGCGCGGGCCAGGCCGACACGCTGCTGCATGCCGCCGGACAGCTCGTCGGGCCAGGACTTCTCCCAGCCGGCGAGACCGGTCAGCTCCAGCGCCTCGGCGGCGCGCTTCTCCCGCTCGGCACGCGGTACGCCCTGGACCTCCAGGCCGTACGCGGCGTTCTCCAGGACGCTGCGGTGGGGGAAGAGCGCGAAGTGCTGGAAGACCATGCTGATCTTGGAGGAGCGGACGTGGCGCAGCTCGGCGGGGCTCAGGGCGGTCAGGTCCTGGCCGTCGAACAGCACGCGTCCGGCCGTGGGGTCCAGAAGTCCGTTGAGCATGCGCAGCAACGTGGACTTGCCGGACCCGGACAGACCCATGACGACGAAGATCTGTCCCGGCTCCACGGTGAACGAGGCGTCGATCACCGCTGCGGTCGTTCCGTCGGCGCGCAGCTCGTCGCGGTCGGCGCCGCTCTCGAGTTCCTGCACGGCTTGATCGGGTCGTCTGCCGAACACTTTGTACAAGTGCTCGGCTTGCAGCCTGGACACATACACCTCGCGGGTCGAACCGAAAAACGGTCTGCCACCCCCTCCGGCAGACCGTGGAGCGGCGCGGATTCGGTCCGCATGACACGTGCACTGGTTGAAACCGGTACGTGTTCCGCTCCGGCTGCGCGCCTGCCCGCACTTACACGGAGCAAACAAAAGAGTGACCCAGGTCACACCCGAATGGGGGATGGACACCACCCGTACACCGGGTGTCACTCCCGGAACGGACGGGTGCCCGCGGGGACCCCGCGGGCGGTCGCCCCGTGCGCGAGGGCCGCTGTCGGAGGCGTACGGCATCATCGGGATGTGACGCGACGCCTGATGCTCCTCGACACCGCCTCCCTCTACTACCGCGCCTACTTCGGCGTCCCCGACTCGGTGCGCGCACCGGACGGGACACCGGTCAACGCCGTGCGCGGTCTGCTGGACTTCATCGCCCGCCTGGTCCAGGACCACCGCCCGGACGCGCTGGTGGCCTGCATGGACGCGGACTGGCGGCCGCACTGGCGGGTCGAGCTGATCCCCACGTACAAGGCGCACCGGGTCGCGGTGGAGACCGCCGAGGGCCTGCCCGACGAGGAGGAGACCCCGGACACGCTGGCCCCGCAGGTCCCGGTCATCGAGGACGTGCTGGACGCGCTCGGCATCGCCCGGGTCGGCGTCGCGGGGTACGAGGCGGACGACGTGATCGGCACGCTCACCCGGCACGCCACCGGCCCGGTGGACATCGTCACCGGCGACCGCGACCTCTACCAGCTGGTCGACGACGCGCGCGGGGTGCGGGTGCTCTACCCGATCAAGGGCGTCGGCTCGCTCCAGCTGACGGACGAGGCGTGGCTGCGGGAGAAGTACGGGGTGGACGGCGCCGGCTACGCCGACCTGGCCCTGCTGCGCGGCGACCCGAGCGACGGACTGCCGGGCGTCCCGGGCATCGGCGAGAAGACGGCGGCGAAGCTGCTGGACGCCTTCGGCGACCTGGCCGGGATCATGGCCGCCGTCGACGATCCGGCGGCCCGGCTGACGCCCTCGCAGCGCAGGCGGCTCGACGAGGCGCGGCCGTACGTGGCGGTCGCCCCGCAGGTGGTCCGGGTCGCCGGTGACGTGCCGCTGCCGGAGTTCGATCCCACGCTGCCGTCCGCCCCGCGCGATCCCGCCGCCCTCGACGCCCTGGCGAAGAGGTGGGGGCTGGGCGGATCCCTCCAGCGCCTGCTCTCCACTCTGCCCGGCTGAGGTGCTAGCTTAGGTAAGCCTAAGCAATCGGATCAGGGAGAACCTCGTGGCAGAACGACCGGCGCGGCAGGCACCCACGGCACGGGGGGCCGAGGTGGTGCGCACCGAGCGGATCACGCCGCACATGGTGCGCGTGGTCCTCGGCGGTGAGGGCCTCGCCGATTTCAGCCTCTCCGGGTGCACCGACCACTACATCAAGCTCTGCTTCGCACCCGAGGGCGCCGACTACGCGCACCCCTTCGACATGGCCCGCATCCGCGAGGAGCAGCCGCGCGAGCTGTGGCCCACGACCCGTACGTACACGGTGCGGTCCTGGGACCCGGTCGCCCGCGAGCTGGCCATCGACTTCGTGGTCCACGGCGACGAGGGGCTCGCCGGGCCCTGGGCGATGCGGGCGGTCCCCGGCGAGCAGGTGACGTTCCTGGGCCCGGGCGGGGGCTACGGCCCGGACGCCTCGGCCGACTGGCACCTCCTCGTGGGCGACGAGAGCGCGCTGCCGGCCGTCGCGGCGGCCCTGGAGCAGATGCCGGCGGGTGCGGTGGTGCACGCGTTCGTCGAGGTGTCGGACGCGGCGGAGGAGCAGAAGATCGTGACGCCGGACGGTGTCGGGGTGACCTGGCTGCACCGCGGCGCGCGCCCGGTCGGCGAGGCGCTGGTCGACGCGGTGAAGGGGCTGGAGTTCCCGGCGGGCGAGGTGCAGGCGTTCGTCCACGGCGAGGCGGGCTTCGTCAAGGAGCTCCGCCGCCACCTGCGGCTGGACCGCGGCATCCCGCTCCCCCAGCTGTCCATCTCCGGCTACTGGCGCCTCGGCCAGAACGACGACGCCTGGCGCGCCGTCAAGCGCGAGTGGAACGCCCAGATGGAGCGCGAGCAGGAGAAGGCCGCGTAAGGACCGGCACGACCCCGTGCGCCCCGGCCCCGGCCGGGGCGCACGCGTGTCCGGCACCCGCGCCGGGAGACCGTACGGGTACATGGAGCGCTCGGCGGGCAGCGCACCCATCTCGTTCACCCTTACGCGCGATCCGCGATATATCGCGAATCCCGGAACTGATGGAAGGATCATGCGCTCCCGGGCAAAGGACACCGCATGACCGTCTCCGTCGCACTGTTCACCGCCGATCTGCGCCTGCACGACAATCCGGTCCTGCACGCCGCCCTCCATGAAGCGGACACCGTCGTCCCCCTGTTCGTACGCGACCGGGCCATCCACCGGACCGGCTTCGACGCGCCGAACCGGCGGGCGTTCCTCGCGGACTGCCTCGCCGATCTCGACGCCGGGCTGCGCCGGCGGGGCGGACGGCTCGTCGTCCGCGAGGGTGAGGTGGCGGCCGCCGCCCGCGCCGTGGCCGTGGCAACCGGTGCGCGGAGCCTGCACATCGCCGCCGGAGTGAGCGGCTACGCGGCCCACCGCGAGCACCGGCTGCGCACCGCCCTGGCGGAGGCCGGCTGCACCCTGCACGTCCACGACGCGGTGGTCACCGCGCTCGCCCCGGGCGCGGTCGTCCCGGCGGGCCGCGACCACTACGCGGTGTTCACTCCGTACTTCCGCCGCTGGCAGGAGGCCGGGGTGCGGGGCCCCCTGCCCGCCCCGCGTGCGGTGCGGCTGCCGGACGGGGTGGCGTCGGACCCGCTGCCGGAGCGGGCGGCGGTCTCCGGCACCTCCCCCGGGCTCGCCGAGGGCGGCGAGTCGGCCGGGCGCGGGCTGCTGTCCTCCTGGCTGCGCGGCCCACTGGCCGACTACGCGACCGGCCACGACGACCTGGCCGCCGACGCGACCTCCCGGCTCTCCCCGTACTTCCACTTCGGCTGCCTCTCGGCGGCCGAGGCGGTCGACCGGGCGGGGCGGCGGGGCGGGGCGGGCGGTGACGCGTTCGTACGGCAGCTGGCCTGGCGGGACTTCCACCACCAGGTGCTCGCCGCCCGGCCGGACGCCGCACGGGACGACTACCGCCCCCGGAACGACCGCTGGCGGTCCGACGAGGACGAGATCACGGCCTGGCGCACCGGGCGCACCGGCTACCCGGTGGTCGACGCCGCGATGCGGCAACTGGCGCACGAGGGCTGGATGCACAACCGGGGCCGGATGCTCGCGGCCTCCTTCCTCACCAAGACGCTGTACGTGGACTGGCGGGTGGGCGCCCGGCACTTCCTGGATCTACTGGTCGACGGCGACCTGGCGAACAACCAGCTCAACTGGCAGTGGATGGCGGGCACCGGCACCGACACCCGCCCCAACCGGCTCCTGAACCCGGTGGTCCAGGGCAGGCGCCTCGACCCGCGCGGCGGCTACGTACGCCGCTGGGTGCCGGAGCTCGCGGAGCTGGCCGACAGCGAGATCCACGAGCCGTGGAAGCTGACCGGACCCCGCCGGGAAGCGCTCGGTTACCCGGCCCCGCTCGTCGGCCTGATGGAGGCGCGGGCCCGCTTCGAGCACGCACGCGGCCTGGACCGGCCTGCGGTTCCCGCCGATTCCCGCGACTCCGAAAGCTACACATAAGGGAGATATAAGAGCAGAATGGCGGTACGGGCCGCATATCGAACGGGTACGGCGGCCCGGTCCGTGGAGGGAAGGAGACGACCCCATGTCGAACCTCTCGCACACCGGCCATGACATGGCCACCCACCCCGATGTCACCGAGATGCGCGACCGCTACGCCCGCATGCTCGGCGGCCGGGACGTGGCCCTGGTGGACGCGCCGGTGTTCCTGGTCGGCCTGTACTGCGCCATCTCGCCGTGGGTGCTGCACTTCACGACGACCCAGTCCGCCCTCGCCACCCACAACCTGATCATGGGTATCGCGATCGCCGTACTCGGCCTCGGGTTCACCGTCATGCCGGAGCGCATGTACGGCCTGAGCTGGGCCATCTGCGTCATGGGTGCCTGGATCATCCTCGCCACCTGGATCGTCGGCAGCAGCCCCGGCATCGGCATCGCCCTCAGCAACATCATCGTCGGCGGCCTGACCGTGCTGCTGGGGCTGGCCTGTGTCGGCGTGGCCCTGAAGAGCGGGAAGCACCCGGGCTGAGGAGGCCGCGGGGAACACCGCGCGTCACGGAAAGCGCCGGAAGCCGCCGGGGAAAGGAGCCGCGGCCGCGGTCCCCGGGCCCCGAAGGGCCCGGGGATCCCCGTGCCGGGCCTCAGCCCACCGAGCTGTACGCCACGACGCCCCGGAGCACCGCGTCCACCGCCTTGTGGGCGCTCCGCGCCACGGAGCTCCCTTCCTTCGGGGCGGCGGCCGCGATCTGCCCCAGTACGTCGATCACCTGCTTGCACCACCGTACGAAGTCCCCGGCCGGCATGTCCGCCTCGCCCAGCACCTCGTCCAGCGTCCGGCCGGACGCCCACATGTAGACCGCCCAGGCGAAGCCGAGGTCGGGCTCGCGCTGGCCGACGCCCTCCGCCTGGTTGATCTTGAATTCCTCTTCCAGGGCGTCGAGCCGGCCCCAGATCCGGACCATCTCGCCCATCGCCGTCTTCGCGGGCCCGGCGGGCAGCTTGGGCGCCACCGCGTCGTCGGCCTGCCGGGCCTCGTAGACCAGCGCCGAGACGCACGCCGCGAGTTCGGCCGGGTTCAGCCCCTCCCAGACGTCCGCCCGCAGGCATTCGCTCGCCAGCAGGTCCAGCTCGCCGTAGAGGCGGGCCAGTCTGCGTCCGTGCTCGGTGACCTCGTTGCCGCGCAGGTAGTCGAGCTCGGTGAGCAGGGCGACGATCCGGTCGAAGGTGCGGGCGATGGTGTTGGTCCGCCCCTCGATCCGCCGCTCCAGCTGCCGGGTGTCGCGCTTCAGACGGTGGTAGCGCTCGGCCCAGCGGGCGTGGTCCTCGCGCTCGTCGCACCCGTGGCAGGGGTGGGCGCGCAGCTCGGCGCGGTAGCGGGCGATCTCCCGGTCGTCGGCGGCCGGGGACCGTCCCTTGCGGTGCCGGTCGGGCACGATGTGCCCGGCCTTGGTGCGCAGCGCGGAGGCCAGGTCGCGGCGCGACTGCGGGGAGCGCGGGTTGAACGACTTCGGCACCCGCATCCGCTCCAGCGCCTCCACCGGTACCGGGAAGTCGATCGAGGCGAGCCGCTTGACCTGGCGCTCGGCCGTGAGCACCAGGGGCCGCGGCCCGTCGTGGTACTCCGTGCCCCGGTGGCTGTGCGCGTTGGCCCGGCCGGCGGGCAGCCCCGGGTCGAGGACCAGCGCGAGCCCGGCGAACTTGCCGGTGGGCACATGGATGACGTCGCCGGGCTTCAGCTTCTCCAGCGACGCCGCGGCGGCGGCCCGCCGCTGCGAAGCGCCCTGCTTGGCCAGCTCGGTCTCCCGGTCCTTCAGCTCGCGGCGCAGCCGCGCGTACTCCTCGAAGTCGCCGAGGTGGCAGGTCATGCCCTCCCGGTAGCCCTCCAGGCCCTCCTCGTTCTTCTGCACCTGGCGGGAGATGCCGACCACCGAGCGGTCGGCCTGGAACTGCGCGAAGGAGGTCTCCAGCAGCTCCCGCGAGCGGTGCCGGCCGAACTGGTGCACCAGGTTCACGGCCATGTTGTAGGACGGCCGGAAGCTGGAGCGCAGCGGGTAGGTGCGGGTACCGGCGAGGCCGGCCAGCGCACCCGGGTCCATGCCGCGCTGCCAGAGCACCACGGCGTGGCCCTCGACGTCGATGCCGCGCCGCCCGGCCCGCCCGGTGAGCTGGGTGTACTCGCCCGGGGTGATGTCGGCGTGCTGCTCGCCGTTCCACTTGACGAGCTTCTCCAGCACGACCGAGCGCGCGGGCATGTTGATCCCGAGGGCGAGGGTCTCGGTGGCGAAGACCGCCTTGACGAGCCCGCGGACGAACAGCTCCTCGACGACCTCCTTGAAGGTCGGCAGCATGCCCGCGTGGTGGGCGGCGATGCCCCGCTCCAGCCCTTCGAGCCACTCGTAGTAGCCCAGGACGTGGAGGTCCTCGCCGGGGATGGCGGCGGTCCGCTCCTCGACGATCTCCCGGACCAGGCGCCGCTTGTCCTCGTCGTTGAGCCGCAGCCCGGCGTGCAGGCACTGCTGCACGGCGGCCTCGCAACCGGCCCGGCTGAAGATGAACGTGATGGCGGGGAGCAGCCCCTCGGCGTCCAGCCGGTCGATGACCTCGGGCCGGGACGGGGTCCAGATCCGGCTGCGCTGACGGCGCTCGCGCTCCCGGTCGGCCTCGCGGACCATCTTGCCCCGGCGGCGCTCGCGCGGGTTGTAACCCCGCTGGTTCTCCATCCGGGCGAGGCGGACCAGGTCGGGGTTGACCTCGCGGCGGCCGGCCCCGCGGCCGCCGTGGTCGGTCTCCTCCTCGAAGAGGTCGTACATCCGGCGGCCCGCCAGCACGTGCTGCCAGAGCGGCACGGGGCGGTGCTCGGAGACGATGACCTGGGTGTCGCCGCGGACGGTGTCCAGCCAGTCGCCGAACTCCTCGGCGTTGGAGACGGTCGCCGACAGCGACACCAGGGTCACGGAGTCGGGGAGGTGGATGATCACTTCCTCCCAGACCGCGCCGCGGAAGCGGTCGGAGAGGTAGTGGACCTCGTCCATCACCACATAGCCGAGGCCCCGCAGCGCCTGCGAGCCCGCGTACAGCATGTTCCGCAGCACCTCGGTGGTCATGACGACCACCGGGGCATCGGCGTTGACGCTGTTGTCGCCGGTC
The DNA here is from genome assembly GCF_044754785.1 of Streptomyces sp. NPDC092952. Classification (NCBI taxonomy): domain Bacteria; kingdom Bacillati; phylum Actinomycetota; class Actinomycetes; order Kitasatosporales; family Streptomycetaceae; genus Streptomyces; species Streptomyces sp. NPDC092952. Next base: position 201,122 of record NZ_JBIVPT010000007.1, on the reverse strand, counting down.
AGCAGGCCGACCTTCTCCGCTCCGTACCGCTTGACCAGATCGGCGAACTTCTGGTTGGACAGGGCCTTGATCGGCGTGGTGTAGAAGCACTTGCGGCCCTGCTCCAGGGCGAGGTGCACGGCGAATTCGCCGACGATCGTCTTGCCCGAGCCGGTCGGGGCCGCGACGAGCACCCCCTTGCCCGCCTCCAGGGCCTCGCAGGCCTCGATCTGGTACGGGTCCAGATCGAATTCGTACAGCTCACGGAAGGGCGCGAGTGCGGTGGCCAGCTCGGCTGCACGCGTCCGAGAAGCCTGGTATCGCTCAGCGGGTGAGAGGTCCTCTGTCATCTTGCTTACGAGCCTACCCGTCGCCTCCGACAGTGACGCGATCTTTAAATGACGGGGGCCGGACCCGGTGCGAGCACCCGCACCGCGCCGGGGACGCAGGTCGCGGTCAGCGGCAGCGCCCCGAGCGGTTCGCCGTCCGCGTACGCGGTGACACCCGCCGCGGCCAGCTCGATCGAGGAGACCCGGTGCACGGTGACCTCGGGGTGGTCGAGGTGCGTCCCCTTGTAGACGCGGGGGAAGACCTTGAGCAGGGTGGTGCGGCTGCAGTCGCCGACCACGGTGACGTCGAAGAGCCCGTCGTCCATGACGGCCTCGGCGCAGATCCGCATGCCGCCGCCGTACGTCGTCCCGTTGCCGACGGCGATGAGCGTGGCCTCGATCTCCCGGACCGGCCCGCCGTCCAGCCGGACCCGGTACGGAATGGGCTTGAACGCGGCGAGTTCGGCGAGGATCGCGAGGTCGTACTTGAACCGGCCGCCGATCCACCGCATCCGGTTCCCCCGGTCGTTGACCCGGGAGTCGAAGCCGGAGGCGAGCACCGAGCCGAACCACCGCTCGCCGACCCGGCCCAGGTCGATCTCCCGGACCGCCCCGCCCTTCAGCGCCTCGGCGGCCAGCCGTCCGGCGGCGGCCGGTTCACGGATCGGCAGCCCGAGCGCGCGGGCGAAGTCGTTGCCGGTGCCGACGGCGACCACCCCGAGCGGCGTCGTCGTCCCGGCGACCGCCTGGAGGGCGAGGGACATCATGCCGTCCCCGCCCACGGTTATCAGCGCCCCGGTCCCGCCCGCGACGGCCTCGCGGGCCCGCCGCAGCGCGTCGTCGGCGTCCACCCCGAGCACGGTCCGTACGGAGAATCCTGCGTCCCTCAACGCGGAAGCGGCCGGCTGCGCGGCGTGCGCGCCCCGGCCGCTTCCCGCGGTGGGATTGACGAAGAGGGTGATCTCGCTGGTCACCCGGGGACCCTACAAGGTCAGGTGATGTCGTCGTAACCGTCGAGGCGGTCACGGTCCGAGTTCGACTGCGAGGGCAGCGACCTCTTGGACGAGACGGACTCGACCTCACCGATGTCCTCGGGGGTGAGATCCAGCTCCGAGGCCTCGTCGTCACCGGGTCCGGACGCCGCGATCCGTGCCTTGCGGCGGTCGTTGAGGAGCGAGACGAACGTGGCCGCGAAGTACAGCACCCAGATCGGTCCGGCGAGCAGCAGCATGCTCACCGGGTCGGTGCTGGGGGTGGCTACCGCCGCGAAGACCGTGATGCCCATGATCATGCCCCGCCACCAGCCGAGCATCCGCTTGCCAGTGAGGACCCCGCCGACGTTCAGCATCACGAGCAGCAGCGGCAGTTCGAAGGCGAGCCCGAAGACCACGACCATGCGTGTGATCAGGTCGAGCAGCTCGTCCAGCGGCAGCTGGTTGTCGAGATCGGCCGGGGAGAACTCCAGCAGCACCCGCGCCATCGTGGGCAGCGTCTTGTACGCGAAGAATCCGCCCGCGAGGAAGAGCGGGAACCCGGCGCCCACGAAGGAGAGCGAGTACTTCTTCTCGTGCTTGTGGAGCCCGGGGGCGACGAAGGCCCACAGCTGGTAGAGCCAGACCGGCGACGAGAGGACGACACCGGCCATCAGGGAGACCTTGAGGGCGAGGGTGAACGGCGTGAGCAGACCGTTGAGCACGATCCGTGCGCAGGTGGCGTCGCTCTTCTTGGCGAGCTCGGCGAAGCTGTGCTCGCAACCGACCGACTTCAGCACCGGATTGGTGAAGAACTCGATGATGTCCTTGTAGAAGAACGCGGCGACGATCGTGACGATGACGATCCCGAGCAGGCCCTTGGCCAAGCGGTTACGCAGCTCACGCAGGTGCTCCACCAGGGGCATGCGGCCCTCTGGGTCCGTCTCCTGCTTGCGGGCAGACTTGAGCAACCCACGTCCTCATCTCGTGCGGCAGGCCGTTGCCGGTCGGCGTGCCTGCGTCGGCCCGTTACTTGTCAGCGCTTGGTCGAGTCGGTCGGCTCCCCGACCGGACGCGAGCTGGTCACGTCGCCGGGCGCGGCCTTGATGGTGCGCGGGGCTGCCTGGTCCTGGGCGGCGTCGTTGGCGGCCGGCTCGGCCGGCGTCGCCGAGGGAGCGCTCTCGGACTTCATGGCCTTGGCCTCGCTCTTGAGGATGCGGGCCGACTTGCCGAGCGAGCGAGCCATGTCAGGAAGCTTCTTCGCGCCGAACAGCAGAACAATGACGACGAGGATCAGGATGATCTCGGGAGCGCCGAGCCTTCCGAACATATGCGTGTACCTTCTCACCGAGGCAGCAGGGGTGGGGCGGATGGAACCTCGGACAAGGCGTCCGATCTTCTTACCGTCAGCGATCGTATCCCGCAGGAGTAAACGCAGGGCAATACCCATGCATCCGTGCGATTACGGCCCATGCCTCGCTCTCAGGGCCGCCGTGAGCAGCGTACCCTCCGAATCCGCGAAACAGGAGGCCGTGCCCGGTCGGATCGATCGGCGCAGCTCACAGCCGGTTCCCTGGATGCGGGGGAAGTGCTACGGGCGCAGTGCCTCTCCGTTCGCGGCGAGGTCGGTCGCCGCCCGTTCCAGGTCCTCCGCGGCCTGGTTGATGCGCTGGGTGGTGCGCGTCACCTGACGCCCGAGCCGCTGGGCCTCGACGAAGACCCGGACGGCCAGCACGCCGAGCACGGCGATCCCGAGAAAGCCCAGGGCAACGGCGAGCATGGGCCAGAACATGCGGAGCCTCGATGGTGTCTAGAGGGTGTCTGATAGTTGGGTGCGGGACGCCGCAGGCATGTGTCCGACGCCCGGGGAGGTGTCGGACGGAGTGCTTCAGGAGCCGGTGTGCAGGCGCAGGGTCCGCACACCGCCGCGGCTGAGCAGTTCGACTATCCGCTCCCCCGCGGGCTTGCGGACCGCCGCACCGCACCGTGGGCAGGTGAAGGAGTAGAACGTCGTCCGGCGGCTGGCTCCCACGGCCAGGCGGAGGGCCGCCGCGGCCAGTTCGAAGCACTCGCGGCAGTCCGGGCAGGCGGCCCTGAACCGTACGGACTCGGGTACCACCACGGTCGGTACGCCCGACACCACAGACATCCGGCTCATCCCTTCCCTCGGTATCCGCTCAGACCGCGCCGTCGTCGTATCCGGCGAGCGCCGCGCGGGCCGCGTCGCGCGCGCTGCGGGCCAGCTCCGGCGGGGAGACGATGCGGCCCTCGCCGCCCAGCCGCAGCGCGAGCCTGCGCAACGAGGCGGGGTCGGGGGTGCGCAACGCGATCCGCAGCCCGCCGTCGGGCAGCTCCTCCGCGCTGTCGTGCGGGTAGTACTCGGCGACCCAGCGTCCACCGGGGCCGACCTCGACGATGACTTCGGGATCCTCCGCGGCCGGCTGGACGAGCCCCGCGGACAGGTCGCGCAGCTCCAGCTCGGGCGGTGCGGCGGGCTCGTCCAGCAGGCGGATCGCGGCGACCCGGTCGAGCCGGAAGGTGCGCCGGTCCTCCGAGGAGCGGCACCAGGCCTCCATGTAGGTGTGCCCCACGGCGAACAGCCGGATCGGGTCCACCTCGCGCTCGGTCAGCTCGTCGCGCGCGGGCGAGTAGTAGCGCAGCCAGAGCCGGCGCCGCTCGGAGATCGCCCGGTCGACCTCGGCGAAGACGCCGCCCTCGGACTCGAAGGTGACCGAGAGCCGCGAGCTGGCCGCCCCCGTCTCACCGGCCGCGGTCTCCAGCTTCGCGGTGGCCCGCAGCAGTGCCTGGCGGTCGCTCTCGCGCAGCCCGGGCAGCGTGGCCACCGCGCGGGCGGCGACCAGGAGCGCGGTCGCCTCGTCGGCGGCGAGCCGCAGCGGCTCGGCGACGTCGTCCGGGTTGTGCCACCAGATCCGGTCGCCGTCGGTGTCGATGTCCAGCAGGTCGCCGCCGCGGAAGCTCGTGCCGCACATGGGCAGCACGTCGAGGTCGGAGATCAGCTCGTCCTCGGTGATCCCGAAGGCGCGGGCGACGTCCTGGACGTGGGCGCCGGGGCGCTCCCGGAGGTAGGTCACCAGGGAGAGCATCCGGCGGGTCTGGTCGATCGCGTTCGTGGCCATGGGTGGTGCTGTGCTCCCTCAGTCCTTGGCCACGGCGCGCAGCCGGTCCACCACGTCGGCCCGCAGGTCGGCGGGCTCCTGTACGACGACGTCCGGACCGAACTCGACGAGCCAGGCGTCCAGGCCGTGTCCGTACGGAATCTCCAACTCGTCCCACCCGTTCCCGAGTTCCCGGACCGTCACGGCGCGCGAGCGCAGCGGGTATCCGGCGCCGGTGCGCAGCCGGATCCGCGCGGTCCTGGTGGCCGTCTCCCCGGCCCAGCTCTCGACGGTCTCGCGGACGGTGACGACGTCGGGCACCTCGGCGGTGAACGCCCCGGCCCGGGAGCGGACCCGGCCGGTGATGCGGGAGAGGCGGAAGACCCGCTCGGCGCGCCGGTCCCGGTCCCAGCCGGCCAGGTACCAGTGACCGCGCCAGCACTCCAGCGTCCACGGCTCGACCTGGCGCTGTTCGGGCGTGGCGGCGTTGCCCTTACGGTAGTCGAAGGTGACCGGGCGACGGTCGCGGCAGGCCAGCATCAGGGGTTCGAACGCCGCCTCGTGGACGGGGATGCGCGGTTCGAGGGCGCTGTGCACCTCGTAGGCGTCCTCGGCCTCCGGCATGCCCGCGGCCCGCAGCTTCTGGAGGGCTCCGCTGGCCGCGCCGGCCAGCCGGGCCTGCTGCCAGACCTTGGCGGCCAGCCCGAGCGCGGCGGCCTCCTCGGCGTCCAGGGTGATCGGGGGCAGCCGGTTGCTGTCGCGGCGGGCGAGGTAGCCGGTCTCGCCGTCCAGGTTCTCCACGGTCTCGATGACCAGGCCGAGCTCGCGCAGATCATCCTTGTCGCGCTCGAACATCCGGTTGAAGGCATCGTCGGAGCCCGCTTCGAGATAGGCCTCGATGGAACCGCGCAGCTCGCGCTTGCTGAGCGGACGGCGGGTCCCCAGGAGACACAGCGCCAGGTTCATCAGCCGCTCGGCCTTGGCAATCGCCATCGACGCCCCTTCTGTTTCGCTCTACGACGGTCGACCGTACCGCTCCGCGCTGCCGGGACAAAAGCGAGGGCCCGTGCCTGCCGGCACGGGCCCTCGTTCCGCACGGATGCGGGGGTCAGACGGAGACCAGGTCGCAGACGAAGATCAGCGTCTCGCCGGGGCCGATGAGGCCGCCGCCGGCGCCGCGGTCGCCGTACGCGAGGTGCGCGGGGATGGTCAGCCGGCGGCGGCCGCCGACCTTCATGCCCTGCACGCCGCGGTCCCAGCCCGCGATGACCTGTCCCGCACCGAGCTGGAACTCCAGCGGCCGGCCGCGGTTCCAGGAGGCGTCGAACTCCTCACCGGTGGAGAAGGCCACACCGACGTAGTGAACGGAAACGGTGGCACCCGCCTGGGCGACCGGGCCGTCGCCCTCCCAGAGGTCCTTGATCTCCAGGTCGGCCGGCGGCTCGCCTTCCGGGAAGTCGATCTCGGGCTTCTCGATGTCCACTGACTTGCTCCTCATTGATGGTGAACTGGGCAACCGGGACAGTCTTACATCTTCGCCAGCAGGTCCACGGCGAAGACCAGCGTGGACTTGGCCGGGATGGTCTGCTGCGCCTTGTCCCCGAAGCCCTGGTCCGGCGGGATGACGAGCAGCACGCGGCTGCCGATCTTCTTGCCGACCAGGCCGTTCTTCAGCCCCTTCAGCGTCACCTGGGCGAGCGGGAAGGTCTGCGTCTTGCCCGCCTGGTAGGTGCTGTCGAAGGTCTTGCCGTCCTTCCACGTCAGTGCGACGTAGTTCACGACGACGCTGTCGGTGTCCTTCACCACCTCGCCCTTGGACTCCAGGATGTAATTGGAGACGAGCTTGGCCGGCGGGGTGTTCTTGGTCGGGATGGTGACCTTGGGGGCCTTGCCGTCCGTGTTGGTGCCGACCTTGGGCAGGTCGATGTTGTCCTGGGCGACCTCGGTGCCCTTGGCGGAGGCCGGGATCTGCGTCGCCTTCAGGACGTCGACGACGAAGACGAGCGTGGCGTTCGGCTTGATGTCGCCCTGGCCCTGGGCGCCGTAGCCGAGGTCCGGCGGGATGACCAGCTGGACGCGGCTGCCGACCTTCTGCCCGACGAGGCCCTTGTCCCAGCCCTGGATGACCATGCCGGCGCCGAGGGTCAGGTCGAACGGCTGCTTGCGGTCGAAGCTGTTGTCGAAGGGCTTGTCGGAATCCCAGGACTGGCCGAGGTAGTTGACCTGGATCGCGTCGCCGTTCTTGAGCGTGGCGCCGTCCCCCTTGCTGAGGACTCTGGTCTTGAGCTCCTTGGGCGGGTTGCCCTCCCCCTTGGCCAGGGTCGGCTTCTCACCGAACTTCGCGCCCGCGGTGATCGCGGGGAACCCGTCCTTCGACGCGGAAGCGGAAACGGAATCGGAGCCCTTCTCGTCACCGCATGCCGCGGTCAGCAGCAGGAGGGGGACGACGAGAAGGCCGGCAAGTCGGCGCACTTGTTCCTCAGATCTCAGACGACACGATGGGGTGGGTCCCCGCCACTCTAGGGGGTGTGCGGCCGATCGGGGCCGGTCCTACACCCCCATGGACGTACGGGGACCCCGTACGGGAAACGTACGGGGTCCTCGTCGCACCGGTGTCCTGGAACGGCCTGTTCCGGCTCACATACCCGCGATCAGCTTCTCCACCCGGTCGTCGACCGAACGGAAGGGGTCCTTGCACAACACCGTGCGCTGCGCCTGGTCGTTGAGCTTGAGGTGGACCCAGTCGACGGTGAAGTCCCGCCGCTGTTCCTGCGCCCTGCGGATGAAGTCCCCGCGCAGCCGCGCCCTGGTGGTCTGCGGGGGCACGGACTTGCCCTCGAAGATCTTCAGGTCGTTGCAGACGCGGGCGGCCTGTCCCTTGCGCTCCAGCAGGTAGTACAGGCCGCGGCGGCGGTGGATGTCGTGGTACGCGAGGTCTATCTGGGCGACCCGCGGGTGCGACATGGTCATGTTGTGCTTGGCCCGGTACCGCTCGATGAGCTTGTACTTCATCACCCAGTCGATCTCGGTCTCGATCCGGTCGAGATCCTCCTCCTCGACCGCGTCGAGCGTGCGGCCCCAGAGCTCCAGGACCTGGGCGACCGTGCCGGTGCGGATGCCCCGGCGGTCGACGAAGTCGACGGCCTTCTCGTAGTACTCGCGCTGCACCTCGATGGCGGAGGCCTCACGGCCGCTGGCCAGGCGCACCTTGCGCCGCCCGGTCGTGTCGTGGCTGACCTCGCGGATCGCCCGGATCGGGTTCTCCAGCGTCAGGTCCCGCATCACCGTGCCGGCTTCGATCATGCGGAGCACCAGGTCGGTCGCGCCGACCTTGAGCAGCATGGTCGTCTCGGACATGTTGGAGTCGCCGACGATGACGTGGAGGCGGCGGTACCGCTCCGCGTCCGCGTGCGGTTCGTCGCGGGTGTTGATGATCGGGCGGGAACGCGTGGTCGCGGAACTGACGCCCTCCCAGATGTGCTCGGCGCGCTGGCTGACGCAGTAGACCGCGCCCCGGGGGGTCTGCAGCACTTTGCCCGCGCCGCAGATCAGTTGTCGCGTGACGAGGAAGGGAATGAGGATGTCCGCGAGCCGGGAGAATTCTCCGTGCCGGGCCACGAGGTAGTTCTCATGGCATCCGTAGGAGTTTCCCGCCGAGTCGGTGTTGTTCTTGAAGAGGTAGACGTCGCCCGCGATTCCCTCCTCGTGCAGGCGGCGTTCGGCGTCGACGAGCAGACCTTCGAGAATGCGCTCGCCGGCCTTGTCGTGGGTGACCAGTTCGGTCAGGTTGTCGCATTCGGGGGTTGCATATTCCGGATGCGATCCCACGTCGAGGTAGAGGCGGGCGCCGTTCCGCAGAAAGACATTGCTGCTGCGGCCCCATGACACAACACGGCGGAAGAGGTAGCGCGCCACTTCATCAGGGGACAGTCGGCGCTGTCCCCTGAACGTGCACGTGACGCCGTACTCGTTCTCCAGCCCGAAAATGCGGCGGTCCATGACTGAACATTACGCCTGATGGCCTGAGCTGAAACCGGGTTCGACAGCACCGTTTCGATCATTTTCCGATCCACGTGCGGCAACCGCGGTACGTCCGGGAACCTCCAGCACCTTTCCGGTAGTCAGGAGAACGAGCAGCGCCGCCACCCCTCCGGCCCCCGCCACGGCGAAACTCCACGAGGTCCCTCCCGCCTCGACGGCGGGCCCCGCCGCGGCCGTTCCGACCGCCGCGCCGACCCCGAACGTGGTCACCAGCCAGGAGAACGCCTCGGTGACGGTGCCCCGCGGGGCGTGCCGGTCGACGACGATGAAGGAGCAGGCGATCGCGGGGGCCAGGAAGACCCCGGCCAGGGCCATCAGGGCGATCATGGCGGGGACCGAGGGGGTCAGCGTCAGGGGCAGGTAGCCGAGCGCCAGCAGGGCGACGACGACCCGGAGGCGGCGTTCCGGCGCCCCGGCCCACTGACGCGCCCCGTAGACCGTGCCGCCGACCAGGGCGCCCAGCCCGAGCGCCGCCATCAGCCAGCCGTACACCGCCTCGCGGCCGTGGTCGTCGGCGTAGGCGACACCGGCCACCGTGATCGAGCCCAGCGCGAGCCCGACGAAGAAGAACGAGCCGAGCAGGGCCAGCAGCCCCGGTGAACGCAGCGCGCCCAGCCAGTGCGCCTCACGGGGTGCGGAGCGCCAGGTGCGGGAGGGTTCGGAGAGGACGACGGAGAGCGCCCCGAGCACGCCGATCACGTTGATGACGAGCAGCGCGGCGGCCGGCGACCAGACGGCGACCAGAGCCGTCACCAGGAGCGGGCCCGCGGTGAACATGACCTCCTGGGCGACCGCGTCCATGGCGTACGCGCGGTGGACCCGGTCCTCCCGGCCCAGGACGCTCGGCCACAGGGCCCGCAGCCCGCCCTCCAGCGGCGGCGTGAAGAGCCCCGCCACCACCACCGCCGCGTAGGCCAGCGGCAGCGACCCCAGGCCCGCCAGCGCCAGCAGGGCCATGCCCAGTGCGGAGACGACGGCGGCGGGCAGCTGGACGCGGGGCTGGCCGTACAGGTCCACGGCACGCCCGAGCAGCGGCTGGCCCACCGCGGTGGCCAGCCCGTAGACGGCGGCGAGCGCGCCGGCCAGGGAGTAGCTGCCGCCCTCGGCACGGGTGAACAGCACGATCGCGATCGGGGCGGTGCCGTTGGGCAGCCGCCCCACCAGGGTTCCCGCCAGCAGCCGGGCGGCGTGCCGCGCCCGGAGGATGTCCAGATAGCCCGCGGCCATGTCGCTTCGCCCCTCTCCCCCGGTGGTTCGGCAACCCCGAGGTTTTACGTATAACGTCGATGCCCATACGTACCATGTGGCCAGTCCGCAGGTCCACCGCACGGCACCTGCCCCGACCGGCCCGGAGGCCCGAGTGAGCAGCGCACCACAACCCGCCCCGCCCCGGCCCACCAGCCGCGACGTGGCGCGGGCGGTGGGCGTCTCGCAGGCGACCGTCTCCCTGGTCCTGGGCGGCAAGTGGCGCGGCCGGGTCTCCGAGGCCACCGCCGAGCGCGTCCGCGGCGCCGCCCGGGGCCTGGGCTACCGGCCGAATCTCGCCGCCCGCAATCTGCGCCTGGGCCGTACCAGGACCGCGCTGCTGGTCGTCCCCGCGCTCACCAACGAGTTCTTCGCCCGGGTCTACACCGGCGCCGCGTCGGTCGCCGCCGAGCACGGCTTCGGCGTCGTCCTCTACCCGTCGCCCGACGGCACCGGACCGGCCAAGGACCCGTTCGCCTCGGCCAGCTCCTCCCTGGACGGCGTGATCGCCTCCTCGATGGCCGCCGACGCCCTCGGCGCGCTGCGCGGCGCCGGTCTGCCGCTGGTCATGCTCGACAGCGACCCGGCGGACACCGGTGTCGCCGCCCGCGTCAACCTGGACATCGCCGACGGGATGCGGCAGGTGGCGGAGCATCTGCTGGCCCTGGGGCACCGCCGCTTCGTCCACCTGGCCTCGGCAGTCGACTCCTGGACGTTCGCGGCGCGCGGCCGGGCGCTGCACGACGCCCTGCGCGCGGTGCCGGGCACCTCGGTACGGACGGTCGCCGCCGCGCTCGACGTGCACGCGGGCCGGGCCGCCGCGGAGCGCGTACTGGCCGGTCCCGGGCCCGCGCCGACCGCGCTCGTCTGCGACGACGACATCCTCGCCGCGGGGGCCTGCAAGGCCGCCCGCAGGCTCGGTCTGCGCGTCCCCGACGACCTGTCGGTCACCGGCTTCGACGACCTGGCGCTGGCGGTGGCCGTGGAGCCAGAGCTGACCACCGTGCAGCTCCCCGCCGAGCAGGTCGGGGAGCGCGGCATGGCCGCCCTGCTGGCGGTCCTGGAGGACCGGCCGGCCGAGCCGGGAAGCCTTCCCGTACGCCTGGTGGCGCGCGGCTCGTCGGCGCCGCCGCGCACATGACCGTGCCCCGGCCCGCCGGAAGGGGCGGACCGGGGCACGGCGGGGATCGCTGCGGGCGGGCTACTCGATGTCCCCGCCGGAATCGGACGTCCCGGTCGCGGCGGACTCGCCGCCCTCCTCGGATTCGGAGCCGACGTCCGCCGGGGAACCGTCCGCCTCCAGCAGGCGGGCGAGCTGCGTGCCGACGATCCGCTTGAACTTCCGCTGCTGCGGCCGCGTCCGGTCCAGGACCGCGACCTCCAGCCGCTCGGCGGGGATCTCCCGCTCGCTGCCGTTGGGGTCGCGGGACAGCGCCTGCACCGCCAGCTTCAACGCCTCGGCGAGCGTCATACCGTCCCGGTGCCGCTGGTCCAGGAAGGTGCTGATCTGCTCGGCGTTGCCGCCGACCGCGACCGAGCCGTGCTCGTCCACGATCGAGCCGTCGTGCGGCAGCCGGTAGATCTGGTCGCCCTCCGGGTCGACGCCGACCTCGGCGACCACCAGCTCCACCTCGTACGGTTTCTCGGCCGCGCTGGAGAAGATCGTGCCGAGCGTCTGCGCGTAGACGTTGGCCAGCCCACGGGCCGTCACGTCGTCGCGGTCGTAGGTGTAGCCGCGCAGATCGGCGTAGCGCACCCCGCCGATGCGGAGGTTCTCGTACTCGTTGTACTTGCCGGCGGCGGCGAAACCGATCCGGTCGTAGATCTCGCTGAACTTGTGCAGCGCGCGGGACGGGTTCTCGCCGACGAACACGATGCCGTCGGCGTACTGCAGCACGACCAGGCTGCGACCACGGGCGATGCCCTTCCGGGCGTATTCCGCCCGGTCGGCCATGGCCTGCTGAGGAGAGACATAGAACGGCGTCGACACCTGTTGTCCGTCCCTTTCTGTCGGTGACGAGAGCGTCGGGGAAGCGGTGGAACGGAGGGTCAGAGCAGCGCGGCGCGCGGGCCGTCGGGCTGCTCCAGCCGGTGTTCCAGGACGGCGCGGGCGATCTCGGAGGATTCCGCCTCGTCCAGCCTCCGGAAGCCCCCGTCGGTGATGACGGTGACGATCGGATAGATGCGCCGGGCCACGTCCGGACCACCGGTCGCCGAGTCGTCGTCCGCGGCGTCGTACAGCGCCTGTACGACCAGGGTCAGGGCGTCCTGCTCCGTCAGGTCCTGGCGGTAGAGCTTCTTCATGGAGTTGCGGGCGAAGACCGAGCCGGAGCCGGTGGCCGCGTACCCGTGCTCCTCGGAGCGGCCGCCGGTGACGTCGTACGAGAAGATGCGCCCCCGCTCACGGTCGATGTCGAAGCCGGCGAAGAGCGGTACGACGGCGAGGCCCTGCATGGCCATGGCCAGGTTGCTGCGGATCATCGTGGAGAGCCGGTTGGCCTTGCCCTCCAGGGAGAGCTGCGCGCCCTCGACCTTCTCGAAGTGCTCCAGCTCCAGCTGGAAGAGCTTGACCATCTCCACGGCCAGCCCGGCGGTGCCGGCGATGCCCACCGCCGAGTACTCGTCGGCCGGGAAGACCTTCTCGATGTCGCGCTGCGCGATCATGTTCCCCATGGTCGCGCGCCGGTCACCGGCCAGGACCACGCCGCCGGGGAACGTCGTCGCGACGATCGTCGTCCCGTGGGGGGCCTCGACCGCACCCTGCAGCGGCGGCAGGTTCCGGTTGCCCGGGAGCATTCCGGGGGCCTGGTCGGACAGGAAATCCATGAACGAAGAGGATCCCGGCGTCAGGAAGGCAGCTGGTAGACGCCCGGTGCTACGAGTGTTGGCTTCCACGCGTTTCCCTCCAGGTAAGCGACGGCCCTGCGCAAGGCGTCAGGATCGTCTCCCAACTTGCCGATGGCCGAATTGCGTTTGATGCGGTTACGCCACGGACCCTACCCGTCCGGCGGCGACGATCCACCCGAACCCCGGGAGCAGCTCCACGGCCCGTTCCGCCGTGTGCGACCGCGCGGTACGGGCCGACCCGACCCGTACCGCGCGCACCGCCCCCCGTTCCTTCGCGTTCACATACGCGGATTACTGTCCACCCTTCTGAACGAAGGACCTCACGAAGTCCTCCGCGTTCTCCTCGAGCACGTCGTCGATCTCGTCCAGAACCGAGTCGACGTCGTCGCTCAGCTTCTCCTGGCGGTCCTTGAGGTCCTCCGAGACCTGCGCGTCCTGCGCCTGCTCCTCGACCTCCTCGGTGGAGCGCGTCGCCTTCTGCTGTCCGCCGCCGGTGTCCTTGGTCGCCATCTAGCTCACCCCGCTCGGTTCGAAGCACTTGAATCAGACCCTACCCACGGGCTCCGACATCGGCCCGGTACTTTCCCTCAACGTCCAGGGGTCATCCCGATGATTCCCCGATCCCGGCCCTTTCAGCCGCCCGTCAGGACCTGGACCAGCTCCTCCGCCGTGCGGCAGCGGTCCAGGAGCTCCTTGACGTGGCTGCGGGTGCCGCGCAGCGGCTCCAGGGTGGGCACCCGCTGCAACGAGTCGTGACCCGGAAGGTCGAAGATGACCGAGTCCCAGGAGGCCGCGGCCACGTCGTCGGCGTACTGCTCCAGGCAGCGGCCGCGGAAATAGGCCCTGGTGTCCTCCGGAGGCTTCGTACGGGCCTCGGCGACCTCGCTCTCGTCCAGCAGCCTCTTCATCTTCCCGCGGGCCGCCAGGCGGTTGTACAGGCCCTTCTCGGCCCGCACGTCGGCGTACTGGAGGTCCACCAGGTGCAGCCGGGCCGCGTCCCAGTCCAGCCCGTCACGGCGGCGGTAGCCCTCCATCAGCTCCCGCTTGGCGATCCAGTCCAGCTCGCCGGAGAGGCTCATCGGATCGTTCTCCAGCCGGTTGAGCGTGTCCTCCCAGCGGCTCAGGACGTCCTTGGTCTGCTCGTCGGCGTCGGCCCCGTACCGCTCCTCGACGTACTTGCGGCCCAGCTCGAAGTACTCCATCTGCAGCTGCACCGCGGTGAGGGTGCGGCCGCTGCGCAGCGTGATGAGCTGGGCGAGATCCGGGTCGTGGGACACCTGGTGCAGCGTGCGCACCGGCTGGTCGACCGCGAGGTCGACGTTGATGAAGCCGTCCTCGATCATGGACAGGACCAGGGACGTGGTGCCGAGCTTGAGATAGGTGGAGATCTCCGAGAGGTTCGCGTCCCCGATGATCACATGGAGCCGGCGGTACTTCTCGGCGTCGGAGTGGGGTTCGTCCCGGGTGTTGATGATGGGGCGCTTGAGCGTGGTCTCCAGCCCGACCTCGACCTCGAAGTAGTCCGCCCGCTGGCTGATCTGGAAGCCGTGCTCGTGGCCGTCCTGGCCGATTCCCACCCGTCCGGCGCCGGTGACCACCTGGCGGGAGACGAAGAACGGGGTCAGGTGGCGCACGATGTCGGAGAACGCGGTCTCCCGCTTCATCAGGTAGTTCTCGTGCGTCCCGTACGAGGCGCCCTTGTTGTCGGTGTTGTTCTTGTACAGATGGATCGGCTGGGCGCCGGGGAGCTGGGCCGCGCGCTCGGCGGCCTCGGCCATGATCCGTTCGCCGGCCTTGTCCCAGAGCACCGCGTCCCGGGGGTTGGTCACCTCGGGCGAGCTGTACTCGGGGTGCGCGTGGTCCACGTAGAGACGGGCCCCGTTGGTGAGGATGACGTTGGCGAGGCCGATGTCCTCGTCGGTGAGCTGGCTGGCGTCCGCGGTCTCGCGGGCGAGGTCGAAACCCCGCGCGTCCCGCAGCGGATTCTCCTCCTCGAAGTCCCAGCGGGCGCGGCGCGCCCGGTGCATCGCCGCCGCGTAGGCGTTGACGATCTGGGACGAGGTGAGCATGGCATTGGCGTTGGGGTGGCCGGGGACGGAGATGCCGTACTCCGTCTCGATGCCCATTACTCGCCGTACGGTCATGCGGCCCTCCTTGCCCGGCGGCGCTCCCTTGAGGGGCGGCGCTCAAGTACCGCTGCTTGTCGGTGCGCGTGCACGGCCCGTCCACGCGTTGCGCGACCGGGCGGTACGCAAGAGCCTAGAGCGCCGCTGCGCCGGCGGGGAGATCAAATGCGCCATTGCCGCGGTGTCGCGTGGGACGTACCGAAAGCGACCGGCTGCGGGCTGCCCGGCCGGGCAGCCCGCAGCCGGTCGGCGTTTCTAGAGGTACTGCCCGGTGTTCGCCACCGTGTCGATGGAGCGACCGGTGTCCGCGCCCTGCTTCCCGGTGACGAGCGTGCGGATGAAGACGATCCGCTCGCCCTTCTTGCCGGAGATCCGGGCCCAGTCGTCCGGGTTGGTGGTGTTCGGAAGGTCCTCGTTCTCCTTGAACTCGTCCACGCATGCCTGGAGGAGGTGGGAGACGCGCAGGCCCTTCTGGCCCTGTTCGAGGAAGGCCTTGATGGCCATCTTCTTGGCCCGGTCGACGATGTTCTGGATCATCGCGCCGGAGTTGAAGTCCTTGAAGTACAGGACTTCCTTGTCGCCGTTGGCGTACGTGACCTCCAGGAAACGGTTCTCCTCGGATTCGGTGTACATCCGCTCGACGACCGACTGGATCATGGCCTGGGCGGCGGCCTCCTTGGAGCCGGTGTGCTCCGCGAGGTCGTCCGCGTGCAGCGGCAGCGAGGGCGTGAGGTACTTCGCGAAGATGTCCTTCGCGGCCTCCGCGTCCGGGCGCTCGATCTTGATCTTCACGTCGAGTCGGCCGGGCCGCAGGATCGCGGGGTCGATCATGTCCTCGCGGTTGGAGGCGCCGATGACGATGACGTTCTCCAGGCCCTCGACACCGTCGATCTCGGCGAGCAGCTGGGGGACGATGGTGTTCTCCACGTCCGAGCTGACGCCGGAGCCACGGGTGCGGAAGAGGGACTCCATCTCGTCGAAGAAGACGATGACCGGGGTGCCCTCACTGGCCTTCTCACGGGCCCGCTGGAAGACCAGGCGGATGTGCCGCTCGGTCTCGCCGACGTACTTGTTGAGCAGCTCGGGGCCCTTGATGTTGAGGAAGTAGCTCTTCCCGGCCGGCTGGCCGGTGACCTCGGCGACCTTCTTGGCGAGCGAGTTGGCGACGGCCTTGGCGATGAGCGTCTTGCCGCAGCCGGGCGGCCCGTAGAGCAGGATGCCCTTGGGCGGACGCAGTTCGTGTTCCTTGAAGAGGTCGGGGTGGAGGTAGGGCAGCTCGACCGCGTCGCGGATCAGCTCGATCTGGTCGCCCAGGCCGCCGATCTTGTCGTAGTCGATGTCCGGGACCTCTTCGAGGACGAGCTCCTCGACCTCGCTCTTGGGCACCACTTCGTAGACGTAGCCGGACCTGGGTTCGAGCAGGAGGGCGTCGCCGGGGCGGATGGTCATGTCCAGCAGCGGCTCGGCGAGCCGCACCACCCGCTCCTCGTCGGTGTGCCCGATGACCAGGGCCCGCTCGCCGTCCTCAAGGATCTCCTTGAGGGTGACGATGTCACCGGCCCGCTCGAATTCCATGGCTTCGACCACGTTGAGCGCTTCGTTGAGCATGACTTCCTGGCCGCGCCGGAGGTCGTCGAGCTCGACGCTGGGACTGACGTTCACCCGGAGCTTGCGGCCCCCGGTGAAGATGTCGCAGGTGCCGTCCTCATTGCTCTGCAGAAACACTCCGAAACCGGCCGGAGGCTGCGCGAGCCGGTCGACTTCTTCCTTGAGGGCCACGATCTGGTCGCGGGCCTCGCGCAATGTGTTGGCGAGCCGCTCATTCTGTGCGGAGACGCCTGCCAGGTTGGTCTGCAACTCGACGATCCGCTCTTCGAGAATCCTCGTATGGCGCGGAGAGTCGGCGAGCTTACGTCGCAGGACGGCGATTTCCTGCTCTAGATAGGCAACCTGGCCGGCCGGGTCTTCGGACCCCCGTCCGGGCCGGATGCCGCGGTTGATGTCGTCGTCGTGGGCTGCCACGGTCCTCACCTCCTCCAAGGGGAGCTGGACGCTTCCTGACCCTACCTGCGTGGGTGATGATTGAAACCCCTAGATCACAAAGACTGCGGTACGTGTCCGATCTTCACCCTTGCGTTCCCCCTCGTGTCTGGGGAATACCCACCCTTCAACATCGGAAAGCCGCCAGTTGTATCGTCGAACCGTTCAACACCCGTCAGGGCTGGCTTCTTTTGGTTCGGATACGCAGGGAACGGCAGGAGAAATGACCGTGCAGCAGGACGCTCCCAACGGTGGCGACACGGAGGATCTGGAGGTCTGGATCGACCAGGACCTCTGCACGGGAGACGGCATCTGCGTCCAGTACGCCCCCGAGGTGTTCGAGCTGGACATCGACGGCCTGGCGTACGTGAAGAGCGCGGACGACGAGCTGCTCCAGGACGCGGGGGCGACGACGCCCGTGCCGCTGCCGCTGCTCCAGGACGTGGTCGACTCGGCCAAGGAGTGCCCCGGCGACTGCATCCACGTACGGCGCGTCTCGGACCGTGTCGAGGTGTACGGGCCCGAGGCCGCCTGATCCCGGCGCTCCCGTCCGGCCGGTCACCCCTCGGTGGCCGGCCGGATGTCGTTTCAGGCGTTGGCGGGGGCGGCCCGCACGGTGCGGACGAACGCTCCGCCCTTCCACTGCCAGGTGACCCGCTCCTGCTGGTCGGGGCAGCAGCGCGCCACGGCCTCGGAGGAGTAGCCGAGCAGGGTGGCCGAGACGATGCCGTCGCGCACCGCGAACTCGCTGATGCTCATCCCCTGGGCGGGGTCGACCAGGGTCGCCACGACCCGGGGTGCGGGCCCGCTCCCCCGGGTGAGGACGTAGACACCGCTGGGCGGGGTCCCGGATCCGGCGTCGCAGTGGACCACCGCGACGGTCTCGGGGCGGGCGTCGCCGTCGAGGTCGCCGGTGGCCTGTTCGGCCACGACGCTCTTGAGGCCGCCGCAGTCCAGGGGGAACGACGCCTTGGCCGGGTCGGGGGCGACGGCGGGGGCGGTGCCGTGCTGCGCCGTGGTGCGGTGCGGGGTGGAGGCCGAGGCCGTGGGGTCCGGCTGGAGCAGGCCGGCTGCCGCGATGACGGCTGCCATGGCCGCCGCGGTGGCGAGCCAGTGCAGCGGCGTGGTGTCGGTGTGCGCGAGGTCCGGGAGCTCGGAGGTCTGCACGCGGGATGTCTCCTGTGGTTCCTGGTGGCCCGAGGATGCCCTGGGCGGGCGGTGCCCGGTGGCGTGGGTGGCCAGCATCGTGCCACACCTCACCGGGCGGTGGAACGGTGGGGTCGTACGTGATTCCCGGCCGGTGGGGCGGTCCTCTCCCACCGGCAACGAAGAGGCGCCGCCGCCGAGTTCCCGGGAAGTGCCCGGAAAGCAGGGCGGCGGCGCCGGTGCATCGCGTGGGGTCAGCCCCGGGAGGAGCCGCTCTGGCTGCCGGGACCGTCGTAGTCCTCGCCGTAGGCGCCCTTGGCCGGGCGACGGCGGCGGAGCGGCGCCTCCACTCCGTCGGCCAGGCGGCGGGCGGTGACGAGGAAGCCGGTGTGGCCGATCATCCGGTGGTCCGGGCGGACCGCGAGGCCCTCCACGTGCCAGTTGCGGATCATCGACTCCCAGGGCTGCGGCTCGGCGAAGCAGCCGATCTCGCGGATGGACTCGACGGTCCGGGCGAGCTGGGTGGTGGTGGCGACGTACGCGCAGAGGATGCCGCCGGGCACCAGGGCCTTGGAGACGGCCTCCAGGCACTCCCAGGGGGCGAGCATGTCCAGGATGACGCGGTCGACGTCGGTGTCCGACAGGTTGTCCTGGAGGTCGCCGACGGTGAGCTGCCAGGCCGGGTGCGGCTCGCCGAAGTAGCGCTCCACGTTCTGCTGGGCGATCTCGGCGAAGTCCTCGCGGCGCTCGTAGGAGTGCAGCATGCCCTGGTCGCCGATGGCGCGGAGCAGGAAGGTGGAGAGCGATCCCGAGCCGACCCCGGCCTCCACGACGCGGGCGCCGGGGAAGATGTCGGCGAAGGCCAGGATCTGCCCCGCGTCCTTGGGGTAGACCACGGCGGCGCCGCGGGGCATGGACAGGACATAGTCGGGGAGCAGGGGGCGCAGCGCGAGATAGGCGACGTTTCCCGTGGTCCGGACCACACTGCCTTCGGGGGCACCGATCAGCTCGTCGTGCGGGAAAGAACCCTTGTGGGTGTGGAAGTTCTTTCCTGCTTCGAGCGTGAAGGTGTAGTGGCGTCCCTTGGGATCGGTGAGCTGGACCTGGTCCCCGACCTTGAAGGGCCCGCGTCGGCGGGCGGCACCGGTCGGTTCAGACATGTGACCAGCGTACCGGTGATTTCCGGGGCGCCCGCCGCGAGCCCCGGCCGTCAGGAGGCGGGCCTGGCCAGGGCCGCGACGAAGGCGTGCTCGACGTCCGAGGTGGACAGGACGCCGTAGATCTCCCCGGTCTCCTCCAGGACCAGGTACTCGGTGGCCGGGGTGGCCTTGAGCCGGTCCAGGAGCGCCTCGCCGGACAGTTCGGCGGAGACCTTCATGCCGTCGGTGAGGTCCTGGGCGAGGCCGCCGACCTCGACCCAGGGGCGGCGGTGCTCGGGCACGGAGACGATGGCGGTCTCCCGGACGATGCCCTGCGGCTCGCCCTCCCCGTCGACGACGACCAGGGCGCGGGCGCCCGCCTCGTTGGCGCGGCGCAGCGCCTCGGAGAGGGGGGTGGCGGACTCCACCGGGACGGCGCGGCGGGTGAGGGTGCGGGCGCGCAGTTCGGGGAGGTGCTCGCGCAGCCGGGCCATGCGCAGGCTGTTGCCCGCGCCGGTCCAGATGATGGCGGCGAGGATGGCGGCGAGCAGCGCGTCGGTCAGGGTGTCCATGCCGCTGAGCTCGGCCGGGTCGTTGCCGAGGGCGCCGGTGCGGGTGAGCAGCGGCAGGCCGATCAGCGTGACGACGGCGAGGGCGCGGCCGACCCAGGCGGCGGCGATCGTGCCGCTCATCGGGCGTCCGGTGATCTTCCACACGACGGCGCGGAGCATGCGGCCGCCGTCCAGCGGGAGGCCGGGGAGCAGGTTGAAGGCGGCGACCAGGAGGTTGGAGATCATCAGCCCGGCGAGCAGGACACCGGGGACGGTGCCCGGCTCGACGAACTTCATCCCGGCGTAGAACACGCCCGCGAGCACCAGGGAGAGCAGCGGTCCGACGAAGGCGAGGAGGAATTCGCGGCCCGGGGTCTCGGACTCCTTCTCGATCTCGGAGACGCCGCCGAAGAACTGGAGCTGGATGCGGCGCACCGGCAGTTTGTAGCGCAGCGCCACGACGGTGTGCGCGAGCTCGTGGACGAGCACGGAGGCGTAGAAGGCGATGGCGAAGAAGAGCGAGACCAGGTAGCGCGCCGCCCCGAGTTCGGGGAGCACCCGGTCGAGCTGGCCGCCGAAGACCCAGGTGATCAGCGCGGCCACCAGGAACCAGCTGGGCGCGACGTACACCGGCACGCCGAAGGGGCGGCCCATGAGGATGCCGCCGCCGGGCTCTTCGGGGCGCTGCGGTCCGCCCTTGTCGGGGCCGGGCGCGGAGGGCGTTTCCTCCGGGCCGGGCTGCGGGCGCCCGCTGTCGCCGCTCTCGTCCACGGGATCCCTTCGGTCGGTGCGCCATGGCGCGGTGATGCGGTGTTCGGAGCTTGTGGGGTCGATGGTATGTCGCCCGCTGTCAGTGGCGGGCCGTAGGGTCTTCGGCATGACCTCCCTGCCGGCGCCCGTCCAGCCTCCTTCCTCCCTGTCGCCGTCGCGGGCGAGCGATTTCATGCAGTGCCCGCTGCTGTACCGCTTCCGGGTCATCGACCGGCTGCCGGAGAAGCCCAGTGAGGCGGCTACCCGGGGCACGCTGGTCCACGCGGTGCTGGAGCGGCTCTTCGACAATCCCGCGGCGGAGCGCACGGCGGGCCGGGCCACGGCGCTGGTCCCCGCCCAGTGGGACCGGCTGCTGGAGTCCCGGCCGGAGCTGTCGGAGCTGTTCGCCGAGGACGCCGGCGGCGAGCGGCTGGCGCGCTGGCTGTCGGAGGCGGAGGGCCTGGTGGAGCGGTGGTTCTCGCTGGAGGACCCGACGCGTCTGGAGCCCGCCGAGCGGGAGCTCTTCGTCGAGACGGAGCTGGAGTCGGGGCTGCGGCTGCGCGGGGTGATCGACCGGATCGACGTGGCGCCGACCGGCGAGGTCCGGATCGTCGACTACAAGACGGGCAAGGCTCCCCGCCCGCAGTACGCGGAGGGCGCGCTCTTCCAGATGAAGTTCTACGCCCTGGTGATCTGGCGGCTGAAGGGTGTGGTGCCGCGCCGGCTCCAGCTCGTCTACCTGGGCAGTGGCGACATCCTGACGTACGACCCGGTGATCGGGGACCTGGAGCGGGTGGAGCGCAAGCTGCTGGCCCTGTGGGAGGCGATCGCGCAGGCCACGGAGACGGGCGAGTGGCGGCCCCGGCCGACGAAGCTCTGCGGCTGGTGCGACCACCGGGCGTTCTGCCCGGAGTTCGGCGGTACTCCCCCGGTCTATCCGCTGACGGTCCGCCCGGCGGAGCCGGAGCCCGGCGCGCAGGGCAGAATGGAGCCGGTCCGTGCCGAGGCAGGCCGGTCCACGGCCCCCGAAGGCCCCTGAGGGAGACAAGGAGACCCTGTGGCTATCCGCGTCCTGCTGGTCGACGACCAGCCACTGCTGCGCACCGGCTTCCGGATGATCCTGGAGGCGGAGGGCGATCTCGCGGTGGTGGGCGAGGCCGGTGACGGTCTCCAGGCCATCGACCAGGTACGGGCGCTGCAGCCCGATGTGGTCCTGATGGACATCCGGATGCCCCGGATGGACGGTGTGGAGGCGACGCGCCAGATCACCGGTCCGGACCGCGACGGTCCGGCGAAGGTGCTGGTGCTGACGACGTTCGACCTCGACGAGTACGTGGTGGAGGCACTGCGCGCCGGCGCCAGCGGCTTCCTGCTGAAGGACGCCCCGGCCAACGAGCTGGTGCAGGCGATCCGGGTCGTCGCGGCGGGCGAGGCGATGCTCGCGCCGAGCATCACCCGCAGGCTTCTCGACAAGTACGCGGACCATCTGCCCTCCGGCGAGGAGCCGGTGCCGAACACCCTGCACACCCTGACCGACCGTGAGGTCGAGGTGCTGAAGCTGGTGGCGCGCGGTCTGTCGAACGCCGAGATCGCCGCGGACCTCTTCGTCAGCGAGACGACGGTCAAGACGCATGTCGGCCATGTGCTGACCAAGCTGGGGCTGCGCGACCGGGTGCAGGCCGCGGTGTACGCGTACGAGAGCGGTCTGGTGCGTCCCGGCGCGCAGTGAGCCCGGGTGCTCAGCGGGGGGCGCGGGAGAGTTCGCCGAGCCGGAGGCCGGTGGAGGGGTTGACCGCGCGTTCGACGCCGGAGAGTCCCTGGCGTGCGGCGGCGTACTCCTTGCCCTGCCAGATCGGCAGCACGGGTACGTCCCTGGCGACGATGGACTGGATCCGCCGGAAGGCCGTGGTGGTCGCGGTGCGGTCGGCCTCACGGCGGGACTGCGGGATGAGCGTCCGCCGCACCGGGACCGAGGTGTAGTCCGAGCCGAGGACGTTGTCGCGGCCGAGGAACGGGGCGGTGAAGTTGTCCGGGTCCGGGAAGTCGGGGAACCAGCCCATGCCGTAGACGGCGTACTCGCCGCGGAGCTGCGCGGGGCGGAAGGTGTCCCAGGCGGTGCCCCGGAGGGTGACGTCGAACAGTCCGGTGCGGTCGAGCTGCTTCTTCAGCAGGGTGAACTCGTCGGCCGTGGCGGCGCCGAAGTGGCCGGTGGGGTAGTTCAGGGTGAGCTTCACCGGGGTGCGGACGTGCGCGGAGCGCAGCAGCGCCGCGGCCTTGGCGGGGCTGGGTTCGCCGTACCGGTCGTGGAACGAGTTGGTGTGCGCGGCGATGCCGGAGGGGATCAGCGAGTAGAGCGGATCGGCCGTATCCCCGTAGACCGTGGCCGTGATCTCGTCCCGGTCGACGATCTGGGCCATGGCCTGGCGGACCGCCCTGTTCCGTACGGTCCCGTCGCCGGTGTCGAAGCCGAGGTAGTGGATGCCGAGGCCGGGCATCTCGGTGAGTACGACGCCGTCCGCGGGCTCCTCCCGCAGCCGCCGGGCCTGGGCCGGGGTCATGGTGCGGGTCATCATGTCGATCCGCCGGTCGCGGAGGGCCTTCTCCATGGCCCCCGCGGTGTCGAAGAGGTCCAGCTCGACCCGTTCGTTCCGTATCCTCAGGCTGCCCTTGTAGCGGGGGTTGCGGGTGAAGCTGATCCTGACGGCCCGGTTCCGGTCGGTCTCCGCCTTCATGGTGTACGGGCCCGAGCCGTCCACTTGGAAGCCGGTCCGCGCGGACTTGGCGGGGTACGACCCGCGCGGCACGATGCCCGCGACGGGGGTGGTGAGCTTGTACGGGAACGTGGCGTCCGGGGTGCGGAGGTGGAAGACTACCTCGCGTTGGCCCTGGGCCTCGACCGTGTCGATCGTGTCGAGCAGCGCGGCGGCCGGGCCGCCCGGGGTGTGCAGGGCGAGGGCCCGGTCGATGGAGTACGTGACGTCGTCGGCGGTGAGCGGGGTCCCGTCGGCGAAGGTCAGGCCGGGGCGCAGTTCGCAGCGGTAGCTCTCGTTCTGCCGGTCGGTGAACCGGCAGCTCTCGGCCGCCTCGGGCACCGGTGCGCCGCCGCCGACCGGTATCCGGGTCAGGGTCTGCACGGTCTGGCGCAGCACGTTCCACGCGCCCGTCTCGTGGCCGACGGCGGGGTCGAGCGGGGCGGGGGCGCTCTTCGAGACGGCGATCCGGTCGGTGGCGCCGACCACGACGGCCGCCCCTCGGCCGGTCCCCTCGTCCGATGCGCCGCAGGCGGCGAGTACGGGTGCGAGGAGGCCGGCGACGGCCGGCAGCACCAGGTTCTTGCGGTTCATCGTGGACGCTCTCCCTCATCCGGGCGTGGACAGAGCGACAGTAGTGGGTACCGTCGGCCAGCCAGGAACGAGGGGTTCCGGTTCCCGGTGGGAGGGCCGGGCCGGTGGCCGGTTCAGTACGGTGCCGAGACCAGGCGCCGCAGGAAGGCCAGGTCGACCTCTTCGAGCGAGCCCACGACCTGCCGGCCCGGTGCGGGGGCGATGGGCGCGACGGAGGGTACGGCGACCACCCGGCAGCCCGCCGCCTCGGCGGCGGCGACGCCGGTCGCGGTGTCCTCGATCACCGCGCAGCGCTCGGGGGCGGCACCGAGGCCGGCCGCAGCGACGAGATAGGGCTCCGGGTTCGGCTTGGTGCGGGAGACCTCGTCGCCCGCGACGGTCAGGCCGAAGCGGTGCGGGCGCAGCGACTCCAGTACCTGGTCGATGATCCGGCGGTGCGAGGCGGAGACCAGGGCGGTGGGGATTCCGTGCCCGGCCAGCTCGGCCAGCAGCCGCTCGGCGCCCGGCATCAGCGGGACGCCCCGGCCGATGCGCTTCTCGAAGCGGTCGTTGAGCAGCACGGTGAGTTCGTCGAGGCTGACGTCGGCGCCGGTGACCTCGATGAGGTATCCGGCGCTGCGGGTCATCGGGCCGCCGACCACCACGTCCCGCCACGCCTCGTCGAGCCGGTGCCCGAGGTCGGCGAAGACCTCCACCTCGGCGTCCCACCAGAACCCCTCGGTGTCGACCAGGGTGCCGTCCATGTCGAGGAGGACTGCCTGGAGCGCGGCGTCTTCGGCCGTGCGGGTCAAGGACGCGGGGACCGTACTGGTCATCCGGCACACCTTCCGTAAGGGACGAGAAGGCCGGCCGCCACTCCCGTGGGAGGGCGACCGGCCTGCACTGGACCGACAAGTGTACGACTTGCGGTGCTGCCGCGCGTCGAACGGCGTCTTACCGGGCGTTGAAGTACTTGGCTTCCGGGTGGTGGATGACGATCGCGTCGGTGGACTGCTCCGGGTGCAGCTGGAACTCCTCGGAGAGGTGCACCCCGATCCGCTCCGGCCGGAGCAGGTCGGCGATCTTGGCGCGGTCCTCCAGGTCGGGGCAGGCCCCGTAGCCGAGGGAGAAGCGGGCCCCCCGGTACTTCAGCGCGAACATGTCCTCGACGTCGGCCGGGTCCTCGCCGCCGAAGCCCAGCTCGGAGCGGACCCGGGCGTGCCAGTACTCGGCCAGCGCCTCGGCCAGCTGGACGGAGAGGCCGTGCAGCTCCAGATAGTCGCGGTAGGAGTTGGCCTCGAAGAGCTTGGCCGTCTCGGCGCCGATCCGCGAGCCGACCGTGACGACCTGGAGGCCGACGACGTCGGTCTCGCCGGACTCCTCGGGCCGGAAGAAGTCCGCGAGGCAGAGCCGGCGGCCGCGGCGCTGGCGGGGGAAGGTGAAGCGGGTGCGCTCGGAGCCGTCCTCGTGGAGCAGGATCAGGTCGTCGCCCTTGGAGACGCACGGGAAGTAGCCGTGGACGACGGCGGCTTCCAGGAGGTTCTCGGTCTGGAGCTTGTCGAGCCAGCCGCGCAGGTGCGGGCGGCCCTCGGTCTCCACCAGCTCCTCGTAGGTGGGCCCGTCCCCGGCCCGGGACTGCTTGAGGCCCCACTGCCCCTTGAAGAGGGCTCCCTCGTCGAGCCAGGAGGCGTACTCCTTGAGCTGGATGCCCTTGACGACGCGGGTTCCCCAGAACGGGGGCTCGGGGACCGGGTTGTCGACGGCGACGTCGGAGCGCACGCCCTCCTCCGGCTCGTCGACCTCCAGGACCGCGGCGTCGCGCTTGGGCACCCGGCGCTGCTTCAGCTCCGGCAGGACGGCGCCGGGGACGCCGCGCTTGACCGCGATCAGCGCGTCCATCAGGCGCAGCCCCTCGAAGGCGTCGCGGGCGTAGCGGACCTCGCCCTCGTAGATCTCGTGGAGGTCCTGCTCGACGTAGGCGCGGGTGAGGGCGGCGCCGCCGAGGATGACGGGGTAGTCGGCGGCCATCTTGCGCTGGTTGAGCTCCTCCAGGTTCTCCTTCATGATCACGGTGGACTTGACCAGGAGCCCGGACATGCCGATCACGTCGGCCCGGTGCTCCTCGGCGGCCTCCAGGATCGCGGAGACGGGCTGCTTGATGCCCAGGTTGACGACGTTGTAGCCGTTGTTCGACAGGATGATGTCGACGAGGTTCTTGCCGATGTCGTGGACGTCGCCGCGCACCGTGGCCAGCACGATGGTGCCCTTGCCCTCGGCGTCGGACTTCTCCATGTGCGGTTCCAGGTGGGCGACCGCGGTCTTCATGACCTCGGCGGACTGGAGGACGAAGGGCAGCTGCATCTGGCCGGAGCCGAAGAGCTCGCCGACGACCTTCATGCCCTCCAGGAGGGTGTCGTTGACGATGTCGAGAGCGGGGCGGGAGCGGAGCGCCTCGTCGAGGTCGGTCTCCAGGCCGTTCTTCTCGCCGTCGATGATGCGGCGCTGGAGGCGCTCCTCCAGCGGCAGCGCGGCCAGTTCCTCGGCCTTGCCCGCCTTCATCGACTTGGTGCTGACGCCCTCGAACAGCTCCATGAGCCTCTGGAGCGGGTCGTAGCCCTCGGCGCGCCGGTCGTAGACGAGGTCGAGGGCCACCTTGACCTGCTCCTCGTCCAGTCGGGCGATCGGGAGGATCTTGGAGGCGTGCACGATCGCGGAGTCCAGTCCGGCCTTGACGCACTCGTCGAGGAAGACGGAGTTCAGCACGACCCGGGCGGCCGGGTTGAGGCCGAAGGAGATGTTGGACAGGCCGAGCGTGGTCTGCACCTCGGGGTGGCGCTTCTTCAGCTCGCGGATCGCGCCGATGGTGGCGATGCCGTCGCCCCGCGACTCCTCCTGGCCGGTGCAGATGGTGAAGGTCAGGGTGTCGATCAGGATGTCCGACTCGCGGATGCCCCAGTTGCCGGTCAGGTCGGCGATCAGGCGCTCGGCCACGGCGACCTTGTGCTCGACGGTGCGGGCCTGGCCCTCCTCGTCGATGGTCAGCGCGATCAGCGCGGCGCCGTGCTCGGCGGCCAGGGCGGTGACCTTGGCGAACCGCGACTCGGGCCCGTCGCCGTCCTCGTAGTTGACCGAGTTCAGCACCGCGCGGCCGCCCAGCTTCTCCAGGCCGGCCCGGAGCACCGGGACCTCCGTGGAGTCCAGCACGACCGGGAGCGTGGAGGCGGTCGCGAAGCGGCCGGCCAGCTCCTCCATGTCGGCCACCCCGTCGCGGCCCACGTAGTCCACACAGAGGTCGAGCATGTGCGCGCCCTCGCGGATCTGGTCGCGGGCCATCTCCACGCAGTCGTCCCAGCGGGCCTCCAGCATGGCCTCGCGGAACTTCTTCGACCCGTTGGCGTTCGTCCGCTCGCCGATCGCCAGGTACGAGGTGTCCTGGCGGAACGGGACGGTCTGGTAGAGGGAGGCCGCGCCCGGCTCGGGGTGCGGGGTACGGGGGACGACGGCGGTGCCGCGGACGCGCTCGACGACCTGGCGCAGGTGCTCGGGGGTCGTACCGCAGCAGCCGCCGACCAGGGAGAGGCCGTACTCCCGGACGAAGGTCTCCTGGGCGTCCGCCAGCTCGGACGGGGTGAGCGGGTAGTGCGCGCCGTCCTTGCCGAGCACGGGGAGGCCGGCGTTGGGCATGCAGGAGAGCGGGATGCGGGAGTGCCGGGCGAGGTAGCGCAGGTGCTCGCTCATCTCGGCGGGGCCGGTGGCGCAGTTCAGACCGATGAGGTCGATGCCGAGCGGCTCCAGGGCGGTGAGCGCCGCGCCGATCTCGGAGCCGAGCAGCATGGTGCCGGTCGTCTCGACGGTGACGGAGCAGATCACCGGCAGCGAGGCGCCCGCGGCCGCGAGGGCGCGGCGGGCGCCGATGACGGACGCCTTGGTCTGGAGCAGGTCCTGGGTGGTCTCGATCAGCAGGGCGTCGGCGCCGCCCGCGATCAGCCCCTCGGCGTTCCGCTGGTAGGCGTCGCGGAGCTTGGTGTACGGGGCGTGGCCCAGGGTCGGCAGCTTCGTGCCGGGGCCGATCGAGCCGAGGACCCAGCGCTGCTGCCCGGTCTCGGCGGTGAACTCGTCGGCGACCTGGCGGGCGATGCTCGCGCCGGACTCGGAGAGCTCGAAGATCCGCTCGGGGATGTCGTACTCGCCCAGGGCCGACAGGTTGGCGCCGAAGGTGTTGGTCTCGACGCAGTCCACCCCTGCGTCGAAGTACTCCTGGTGCACCGAGCGCACGATGTCGGGGCGGGTGACGTTCAGGATCTCGTTGCAGCCCTCGAGGTCCTGGAAGTCGTCGAGGGACGGGTCCTGCGCCTGGAGCATGGTGCCCATGGCACCGTCGGCCACCACGACACGGGTGGCGAGTGCCTCACGGAGGGCTTCGGCTCGGTTCCGGCTGTCGGCGGAAGGGGTCGGCGACGAGGCCATGGATGTGCTCCCTGGGATGCGACGGCTGTCGGCTTTGCGCACTTCGGTGGAAGACGCACCGGGCCAGCGTAGCCCGGTGACGGCCGGGGCCGTCACTCCGTCCCACGGAGCGGACTGCATGCTGTGCGGGGAGATGTCCGGATCCATGAGGTGGCGCGGTTTCGTCGCATGACCGAGCATCGGTCGGCATCGACCGATAGTGTTCAGCATTGTCGAACCGAGGTGGAGGAGTACGGCGCGATGGCCAAGAACATCCAGTCGCTGGAGCGGGCGGCGGCGATGCTGCGCCTGCTGGCAGGCGGCGAGCGGCGGCTGGGACTGTCCGACATCGCCTCTTCGCTGGGGCTGGCCAAGGGCACCGCGCACGGCATCCTGCGCACCCTCCAGCACGAGGGCTTCGTCGAGCAGGACGCGGCGTCCGGCCGCTACCAGCTGGGGGCCGAGCTGCTGCGCCTGGGCAACAGCTATCTGGACGTGCACGAGCTGCGGGCCCGCGCCCTGGTCTGGACGGACGACCTGGCCCGCTCCAGCGGTGAGAGCGCCCATCTGGGCGTGCTGCACCAGCAGGGCGTCCTCGTCGTCCACCACGTCTTCCGCCCCGACGACAGCCGCCAGGTGCTGGAGGTCGGGGCCATGCAGCCGCTGCACTCCACGGCCCTGGGCAAGGTGCTGGCGGCGTACGACCCGGTGGCGCACACCGAGGCCATGGAGGCCGAGCGGCAGTCCTTCACCCCGCGCACGGTGACCGGCGCGGAGGAGTTCGAGGCGATGCTCGACCTGATCCGGGCGCGCGGCTGGGCGGCCGACGTGGAGGAGACCTGGGAAGGGGTGGCCGCGGTGGCCGCCCCGATCCACGACCGGCGCCGGATGCCGGTCGGCGCGGTGGCCGTGACCGGCGCCGTGGAGCGGGTCTGCGCGGCCGGGGAGCTGCGCCCCGAGCTGATCGCGGCGGTGCGCGACTGCGCCCGCGCGGTCTCCCGGGACCTGGGCGCCGGCCGGTTCTGACCGGCCCCGGCCACGGGGCCGGGGACCGCCGGGGGCCGGCCCGGGACCGTGCGGGACGGTCCCGGGCCGGCCCCGTCCGGCGCGCCGCCTTCCGGACGCGACACCACCGGTAACGATCGAGTTCGGGGCCGCACAACTCTTGACGCCCGATTCACCGAGGGGAAGCATTGCCGTTCACCGGTCGGCATTGTCGAACACCTGACGGAAGTGGCGTTAGGGTGTGACGGTGCGCAGGGCCGGAAAACGCCCTCCCCCCGAGGGCGCGGACCACCGGAGTGACCCGTGGTTCGGCTTCCCTGGACGAAGGACAAAGGAGTCGCGGGTGTCCAGCTCCGACATCTTCATCGGCGAGACCATCGGTACCGCCGTGCTCATCCTGCTCGGCGGTGGTGTCTGTGCCGCCGTCACGCTCAAGCACTCCAAGGCCCGGAACGCCGGCTGGCTGGCCATCACCTTCGGGTGGGGTTTCGCGGTGCTGACCGGCGCGTACCTGGCCGGCGGCGTCTCGGGCGCGCACCTCAACCCGGCGGTCACCATCGGCCTCGCGATCGAGGGCGGCACGAAGTGGAGCGACGTACCTGTCTACCTCGGCTCCCAGCTGCTCGGCGCGATGATCGGCGCGGTGCTGGTCTGGGTGACGTACTACGGGCAGTTCCGGGCCCATCTGACCGATCCGGAGATCGTGGGCACCCGGACGGGTGAGGACGGCATGGTCGACCAGGCCGCCGCCCCCGCGGCCGGGCCGGTCCTCGGTATCTTCTCCACCGGTCCGGAGATCCGGAACGCCGTGCAGAACCTGGCCACCGAGGTCATCGCCACCGTCGTGCTGGTCCTGGCCATCCTCACCCAGGGCCTCAACAACGACGGCAACGGCCTGGGCACCCTCGGCGCCCTGATCACCTCGCTGGTCGTCGTCGGCATCGGCCTCTCGCTCGGCGGCCCGACGGGGTACGCGATCAACCCGGTCCGCGACCTCGGCCCGCGTATCGTGCACGCGCTGCTGCCGCTGCCGAACAAGGGCGGTTCCGACTGGGGCTACGCCTGGGTCCCGATCGTCGGCCCGCTCGTCGGCGGCGCGATAGCCGGCGGGCTCTACAACGTCGCCTTCGCCTGAGCCGCGGCACCCGTAGCCGTACCCCTCACGACCACACAGACCTCCGGGAGCACACCGTGACCGACGCACACACCGCCGGCCCGTTCATCGCCGCCATCGACCAGGGCACCACCTCCAGCCGCTGCATCGTCTTCGACCGGGACGGCCGGATCGTCTCCGTCGACCAGAAGGAGCACGAACAGATCTTCCCGAAGCCGGGCTGGGTCGAGCACGACGCCCGCGAGATCTGGGCGAACGTCCAGGAGGTGGTGGCCGGCGCCGTCGCCAAGGCCGGCATCACCGCCGCCGACGTGAAGGCCATCGGCATCACCAACCAGCGCGAGACCACACTGCTCTGGGACCGGCACACCGGCGAGCCGGTGCACAACGCCCTGGTCTGGCAGGACACCCGGACCGACGCGCTCTGCAAGGAGCTCGGCCGCAACGTCGGCCAGGACCGCTTCCGCCGCGAGACCGGCCTGCCGCTCGCCTCGTACTTCGCCGGGCCCAAGGTCCGCTGGCTGCTCGACAACGTCGAGGGGCTGCGCGAGCGCGCCGAGCGCGGCGACATCCTCTTCGGCACCATGGACTCCTGGGTCATCTGGAACCTGACCGGCGGCACCGACGGCGGCGTCCACGTCACCGACGTCACCAACGCCTCGCGCACCCTCCTGATGAACCTCCACGAGATGCGGTGGGACGAGCGCATCCTGCACTCCATGGACATCCCGGCCGCGGTCCTCCCCGAGATCCGCTCCTCCGCCGAGGTGTACGGCACCGCCAGGGGCGGCGCGCTCGACGGCGTCCCGGTGGCGTCCGCCCTCGGCGACCAGCAGGCGGCCCTCTTCGGCCAGACCTGCTTCTCCAAGGGCGAGGCCAAGTCCACGTACGGCACCGGCACCTTCATGCTGATGAACACCGGCGAGACCCCGGTCAACTCGTACAACGGGCTGCTGACGACCGTCGGCTACCAGATCGGCGACCAGAAGCCGGTCTACGCCCTGGAGGGCTCCATCGCCGTCACCGGCTCGCTGGTGCAGTGGATGCGCGACCAGATGGGGCTGATCAAGTCGGCGGCCGAGATCGAGACGCTGGCCCTGTCGGTCGAGGACAACGGCGGCGCCTACTTCGTGCCCGCGTTCTCCGGCCTGTTCGCCCCGTACTGGCGCTCCGACGCCCGCGGCGTCATCGCCGGCCTGACCCGGTACGTCACCAAGGCGCACATCGCCCGTGCCGTGCTGGAGGCCACCGCCTGGCAGACCCGCGAGATCACCGACGCGATGACCAAGGACTCGGGGGTGGAGCTGACCGCCCTCAAGGTCGACGGCGGCATGACCTCCAACAACCTGCTGATGCAGACGCTCGCCGACTTCCTGGACGCGCCCGTGGTGCGGCCCATGGTCGCCGAGACGACCTGCCTCGGCGCCGCCTACGCCGCCGGTCTGGCCGTCGGCTTCTGGCCGGACACCGACGCGCTGCGCGCCAACTGGCGCCGGGCCGCCGAATGGACCCCCCGCATGGCCGCGGACACCCGCGACCGCGAGTACAAGAGCTGGCTGAAGGCCGTGGAGCGTTCCATGGGCTGGCTCGACGAGAACACTGCCGAGGAGTAATCGACATGACCACCCTGCAGAGCGTCCCGGCCCTCGGGACCCACCCGGCCGCCGGTTCCCTTCCGAGCCGGGCCGAGACCAGGGAACAGCTGTCCAAGGCGGCGTACGACCTCCTGGTGATCGGTGGCGGCATCCTGGGCATCTCCACCGCCTGGCATGCCGCGCAGTCCGGGCTGCGGGTGGCCCTGGTGGACGCCGGCGACTTCGCCGGCGCCACCTCCTCCGCCTCCTCCAAGCTGCTCCACGGCGGTCTGCGCTACCTGCAGACCGGCGCGGTCAAGCTGGTCGCGGAGAACCACTTCGAGCGGCGCGCGGTGTCCCGTCAGGTCGCCCCGCACCTCGCCAACCCGCTCACCTTCTACCTCCCCGTCTACAAGGGCGGGCCGCACGGCGCGGCCAAGCTCGGCGCGGGCGTGTTCGCGTACTCGGCGCTCTCCGCCTTCGGCGACGGCGTCGGGCACGTGATCAGCCCGGCGCGGGCCCGGCGCGACGTGCCCGAGCTGCGCACGGAGAACCTGAAGGCCGTCGCGGTCTACGGCGACGACCAGATGAACGACGCCCGGATGGCGCTGATGACCGTCCGGGCGGCCGTCGACGCGGGTGCCGTCGTCCTCAACCACGCGGCGGTCACCGGGCTGCGGTTCACCCGGGGCCGGGTGACCGGCGCCGAGCTGGCGGACCGGCTGGACGGCACCGAGTTCGGCGTCGACGCCCGCCTCGTGCTGAACGCCACCGGGCCCTGGGTCGACCACCTGCGGAAGATGGAGGACCCGAACGCGGCGCCCTCCATACGCCTGTCCAAGGGCGCCCACCTGGTCCTGAAGCGGACCCGCCCGTGGAAGGCCGCGCTGGCCACCCCGATCGACAAGTACCGCATCACCTTCGCCCTGCCGTGGGAGGACATGCTGCTGCTCGGCACCACGGACGAGGTGTACGAGGGCGACCCGGCGGATGTCGCGGTCACCGAGAAGGACACCGCGCAGATCCTGGACGAGGCGGCGTTCTCGGTCCGCGACCAGCAGCTCTCGCGCGATCTGATCACGTACTCCTTCGCCGGGCTGCGGGTGCTGCCCGGCGGGCCCGGCGACACCTCCCGGGCCAAGCGCGAGACGGTGGTCACCGAGGGCCGGGGCGGGATGCTGTCGGTGGCGGGCGGCAAGTGGACGACGTTCCGCCACATCGGCCGCACCGTGATGAACAAGCTGGCCGCGCTCCCCGGGCACCCGCTCGCCGAGGACATGGAGCCCATCGCGCGCCTGCCGAAGAAGCTCCCGCTGCCCGGCATCGCCAACCCGAACGCGGTGGCGCACCGACTGGTCGTCGACGGCGCCGCGCCCGGCCCCCGGATGGCCGCCGACACCGCCCGGCACCTGGCCACCCACTACGGCTCGCTCGCCTTCGACATCGCCCGGATGGCGAACGAGAACCCGGCGCTGGCCGAGCGCGTCCACCCGGACGCACCGGAGATCTGGGCGCAGGTCGCCTACGCCCGGGACCACGAGTGGGCCGAGACCGCCGACGACGTGCTGCGCCGCCGTACGACGCTGACGATCCGGGGCCTGGCGACGGACGGCATCCGGGCCGGAGTCGAAGCGATGCTCGACGACCGGCGCTGACCGGGCCGGACGCGTACGGAGAAAGGGGCGGTCCTCGTCGGGGCCGCCCCTTCGGCGGTCCGGGCCGACCCGCATAATGACTGGATACATCGGATGTCTGATTCCGCTGGCTGATTCCGCTCCGGCCCCAGGAGGACCGTCATGGCTGTCACCGACGAGGCGATCGAGAAGATCAAGGCGATGATCGTCTCGGGTGCGCTGCGCCCCGGCGACCGGCTTCCCAAGGAGAGTGAGCTGGCGGCGGAGCTGGGGCTCTCCCGCAACTCGCTGCGGGAGGCGGTGCGGGCCCTGTCGCTGATCCGCATCCTCGACGTCCGCCAAGGCGACGGCACGTACGTGACCAGCCTCGACCCGCAGCTGCTGCTGGAGGCGCTGAGCTTCGTGGTGGACTTCCACCGCGACGACACGGTGCTGGAGTTCCTCGCGGTCCGCAGGATCCTGGAACCGGCCGCCACGGCGATGGCCGCCACCCGGATCACCGAGGACCGGCTCGACGAGCTCACCGCGCAGCTGGACGCGCTGGGTCCGCGGCCCTCGGTGGAGGAACTGGTCGCGGGCGACCTGGAGTTCCACCGGGGCATCGTGCAGTCGTCGGGGAACTCGGTGCTCTGCTCGCTGCTCGACGGGCTGTCCGGGCCGACCACCCGGGCCCGGGTCTGGCGCGGTCTGACCCAGGAGGACGCGGTCAGCCGCACGCTCCACGAGCACCGGGCGATCGTGTCGGCGCTGCGGGACCGGGACGCGGAGGCGGCGCGGGCCTGGGCGACGGTCCATGTGGCGAGCGTGGAGCAGTGGCTGCGCTCGACGCTGTAGCGCGGCGGGCGGCGGGGGCGCCCCCGGCGGAGGCACCCCCGCTGCCCAGGGCGTCGGGCCGGGCGGTCGGCCCGCCGAGCACGATGAGCCGGGCCCGTCCTTCGGCCGAGCGGAGGCACGGGGTACGGCACCGGGGCCGGGCGGCCCGGGGCGTCCGGCCGGTGTCAGGGCCGGGCGGACACCCTCGGGGCCGTACCCCGCGCGGTCAGGTGCCGGCGGGGCGCAGGCGCAGTCCCTGCATCCCGCCGTCGACGGCCAGCGCCGTGCCGGTGACCGAGGCGGCGGCCGGGCTCGCCAGGTAGACGATCGCGGCGGCCACCTCGTCGGCCGCGACCAGCCGTCCCAGCGGCTGGCGGGCGTTGAGCGCGGCCCGCTCGGCCTCCGGGTCGTCGGCCTGGCCGAGGAGGCGGCCGATCCACGGGGTGTCCGCGGTGCCGGGGTTGACGCAGTTGACCCGGACGCCCTCGCGGACGTGGTCGGCGGCCATCGCCAGGGTCAGCGAGAGGACCGCGCCCTTGCTCGCGCTGTAGAGGGCGCGCTGCGGGAGCCCGGCGGTCGCGGCGATGGAGCAGGTCTGGGTGATCGACGCGGTGCCGGGCCGCTGGGCGGCGGCGCGCCGCAGGTGGGGCAGGGCGTGCCGGGCGGTGCGGACCATGCCGAGGACGTTGATGTCCAGGACCCGGGTCCACTCCTCGTCGGTGTTGTCCTCGACCGTGCCGATGGAGCCGATGCCCGCGTTGGACACCAGGGTGTGCAGGGTGCCCAGTTCGGCGGCGGCCCGGTCGACCGCCCGGCGCACGGCGGCGTCGTCGGTGACGTCCGCCTCGACGGCCAGGGTGCCCTCGGGGGCGCCCGTGGTGTCCCGGTCCAGGACGGCGACCTTCGCGCCGCGTGCCAGGAGCTGGGTCGCGACGGCCGCCCCGATCCCGGAGGCGCCGCCCGTGACCAGGGCCCCCATCCCCTCGAAGTCGCGTGTGCCGGTCATCGGTTGGCCTCCTCGGTGCGGCGGGAGCGCCAGACGGCGCCCTCCGGGTAGCGGTGTGCGGCGATCGACGCGGGGAGCATCCGGGCGGAGAAGCCCGGGGCGCTCGGTGCCCGGTAGTGGCCCGACTCGATCACGGTGGGGTCGGCGAAGTGTTCGTGGAGGTGGTCGACGTACTCGATCACGCGGTCCTCCCGGCTTCCCGAGACGGCCACGTAGTCGAACATCGAGAGGTGCTGCACCAGCTCACAGAGGCCGACGCCGCCCGCGTGCGGGCAGACCGGGACGCCGTACTTCGCGGCGAGCAGCAGGATCGCCAGGTTCTCGTTGACTCCCGCGACCCGGGCCGCGTCGATCTGGACGAAGTCGACGGCCCCGGCCTGGAGGAGCTGCTTGAACACGACCCGGTTGGCGACGTGTTCACCGGTGGCGACCTTGACCGGCTGGCCGGAGCGGACGGCCGCGTGGCCGAGGACGTCGTCCGGGCTGGTCGGCTCCTCGATCCAGTGCGGGTCGTACGGTGCGAGCGCGGTCATCCATGCGACGGCGTCGGCGACGTCCCAGCGCTGGTTGGCGTCGACGGCGATCCGGATGCCGGGGCCGACCGCCTCGCGGGCCAGGGCGAGTCTGCGGACGTCGTCCGGGAGGCTGCCGCCGACCTTCAGCTTGATCTGGGTGAAGCCCTCGGCGACGGCCTCCTTGGCGAGCCTGACCAGCTTGTCGTCGCTGTAGCCCAGCCAGCCGGGCGAGGTGGTGTAGGCCGGGTAGCCCTCGGCGCGGAGCCGTTCGGCGCGCTCGGCGCGGCCCGGTTCGGCGGCCCGCAGGATCTCCAGGGCCTCCTCGGGGGTGAGGGCGTCGGTGAGGTAGCGGAAGTCGACCAGCGAGACGAGCTCCTCGGGGGTCATCCCGGCGAGGAACTCCCAGACGGGCCGGCCGGCCAGCTTGGCGGCCAGGTCCCAGGCGGCGTTGACGACCGCGCCGGCCGCCATGTGCATCACGCCCTTCTCCGGGCCGAGCCAGCGCAGTTGCGAGTCATGGGTGAGCTCGCGGTGGAGTGCGGCGAGATCCGCCGCGGTGCGGGGCGCCGGGCGCCCCACCAGGTAGGGGCGCAGGGTCTCGATGGCGGCGGCCATCACCTCGTTGCCGCGCCCGATGGTGAAACAGAAGCCATGGCCCTCGATGCCGGCGCCGGCACCGTCCGACGGGTCCCCGGCGCCGGGGGCATCGGTGCGCAGGACGACGTAGGCGGCCGAGTAGTCGGGATCGGGGTTCATGGCGTCCGAGCCGTCCAGTTGTTCCGAGGTCGGGAAACGAATGTCATGGACCTCGAAATCCGTGACGGTCTGGCTCATGTGCGGCCCCCCAGGGGAATAACATCGGACCTCTGTTCTGGTCATCCGATGTATAGCGCCATGAAGGCAGTGACGTCCAGGGTTTCCTGGAAATCCACCCCTCACAGCTCGGATGTATTCGGCGCTCGATGCCCTGATTCGATCGGTGATGCACCGTGGTGGAACGGGTCCGGACAGCTGTGCGCGGAGGCAGCGGCAGGAGGGGCCGGAAGCCGTAAGGTTGATGGGTACACAAGGGAACTTCGGAAGGAGGCCTGGGTGATCGAGCTCGCCGGGGTACCCGAGCTGATCGACCCGGTCATGGTGGCCGCGTTCGAGGGATGGAACGACGCAGGGGACGCCGCCTCCACGGCGGTGGCGCATCTGGACCGGGAGTGGAAGGGCGAGGTGTTCGCGGCGCTGGACGCCGAGGACTACTACGACTTCCAGGTCAACCGGCCGACGCTCTGGCTGGACGGCGGAGTGCGCAAGATCACCTGGCCCACCACCCGGCTCTCCGTGGTCCGTGTCGGCGGGGAGAAGCCCCGCGACCTCGTCCTGGTCCGCGGGATCGAACCGTCCATGCGCTGGCGGTCGTTCTGCAACGAGATCCTCGGCTTCGCCCATGAGCTGGGGGTGGAGATGGTCGTGGTGCTGGGCGCCCTGCTCGGCGACACCCCGCATACCCGCCCGGTGCCGGTCAGCGGGGTCACCTCCGACCCCGACCTGGCGCGGGCCATGGACCTGGAGGAGACCAGGTACGAGGGGCCGACCGGGATCGTCGGCATCCTCCAGGAGGCCTGCGCGCACGCGGGCGTGCCCGCGGTGAGCCTGTGGGCGGCGGTGCCGCACTACGTGTCGCAGCCGCCCAACCCGAAGGCCACACTCGCGCTGCTGAACCGGCTGGAGGACCTCATCGGGGTCCGCATCCCGCTGGGCGAGCTGCCCGAGGACGCGCGCGCCTGGCAGCTCGGCGTCGACCAGCTGGCCGCCGAGGACAGCGAGGTGGCCGAATACGTGCAGACGCTGGAGGAGGCCCGGGACACCGCCGAGCTTCCGGAGGCGAGCGGCGAGGCCATCGCCCGCGAGTTCGAGCGCTATCTGCGCCGCCGGGACGTCGGCGGTCCGGGCCAGTCCCCGGGCGGGCATGCGACGGAGAGCGGTGACACCTCCTATCTCCGCGACACCTCCGGCGGCCGCACCCGCCCGCCGAAGCCGCTCCGCCCCGACACGGGCGGCGGTACGGCCTCCGGTCCCCTCAGGCGCCCCGCCGACCAGGAGGACGGCGACGGCGACGGCACCGAGGACGGCGACGGCCCGCGGGATTCGTCGGAGGAGTGACGGAACGGATGGTGGGCAAGGAGCGCCGGGCCGGTACGCGACCGCCCGGCGCTCCCCCGTCCGCGGTGAGCCTCAGGAACAGCTGAACCGGGCCGCCGCCCAGTCCCCGTGGTCACCGGTCTTGGACCCGTTGGTGTCCGTGACCTTCAGGCGCACATGGCGGGCCCCGTCGAGCTTCACGTCGACCGGTACGGTCGCCGAGGCCCCGGTCACCTTCGGCGAGGTCCACAGCACCTTGCCGTCCGCCTCGACGGAGAAGGCGACCTCGCCGTAGCCGTCGATCTCGTCGTCGATGCCCACGTCGGCGGTGAACGCGGTGCAGCGCCCGCCGAGGTAGAACTCGATGTCGGAGTCGGCGTGGGTGCCGATGCCCTTCTCGTACGTCTTCCCGTCGAGGGTCAGCGGGTGGCCGTCGGCCGCGCCCGACTCGCCGTTGCTGCGGTCGCGTTCGGCCGGTCCGTAGCCGTTGACGGACGTCAGCCAGACCAGATCGCTCGCCCAGGCCTGCCCGGTGGGCGGCGGTGGCATCACCGCGGCCGCGAACCGCTGGGTGGTGGTGCGGGGTTCGCCCGCCGCGCGGTAGCGGGCGAGCGCGGTGAGCCGGGCCTCGCCCGGCGTGGCGTCCTTGCCGGGGGTGACGGCGACCTCGACCCGCCGGGTGGTGCCTGCCGGTATCCGGTCCACCGTGGCGGGGCGCGTGACCTTCCAGCCCTCGGGGACGTCCAGGCCGATCTCGGCCCCGGTCATCTCGGCGGTGCCCGCGGTGACGTCGACGGCGACGGTGGACCCGGTCCCGGCGCCGAGCTCCTGCCCGGCCGGGACGGTGACCACCGCGCCGGCCGCCGGGTGCCGGCCGCCGACCGCGCTCGCGTCCTTCAGCCGCAGGGTGAACGGCGCCCCGGTGCTCAGCGGCGCGGTCTTGATCCGTACGACGCCGCCGCGGTCGTCCCGGTCGTACCACCAGCCCTGCTTCGCCGACTTGAACGCCGCGGCCGAGCCCAGCCGGGGCAGCTTCCCGCGCAGGGCGACCGAGGCCGGTTCGGAGCCGGTGTGCACGGTGAACTCGTACGGGCGGCTGCGCTGCTTGCCGGTGAAGTCGCCCCGGCTGGCGCCGATCCGCACGGTCACGTCGCCCGCGCCCCGGACCGGGGCGGTCACCTCGGCGCGCTGGGTGGCGTACTTGCCGTCGCGGTGCTGCCGGGTGACGCCGTCGTCCTCGTACAGCGTGAAGGAGGACCGGCCCCGCGGGTAGACGTCCCAGGCCAGCGGGGAGTCGGCGGTGCGGTCGCGGTAGGAGCGGATGCCCGGCCACATCGGGACGGCGGCGCCGCCCCGGACGAACAGCGGCAGGGTGTCGAGCGGGGCGCTGTAGCCGTCGAGGGTGACCGGCCCCTCGTAGACGCGTCCGCTCCAGTAGTCGGTCCAGGTGCCCTTCGGGAGGTAGATGCCGTCGCGGACGGCGGTGTCCTGGTAGACGGGGGCGACGAGGAAGTCCTCACCGGAGAGGAACTCGTACTTCGCGGCGTCCGTCGCCGCCCTGGGGTCGTCCGGGTACTCCAGGGCGAGCGGGCGGACCATGCCGACGCCGGTCTTCGTCGCCTCGTACGCGTAGGAGTACTGGTACGGCAGCAGCGACTCCTTGAGCTTGAGGTAGTCGCGGTTGACGGAGGTGTAGGGCTCGCCGTAGCGGAAGGGCTGCTTGTCGCTGGCCGCCCAGCCGTCCATCGTCATCGTGGTCCCCAGGAACATCTTCCACTGGAGGTCGCGGGTGTAGGTCTTGGCGCTGCCGCCGAAGATGCCGTCGACGTCGCCGGTGGTGTAGGCGAGGCCGGACATCGTGGCGCCCGCGTACGTCGGGATCTGCCAGCGGATGTAGTCCCAGGTGCCGTACTGGTCGCCGGACCACTGCACCCCGCAGCGCTGCGCGCCCGCCCAGCTCTCGGGGGCATAGGTGAAGCCGCGGGCGTCGCTGTTGTCCTCGATGCCCTGGTAGGCGTCCTTGCAGCCGTCCAGGGCGAACTGGTAGCCGTCGCCGACCCAGGCGACGTCCAGCTTGGCGACCCGCTGGCCGGCCTTGACCTGGTCGGCGATCTTGTCGATGCCGTCCTCGGTCCACAGGCCGAGCTGCATGCCGCGGTCCTGGAGGCCCTTGGCGGCCTCGGCGAGGTTCTCGTGGCCGCAGCCGTAGCCGTCGTTGACGAGCATCCAGCCGTTGGGCATGTCGTTCTCGACGTAGCCGTCGGCGACCTTCAGCGCGTCCAGGGTGTGCCGCTCGCCCCGGTTGGCGTTGTGGAGGTAGCAGTCGGCGTCACCGATCTCCAGCCCGTACACGGGCGGCAGGAAGGGCTTCCCGGTGAGCTTCGTGTACTGGCCGATGACGTCCTTGGCGCTGTCGCCCGCGAAGTAGTAGGCGTCGAACCGCTTCTCCTGCGCGCTGGTGGTCACCGGGTCGCCGAAGGTGTACGTGTTCGGGGCGAAGGTGTTGCGGAAGACGCCGTACCCGGCCGAGGAGAGGTAGAACGGCACCGAGTTGGGGTGGCCGCCGTCGTTCCAGTCGTAGTCGACGCCGACCTCGACGGTCTTGCCCCGGTGCGAGGTGTTGCCCCGGCCGTTCTGCATGCCCGCGCCGTAGAACTGCTCCTCGGCGCCCCGGGCCAGGGTCTGGGTGGTCCGCTCGCCGTTCCAGCTCAGCCCCCGGGTCTCGGACCAGATCCGGCTGCCGTCCGCCCGGTACAGGGCGAACCGCAGGGGCGACTTGTAGGCGCGCAGGGTGACGTCGGTGGTGGAGAGCTCGTAGCGGTCGCCGAGCTCCTTCCACCGGGTGCGCGGCGGGGCGCCCTGCGGCAGGACGATCTCGTCGCCCGCCGGGTCGGTGAAGGTGCCGTCCGGGGCCAGTTCGATGCGGAAGGTGTCGGTGGAGACGAAGCCGACCCGGACCTCGGCGGCGCCCGCCTTCAGGTGGTAGACGGCTCCGTCGGCGGAGAAGCCGGTGACGTCGCCGACCGTGGTGTCCGGCCCGGCCTCGGCGGCCCTGGGTGCGGCGGCCGCGGCCGGTCCGGCGCCGGGTCCCGTGAAGACGGCCACCAGTCCCAGCAAGGCTGCAACTGCCGCCGTTCTGATGCGCGTTGATGATTGCATAGAGCGCTTTTAGCGCAGGATCGAGCACTTGACCATGGACAAAACGGAACCGGCCCCGAACTCCACGAAAGAAGTCCGGGGCCGGTTCCCGATGAACAGCCTTGATGATTCAGTGAGTTGTCCGCATGTGCGGTACTACAGGGCGACGCCCAGCAGTGCGTCGACGGTGCGCGACACCAGGCCGGGAGCACCCTCGTCCGTACCGCCCTCGGCGTTCTGCCGCTCGGCCCAGCGGTCCACGGCGGCCAGTGCGGCCGGCGCGTCCAGGTCGTCGGCGAGGGCCGCGCGGACCTCCTCGACCAGGGCCTCGGCGGGCAGCCCGTCCGGCCGGGAGACGGCGGACCGCCACCGGCCGAGCCGCGCCACCGCGTCGGCCAGCACCTGGTCCGTCCACTCCCAGTCGGACCGGTAGTGGTGCGAGAGCAGGGCGAGCCGGATCGCCGCCGGGTCCACGCCGTCGCGGCGCAGCTGGGAGACGAAGACCAGGTTGCCCCGGGACTTGGACATCTTCTCGCCGTCCAGGGCGACCATGCCGGCGTGGACGTACGCCTGGGCGAAGGGGTGCTCGCCGGTCAGCACCTGGGCGTGCGAGGCGCCCATCTCGTGGTGCGGGAAGACGAGGTCGGACCCGCCGCCCTGGACGTCGAAGCCCATGCCCAGGTGGTCCAGGGCGATGGCGACGCACTCGATGTGCCAGCCGGGCCGGCCGGCTCCGAGCGAGCCGCCGTCCCAGCTCGGCTCGCCCTCGCGGGCGGCCATCCAGAGCATCGGGTCGAGCGGGTTCTTCTTGCCGGGGCGCTCCGGGTCGCCGCCGCGCTCGGCGGAGAGCAGGCGCATCGCCTCGGCGTCGAGGTGGGAGACCTCGCCGAAGTGCGGGTCGGCCTCGACGGAGAAGTACACGTCGCCGTCGAGTTCGTAGGCGGCGCCCGCGTCGCGGAGCCGTTCCACCAGCGGGACGATGCCGGGTATCGCTTCCACGGCACCGATGTAGTGCTTCGGCGGAAGCATGCGCAGAGCGGTCATGTCCTCGCGGAACAGGGCGGTCTCGCGCTCGGCGAGCTCGGTCCAGTCCTGTCCGTCGCGCACGGCCCGCTCCAGCAGCGGGTCGTCCACGTCCGTCACGTTCTGGACGTAGTGGACCTGCCGCTTGGTGTCGAGCCACACGCGCTGCACGAGGTCGAACGCGTTGTAGGTCGCCGCATGACCCATGTGGGTCGCGTCGTACGGCGTGATGCCGCAGACGTAGATGCGGGCGACGGGACCGGGGTCAAGAGTGATCCGTCCGCCGGTCGCGGTGTCGTGGATCCGAAGGTCGCGGCCCTTGCCGGGCAGGGCGGGGACCTCAGAAGCGGGCCAGGCATGCATGCCACGAGCGTAACCGGATGCACGTTCCGGATACGAACCGGATCCCGGATCGCGTCCGAAGAGGCGTTCTTGCGCCACGGCCTCCCGTGTGCTTCGCCCCCGGAGCCGTCCACGCTCCGCTCAGACCGGCGGCCAGGGGATCGAGGGCCATTCGCCGCTCGGCTCCGGGTGGCGTCCGGTCTCCCGCAGCCGCGCCACCCGCCCCCGCAGGGCCTCGATCTCGGCCCCGGTGATCAGCTCGGCCAGCCGGGTGACCAACGGGGTTCCGGGCGCGAGCCGGTCCGCGAGACGCTCGACGACCCCGGCCGCCTCCCCGGTGAGCGGCTCCCCCGCCCAGCCCCACAGCAGCGTGCGCAGCTTGTCGTCGGTGTTGAACGTCACTCCGTGGTCGATGCCGTAGATCCGGCCGTCGGGCGCGGACAGCAGATGGCCGCCCTTGCGGTCGCCGTTGTTGATCACGGCGTCGAGGACGGCCATCCGCCGCAGCCGCTCGTCGTCCGCGTGCACCAGCAGGGCCGTGCGGCCCTCGCCGATCCCGGCGCGGACCACGGCCTTCCAGCCCTCGCCGGGCTCGTCCTCCTCGACGAGCGCGAGCAGCGGCTCCGCGGCGTCCTCGCCCTCCTCGGGCAGCGCGTCGATCCACAGCTGGCACATGCCCTCGCCGTACGGGCCGTCCCGGAGCACCGTGGGCGGCACCAGGCCCCAGCCGGTCGCCTCGGAGATCCGGTACGCGGCCACCTCTCGCCCGGCGAGCGTGCCGTCCGGGAAGTCCCACAGGGGCTGTTCGCCGGCCACCGGCTTGTAGACGCAGGCGGCTTCCTCGCCGTCCCGGGCGACGGTGCAGTAGAGCGCCGCGTTGGAGGCGCCGCGAATCTGTCCGAGAACGGTCAGCTCGCCCTCGGCGAGCAGGGTCAGGGGGTCGGTGCCGGTCAGGCTCCGCGACGGTATCCGTTCTGGCGCGGGCATACGTGTCCTTCCGGGTCGAGCGGCAGGCTGCACAGCGGGCACGGCGGGCGGCCGGCGTTCACGACGTCGAGGGCGCGCTTGGCGAAGGCCCGCGCCTGTGCGCCGCTGAGCCGGACGCGGAGCATCGGCGGGCCGTTCTCCTCGTCCTGGAGCAGCCGCTCCTCCGCCTCGGCGGGGTCCTCGTCGGCCTCCACGTCCAGCTCGACCAGCGCCTGTGCCTCGACGATCATGCGCTGCTCCTCGCCGTCCCAGGCGAGCGCCATGGTGCCGACGCGGAACTCCTCCTCGACCGGGACGTCCAGCGGGGCGGTGTCGGTGACGTCCATCGGCGCCACGGCGGGCACCGGGGAGTTCCCGCCGGTACGCCGCACCACCTCGTCGAGCAGTTCGTCGATCCGCTCGGCGAGCGCAGCGACCTGGGTCTTCTCCAGGGCCACACTGGTGACACGTCCGCCCGAGGAGGCCTGCAGGAAGAACGTACGGCGCCCAGGCAGCCCGACCGTACCGGCCACGAAACGGTCCGGCGGGTCGTAGAGGAACACCTGACGGGACACGTCCTGTCTCCCTTGAGATCGACGACGGTGGGGAAAGCGGCCGAAAGGGCCGCGGGAGGTTTCCCGGGGCAGGGGCCTGGCGCCCCGGCACCTACGGAGCGCCCACCCTACTGCGCGAAGCGATCACGGCGCCCCAGCGCCGCCGCCGACGGCCGCCCGCGCGTCCGCGCCGGGCTCCTCGCGCGGTGCGAGCGATCCGAGGTCCCCGGTGTCGCCGAGTCTGAGCAGGAAGGGCTGCAGCCGGGTGTAGCGGATCACGGTGACCGAGCAGGGGTCGGCGTGGATGCGCTGGAAGAGGTCGAGGTGGAGGCCGAGGGCGTCGGCGACCAGGGCCTTGATGATGTCGCCGTGCGAGCACATCACATAGGCGGCCCCCTCGCCGTACGCGGCCTCGACGCGGG
Organism: Streptomyces sp. NPDC092952; assembly: GCF_044754785.1. Lineage (NCBI taxonomy): Bacteria > Bacillati > Actinomycetota > Actinomycetes > Kitasatosporales > Streptomycetaceae > Streptomyces > Streptomyces sp. NPDC092952. Next base: position 156,834 of record NZ_JBIVPT010000007.1, on the reverse strand, counting down.
CGTTCCAGTCCCGTACGGCGTCGACGGCGCGGGCCTGCATGGCGCGCATCGACTCGCCGCCGGGGAACGCGGCGGCCGAGGGGTGGCGCTGCACGACGTCCATCAGGGGTTCGTCGTTGAGCTCCGCGAGCTTGCGCCCCGACCAGTCGCCGTAGTCGCACTCGCTGATCCGCTCCTCGGTGTGCGGTTCCAGCTCCGGGCGGGCGTCGAGCAGCGGGCGCAGGGTCTCTTGGCAGCGCTGGAGCGGACTGCTGACGGCGGCGGCCAGCGGCACCCCGGCGAGGCGGCCGGGGAGGGCCGCGGCCTGGGCGGCGCCGCGCTCGTCGAGCGCGACGCCCGGGGTGCGGCCCGCGAGCACCCCGGCCGTGTTGGCGGTGGAGCGTCCGTGGCGTACGAGGATCAGGGTGGGCATACGGGCCAGCGTAGGGGGTGCCGGCGCACCGGCGAAGAGGTGCGCCGGGGAGCGGGGCAGGGAAGAATGCCCGCCGTGATCGTGGACAGTGCCATCTACCGGGACGGGCGCCGCACCGACGGCCCCGCCGATCTCTCCGAGGCCCTCGCGGAGGCGCGGGCCACCGGGGACGCCTTCCTCTGGATCGGGCTGCACGAGCCGACGGAGAAGGAGTTCTCCCTGGTGAGCAGCGCGTTCAAGCTGCACCCGCTGGCGGTCGAGGACGCCCTGGGCGCGCACCAGCGCCCCAAGCTGGAGGTGTACGACGACTCGCTGTTCGCCGTCATCAAGCCGGTGGTGTACGAGAAGTCGGACGACACGGTCTCCGCCGACGAGCTGATGGCCTTCGTGGGCGATTCGTTCGTCGTGACCGTCCGGCACGGGGAGGGGGCTCCGCTGGCCGCGGTACGGCGGCGGCTGGAGTCGGAGCCGGAGGTGCTCAAGCACGGGCCGACCTCGGTGCTGTACGCGATCAGCGACGCCGTCGTCGACCACTACATCGAGGTGGCCGGTGAGCTCCAGTCCGACCTGGAGGAGCTGGAGACCGAGGTGTTCGCGCCGACCGGCTCCCGGGACACCAAGGGCACCGCGTCCCGGATCTACACCTTCAAGCGCCAGCTCCTGGAGTTCCGCCGGGCGGCCGGGCCGCTGAGCGAGCCGATGTCCCGGCTGGCGAGTGCGCAGGTGCCGTTCGTCCCCGAGCACTCGCAGCCGTTCTTCCGTGACGTCGGCGACCACCTGACCCGCGCCACCGAGTACGTGGAGGGGCTGGACCGGCTGCTCTCCGACATCCTCTCGGCCCATCTGGCCCAGGTGGGGGTGCGGCAGAACGACGACATGCGCAAGATCTCGGCCTGGGCGGCGATGGCCGCCGTACCGACGATGGTGGCGGGAATCTACGGCATGAACTTCGACCACATGCCGGAGCTGAAATGGGTGTGGGCCTATCCGGCGGTGATCGCGCTGATGGCCGTGGTGGTGTTCGCGCTGTACCGGCAGTTCAAGCGGCGCGGCTGGCTCTGAGGGGCGCGGGCCGGGGTCAGGCGGGGCCGGGCGTCGGGGGCCCGCCCAGCGCGTCGCGCCGCTCGGGCTGCGCCAGGCTCACCATGCGCCGCCACCCGGCGAACCGCTCGTAGGCGTAGAGCGCGTGGATCCCGGCGGCCAGCACCGCGGCCCTGGCCCGGGACCAGCCCAGGATGCGGCCCATGTGGCCCATCACGGCGAGGCTGACGTCGCGGTAGACGCGGATCTCGGCGAGCGCGCAGGTGCGCAGGGTGTGCTGGATGGTGCGGCCGTGCCCGGCCCGGGCGAAGCGGAGCAGTTCCTCGTGGCAGTAGGCCAGATGGTTGTCCTCGTCGTCCGAGATCATCCGTACGGCGCGGCCGAGGTCGGGGTGGTCGGCGAAGTGCTTGCGGAGCAGGGCCATCTGCTCGGAGGCGCGCTGCTCGGTGACCCGGCTGTGGGCCAGGTAGGTGATGATGTCGTGCTCGGTGAGCCGCTCCTCCTCGCGCAGCCGTTCGTGGGCGAGGCCGATGCCGTGCTTCTCCAGGAGCATCGTGTAGTCGGTCTCGTGCGGGACCGTCACGGGCCGCAGCCCGCGCTTGCGCAGCAGCGCGTTGAAGATCCTGCCGTGCTTGTCCTCGTCGGCGCCGTGCCGGGCGATCCTGGGGGCCAGGGTGCGCTGGCTCTCGGGTGCCAGGGCGGCGATCCGGCCGTTCTCCCAGCCGCCCTGCGACTCGCCGCCGGCCGCGATGGAGCAGAACAGCCGGAACGACTCGTCGTCGTCGAGGATCTCCTGGAACAGGTTCTTCGCCGAGAGCATCACTGCCACCTCCGTGCCGCTTCCTCCGCACGACAGTCAAGTGCGGCATCCCGGCACGGGCAACAGGAACGGTCCCGGGCCGGGGCGTCCGGCACCCGGGTACGGGAGGGGGCGCGGCCCCCGGCACACGCGCGTGCCGGGGGCCGGTACCGCTCGGCCGGCCGGGTCCGGGATCAGGCGAGCCCGGCACGCTCCAGGGCGTCCGTCCCGGCCCGCAGGGCGGTGAGCCGCTCCTCCAGGGTGAACCCGGCCGGGGCGAGGGTCAGCGTGGTGACGCCTGCGTCGGCGTAGGCCTGCATCCGGTCGGCGATCCGCTCGACGGGGCCGAGCAGCGAGGTCTGGTCGACCAGCTGCCTCGGCACCGCGGCGGCGGCGCCGTTCTTGTCGCCGGACAGGTACTTGTCCTGGATCTCGGCGGCTTCCTTCTCGTAGCCCATGCGCTGCGCGAGCTGGTTGTAGAAGTTCTGCCTGCGGCTGCCCATGCCGCCCACGTACAGGGCGGTGTACGGGCGGAAGATGTCCGCGAGGGCGTCCGGGTCGTCACCGACGGCGAGCGGCAGCGTCGGGCAGACGTCGAAGCCGTCCATGGTCAGGCCCGCCTTCTCGCGGCCCGCCCGCAGCGGCTTCATCGCGGTCTCCTCCAGGTGCTCGGCGGAGGGGAAGATCAGCAGTGCCCCGTCGGCGATCTCACCGGTCTGCTCCAGGTTCTTCGGGCCGATCGCGGCGATGTAGAGCGGGATGTGCTCGCGCTGCGGGTGCACGGTCAGCTTGATGGGCTTGCCCGGACCGCCCGGGAGCGGCAGCGTCCAGTGCTCCCCCTCGTAGGAGAGGCGCTCACGGGACATGGCCCGGCGGACGATCTCGACGTACTCCCGGGTGCGGGCGAGCGGCTTGTCGAACTTGACGCCGTACCAGCCCTCGGAGACCTGCGGCCCCGAGACGCCGAGGCCGAGCCGGAACCGGCCGCCGGAGAGCGAGTCGAGGGTGGCGGCGGTCATCGCGGTCATGGCGGGCTGGCGGGCCGGGATCTGCATGATGGCGGAGCCGACGTCGATGGACTCCGTCCGGGCGGCGACCCAGGAGAGGACCGTCGGCGCGTCGGAGCCGTACGCCTCGGCCGCCCAGCAGACGTCGTAGCCGAGCCGGTCGGCCTCCTGGGCGACGGCGAGGTTGTCGCCGTCCATTCCCGCACCCCAGTAGCCGAGATTGATGCCGAGCCGCATGGCCGCTCCCCTTACCGATCAGTAACGTCCCTGAGTCCCGGACTCTAGCGCGCGGTGGCGCGATCCGGCAGAGGCGGCTTGCCGCCTGGTTGTCCACAGGCCGGGCCCGGTGGGGTTCCGGCCAGTAATCTCAGCCCCCATGGAGCAGAGGCATCTCGGCCGCACCGGCCTTCGCGTGTCCCGGATCGGGCTCGGCACCCTCACCTGGGGGCGGGACACCGATGAGCACGACGCCGCCGAACAGCTGAAGGCCTTCTGGGAAGCCGGCGGCACCCTGGTCGACACCGCCGACGTGTACGGCGGCGGGGAGGCCGAGTACCTGCTCGGGCAGCTCATCGGCGGCCTGGTGCCGAGGAGCGACCTGGTCGTCGCGACGAAGGCCGGCAGCGTGGCCGATCCGTACCGCAGGTTCAACGGCTCGCGCGGCCATCTGCTGGCCGCGCTGGACGCCTCGCTGGAGCGGCTGGGCACGGACCATGTGGACCTGTGGCAGATACACGCCTACGATCCGGCGACCCCGCTGGAGGAGACGCTCCAGGCGGTGGACCTGGCGGTGTCCAGCGGGCGCGCCCGGTACGCGGGGGTGTCGAACTTCTGCGGCTGGCAGCTGGCCAAGGCGGCGACCTGGCAGCTCGCCCCGCCCGGGATGCGCACCCGGATCGCGAGCACCCAGATGGAGTACTCGCTGCTGCAGCGGGGGGTGGAGCGCGAGGTGCTGCCCGCCGCCCTCGACCTCGGCGTCGGGCTGCTGCCGTCCTCGCCGCTGGGGCGCGGCGTGCTCACCGGGAAGTACCGCACGGGCACCCCGGCGGACTCCCGGGGCGCCTCGGAGCTGCTGGCCCCGTTCGTGGAGCCGTATCTCGACGAGCCGGCGAGGCGGGTCGTGGACGCGGTGGCGACGGCGGCGGACGGTCTGGCCACCACCCCGCTCCAGGTGGCGCTCGCCTGGGTGCGGGACCGCCCCGGAGTGGTGGCCCCTGTCGTCGGCGCGCGCACCGCGAGGCAGCTCGCGGAGGCGCTGTCAGTGGAGGCGCTTAGTCTTCCTGACGAGATCTGCCAGGCGCTCGACGACGTGTCGGCGCCCGTGCACCGCTATCCCGACCAGGACTGGAGCACGCTGTGACTGCGCTTCCCGGGGGAGAGACCCCCGGCTCCCCGGCCACCGACGACGACGGCGCCGAGGCCAACCCCTCCACCGACGTGCCCGCCCCGTCCGCCGGGGAAGCGGCCGTGGACGACGGGGCTCCGACGTCCGACGACGCGGCCGCGGAGACGGACGCGGGTACGGAGGACGGGGCCGCGGCGCTCTCCGAGGCGGAGGCCGAACTGGCCGCCCAGCGCGAGCTGCGGGAGCGGATCGAGCAGCGCAAGGCGGAGAAGGCGGGTCCGATCGCCGCCGGGGCGAAGCTGAGCGGCAAGGCGGCCGACCTGATGGCGGCCGTGCGCGCGGTGGAGAGCGGCGAGCGGTCCGCCGGCGCGTTCTTCGACTCCCCCGCCGCCGCTCCGCGCCGCACCGCGCCCGAGCCCGCTCCGGCGCCTCCCCGCGCCCCGGCACCACCGACGGTCCCGCGCGGCGCCCCTCCGGAGTCGGTCGCCGCCACCGCCGCCGTGCTGGCCGAGGGCGGAGCTCCGGCGGCGCTGGCCGAGGCCGTGGCCGGGACCCTCGGGGCCCAGGCGCCCGACGCCCTGCGCGCGGATCCCTGGCAGCTGCTGGCCGTGCCGGGGGTCGGGCCCGAGCAGGCGGACGGCTTCGCGCGGGCCCTGCTCGGCGCCGGCTGCGGCCCGGACGACGAACGGCGCACGGCCGCCCTGGTGGGCTGGCTGCTGGAGCGGGCCGCCCTGCGCGGCCACACGGTGCTGGACGCGTCGGAGGTACTCGCGGCGCTCGCCGGACGTTCGGTGTCCGACCCCGGGGCCGCCGTCCGGAACGCCGTCGCCGAGGGCGTCGTCCTCGCGTTCCAGGACGCGCGGGACGGGGACGCGCGGGACGGGCAGGAGACCCAGGAGCCTTCCGGGCCCGGGGAGGCCGAGTCCTCCGCCGAGGAGGCCGGGGGCGCCGGCGAACCGGTGCGGACGCTGCTCGGCCTCGACCGCTACGCCCTCGCCGAGGAGAGCCTCGCCGAGGGGCTCGCCCGGCTCGTCAGCACCTGCGAGAAGGACGCCGACTGGTCGGAGGCGGTCCCGGCCGGGGCCTCCGACTCGGCGGCCGAGCTGATCCGCGCCGCCGCGGCCCACGGTCTCGTGGCGCACACCGGGGGCGAGGCCGCCCGGGCGGAGCCCGCCGCCCTGATCACCGCCGCCCGCGGTCTCGGCCTGCGCGCCCTGGGCGCCACCCACGGGACCGACGGCAGACGTCGGCTGGCCGGGGCCACCGACGCCCCGGAGAGCGCCGTCACCCTCGCCGGTCTCCTCGCCGGGACCGAGGGCCCGGGGCGGGACGCGGAGGGCGCGCTCGCCGTCGACCTGCTCGTCGTGCTGGACGCCCCGCAGCTGGACGTCGAGAGCGCGGCGGTCCTCGTCGAGTCGCTGGCCGACGGCACCCGCCTGGTGCTCAGCGGTGACCCCGGGGTGCTGGGTTCGGCCGGGGCGGGGCAAGTGTTCGCCGATGTCCTCGCGGCCCGCGCCTGCCCCCAGACCGTCTCCCGTACGCCCGACCCCGGGCCGATCGGCGAGCTGGTCTCGGGCATCGGCATCGGCGAGCTGAACCAGGTAGAGGCGCCCGGCAAGGAGGTGGTGATCGTCCCGGTGCGCGACGCGGGCGAGGCGGTCCACCGCACCGTGCAGCTGGTGGCCGACTCGGTGCCGCGCGCCATCGGCGTACCGTCGGCCGAGACCCAGGTGATCACGGTCGGCCACGGCGGATCGGCGGGCACCCGGGCGCTGAACGCCGCTCTGAAGCAGCGGCTCAACCCGGGACCGGGCCGGTTCGGCGGCTTCGACCCGGGCGACCGCGTCGTCCACGTCCCGGCACCCGGCCGGATCGTGGGCGCGGTGGTCGTCTCCGCCGATGCCGAGGGGCTGCGGCTGGACTGCGCGGGCACCCCGGTCGTCGTCCCGCAGGAGCGGGTGGCGTCCTGTGTCCGCCACGGCTGGGCCCTCACCGCCCACCAGGCGGCCGGCACGCGGTGGCCCGCGGTGGTCGTCGTCCTCCCCGGCGACGCGGCGCAGGGGCTGAGCCGCTCCTGGGTGTACACGGCCTTCGGCCGGGGCGAGCGGCATCTGTCGGTGGTCCACGGAGTGGACCAGGCCCTTCCGCGCGCGGTCGCCGAGCCGCCGGCCCAGGACCGTACGACCAGGCTGCGCACCCTGCTGGAGACCCCGGCCCACTGAGCGGCCCCGGGGCAGCGTCGGGGGGGGGGGGGGGGGGGGGGGCGGGGGCCGCCCCCCCCCCCCCCCCCCCCCCCCCGGGGCCCCCCCCGGCGCGGGGGGCGGCCCGGGGCCGGGGCGGCGCGGGGGC